>NZ_JAFKRH010000101.1 GCF_019038465.1 Synechococcus sp. CCY 0621 | reverse complement strand
TCGGCGACGAGCTGCCGCTGCCGGCGTTGATGTCCTTCACCAGCACCGGGTTGCCGCTGCCGTCCAGCTTCCACAGCTCCACGCCCACGCCACTCGTCGTGGCCGTGAAGAACAGCGTGCCGCCCACGCTGGTGAACTGGCTCGGGTTGCTGCTGCCACTGCCGCTGGCAATCTCCACCTCCGTGGCCGTGGTGCTCCCCGCGCTCAGCCGCCACAGCTCACGGCCGTTGCTCGACGGGGAGGCAAAGCCCGCGAAGAACAGCTCATTACCGATCGCCGTCAGCTCGCTGACGAACCCCACACCCGGCACCACCACCGGATCCCCCGTGCTGGCATCAATCGTGATCAGACGGTTGTTGGCCTGGTCCCGGAAGAACAGGCTGCCCTGCACCGCCGTGAACTGGTCGA
>NZ_JAFKRH010000100.1 GCF_019038465.1 Synechococcus sp. CCY 0621 | reverse complement strand
ACCACCGGATCCCCCGTGCTGGCATCAATCGTGATCAGACGGTTGTTGGCCTGGTCCCGGAAGAACAGGCTGCCCTGCACCGCCGTGAACTGGTCGAAGAACGCCCCGGGATTGCTGGCGGCCTCCCCGGGCACCACCACCACCTCCGGGATGCCCGTGGTCGGATCCACCCGCCACAGCCGCACACCCACCACCCCATCGCTGGCGGTGAAGTACAGCGTGCCGGCCACATCGATCAGGTTGGACGGCGAGCTACTGCCCGTGCGGCCATTCACGTCCTCGACCAGGACCGTGCCGGCGGTGGTGCCATCGCTGGTCCACACCTCACGCCCACGGATGCCGTCGTCGGCCGTGAAATACAGCTGACCATCGAAGGCGAACAACTGATTCGGCGACGAGCTGCCGCTGCCGGCGTTGATGTCCTTCACCAGCACCGGGTTGCCGCTGCCGTCCAGCTTCCACAGCTCCACGCCCACGCCACTCGT
>NZ_JAFKRH010000099.1 GCF_019038465.1 Synechococcus sp. CCY 0621 | reverse complement strand
CGGTCACTTCGGTGATCCGGTCGAGGCAGGCGTTCAGCAGGGCCGCCGCTTCATAGCGGGTCATGGCCTGGCCGCCTTTGTAGGTGCCGTTCGGGTAACCAGCAACGCAGCCGTAGCGCTCGATCAGGTTCGAGAGGGCCTGGAAGGCCCAGTCGGTCGGCTTGACGTCGGAGAACTGGTTGATGCTGGTGACCTGCTCCTCGGCGGCGTATTTGTTGACGCCATCAATGTTGAGCTCGGCAGCCTGCACCACAACGGGCGAAAGCAGACCGAGAGCGGCAGGGGCAACCAGCAGTTGCTGGAAGAGTTTCATGGGTTCCTCACACGATAAGGAGTGCTGTTCCTTGCCGGAACAGGGCAAAGTCTACGGCTTGTTTCTTGGCTTGCAACCAGCTAGTCAGCCCGAGATAGCGATCACATCAGCAACCGAAGTAACGGCGTTGATCAACACACAAAAAAGCCCGGCTGCAAGCAGCCGGGCCAATGAGAGGAGAGTTTGTGAGGGGAGTTGATCCGGAAGGATCAGAACTTGAAGGTGGTCTTGATGAAGCCGCCGAAGTTGTTGAAATCGGTACCGGTGGTTCCGATCGCGCCAACGTTCTTGGAGACCTGACCCAGGGGAGCGCTCAGGTAGTAGAGGGCCGGGGTCACGCTGATGTTGTCGGTGACCTGGAACTTGTACCACCACTCCCAGGCGTAGTTGCCATCGACGATCGCGGTCGCGGCGGCGGGGCCACCGAAGACGGTGTTGCCACCGCTGACGGCGGTCAGGAAGGTGGGCTGACCAACCGCCATACCGGCGGAGTTGCCCTTGATGAACACGTCAGACCACTGCAGACCCACGTACCAGGACTGGCTGGTGGCGTTGGTGATGCCGGTGGTGGAGACGAGCCCGCCGTCAACGAAGTTGGTGCCGTTGTACTGGTTGCGGTTGATGCCCCAGCCGGTGCTGATGGAGGGGATCCAGCCGGAGTTGCTGGGCTGCCAGTAGGCGCTGATGCCCACCGAGTTGGTGGCAGCAGAGTTCAGGAAGAGGGCGTTGGCCAGAGGCGTGGCGTTGCCGCTGTAGGTACCTGCACCACCCGAGGAGTAGGTGTAGGCCGCCGCGATGCCCCAGTTGGATCCGGTGTAAGCCACCTGAGCCGTACCTGTCTGGGCGGAGCAGGCGTTGCCGATGCCGCCGCAGTTGGGGGTGCCGGCGATCGAGTTGCCCACATCACCGTTGGCGGAGACGTAGTTGGCGCTCACGCTGAAGCCGCCGCTCTTCCACCACAGACCACCACCAGCGCCCAGGTTGAGGCTGTAGGTGCCGGGAGCACCGGCGTAGGTGAAGATGTCGAGCACGGTGTCAGCCGGATAGGCGGACGGCCAGACCGCCAGCATGTCGTCCTGACGGACGCGACCACCGATGGTGGCGGTGAAGCTGCTGCCCAGGGGGAACTGGTAGAAGAGGCGGTTGATGGCGACCACGTCACCGCAGTCGACGCCAAGGCCGCAGAATTCTTCGAAACCGGCTTCCGTGGCGTTAAGGCCGACGGTGGGGCCGCCGAAGGGCGACTGGGCGAAGTTACCAGCGCGCAGGCGGGTGCGCAGCAGGTCCTTGCCGGTGAAGCTGGTGTCGAAGTTGAGCTGGATGTCGTAGTTGAACGCCGTGGCGCCCTGGGTCTGACGGGCCTGGTTCTGCCAGGTGTTGGGAACAACCGGGCCAAGGGGGCCGAAGGGTCCGGTCACGAAGGCAGGAACGCCGGTGACCAGGGAAGCGGCGGGGCTCACCTGGGCATTACCGCCGTAGCTGTTGGCGCCAATGATGAAGGTGGCCTTACC
>NZ_JAFKRH010000098.1 GCF_019038465.1 Synechococcus sp. CCY 0621 | reverse complement strand
TGGTTGCCGCCGGATTCAGCAGCGAGGATCTGCCAGCCGGTGAACTGACTGGCTTTGATCTGGGCGCCCTGGTAGCGGAGCGGAGCGGTGACGCCGTTGATGCGAACGGAGACCAGATCGGTGCTGGTGTCGCGAAGCAACTGCACGGCGCCGTTGGGATCAAGCACCTGCAGGGTGGTGTTTGTGGTCGGGGGTGGCGTCGTGGTGGTGGTTGGAGGTGGGGTGCTGGTGGCGG
>NZ_JAFKRH010000097.1 GCF_019038465.1 Synechococcus sp. CCY 0621 | reverse complement strand
ACTCCACCCCCGACCACAAACACCACCCTGCAGGTGCTTGATCCCAACGGCGCCGTGCAGTTACTCCGCGACACCAGCACCGATCTGGTCTCCGTTCGCATCAATGGCGTCACCGCTCCGGTTCGCTACCAGGGCGCCCAGATCAAAGCCAGTCAGTTCACCGGCTGGCAGATCCTCGCTGCTGAATCCGGCGGCAACCAAAACCAGATTCTCTTCCGCA
>NZ_JAFKRH010000096.1 GCF_019038465.1 Synechococcus sp. CCY 0621 | reverse complement strand
CGCTCTGACGTCATCACCACCGCCCACAGCAGCAGCGCTCCCCCCGCCAGCCGCGGCCAGCGGCCCTGCAGCCAATCCGCCCCCAGCAGACCGCGCCGTTGCGCCACCAGCAGCAGCGAGCCGACCGTCAGTTCCCACAGCCGGCTCGGCATCAGGAAAAATGCCGCCATCGGTGCGCTCTGCGTCCACCACCAGCTCGCCCCCAG
>NZ_JAFKRH010000095.1 GCF_019038465.1 Synechococcus sp. CCY 0621 | reverse complement strand
GGAGCACGGCACCTTCGCCTGCAGCGAAACCCAGGCCTGCCGCTACAGGATCAAGATCACGGCCGATGTGGTGCTCGCTGGCCTGGAGCAGGCGCTGGGGCTGGTGGCTTGATGGGGTGTTGAGGTCTGTTCGACTCTTCTGTCTCTGTGGGCCGTGAAACGCCGGCGCGTGGGCACCGTGTCACAGCAGGGGCTGGGTGGCGAGCAGCCAGGGGGTGGTCGGCGAGGAGGCCGAGCCGGCGGATGGGAACGGCGATGCCAGCAGGTCCGTGGGGTTGGACTGGCCAAGGGAGGACAGCTCACCCAGGGCCAGGAACGGCGTGGTGGTGAAGGTCGGATCTGCGGGCAGGAGTTCGCCGAAGTCGTCGACTGCGACCGGAGCGAGGCTGGTGCCGCCGCCGATGATGGGGTCGACCCTATCGGTGCTGGCGTTCTGGGGCGCGCTGGTGATAGGCGTGCCGTTGGCATCGACCATGAACTGCTGCTGGGCTTGTTGTCCTTGTGTGGTGGTGGTGCCGAAGACGGCACCTGAGGACACCCAGTTCCAATTG
>NZ_JAFKRH010000094.1 GCF_019038465.1 Synechococcus sp. CCY 0621 | reverse complement strand
CAATTGGAACTGGGTGTCCTCAGGTGCCGTCTTCGGCACCACCACCACACAAGGACAACAAGCCCAGCAGCAGTTCATGGTCGATGCCAACGGCACGACGATGACAACCACAACAACATCGACCACAACTCCACCCCCGACCACAAACACCACCCTGCAGGTGCTTGATCCCAACGGCGCCGTGCAGTTACTCCGCGACACCAGCACCGATCTGGTCTCCGTTC
>NZ_JAFKRH010000093.1 GCF_019038465.1 Synechococcus sp. CCY 0621 | reverse complement strand
GGCTGGTGGAGCAGCCGGTGCGCCGTTATCCGCTGAAGTGGTGGTGGGAGACGCTGCTGGCGGTGCTGGCGGTGGTGGGGTTGTGGCTCGGCATCGATGCCCTGCACCACACCTTCAAGGGCTATTTCTTCGTGGCCGGTGATGCCGATCCGGTGCCCTTCCGTGAACGTACACAAGTGCTTGATCCGATGATTCCAGGTACGCAGATCAATGCGGCTTGTAGTCTTCGCTACGGATTGGATTACAACGCTTCTACTCGTCCAGATTATGACCGCTGTAGCAAGCCCGGTAGGCAAGGTGCCGGAGAAATCTTTCTGATTGGTGATTCCCATGCCCAGCACCTGCTGCCGATGCTGGATGCGGTCACGGCCCGCACAGGCCAGCGAATCAGTTTCACCTATCAAGCTGCCTGCCTTATCGATCCCTCCATAACTGTCACCTGGGAGAACCGTCGGTATGAGCCCTGCAGGCATTATGCGGCAGGTGAAATGGAACGGGCTTTAACTCGACTGAATCGGGGAGATATTGTGATCATCTCTAATTTCCTGCATCGATATCTGTCTACTATGGATTCACCAGCCACACTCCTCTACAGAGGTGAACGCTCCATCGGGCCCTCAGAGGTCAGGGATATCCATCTTGCAAATCTTCGCGCCTATGCTGCCAGGCTGGCCAGCAAGGGGATCCAGCTTGTTCTCTTCGTCGACAATCCCCCACTGGCCAGGGAGCCTGCAGCGTGTCAAATCCAGGGGGGTGCAAGCTGCGCCCCGACTCCCGAAAAGACTGCTCGTATGCAAAACAAAGTCCGTGAGGCGTTGCACGCGGTTGCCGCGGGCCTTCCCAATGTGCACGTGTTCGACCCCACCCCTTATCTCACCAGGAATGGCAAAGTGACCTACCGATTGAAGAATGGCACTCCAATTTATGCCGACAAGCATCACCTGAGCGTGTCGGGTAGCCGCTCGCTGGCTGCGCCTTTCGAGCGGTTCCTGTCGCAGTCGGGGCTGATCCCGACGGGCCGATGATGAAGGAGGCAGTCGCAAGCTCAGGTAGCACCACAGCCGGTATCAGGGCGCCGTCGCGGTTTGCCTACCGGCCGGACATCGATGCACTGCGCGGGGCGGCGATGCTGGCGGTGCTGGTGTTCCACCTGAACAAGGGGTGGCTGCCTGGTGGGTTCACGGGAGTGGACGTCTTCTTTGTGATTTCGGGCTATGTGGTGATGGGCTCGCTGCTGGGCCAGGCGAGCAAGCCGCTGTGGCCCCGGC
>NZ_JAFKRH010000092.1 GCF_019038465.1 Synechococcus sp. CCY 0621 | reverse complement strand
GGGCCGTTGTAGTTGGCGGCCGGGGAGAAGGAATAGGAGCCGTTGGCGGCGATGGTGAGGCTGCCGACACCGGCGATCGAGAACGGAGTGCCGAGGGAGAAGGGACCGCTCTGTCCGGCGATGGAGAAGGAAGCGATCGAGACGGGCCCATCGGGGCTGGAGGTGCCGGCCAGGAGGCTGCCGGTGGTGGTGCCGCTGTCCTCGGCGATGGAGAGGGTTTCGTTGGCGTCGGTGAAATCGTCGT
>NZ_JAFKRH010000091.1 GCF_019038465.1 Synechococcus sp. CCY 0621 | reverse complement strand
GGTAGGAGAGTTCCCACTCGCGGCCCATGTAGGCGAAGACGCCGATCAGGAAGTGGAAGACCACCAGCTGGTAAGGACCACCGTTGTACAGCCACTCGTCGAGGCTGGCGGCTTCCCAGATGGGGTAGAAGTGCAGGCCGATGGCGTTGCTGGAAGGAACAACGGCGCCGGAGATGATGTTGTTGCCGTACATCAGGGAGCCGGCGACGGGCTCACGGATGCCGTCGATGTCGACGGGGGGCGCCGCGA
>NZ_JAFKRH010000090.1 GCF_019038465.1 Synechococcus sp. CCY 0621 | reverse complement strand
GGTAGGAGAGTTCCCACTCGCGGCCCATGTAGGCGAAGACGCCGATCAGGAAGTGGAAGACCACCAGCTGGTAAGGACCACCGTTGTACAGCCACTCATCGAGGCTGGCGGCTTCCCAGATGGGGTAGAAGTGCAGGCCGATGGCGTTGCTCGAAGGAACAACGGCGCCGGAGATGATGTTGTTGCCGTACATCAGGGAGCCGGCGACGGGCTCACGGATGCCGTCGATGTCGACGGGGGGCGCCGCGA
>NZ_JAFKRH010000089.1 GCF_019038465.1 Synechococcus sp. CCY 0621 | reverse complement strand
TAGCCGATCCCCACCATCAGCAGCGGAAACACCAGGTAGAACTGCTGCTCCACACCCAGCGACCAGGTGTGCAGAAATGGGTTCAGGTCCGCATCCCGGGCGAAGTAATCCAGCTGACCCATCAGGTAGTTGTTCGACCAGCCGAACAGCGCCTTCAGGGCCACGATGAAATACGAGCCGCTCTCCAAAGGCGGAATCAGCAGCGCCACACCCAGGCTCGTCACCCCCAGGCACACCAGCAG
>NZ_JAFKRH010000088.1 GCF_019038465.1 Synechococcus sp. CCY 0621 | reverse complement strand
GACCCTGACGGGCCGTCCCGCCAGCTCCAACCAGATCGGCTACGTGGTGCTCGAGGCCAACGAGCTGGCTGGTGCCGACACGCTGCTGGCGGATCTGGAGGCGATCCGCTCTCGCGCCCAGACCCTTTTCTCCACCCTGGAAAGCTCCGACGTCACCCTGCCGGCGGGCACCACGTTCGATCGCGAGATCCTGCTGGTCAACGGCCAGTCGGTTCGTTTCTTCGAGGTGGTCGATGCCAGCCTGGAAGATCTCTCCAG
>NZ_JAFKRH010000087.1 GCF_019038465.1 Synechococcus sp. CCY 0621 | reverse complement strand
TGTCGTTGGCGCCGGAGCCGTCGGTGACGACGTAGGAGATCAGGGGAACCGGGCCGTTGTAGTTGGCGGCCGGGGAGAAGGAATAGGAGCCGTTGGCTGCGATGGTGAGGCTGCCGACCCCGGCGATGGTGGTGGGGCTGCCGAGGGAGAAGGGACCGCTCAGCCCGGCGATGGAGAACGAAGCGATCGAGACCGGGCCATCGGGGCTGGAGGTGCCGACCAGGAGATTGCCTGAGCTGGTGCCGCTGTCCTCGGCGATGGAGAGGGTTTCGTTGGCGTCGCTGAAATCGTCGTTGACCGGTGTGACGGTGATGGAAAGGCTGGAGCTGTCGTTGAGACCGGAGCCGTCGGTGACGACATAGGAGATCAGGGGGACTGGGCCGTTGTAGTTGGCGGCCGGGGAGAAGGAATAGGAGCCGTTGGCGGCGATGGTGAGGCTGCCGACACCGGCGATCGAGAACGGAGTGCCGAGGG
>NZ_JAFKRH010000086.1 GCF_019038465.1 Synechococcus sp. CCY 0621 | reverse complement strand
CTGTGTTTCCGCAGTGATGCCGAACCGCTCGAGGGCCACGGCTTTGATCCGGTCAACGAGTGGACCCTGCAGTTGCTGCGCATCCGCCACCTCGGCAGCGCCGAGCAGCGGCTGCATGCCCTGCTCTCGCTGCTGGTGCGCCGCCTGGGGCGCCGCTGCGGGCCCTGGTGCGACCTGCCCTTCCGCCTCACCCATGAGCGCATCGGTGAACTGATCGGCACCACCCGGGTCACCACCACCCGGCTGATCTCCCGCATCCGGGCCGCCGAACTGCTGCAGGTCCCCAGTGGTGAAACCGGCCTGCGGCTGGCGCCGGCCCTGGTCGATGGCGCTCCCCTGGCCGCCTGA
>NZ_JAFKRH010000085.1 GCF_019038465.1 Synechococcus sp. CCY 0621 | reverse complement strand
TTTTGGACTGCGCCCCAGAGAGCGAGAGCTCGAGCGGGGAGCAGGCTTACGAGATCAAGAGGCGCGAGCCGACGATGTTGTAAGTTTTCTGAGTCGCTGGGAGGCGACGTGCCGCGAGAGCCCCGGAAGGGGTGGAGCGGTCTAACCTGGACAACCAAAAAAGTTTAGGAACTGACGCTTCCACTGCGTCGGTTGCGACTGTTGAGGAGGAGCGAATGCGGGAGACCGTAGACGGCCGAA
>NZ_JAFKRH010000084.1 GCF_019038465.1 Synechococcus sp. CCY 0621 | reverse complement strand
GCATGAGCCGGGCAATGCGGTGGCGGCCCAACTTGAGGCCAGCGGCCCTGAGCTCCTGATGGACGCGTGGCGCGCCGTAGAAGCCGCGGTGCCGATCAAACACCGCCTGCACCTGAGCCGTGATGACTACGTTCTCCTGGGCCCGTGGGCCCGGGTTGTGCTGCCGTTGCCGCCAGGCGTAGAAGCCGCTGCGGGCCACACCCAGCTGCCGGCAGAGCCAGGCCGTGGAGAAGCGGTCTGAGAGGGCCTCGATCAGGCGAAACCTCTCGGCGGCAGCTGCTCTTTTGCAAAGTGCGCTGCCGCCAGCCTGAAAAAATCCTTCTCCCTCCTGAGCTCGCGGTTTTCCTTGCGCAGCCGGGCCAGTTCAGCCCTTTCCTCGCTGGTGAGCTGACCCTGTTCAGGGGGGCCAAAGTCCCCGCGATCGATGCGGGCCTGCCTCACCCACTTGGCCAGGCTGCTGATGGGGATGCCAAGTCGCTGGGCTACAGCCGTGCAGCTGAGCCCCTCACTCAGGCAGAGCCATACGGCCTCCTGCTTCTGCTGCACCGTGAACCGGCGCCTTGTCTTGGTCGGGTTGTTCATTGATGGACAGTCTGAGGGTCATGGCGTGACTCCTATCGACCTGTCCACGAAACCGGGGCAACCCCAC
>NZ_JAFKRH010000083.1 GCF_019038465.1 Synechococcus sp. CCY 0621 | reverse complement strand
CCGAGACCCGCGTCGTCTTCCTGCCCCGTGATCCCCAGTGGGCCTATGTCTTCTGGGACATCTCCGAGGACGACCGCTCAGGCGCCCTCCATGCCGGTGCCTCCCAGCTCTGCCTGCGCGTCGCCGACGTGACCGGCCTGGCCGGTGGTTCCGCCCACCCCCACACCCTCCAGGAGGTAGTGGTCGACAGCCATGCCACCGAGTGGTACCTCCCCGTTCCCCTCTCCGACCGCGACTACAGGGTCGAGCTCGGCTACCGCAAGGGCGCCGGCGGCG
>NZ_JAFKRH010000082.1 GCF_019038465.1 Synechococcus sp. CCY 0621 | reverse complement strand
CTGGAGAGATCTTCCAGGCTGGCATCGACCACCTCGAAGAAACGAACCGACTGGCCGTTGACCAGCAGGATCTCGCGATCGAACGTGGTGCCCGCCGCCAGGGTGACGTCGGAGCTTTCCAGGGTGGAGAAAAGGGTCTGGGCGCGAGAGCGGATCGCCTGCAGATCCGCCAGCAGCGTGTCGGCACCAGCCAGCTCGTTGGCCTCGAGCACCACGTAGCCGATCTGGTTGGAGCTGGCGGGACGGCCCGTCAGGGTC
>NZ_JAFKRH010000081.1 GCF_019038465.1 Synechococcus sp. CCY 0621 | reverse complement strand
CCGAGACCCGCGTCGTCTTCCTGCCCCGTGATCCCCAGTGGGCCTATGTCTTCTGGGACATCTCCGAGGACGACCGCTCAGGCGCCCTCCATGCCGGCGCCTCCCAGCTCTGCCTGCGCGTCGCCGACGTGACCGGCCTGGCCGGTGGTTCCGCCCACCCCCACACGCTCCAGGAGGTGGTGGTCGACAGCCATGCCACCGAGTGGTACCTCCCCGTTCCCCTCTCCGACCGCGACTACAGGGTCGAGCTCGGCTACCGCAAGGGCGCCGGCGGCG
>NZ_JAFKRH010000080.1 GCF_019038465.1 Synechococcus sp. CCY 0621 | reverse complement strand
TTTTGGACTGCGCCCCAGAGAGCGAGAGCTCGAGCGGGGAGCAGGCTTACGAGATCAAGAGGCGCGAGCCGACGATGTTGTAAGTTTTCTGAGTCGCCGGGAGGCGACGTGCCGCGAGAGCCCCGGAAGGGGTGGAGCGGTCGAACCTGGACAACCAAAAAAGTTTAGGAACTGACGCTTCCACTGCGTCGGTTGCGACTGTTGAGGAGGAGCGAATGCGGGAGACCGTAGACGGCCGAA
>NZ_JAFKRH010000079.1 GCF_019038465.1 Synechococcus sp. CCY 0621 | reverse complement strand
CGTGGCCATCGCCATAGGCGGTGATGCCGTTGAAGGTGAACCCGGCCCACCATGCGCTTCCCAGGATCCGGCGGGCCACGTCCTGCGCCGGGGCGGGGGCATGGGGGCATCCTGGCTGGGGTGAGACGGGGGTGGCATTTGTGGAGGAGAAGCCCCGGCGATCACCCTGGCCCACGAATGCTCCCCCATGCAGACCACGCGATCGTTGACGAAGCCAAGATCTGCGACTATCTGCTCTCAGACACGCATCCAGTCGGTCGCTTCAAGGCCAGGGTATTTCGTTCACTTGGCTACACCGTTGAATCCTGGACACGACTTCGTGATGATCTGCTCCACCATGGGCAGACTGGGTCGGTTAATCGGATCGAGATGAGCGCCTACGGGATGAAAGTTGTCATCAGTGCTACTTTGAAAGGCCCCAACGGAGCATCCAGACCATTCAGAACGGTCTGGCTGATCCCCGATCATTCCAGACAGCCAAGGCTCGTCACCGCATTTCCGGAGTAAGTCATGTTCGTCTTGCACCAGACTGTTGCTCTTACCCACGACATACCTGATGCTGGTCTGCAGTTGGGGGATCTCGGTGCTGTCGTCGCTATTCACGATCCTGAAAATGTCGAGGTTGAGTTTGTCGCCGCATCGGGACGGACCCAATCGCTGTTGACGCTTTCCATCAGCAGCCTCCGGGCGATTGGTGATCAGGATCTGATCGCGGTTCGTTCGCTGGCCACTGCCAAGCATTGAGTTTCGGACGTGCTCAGCGATCCCAACCATCCGCCCGGTGATGAGCTCCAGCGCGCAGAACACACAGCCTGCTTCGCGGTGGCCGTAGCTGGCCTGCACGCCGCGGAAGCAGAGCGCCTGCAGGTTGCTGATGGCGTCGGAGCCGCCCTGGTTTCTGAGGATGATGTGGTCCACCTCCAGGGCCATTTGGTGCTCGTGTGCGCCGCAGCAATCGCAGCGGCCCCAGGCGCGGGTGAGCACCCTGAATTTCACCGAGCCGCCGATCAGGCTGTCGTGGCCATCGCCATAGGCGGTGATGCCGTTGAAGGTGAACCCGGCCCACCATGCGCTTCCCAGGATCCGGCGGGCCACG
>NZ_JAFKRH010000078.1 GCF_019038465.1 Synechococcus sp. CCY 0621 | reverse complement strand
TGCTGCGCAAGCGCCTGCACGCTGGCCGTCGCGCCAAGGAGCGGATGGTGGCGGCCAACCTGCGCCTGGTGGTGAGCGTGGCCAAGAAGTACACCAAGCGGAACATGGAGCTGCTCGACCTGATCCAGGAGGGCACGATCGGCCTGGTGCGGGGCGTCGAGAAGTTCGACCCCACCCGCGGCTACAAGTTCTCCACCTATGCCTACTGGTGGATCCGCCAGGGCATCACCCGGGCGATCGCCGAGAAGAGCCGCACGATCCGCCTGCCGATCCACATCACCGAAACGCTCAACAAGCTCAAGAAGGGCCAGCGGGAGCTGAGCCAGGAGCTGGGCCGCACCCCCACCCTGAGCGAGCTGGCGGTGGCGGTGGAACTGCCGGAAGAGGAAGTCAAAGACCTGCTCTGCCGCGCCCGCCAGCCGGTGAGCCTCGAAACAAAGGTGGGCGATGGCGAAGACACCGAGCTGCTGGATCTGCT
>NZ_JAFKRH010000077.1 GCF_019038465.1 Synechococcus sp. CCY 0621 | reverse complement strand
CCCCGCGCAGTGCATCGATGTCCGGCCGGTAGGTAAAACCTCCCCCCTTTCCGCCCGCTCCAGGCGCTTTGCCGCTCGCCGCTGGGGCGGTTCCGGTCGTGGCGGTGGGGGCCACAGCCATCAGCGGGGCTCCGGAATCAGGCCCGCCTGGGTCAGGAACCGCTCGAACGGCGCTGCCAGTGAGCGACTTCCCGTCACGCTCAGGTGGTGGGAATCGGGGTAAAGAACATGTCCGAGGACATTGCGATAGCGGACACGACCGTCAACATCCAGGAGGTGGGGCGTTGGATCAAACACGTGAACGTTGGGAAGACCGTAGGCAGCCGCCTGAAGGGTTAGTCGAACTGCCTGCTGTCGCGTCGCAATCACAGCAGGATCCGGGGAGCAGCTGATGTTGGAATTCTTCGGGCACGTCACCATGTCGCGGGCCAGAGGGGGATTGTCCACAAACAACACCAGCTGAATGCCTTTGGCCGCGAGGCGCTGAGCGAAGGCCCGCATACTCAGCACATGGGCCTGACGCACCTCGGCCACCCTGAGACGTTGATCGCCAAGATAGGCAGGCTGACCATAACTTGTACCCCCAAAATCGTTACTGCTCAGGTAATTGTTGAGGTTGCTGGAGATCATCACGATATCGCCAGACCTGAGGCGCTGCAGGGCCCTCTCCATCTCCCCCGATGCAAAGTCTGTGCAGGGGGTGTAGGGCCGGCCATCAAGCTGGAGCGTCACACGGGGATCAATGAAGCAAGAGCGCTTGTGGGCGAAGGTGATGCGTTGCCCAGTGCGAGCAGTCACCGCATCCAGCATCGGCAGCAAGTGCTGGGCATGGGAATCGCCCAGAAGAAAGATTTCATTTGCTCCTGGTCGTCCAGGCTTGCTACAACGGTCAGGATCGGTTCGCGTCTGGAGATTGTAGGGCTTCCAGTAATCAATCACGCACTTCTCGTCAATCAGAGTGCCTGGAATCGTGGGGTTGAGATACTCCACCCATTCATGGACAGGCACCGGATTCTTATCTGCACCAACAAAGAAATAGCCCTTGAAGGTGTGGTGCAGGGCATCGATGCCCAGCCACAGGCCCCCCACCGCCAGCACCGCCAGCAGCGTCTCCCACCACCACTTCAGCGGATAACGGCGCACCGGCTGCTCCACCAGCCCATACGCCGCCACCGCCAGCAC
>NZ_JAFKRH010000076.1 GCF_019038465.1 Synechococcus sp. CCY 0621 | reverse complement strand
GCAGCAGCGAGCCGACCGTCAGTTCCCACAGCCGGCTCGGCATCAGGAAAAATGCCGCCATCGGTGCGCTCTGCGTCCACCACCAGCTCGCCCCCAGAGACAGCACGACCAGCGCCGCCAGCAGCGGCACGCTCCGCCGCACGCCATAGCCGATCCCCACCATCAGCAGCGGAAACACCAGGTAGAACTGCTGCTCCACACCCAGCGACCAGGTGTGCAGAAATGGGTTCAGGTCCGCATCCC
>NZ_JAFKRH010000075.1 GCF_019038465.1 Synechococcus sp. CCY 0621 | reverse complement strand
GCAGCAGCGAGCCGACCGTCAGTTCCCACAGCCGGCTCGGCATCAGGAAAAATGCCGCCATCGGTGCGCTCTGCGTCCACCACCAGCTCGCCCCCAGCGACAGCACGACCAGCGCCGCCAGCAGCGGCACGCTCCGCCGCACCCCGTAGCCGATCCCCACCATCAGCAGCGGAAACACCAGGTAGAACTGCTGCTCCACACCCAGCGACCAGGTGTGCAGAAATGGGTTCAGGTCCGCATCCC
>NZ_JAFKRH010000074.1 GCF_019038465.1 Synechococcus sp. CCY 0621 | reverse complement strand
AGCCAGGGATCTGTGGCGTTGCTCCGCTCCACTGCCGGAGGTTACGCGGCCCGAGTGGGGAGTACGAGCCAATCGATCCGCTTCTCGAATGCCCCTATCACCGAGGGGCAGTTTCCCGGGTGGCAACCGATCGCTGCCGAAGAAGTCTCGGGAAGCAATTCCTTGCTTTGGCGCAACCAGACGGCAGGTCAGCTGGTTACATGGAATCTCGATAGCAGCTGGAATTGGAGTAGCAGTAATCCCGTGGTGGCAATTAACTCCTCGGGTGCATTGGCTCTGGAATCGTCCTTTGGTCTTGATCTCAACGGGGATAGTTTGAT
>NZ_JAFKRH010000073.1 GCF_019038465.1 Synechococcus sp. CCY 0621 | reverse complement strand
GGCGTCTAGGTTGCGAGCAGTTCGCAATAAGGGCGCTCCTCCTCGATGCGCTACCGCTTCCTTCCCGATGACCCCGTCACTGCCGTGCGCATGCCGGCCGGCCAGACGGTGCTGCTCGATCCCACCCCCAGGCCCGGTGGGTCCTGCCTCGAAGTCCTCGATGGCATCGCCCGCGTCTACTGCCCCTGCGAGGAGACCGAGGGCATGACCCTGGCCTTCCTGCAGGCCGGTGATCAGCTGCGCACCGACCGGCTCTGCAGTGAAGGTGTCTGCGTCGAGGCCCTCACGCC
>NZ_JAFKRH010000072.1 GCF_019038465.1 Synechococcus sp. CCY 0621 | reverse complement strand
GAGGCCGTTGATTCCGGCCTGCACGAGCGGCTTTACCAAAGCGCCACCAGCCAGTGGCGCCGCCTGGGCCGCGGCTCCGAGGCCTTCCACGAGATCGATGCCGCCGCTGGTCTCGAGGGCGGCGGTGCGTTCTCCGCCTCCGGCGCCGGCCCCTGGGCCTCGGGCCGCAGTGCCTCCGGCATGGGCGGGGTGGGCTCCCGTCAGCGCTCCTTCTGGCTGGTGGCCGATGCCGAGCTGATCGTCTATGGCGCCACCGATCCGGCCGCCCGCCTCAGCATCGGCGGTGAGGAGGTGCCCCTTTCGGCCGATGGCACCTTCCGGGTGCAGGTCCCCTTCCGTGATGGCCAGCAGCTCTATCCGATCGAGGCCGTGGCCGCCGACGGGGAGCAGAAGCGCAGCATCACCATGGAATTCCGCCGCTCCACGCCGGAAG
>NZ_JAFKRH010000071.1 GCF_019038465.1 Synechococcus sp. CCY 0621 | reverse complement strand
AGGTGGCGGGGCAACAGGGAGCCGAAGAGATCGAGGCCCCACTTTTCGAGCGCCTCAGGCAGCAGGGTGTGGTTGGTGTAGGAGAGGCAGGCGGTGGTGATGGCCCAGGCGGCCTCCCACTCGAGGTGCTTGTCGTCGAGCAGCAGCCGCATCATCTCGGCGACGGCGATCGAGGGGTGGGTGTCGTTGAGCTGGACGGCCCAGTGGTCGGGGAACTCCTCGATGGGAATGCCGCGGGCATCGAGGCTGCGGATCATGTCCTGGAGGGAGCAGCTGACGAAGAAGTGCTGCTGC
>NZ_JAFKRH010000070.1 GCF_019038465.1 Synechococcus sp. CCY 0621 | reverse complement strand
CGAGGCCGTTCTTGATGCGCAGGTACTGGGCGATCACCTGGAGGGCATTGAGGTGCTGGCGCTTGTACTCGTGGATGCGCTTCACCTGCACGTCGAAGAGGCTTTCGGGATCAACGCTCAGCTCAAGGTGGCGGTGGATGTACCCAGCCAGGCGCTGCTTGGCGATCCGCTTGCACTGGCCCCAGCGCTCCAGGAACGCCCCGTCCTGCTGGAAGTCCTCCAGGCGTCTGAGAGCCTGGGGTCTGGCCGGCCAGTCGGCGCCGATGCTGTCGCAGAGCAGGCTGTGCAAGGCCGGATTGGCCAGGGCCACCCAGCGCCTCGGTGTCACGCCATTGGTGACGTTGGTGAACTTCTCGGGCCAGAGGGCGGCGAACTCGGGGAACAGGTCCTGCT
>NZ_JAFKRH010000069.1 GCF_019038465.1 Synechococcus sp. CCY 0621 | reverse complement strand
CGGCCCTGGCGGCGGATCCACTTCTGGTTCAGCGTCGTCTATTCGGTCACCAACGTCCCCCATCTCATCGCCGACATCCTGGTGCCCGATGCCCGCCCCGATCAGATCGTGCTGATGGTGGCTCTCACGGTCTTCGGGTTGCTGATCAACGTGGAGGCCTGGCGCTGGTGGCGGCAGACTCCGTGAACGACAGGGATGGGTAAGGTCTGGCGTAACCGACTGCTGCGGTGAGTCCTGGGCCTGCTCCTCGCCCTTGCTCCGTGTCTTACCCCTGCGCAGCCCAGCTTCACTGGGCCGGAACTTCAGGTTTTCGTGCGCGAGGGCTGCCCCCATTGCACCCATGCCGAAGCGTTGCTGCCTGAGCTGCGGAAGCAGCGGCCAGAACTCCAGGTACGGCTGCGACCGCTCGGATCCGGTGCTGCTGCGTCATTGCTCGATCGAAGCAAAGACAAGGTATGCCGTGCATCCGGCTCATCAGACGTGTGAGCCGCTAGATCTCACCAAGTGATGTGAATCAAAAAGGAAGATGTCTTCCAAACCGCTTGCCCACTCGCCATCACACCCTGGCATTGATGACAGATCCGGCAGGTCGCACACCAATCCCGATTTGCTCTTCGACAGGCCAACTCCGGTCAGGAGCCTGTGTGCCCGGCCCGAAGTTAATCGGCAGTTGATAAGGGGGCCGGCAGAGTCGGAGGTGAGCTTCTCCGCCTCATCCCATGGAAAGATCGGCGCAGGTGAGAAAGTCGGTTTGGCCCAGTTGTGTGGTGTCGAAGCCGGTGAACGTCGCCAACAGCCGCCCTAGCCCTTCATGCTCGTCTTCAGTCACGAGGGGAACGGGGGCCCCGGCCTCCTCCATCACCACATAGATGGCGTTGCCCTGGAAGATCAGATCGCCGAAGGTCAACCCGCCGGTCAGGGCGAGGTGGTCGACACCCTGGCGGAAATCAGTAACGACATCACCTTCATCCTCTTCCTCGGCCATCGGAGCGAGGAGGTTCTCAATGCCCCCTCCGCCTCCATGGCCGCCACCACCTCCAGGCAGGCCGAGCACGAAGACGTCGCGTCCAAGGCCGCCGGTGTAGGTGTCGGGTGAATTCCCTCCGAAGAGAACATCATCGCCGCGACCGCCATCCATCAGATCCGGTCCACAGCCGCCGATCAGCAGGTCGTTGCCGTTCTCGCCGTACATGTCATCGCGGCCTTTTCCCCCGCGCAACTCGTCGTCGCCGTTGCCGCCATAGAGAAAATCACGACCCTCTCCGCCATCGAGGAAGTCGTTGCCATTGTCGCCATAGAGCCAGTCCTTCCCCTGGAAGGCCCTGAGCGTGTCATCCCCGTTGAGGCCGACGAGATTGTCCTTGCCCGCCCCTCCATCAAGAAGATCGGCTTTGTTGGTGCCCAGTGTCGGCGTTGGCTTGTCTCCTTCCCCCTGATCGGAGTCGTCGCAGCCTCCGGGTTCACCCGCTAAAGCGAGCAGCTGCGCAGAAGGGCAGAGCACGGACTCGAGGAAGGCGAGCTGGGAGGGTGTGAAGGAGGGGAGATTCGTCATGATGATTACCTTCGGAGATTGTCGAAAGCAGAGATCAGAGAAAGTCGCTGGTGGTCATGCCAATGGCATGACCACCAAACAACAAGTAGGGGAATCGGAGCTTCTACATCAGGGCTAGCGCCTCCCCTCCCCCACCCACTGCGGAGGGCACACCTACAAGCATCGCCAGCAGGCCGTTGTGCGTGTCGCCTCCCAGTCCCAGCAGACCATCGCCCACCACCTGGGTGAGGCGACCTTCCGTGAGCTCGGTGGGCTGGAAGCCAGGCAGGAGAGGATCATCGTTGCGCACCAACGTGTTTTCGTCGAACACAACCGGTGTGCCGTTTTCCAGCGCGAAAGTGATGAGATAAGTGCCGTCGGAGGTGAATTTCCACGGCAACCCCGAAGCTCCGACGTTGAACGTGCCGGAGATGGTCAGCTCAGGGCCGAAGGCGACGTTACTGATGTTGCCGCCAACAGTGATGCCATCACCACCGTTGGTATCCACCCACTGGTTCCCATCCCAGGCCAGTCCGGTGATGAAATCGGCACCGTCATTTACTCCGGGAGTGGCAGAACCATCTTCGGCATATTGTGGACTCAGGCCGGTCACCTTCTGGATCACTAGCTTCATGTAGGAATCCACTGTTTCCCCTTCCGTGCTGCTCGCATCCGCCGCGTACACGGCTGCGTACTCGCTGGAATAAGTGGTCGTTCCCAGGTAATCGCCGGCATTGCCCGTGAATGGGTATGTCTGCGTAGTCCCCACGGGTAACCGAGCCCCCTGGATCTCGGTGGGTCCCGTCTTCGAAGGACTGCCTTTCCCCTTGGCGCCACCCAGGAGAGTCATGGCGAAGCCAGTCAGGGTGTCATCGCCAGCAATCAGGGGCGTATTTACATCGGCGATTTCCTCAAACAGGCTGAGCTCAAGCCGGACGTTCCTGCCGCGCTGGATCGGTGCCGATTCCAAGGCGTCACCGATGTTGACATAATCGATGGCGATTGGGCTCTCTGCAGTGGCACCCGCAGAAATGTTTCCCGCCTGCCATTCGTTGCCTGTAACCCCTTGGGCGAAATACACGTAGTTGGTGTCCACCGCCACGGTGGGCGTCGCGGGCGTTGTGAAGGTGAATGAGCCTTCTGTACCCCGCAGGATCGGTGCCGCTTCGGGAAAGATCGCCGGGAGGGAGAGGTTGTTGCCCGCCGTGGTTTCACCCGGCCGGCCGCCACCACCACCGCCGCCACCGCCGCCTCCGCCACCGCCTCCGCCTCCGCCTCCGCCTCCGCCGGGGGTGCCACCTCCCGGTGACCCCCCGCCCCCGCCGATGCCACCGCCTGAACTGCCACCACTGCCTGAGCCCTGCCCTGCAGCGGATGGTGCCAAGGAGGGATCCTGTCCAAGAGCGAAGAGCAGGGAATTCAAGAAGGTTGGTCTTGCCATGACAGAGGTCTCCGGTTTGAGGTTGAACAGGGCTTGCCTGGAGTGGCTATGTCCTGAGGGCTGTCTGCGGCACGCCTATGACCGCTTGCTCTCCATGCCCTTACGCTCATACTGGCAATCGGAACGTTGATCGACGCGGCAAGGTGTTAACACGTTACCATTATATGTGCACTGTTACTTTTGCGCTCTCAGAGCATCGCTCACCGCTCCCTGGACCTGGTGGACCTGGCCTTCCGCCGCCGGTTTGCCTTCATCGATCTGGAGCCCTCCTTGGGCGATGTCTGGCGCGACTGGGTGGTGAACCACCGCCGGATGGATCTCGCCACCGCATCAGCGATTGAGCAGCGCCTTAACCAGCTCAACCAGACGATCGCCGCCTACAGCCGCCTGGGCCGTGCCCTTCGGATCGGGCACAGCTACGCCACACCCACCCGAAGCATGGAAGGCCGCAACTCCAAGGACTGGTTTGCCGAGGTTGTGTCCACCGAACTCAAGCCGCTTCTTGAGGAGTATTGGTTTGATGCTCCTGATGAAGTCGAACTAGCCGTGGCCCAGTTGATCGCGGGCTGGTGAGCATCCCCGTTCGCAACATTTGGTGGCTGATGTTCTACGCATCAGACCTGGGGCACAACGCCAATCCCGCCAAGCTCGGCTCCGAAGACTAGCCAGAGGAGATCCCGGATCTGGTGGCTGACATCCTGGTGAAGGCCGTAGAAGAGCGCCAGCGCCGGCACGATGATCACGCCGCCGCCGATGCCGATCAGTCCGCTCAGGGTGCCGACTGTGATCCCCAGCAATACATAGAGGATGACGGTGATCATGGTGTTGTCCGCAGGGAGAAGAGGGGAGATTCCTAACTGGATCAGGAGCCAAGCGCCACTACGAGGGTTCGGCGTTTTCGGCATGGGCGCCACCAGGGCCGATTCGCTGGGCGATCGAGCGCCTGGCCCCGTAGCAGCATCAGGTCGGCAGCTGGTTCATCCATCCGCAACGAACCACCAAGATCGCAAGGCCCTTGCTTCGTTGCTTCCCACACTGAAGTAACAAGCCTCCAGGCCGATGAACCCGTCGATCAACCAAGCCCTGCGGCTGATCACGCTCTGGATCGCCTGGCTGCTGGCGATGCTCTTCCACGTTGACCTGGGCCTGATGCCCCTGTTCCATGGTCAGTCGCCGGAGATCCACAGTCATGTGCAGGAGGGGGCCCTACCCCTGCTGTTCGGGGCGATGCTCGGCTACTTTCTGCTGCCGCTGATTGCGATTGTGCTGATCGCCTACGCCGCCACCACGGTCGGTCCGGCCACGCGCTGGCGGCCCTGGCGGCGGATCCACTTCTGGTTCAGCGTCGTCTATTCGGTCA
>NZ_JAFKRH010000068.1 GCF_019038465.1 Synechococcus sp. CCY 0621 | reverse complement strand
GGCTGTACAACGGTGGTCCTTACCAGCTGGTGGTCTTCCACTTCCTGATCGGCGTCTTCGCCTACATGGGCCGCGAGTGGGAACTCTCCTACCGCCTGGGCATGCGTCCCTGGATCTGCGTCGCCTACTCCGCCCCCGTGGCGGCTGCCAGCGCCGTGTTCCTGATCTACCCCTTCGGTCAAGGGTCCTTCTCCGACGGCATGCCCCTCGGCATCAGCGGCACCTTCAACTACATGCTGGTGTTCCAGGCTGAGCACAACATCCTGATGCACCCCTTCCACA
>NZ_JAFKRH010000067.1 GCF_019038465.1 Synechococcus sp. CCY 0621 | reverse complement strand
ACCGGAACCGCCCCAGCGGCGAGCGGCAAAGCGCCTGGAGCGGGCGGAAAGGGGGGAGGTTTTACCTACCGGCCGGACATCGATGCACTGCGCGGGGCGGCGATGCTGGCGGTGCTGGTGTTCCACCTGAACAAGGGGTGGCTGCCGGGTGGGTTCACGGGAGTGGACGTCTTCTTTGTGATTTCGGGCTATGTGGTGATGGGCTCGCTGCTGGGCCAGGCGAGCAAGCCGCTGTGGCCCCGGC
>NZ_JAFKRH010000066.1 GCF_019038465.1 Synechococcus sp. CCY 0621 | reverse complement strand
CGACCTCTTCCCGGGGGAACTGGGCCACCACCACCTCTTCCGTGTCGAGCACCAGTTCCGCCTGCAGGTCGCGGCCCATGTGGGTGAGGCGCCGCAGATACGCCATGGGCCTGGGGCCAGTTTGGAATACCATTCTTGCCGATGGTTTTATTGGGTCATGAACATCGTATGCACATTCGACGACAACTACTTGCCGCATGTCGCAACGATGCTCACTACGCTCAGAACATCCAATCCTCACCACAGGCTTGATGTTTCCTTGATTCATTTAGGACGCTCCTTGAAAGATGCGTCGATGCTCTACCAATATGTTGCCTCCATCATCGATCGTGTCAGCCTGATACAACTCGATGGAACAGTCTTTAGGGACTTGCCACTAACCGGCTATTTGACAGCAGCTGCCTATGCTCGGCTGGCACTGCCGGATGTACTTCCAGCAGGATTGGATCGCGTTCTCTATCTGGATCCAGATATTGCGGTTGTTGGAGACTTGCAGCCGCTCTACGAGTCCGACCTGAAGGGGTATCCGCTGGGCGCCGTTCCTGATTACTACGAGCATCAGGAAAGTCGCCGCCTCTGTCTTCGGCCTGGTTCTGGATACTTCAATTCAGGTGTCCTGCTGGTTGACCTTCAGGCATGGAGGACATTGAACCTGCTTGAAATCGCCTCCATCTTCTTGAGGGACCACCCCGAGCGAATTCTTTACGCTGACCAGGATGTTCTGAATCACCAGTATCAAGGGAATTGGTTGAGGATAGAGCCACGCTGGAATTATCAGACCATGAGTGTCCTTGACGACCACTATCACCATCCTGAGCTTGCGAATCCAGTAAAGCCTTCGATCGTTCATTTTGTGGGGCCTGCTCACTCCAAGCCATGGCATGTCAACTGTGTCAATCCTTACTGCACGATCTTTCGCCAAGCCAGGAGTTCAACCCCCTGGGCACAAGCTCCACTGACAGGAGGTCCCCCTTCACTCAGTATCCGGATTAAATCGCGCATAAAGAAATCAATCGCTTTGTTTTCAGGCCTATAGCTCTTGGTGTGTTCTTTTCGATAGCATCGCAGTCCTACGATTATGTTGTCCGATTCTAAAGCTAATTCACGAGTCGAGAGAAGGTTTTGCTTGCCGATGTTCCCCATTGAGTAGATACCACCTTCAGTCGCCCGTTGCTTCCGTTCAAGGCGCAACGCACTCCGTTCCCAGGGATTTACCGTCTCCATCTCGGCTGCCACGACGGCTCAGATTGAATAATCCGGCTGGAAGGCGTGGGCCTGGCGGCTGATCACATGCAGTCGGTCGCCGGGCTTCAGGTTGTTGTAGTCGACCTCTTCCCGGGGGAACTGGGCCACCACCACCTCTTCCGTGTCGAGCACCAGTTCCGCCTGCAGGTCGCGGCCCATGTGGGTGAGGCGCCGC
>NZ_JAFKRH010000065.1 GCF_019038465.1 Synechococcus sp. CCY 0621 | reverse complement strand
CTCCACCCCCGACCACAAACACCACCCTGCAGGTGCTTGATCCCAACGGCGCCGTGCAGTTACTCCGCGACACCAGCACCGATCTGGTCTCCGTTCAGGTCAACGGTGTCACCGCTCCGCTCCGCTACCAGGGCGCCCAGATCAAAGCCAGTCAGTTCACCGGCTGGCAGATCCTCGCTGCTGAATCCGGCGGCAACCAAAACC
>NZ_JAFKRH010000064.1 GCF_019038465.1 Synechococcus sp. CCY 0621 | reverse complement strand
CGAGGCCGTTCTTGATGCGCAGGTACTGGGCGATCACCTGGAGGGCATTGAGGTGCTGGCGCTTGTACTCGTGGATGCGCTTCACCTGCACGTCGAACATCGAGGCCGGATCCACCAGCACGCCCGTGTGGCGATGGATGTAGTTGGTGAGGTGGCGCTTCACCGACAGCTTGGTGGCCCCCCAGTGCTCCAGGAAGCCGCCGTCGTCGGCGTAGCGCTCCAGCTGGCGCAGCTCATCGAGGTTGCGCACCCAGCCGTTGCCGATCGAGGCGTCGAGCAGGGCCGAAAGCTGGGGGTTGGCCAGGGCCACCCAGCGCCTCGGTGTCACGCCATTGGTGACGTTGGTGAACTTCTCGGGCCAGAGGGCGGCGAACTCGGGGAACAGGTCCTGCT
>NZ_JAFKRH010000063.1 GCF_019038465.1 Synechococcus sp. CCY 0621 | reverse complement strand
GGCTGTACAACGGTGGTCCTTACCAGCTGGTGGTCTTCCACTTCCTGATCGGCGTCTTCGCCTACATGGGCCGCGAGTGGGAACTCTCCTACCGCCTCGGCATGCGCCCCTGGATCTGCGTCGCCTACTCCGCCCCCGTGGCGGCGGCCAGCGCCGTGTTCCTGATTTACCCCTTCGGTCAAGGTTCCTTCTCCGACGGCATGCCCCTCGGCATCAGCGGCACCTTCAACTACATGCTGGTGTTCCAGGCTGAGCACAACATCCTGATGCACCCCTTCCACA
>NZ_JAFKRH010000062.1 GCF_019038465.1 Synechococcus sp. CCY 0621 | reverse complement strand
GAGCTGATCTTCGAGATCAACCGCCGTTTCCTCCAGCAGGTGCGCCTCAAGTACCCCGGCAACGACGCCGTGCTGCAGCGCCTCTCGATCATCGATGAAGCCGGTGGAAAGGCCGTGCGCATGGCCCACCTCGCCACCGTCGGCTCCCACCACGTCAACGGCGTCGCCGCCCTGCACAGCGCCCTGGTCAAGCAGGACCTGTTCCCCGAGTTCGCCGCCCTCTGGCCCGAGAAGTTCACCAACGTCACCAATGGCGTGACACCGAGGCGCTGGGTGGCCCTGGCCAA
>NZ_JAFKRH010000061.1 GCF_019038465.1 Synechococcus sp. CCY 0621 | reverse complement strand
GAATCGGGCCAAAAAAAAGGGTCCCGGAAGGGACCCAGAGGAATCGAAGAGCGAAGCGACTCAAACGAGGGCGCTGATGGCGTAATCGATGTAGTTGTTGGCGATGACGCCGGCGTCGCCGGAGACACCGTGGTTGGCCTTGATGTAGGTCAGGGCTTCCACGTACCAGGAGGGGGAGAGCTCGAAGGTGCGGTTGATCTCGTCGAGACCGGCCACGAGGTACTCATCCATGGGGCCGGTGCCACCAGCCACGAGGCAGTAGGTGACCATGCGGAGGTAGTAGCCGATGTCACGGGCACACTTGGCCTTGCCGCGGGCGTCGGAGGCGTAGTTGCTCCCCTGCATCTGGGTGGTGTAGGGGAACTTGTTGTAGACGGCCTGGGCGGCGCCGTTCACCAGGGAGTCGGCGTTGGCGGTGAGGGCCTTGGCAGCTTCCAGGGCGTTCTTGGCGCGCTCGAAGCGGCCGAAGGCGGCGTTGAGCTCGGTGTTGGAGAGGAAGCGGCCCTGGGAATCAGCGGCTGCGACGGCCTCGGTGAGGGGAGTCTTCATTTGAAGGTTGTTAGAGAGAAGGTGAACCGGAAGATGAAGCGGAGATCAGGCGACAGCAGCAGCTGCGCGATCGAAGTAGGTGCCGATTTCGGACATCAGGGAGGAGCAGTCGCCCTGGGTGATGCCGTTGCGATCGTTGGCGATGGCGATGGCGGCGTCCTTCATCTTGCGGATGCCTTCGGCCACGGAAGCGCCGGGGACGCCGAGGGCCAGGTAGGTCTCGCGGAGGCCGTTGAGGCAACGGTCTTCGAGGACGGAAGCGTCACCGGTGAAGACGGCGTAGGTGACGTAGCGAAGAACGATCTCCATGTCGCGCAGGCAAGCAGCCATGCGGCGATGGGTGTAAGCGTTGCCGCCGGGGGCGATCAGGGCGGGCTGTTGGTCGAACAGCTCGCGGGCCGCGTTGGTGACGATTTTGGAAGCGTTGGAGGTGATGCGGTTCACGGCATCCATACGCTTGAAGCTGTCAGCGACGACGCCGGAAAGGGCATCGATCTGACCAGCGTTGAGGAATTCGCCGCGGGCATCAGCCTGAGCAACGACCTTGGTGAAGGCGTCGAACATTGAGTTAGCTCCTGTTCTCGACGTCGAACGTCGGG
>NZ_JAFKRH010000060.1 GCF_019038465.1 Synechococcus sp. CCY 0621 | reverse complement strand
GTGGTCGACAGCCATGCCACCGAGTGGTACCTCCCCGTTCCCCTCTCCGACCGCGACTACAGGGTCGAGCTCGGCTACCGCAAGGGCGCCGGCGGCGGCTGGATCTCCCTGGCCTACTCCTCGGTCGCCCGGGTGCCGTCGCTGCATCCCTCCGAGCAGATCCTCGATCAGTTCGTTCCCTTCTCCCTCGACGCCTTCCCCTCCTCCGGCAGCACCAGCCTGCCCACCCCTGT
>NZ_JAFKRH010000059.1 GCF_019038465.1 Synechococcus sp. CCY 0621 | reverse complement strand
CTGTTCAGCGCTCAAGGCCAAGACCAGACGCGGGTTCAGGCCTTGCCGGAAGCCAGGCAACCGGGCCAGTGGTGTAGCCGAGAACCTGCTGCAGCAGGAGTTCAGCCCAGCAGCACCCAACCGCTGCTGGGCCGGTGACATCACCTACGTCCGCACCACAGCAGGCTGGAGATACCTGGCGGTCTGGATCGACCTGTACAGCCGCCGCGTGGTCGGCTGGACCATGGGCAGCACCATGGAGGCCACGTTGGTGCTGGAGGCTCTCAACCGGGCTCTGGGGCACCGCCAGATCGAACCCGACCAGCTCCTGATCCACACCGATCAGGGGAGCCAATACCGGGCAACGGCGTACCGGCAGCTTCTGGAAAACCACAAGATCAGCTGCAGTATGTCGGCCAAGGGCTGCTGCTGGGACAACGCAGTGGTGGAGAGCTTCTTCTCCACCCTCAAACACGAACTGGGCCTCGATGACGATGCCGAGATCCTGAATAGCCCCCAGCAGCTGATCAGGACATTGGCCTTCTGGATCGACGGTTACTACAACCGCGAGCGTCGTCACTCAACGATTGGCTACCTCAGCCCGATCGACTACGAGCAGCAGTCCATCAACACCCGTACACTCTCACCCGTGGAGCCCTGACACTTGTCCACCGAATCG
>NZ_JAFKRH010000058.1 GCF_019038465.1 Synechococcus sp. CCY 0621 | reverse complement strand
CCACCGCCACCACGTACTGCCACCACGTCTCCAGCCCCCACGTCCAGCGCAGCAGCACGATCACAGGCCAGTGCCACAGGTACAGCGAATACGACAGCAGCCCGCACGTCAGCAGTACCCGCTCCAGCCAGCGGCCCGGCAGAAATCTGCCCCCCTCACCGGGGCCCGCCTGCAGCACCAGCAGCGTCCCCAGCACCGCCGGCAGCACACCAGGCACCGGGAAGCCCTC
>NZ_JAFKRH010000057.1 GCF_019038465.1 Synechococcus sp. CCY 0621 | reverse complement strand
TGGTGTTCCAGGCTGAGCACAACATCCTGATGCACCCCTTCCACATGCTGGGTGTGGCCGGTGTGTTCGGTGGCTCCCTGTTCTCCGCCATGCACGGCTCGCTGGTGACCTCCTCCCTGGTGCGTGAAACCACCGAGAGCGAGTCCCAGAACTACGGCTACAAGTTCGGCCAAGAGGAAGAGACCTACAACATCGTGGCTGCCCACGGTTACTTCGGTCGCCTGATCTTCCAGTACGCCTCGT
>NZ_JAFKRH010000056.1 GCF_019038465.1 Synechococcus sp. CCY 0621 | reverse complement strand
TCCAGCCTGAAGAGTATGCCGAGATTCCGGAGATCACGGATGACGATCTGGCACGTGCTGTGATCAAGGGGCCGCGCAAGCTCGATCAACCTCAGTAACGCTGCTTCCTATCGATCACCCCTGAGCCCCAATCTCGGCCGCTCACCAGGGCATAGGTGCCCTTCTCGCAGCGGGTGATGCCGTTGAAGGTGAACCCGGCCCACCATGCGCTTCCCAGGATCCGGCGGGCCACGTCCTGCGCCGGGGCTGGGGGGCCAGATGGGGACTGGGGGGTGACAGGGGTGGCACTTGCCCATTGAGGAACCATCTCCTTTTGGCAATGGCCTCCCACCCCGCCCACCAGGACACCAACCTCAGCTCCCTTACTATGGTTCAGCCTGAAACATGGTTGCTGCGATGCCCCCAGCCCTCACCGCCGCCACAGGGGCCGCCCTGCTCGGAGCCGATGCCCGTCTGCTGAGTCAGGAATACCGACGTGTGCTGGCCCCGCCCGAATCGCATTCCTCCGCAGCACCGCTGCGCCTGGGCTTTCGTGAGCTGCTCTACTTCCAGGTGGTCAGCGCACTGAGTGCCGAGGGCCTGCAGCTTTCGCCTGTTCAGAAGCGTCAGGTGTTCCGTGTCTTCACCGAGAAGACTCAGCGGTTGCCTGTGGACTCACCCCCGGGTCAGGTCGCTCTGGGTGAATGGTCCCGTGGCCACGGTGAACTGCGCAAAACCGGTGCGGTGTCCTTCAGCTTCGATCTCAGCAGCGTGAGCCGGGAGCTCCGGTATCGCTATCGGCTCCTCAGGCGGCCCCAGGCCCTGGTGGAGAGCAATCCAGCCATCTGCTCGGGGCAACCTGTGTTTCGGGGCACCCGAATTCCAGTCGCCGTGGTTGTGGAGCAGCTGCGCTCCGGCGTCAGCCGCACCGACCTGGAGGCCGACTTTCCCCAGCTCAGCAGGCAGGCCCTTGACTACGCCCAGATCCAGGCCCGCCTGCCGAAGCCTCCAGGCCGTCCCCGCCAACCTCTCACCCTGCAGCGCGGCTGAAGGCCCATCCCTTGAGGCTGTTGATCGACGAAAACCTCAGCCCTCTCTCGCCCGTTGGGCCTGTGACATGGGAATTCCAGCAGAGGCGGCCGTGCATGTCGGTCTTGCTGGCGTTGCGGATGAGGATGTCTTCGCCCACGCACTGGCCTGGGATCAGATTGTGGTCACGGTGAACGTGGGGGATTTCATGCGATTGGCCGCCGCCATAGAAGTTCACCCAGGCGTGATCGCTCTCAGGGAAGCTGGTTTGAATGCGGAAGAGCAATGGCTCAGGGTCCAGTCAGCCTTGCAGCTGATCAACCAGAGCCGTGACCCTGACATGGTTAATCGGGTGCTTGAAGTTCAATCCGACGTTGTTGTCCGATGGCATGAGATTCCCGCCAGCTGATCTCATCACCTCTGTATCGAATGAACCAGCTCCACCACGGCGTTGCATTCCGGCTGGTGCAGCTCCAGCCCGTCGGCCCCATGTCGACGCGGATTCACCAGGCTGTGCCCCTCGTTCTCCAGCAGCACCCGGCCGCTGCCCTCCAGCGCGCAGAACACACAGCCCGCTTCGCGATGGCCGTAGCTGGCCTGCACCCTG
This sequence comes from Synechococcus sp. CCY 0621, assembly GCF_019038465.1. GTDB lineage: Bacteria > Cyanobacteriota > Cyanobacteriia > PCC-6307 > Cyanobiaceae > Cyanobium. The sequence goes on along the minus strand of NZ_JAFKRH010000056.1, from coordinate 8,523 downwards.
CGGAAGTCGGTGCGCCCTCTTGCGTAGGCAGACAGCATCGCGCTTGCCGGCGTTGCAGCGGAAGCAGTGCGCCTGCAGGTTGCTGATGGCGTCGGAGCCGCTCTGGTTCCTGGGGATGATGTGGTCCACCTCGAGGGCCCACTGGTGCTCGTGCGCCCCGCGGCACTCGCAGCGGCCCTGGGCTGCGTTGGCGGTTGCGGTGGGCAAACACCTCTTCGCCGCGCTGCTCGCGGAAGGCATCGAGGCGCTGGCGGCAGAGCTCCAGCAGCGCGTCGCGCTCGCCATCGCTCAACTCGTCGCCGCCGATCAGGCTGTCGCGGCCATCGCCATAGGCGGTGATGCCGTTGAAGGTGAACCCGGCCCACCATGCGCTTCCCAGGATCCGCCGGGTCACGTCCTGCGCCGGGGCCGGGCTGCGGCGGGCGAGCAGCTCCATGAGCATCAGCGGTTGGAAGATGGGGCTCATGCGCATCCGCTCGGCGATGTACGCGCGGAGGCGCTGGTAGGTGGTGGAGGGGGGCGGGGGCATGGGGGCATCCTGGCTGGGGTGTGACGGGGGTGGCACCTGTCAGGAGGACAACAGCCCTCTGGACTTCTGGCCTGCTTCGTTTTGCTGACTGCATTGGCTCTAAAATCCATGCCATGCCCCTTTGGAGGCCTCGGCTGATGGCGGCGAATCTTCCCCTGGGCCAGATGAGTCTGGAAGACAAGCTCGAAGCGATGGAACTCCTCTGGGCCGATCTCTCCGCCACGCCTGATCAGGTCGTATCGCCTGCCTGGCATCGCGATGAATTACGGCGGCGTCGTGAGCAGCTGGAGCAGGGTTCCGCAAGTTTTCAGTCTTGGAATGACGCCATGACTGGCCTCAAGGCCGAGCTTCGTGGATATCAGGCTCCTTGATGCCGCCAGGGAGGATCTCCGGAACGGTTGGTTGTTCTACGAACGTCAGGCTCATGGTCTGGGCGATCGCTTTCTGGATGCGATCGAAGCTGATGTTCAGTCATTGACTGTCTATGGCGGCATTCATCTTCAGATCGACGGGTTCCATCGCATGTTGATCAGACGGTTTCCTTTTGCGCTTTACGACGTGATGGAGGCCACGAGCATCGACATCTACGCCATCCTGGATTGTCGTCGCGATCCGATCTGGATTCGCGCTCGGCTTGGGACGACTCGGCCTTCTCCATGAGGCCGAAGAACAGGGCCTGCGGCATGCCGATGGCCCGGTCGGCGACGCCGGTGATGCCCTTGCCGTTGAGCACCTTGGCCCCCATCGGCCGCGGATCCGCCTGCGTTCGGCGATGGTGTATTCCAGGCGCTGGACGGTGGCGGAGGGGGCGAGTGGCGAATAGCAGAATGGGAGCCATGGATCCCAGACAGCCACCCACGCTTCAGCGGCTCAGGCAGATGGCCCCCGAGCTGCTCGCTCTCACAGCCGCCCACGGTGGCCAGGATCTTCGCGTCCACTGCTACGCAGAAGCCAGGGCTTCGGCTCCGTGATCCGCGGGGCGGCAGGGCTGCAGAGCGACTTGGACCTGCTGGTGGATTTCCCCTCCAGCCCCAGTTTTGAGCAGTACATGGACCTCAAGCTGGCTCTGGAAGACCTGCTCAGCGCTCGGGTGGACCTGGTGACGCGCCGCGGTCTTCGCCCTGAACTGCGGCAGCGGATCGAGCAGGAGGCCATTCCTCTTGCCTGAAAGGGGGAGTGCCCGCAATTGATCGTGAGCGGCACCCCAAGCTGCCCTGGCGACGCATTGCTGGCCTCCGCGATGTTCTGGCGCATGCCTACTTCGGCCTGGAAGAAGACACCATCTGGCAGATCGTTTCCGAGAGCATTCCAGCCCTAGCTGACCAGTTGGACCAAGTGGTTGAGGCTGAGCTCTCATAGCGGCTGGTGCGCCGATCGCGTTGCGCAGAGCCACTCCCAGCTGTTCAGCTCCGGATCACGGCAAACCCAACCCGGACGTTCACCGAGCCACTGATCGGGGTGCCGTGGCGGCTGCGGTGGGCAAACACTTCTTCGCCGCGCTGCTCGCGCTCGCCATCGCTCAACGCGTCGCCGCCGATCAGGCTGTCGTGGCCAACGCCATAGGCGGTGATGCCGTTGAAAGTGAACCCGGCCCACCATGCGCTTTCCAGGATCCGCCGGGCCACGTCCTGCGTTGGGGGGGGCATGGGGGCATCCTGGCTGGGGTGAGACAGGGGGTGGCACTGGTGGAGGAGAAGCCCATGCCAGGCGCCATGCCTTTGCTTGCCCCCTCAGTCAGGCGGAAGGAACTAATGTGTAGGCACCTCACAAGGAGGTCACACATGGCCACCAATCTCGCTCTCGATCAGGATCTGCTCGATCACGCCTTCCGTGTGAGCGGTGAGCCCACCAAAAAGGCCGCCGTGACCCGTGCCCTTCAGGAGTTCATCGCGCGCCGGGAGCAGCGTCAGATTGCCGAGCTCTTCGGCAAGCTTGAGTGGGACCCCGGCTACGACTACAAGGCCGAACGGGAACGCCAGCGGTGAGTCTGCTGGTCGACACCTCTGTCTGGTCGCTGGCCTTTCGCCGTGATGGCCAGCCAGGCGCGCCTGAGGTGGTCGCCCTCCGTGCCGCTCTTCAGGGTGCCGAGCAGGTTTTCACCACGGGATTGGTGCTCCAGGAGGTCCTCCAGGGTTTTGCCGGCCCAAAAAACCGAGACCAGCTCGTGGAGCGCCTTTCCGCCCTCGCTTTCCTCCAGCCCGACAAGCAGGACCACATGGCAGCAGCCGAAATCCGCAATGTCTGCCGCCGCCGAGGGATCCAGATCGGCACGATCGATGCCTTGCTGATTCAACTCTGCCAGCGCAACGAGCTGACGCTGCTGACAACCGACAACGACTTTCAGGCAGCCTCTCAGCAGGTGGAGTTCCGGTTATGGGGTACGGCGTAGATGGTGAGCTGAGCGAGCAGCAACAGCAGACGGCGCAGGTCATGGGTGAGCGGCGGATCGCTGCCCAGGTGCAGCAGCCAGGCCTTCAACGCCTTCTCCACGGCCTGCTGCAACCAGAAGCCCCAAGCCCCTTCGCGAAAGACGGTCGGCTCGGAGGAAGCCTGAGCGCTCTCAAAATCGACGGCGGCGATGCGCAGCAGACCTTCCGCTTCAGAGAGCGCCATGCAGGAGCCGTCCTTCCCGGTAGGCCCTGCCAATCACGTGGCTCCGCCAGTGCTGGCGCTCCTCGCATTCGCTGCGGGAGTAAAGCAGAAGATCGAGCGACACATCCGCCTAGGCCAGCCGACCCCACAGATCGTTCAGCACCTGGAAACGGTGATGCTGCGCCGGCCAGTCATCGGGGCGGTGATCAGCAGATCGATGTCGGAATCCGGTCCACTGGTGCCGCGAGCCCTGGAACCGAACAGCCGCACCTGCGCCCCTGGGATGACGCCATGCATCCGCGTTGGGGTAGGTGGGCTGATGTGTCAGCCCAAGTCCGATCGGCAGGAAGGCTTTGGGCGGCCCGTCAGGCCATCGCCCCTGATGGGATCCCTTCTGGCTGTGCCGCCCCAGTCCCTCTCCCAGCGGTGAGGGCTGGCCACGCAAGCAATTTCGACCAAGCCGCTGGCTCCTCTGATGACAAAAGGCACACAGGGTCTTAGGGTGTTGCCATGAAGCCCTTTCGCTGGAGCGCAGGCAAGAACGAGGTCCTTCAGCTTCAACGAGGCGTTTCCTTCGAGGCCGTGGTGGTCGCTATCGAATCCGGTGATCTGCTCGACATCGTTGAGCATCCGAACCAGGCCCGCTACCCAGGCCAGCGCATTCTTGTCGTTCTGATCTCCGGCTATGTCCATCTGGTGCCTTATGTCGAGGCCGACGATCACCTCTTTCTCAAAACCATCATTCCCAGCCGCAAAGCCACCATCGCCTACCGCCCAGGAGACGCACCATGAACCCCCTTGATCACGAAGAGCAGGAGATCCTGGAAGCCTTCGAAGCGGGCACGCTCCGTTCGGTGGCTACGGCTGCAGAGCGCTCCCGCCTGGAAGGCTCCGCAAGGTCAACGGCCACCAAGGATCAGCGCATCAACATTCGCCTCACCAGTGAGGATCTAGGCGCCTTGCGTGCCCGTGCCTTGCAGGAGGGCATTCCCTACCAGACCCTGATCAGCAGTGTCCTTCACAAGTACGTGTGCGGCAGGCTTCTCGATCGCCCCTGATGGGATCCCCTCTGGCTTGGGCGTGATGCGGCTGCCGCCAACCCGGCTCAGGGTGTGGCTGTGCCGCCCCAGTCCCCTTCATCCGCAGGACCAATGGGCATCCTCAACGCATGCCTACTTCCATCAGCCCAGAAGGCCTTCCACCTGTTCGATCAATGCCTGGGCTCTCTCGCACCAGGCCGTGCGATCCAGGCTGAGTTCTTCGGGTTCGTCGTCGTAGCGGTATTGCACAGCGAATGCCGAGGTGGTGCAGCCAGGCCTTCAAGGTCTTCTCCAGACACTGCTGGGCGGCCCAGCCCCAGCTGGCTTCTTCCACCTCCGGATCCAGCAGACGGCGGGCCATCCTGAGGTCGCGGCGCTTCAGGCCTGGCCATCGAGCAGAACGCCTTCTCGCAGGGCCTCGCACACCAGGGAGCCTGGCTCTTTGGCTCGGCGGGCCACGTCGCTGCTCGAGTGGAGCACCAGATCGACCGACAGATCCGGCTGGGCCACGGCACCCCAGAGGTCTGCGAGCAGCGCAAAGCGGTCGCGTTGCGCCAGCCAGGCATCCGGCACGGTGATCAGCAGGTCCACATCGGAGTCGGCCCGGCCATCTCCGCGGGCCCTTGATCCGAACAGACGCACTTCAGCAGCAGGGATCAGCTGGCGAATGCCGGCAACCATGCCCGCCAGCCTCGGCTCGATCGGTTTGGAGGCTGTCGTGGGAGTCATGGTTCCATTCTGACGGCCACTGGCTTCACCCGATAGCGGGCACACCATCGCTGCGGTCTGCATGAACGCTCGCAGGCGAAGGAAGGCAGCTGAGGGGCTGGACGCCATGGAGCGATGCTGGCGGCTGCCGGGCGACCGGGCCAGGGCGAGCCGCTGACCGCTCGGCTGCTGCTGCAGGACGGCGATGGGACAGCTCAAGCCGGTGGGCATGGTTCCGTCGTGATGGGAGGCAGAAGCTGCTGGCGGCGGTCAGCCTCGATAGAGTTTGCGCAGTGGCAGGAGTCACCCGTGACGACCTCCAGCACGACAACCAGCCAGGAGGTGCTCAGCCTTTTGCGTCAGCACGGCCCGCTGCTGCGTGAGCGCTATGGGGTGACGACCTTGCGCGTCTTTGGCTCGATGGCCAGGGGTACCGCCACCCCAACCAGTGATCTCGACCTCCTGGTTCGCTTTGATGCGCCAGCGACGGCTCGCCGTTTCTATGGCTTGCAGGTCTTCCTGGAAGACCTGCTGGGTCGCCATGTGGATCTGGTGACCGAGAAGGCGTTGCGGGAGGAGTTTCGGCACCGAGTCGAGGCGGATGCCATCGCCATCTGAAGTGATGGCCGAACGAGACTGGCATCTGTACTTGAAAGACATGCGGGTCTTTGCAGAGAGGGCGATTCGCTACAGCGATGGATTGACCCGAGCTCAGTTTGAAGCCAGCCAACTGGTTCAAGACGCCATTCTGCGCAATATCGAGCTGATCGGAGAAGCAGCAGCTCGTGTGCCAGATGCGTTTCGACTGGCCAATCCAGAGATTGCGTGGAGAGAGATCGTTGCCATGCGCAATCAATTGATTCATGGCTATCTTGGCATTGATCTTGAAATTGTCTGGGACGTGATAACCGTTGAACTTCCGGCCCTCCTTGGGCAGCTTAACTCCATCTCTGGAGATAAAATCTGACACCGCGATCAGTTCATTCGACTGATTGATCGGCGCGGCTTCTGCACCCACCTTTGACGGCCTTGCCGACAAAGGAGAGGCCTTGTGGCGGGAAGGGACCCAGGATCCGGCGGGCCACATGTCGCGCTGGGGCCGGGCAGCGGTGGCTGAGGAGTTCCATGGGCATGAGCGGTTGGTCGATGGGGCTCAAGCGCATGCCCTTGGCGATGGTCTCGCGCAGGCGCTGGTAGGCGGTGGAGGGGCTGGAGGCCATGGAGCGATGCTGGCGGCTGCCGGGCGACCGGGCCAGGTTTGGTTTTGGGCGGCCCGTCAAGCCATCGCCCCTGCTGGGATCCCTTCTGGCTAGGGCGTGCAGCGGCTGCAGCCAACCCGGCCAGTCGTTCGTGATTGTCCATGCCTGCGGTGTATGGTGTATACACCAGGAGGTTGGCCATGCAACGCACCCAGATCTACCTGTCGGAGCCGGAGCGGCAAGGGCTGTTGGCCCTGGCCCAGCGCAGCGGACGCAGCCAGAGCGCCCTGATCCGTGAAGCCATCGATCGCTTTCTGGAGAACAAACAGCCTGAAGAGCGGCTCGCCAAGCTTCGACAGGGAAGGGGCCTCTGGGCAGCCGGACCTGGTCCGCTGGATGGGCTGAAGTTGCGCCAGGAACTTGATCGCATCCCCCCCGAAGGCGGCTGATGGCGTCCGCCGCGAACGGCTTGCTCGTCATCGACACGGATGTCTTGATCGACTACCTCCGTGATCAGCCCCTGGCGGTGGCATTCCTGGAAGGCTGCGATCAGCCCCTGGCGGCCTCTGTGGTGTCAATCGCTGAGCTCTACGTGGGTGTGCGCGAGGGGGTGGAACGCCAGCGGTTGGATGCCTTTGTGTCGGCCTTCGAGGTGCTGCCGCTGGAGAAGGAGGCGGCGATGCAGGCGGGGCTGTTGCGCCGTCAGTACGGCCGCAGCCATGGCACGGGCCTCGCGGATGCCTTGATTGCCGCGAGTGTGCAGGCTGCCGAAGCAACTCTGGCCACGCTCAATCGTCGCCATTTCCCGATGCTGGCCAATGTGCTGGTTCCCTATACGAAGGGAGGCTGATCCTGAGCAGGCCCTGAGCGGCTGCCCGACGGTGGAGGAAGGATTCGGGGGCATGGGGCATCCTCGCTGAGGTGTTTCGGTGGGTGGCACTGATTCCTTGGGGCACCCCTCTTCGGTTGGGCATGCCCCCCCAGACCGGCCTTTGGTCACCAGCGCCCCCGCCAGCCATGAATGTCTATACTCTGCTTCAGGCTGAAACATGGTTTATCGATGGCTGCTGGCCTCACCGCCGCCGCCGGTGCCGCCCTGCTCGCCGCCGATGCCCGCCTGCTCGCTCAGGAACACCGCCGTGTGCTGACCTTGCCGGGTTCACCCTCCTCTGCAGGCCCGTTGCGGCTTGGCTTTCGCGAGCTCCTCTACTTCCAGGTCGTCAGCAGTCTGAGCGCCGAGGGCCTGCAGCTCTCCCCTGCCCAGAAGCGTGAGGTTTTCCGTGTGTTGACCGTGAAGACGCACCGGTTGCCTGAGGGCCTGCCCCGGCGACAGGTGGCCCAAGGGGACTGGTCCCGTGGCCCCGGTGAGCTGCGCAAGACACGTGCCGTTCCCTTCCGTTTCGATCTCAGCGGCGTGAGTCGGGAGTTGCGTTACCGCTATCGGCTCTACAGGCGGCCCCATGCCCTGGTGGAGAGCGATCCGGCCATCTGTTCAGGCCAGCCTGTGTTCCGGGGCACCAGAATTCCTGTGGCTGTGGTTGTTGAGCAGCTGCGCTCCGGCTTCAGCCGCAGCCAGCTGGAAGCAGACTTTCCCCAGCTCAGCCGGCCAGCCCATGATTACGCGGAGATCCAGGCGCGCCTGCCCAAGCCTCCCGGGCGCCCTCGGCGCCCTCTCGCCCTGCAACGCGGCTGAAGAGCCGTGCCTTGAGGCTGTTGATCGACGAAAATCTCAGTCCTCGCCGTGCATGTCGGTCTTGCTGGCGCCAAGGATGCCGCGGTCTTCGCCCATGCCCTGGCCCGCGATCAGATTGTGGTCACGGTGAACGTGGGCGATTTCATTCGCTTGGCCGCCACCATCGAGGTGCACCCCGGTGTGATCGCTCTCAGGGAGGCTGGCTTGAGCGCGGAGCAGCAGTGGCTCCGGGTTCAATCTGCATGCCAGCTGATCCAACAAAGGAAAGACACTGACCTGATCAATCGCGTGCTTGAGATCCAATCTGAAGCTGTGGACGTGTGGCATGAGATTCCAGCCAGCTGAGTCAATCACTGCCGGTGCAACCCTGAGACCAACAATGGCGATGGCTTGCCCGCATTGCAGCGGAAGCAGTGGGCCTGCAGGTTGCTGATGGCGTCGGAGCTGCCCTGGTTCCACCGCTGCGCGGAAGGCTGCGCCTACGGGACGATGTGGTCCACCTCCAGGGCCCTCTGGCGTTCATGGGCTCTGCAGCATTCGCAGCGGCCCCGGGCGCATCGGTGAACTCTGTATGTCACCGAGCCGCTGATCGGGCTGCTCGCGGAAGGCATCGAGGCGCTGGCGGCAGAGCTCCAGCAGCGCGTCGCGCTCGCCATCGCTCAACTCGTCGCCGCCGATCAGGCTGTCGTGGCCATCGCCATAGGCGGTGATGCCGTTGAAGGTGAACCCGGCCCACCATGCGCTTCCCAGGATCCGGCGGGC
>NZ_JAFKRH010000055.1 GCF_019038465.1 Synechococcus sp. CCY 0621 | reverse complement strand
GCCCGCCGGATCCTGGGAAGCGCATGGTGGGCCGGGTTCACCTTCAACGGCATCACCGCCTATGGCGATGGCCACGACAGCCTGATCGGCGGCGACGCGCTGAGCGACAGGGGGAACGTGAGCGGCCGAGATTGGGGCTCAGGGGTGATCGAGGGGAAGCAGCGCTACTGAGGTTGATCGAGCTTGCGCGGCCCCTTGATCACAGCACGTGCCAGATCGTCATCCGTGATCTCCGGAATCTCGGCATACTCTTCAGGCTGGA
>NZ_JAFKRH010000054.1 GCF_019038465.1 Synechococcus sp. CCY 0621 | reverse complement strand
TCACAGCACGTGCCAGATCGTCATCCGTGATCTCCGGAATCTCGGCATACTCTTCAGGCTGGATCACATGCGCATCCACACGCTGTAGATCCGAGCGAATCGGGTCATCAGGAGAAGTGGTGGCGAAAACGTAGTTGCTCTCTTGCATTGGCCTTACGCATCGAAATGATCTGACGAAAAAAGGAACGCTGGGTGTAGATGATCACGACCATGCGACCCTCAAGCAGACCCAGGCAGACAGTCCGAAACTCACTATAGTCGCGCCGGCGGTCTTCAAACTCCAGCGTCGGCCCGGCAAAGACGCGTTCAGCATCGAGAAAATCCAGGCCTCGCTGCTCCAGAGTCCGCAGCCGTTTGAGGGGATCAAAGCGGATCACCGCCCTGCGTGGCTGGGGTAGAGCCGCTGACTGAATCCGCGAGCTGGGTGGGCATGGCAAAAGGGAGAGGGAACCTCGAAGGGCAAGTGCCACCCCCCGTCTCACCCCAGCCAGGATCGGCCCACCGACACAGCTGATCAAGTCGGTGAAGCGGGCCCAGGGGATCGAGGCACGAGGCTGATCTCCACATCGCAACCGAGCACATCGGCGTAGCGGCGGAGGGTTGTCAGTGCGGGGAGGTGCTTGCGGGATCCCTCGAGCCGACTGATGGCGCTGCGCGTTGTGCCCATCCGCAGGGCCACATCCTCTTGCGTGAGACCGGCCCGCCTGCGGGCCTCGAGAAGCTGCCTGATCAGGCGGAATTCCACGGCAGCTTCCTGCCTTGCCTGGTTGTAGCCAGGGATCTGCTCAACCCTGGAGCGTTCGGTCAGGCGATCGCGGATCACCGGTCGATAAGGAATGTCAGCCATGGCGTTTTAACGTTCTTGAGGCGTGCTCGAGCAAGTAGAAGCTCTCGTCTGGGTGTTTTCTGGGTCTTCTTGACGAAGGTGTGGAGAACGGTGATCACTCGGTCATTGCAGAAGCAATAGAACGCCCGGCCGATGCCGGAATGGCCTTTGGGCCTGAGCTCGAACAGCCCGCCGCCCATGGGATTGGAGTGAGGCGCCCCGAGCAGGGGGCCGTGGTCCTCAAGCAAATCGAGCAGCTCATCGCAGCGAGCCACCAGATTGACAGGCCAGGACTCGATCTCCTCGCGAACGCGAGAGCTGTAGTAGTCAACCCGAAACGACCATTCCATGGTGGCGCGCGTGCTACCTGCCCATGGCTTGCACGCCCTGAAATCGGGTCGGTTGAAAGGTCTTGGCGGAAGGAGGGTGAAGGAGCGCCATGGCACCAAAGCTGCTCATCCACAAGTGCCACCCCCGTATCACCCAGCCAGCCTCACCCCATGCCCCCGTACCCCTCCGCCACCTACGAGCGCCTGCGCGAGACCATCGCCTAGCGGATGCGCATGATCCGCATCTACCAGCCGCTCATGCTCATGGAACTGCTCGGCCGCTTGAGCCCAGCCCCGGCGCAGGACGTGGCCCGCCGGATCCTGGGAAGCGCATGGTGGGCCGGGTTCACCTTCAACGGCATCACCGCCTATGGCGATGGCCACG
>NZ_JAFKRH010000053.1 GCF_019038465.1 Synechococcus sp. CCY 0621 | reverse complement strand
ACGAGTGGCGTGGGCGTGGAGCTGTGGAAGCTGGACGGCAGCGGCAACCCGGTGCTGGTGAAGGACATCAACGCCGGCAGCGGCAGCTCGTCGCCGAGCCAGTTGATTGGCTTCGACGGCCGGCTGTTCTTCACCGCCAACAATGGAACCAGCGGGGTGGAGCTCTGGTCGAGCGATGGAACTGACGCCGGCACCGTTCTGCAGGATCTCTTCCCCGGGGCCACCTCCTCCAGTGTCAGCGATTTCACCATTGCTGGTGGAGTTCTCTACTTCGTGGCCACCGGTTCCACCAGCAGCCGCGAACTCTGGCGGGTCAATCCCGGATCCGCCGCCGCCCAGCTGATCGATGTACAGCCCGGCAGCGGCGGCTCCAGCCCCACCCAGCTGGTCAGCACCGGCAGCCAGTTGTTCTTCAGGGCCTCCACCGTGGCCGATGGGGCTGAGCTCTGGACCATCGATCCGGCCACGGGCAACCCTCAGCTCATCAGCATCAACACCGGCACGGCCAGTTCCTCCCCCGACGACCTCACGGCGGTGGGGGGGATCCTCTACTTCACGGCCTCCAGCCCTGCCACGGGAAACGATCTCTGGTCCTACGACCCTTCCACCGCTACGCTCACCAGCCTGGAGGTGAATCCAGGGTCCACCGGCAGTAATCCGAGCAATCTGCTCGCGGCCAACGGCACCCTGTTCTTCACCGCCGCGGGCAGCGGCACCGGCGTGGAACTCTGGAAGCTGGACCCCACCACAGGCCTCCCCGTCCTGGTGAAGGACATCACCCCCGGCCCGCTCTCGACCTCGTTCTCTGGCCTCACCAGCAGCAACGGCAAGGTGTATTTCTCGATCTCCAGTGTCGAGCTGGGAACCGAACTCTGGGAGAGCGACGGCACCGGTGCCGGTACGTTCCTGACGGCCGATCTCAACCTGACCACCGCCGCCTCCACGCCCCAGGACTTCGTGGTGGCCGGAGGGCGTTTCTTCTTCACGGCCGATGACGGTGCCAATGGGCGCCAGCTCTGGGTGGTGCCAGCCGCTGGGGCAGCTGCCCAGCTGGTGAGTTCCACCCTCACGACAGTGAATCAGCTCCTGGATGTGGGCGGAACGCTCTACTTCGAGGCCAATGACGGCACCACCGGCAACGAGCTCTGGCGCCTCCCTCCAGGGAGCCTGGTGCCGGAGCTCATCGACCTCAGTCCAGGCGCCGGCAGTTCCTCGCCGGCCAACCTCACCCTCGTCGGCAGCACCCTCTACTTCACCGCTTCTGTGCCCGGGGTTGGCACGGAACTGCTGCGGATCGATGCGGCCACGGGCAGTCCGGTGGTGATTGATGTGCTCCCCGGCTCAAGCGGTTCCTCCCCGTCCAACCTGATCAATGCCAACGGCAGCCTGTTCTTTGTCGCCAACTCGGCCGCCTCGGGCCGGGAACTCTGGACGATCGATGCCGCAACCGGTGATGCGGTGTTCCTCACGGACATCAACCCGGGCACGGCCACGTCGAATCCAGGTTCCCTCACCTTCAGCAACAACAAGCTGTACTTCTCGGCCACCGATGGCGTGCAGGGCATCGAGCTCTGGGCTGTGGATGTGGTGGGGATCACCATCCTCGACACGGTGGAGAAGACCTCCGATGAGGATGAGCTGGTGGCCTTCACGGCTGGCGACTTCGCCGCCGCCTTCACCAGCGGCTCCGGCCTGCCCCTGGCCACGGTGCGGATCGTGGGGCTGCCCAGCAACGGCATCTTGAAACTGAACGGGGTCGACGTGACCGCCGGACAGGAGATCGCCGCTGCCGATCTGGCCCAGCTCAGTTTTTCCCCAGCGCTGAACTTCAACGGATCGGCGGCCTTCCTCTGGAACGGCTCCGATGGCATCGCCTTCGCCGATGAGGATTCCCTGGTCAGCTTCACGATCAATCCGGTGAATGATGCGCCGGTGCTGAACATTCCGTTGATCGACCGCTCGATCTTCTCCAACCGCCTCACCACCTTCAGTTTCCCTGCCAACTCCTTCACGGACGTGGATCTTGGCGACTCCCTCACCTATTCGGCCACCCTGGAGGATGGCAGTCCGCTGCCAGGCTGGCTGAGCCTGGGAGATCGTGTCTTCACGGCGGATCCCCTGATCGCTGATGCCAGCGATTATGTGATCGCCGTGACGGCCACGGATCAGAGCAATGCGTCAGTCACCGATCTCTTCAGCCTCAGTGTGGTGAACAGCCAGCCGACCAACATCTCGCTCGACAACAGTCAGATTGCCGAAAACACTGCCAACGACACGCTGATCGGCACCCTCACCTCCCAGGACAGCAACAGCAATGACACCCACACCTACACGCTGTTCGATGATGCCGGTGGTCGTTTTTCCATCGTTGGCGATCAACTCCTAGTGGCTGATGGTTCGCTGCTGAATTTCGAGGCGGACACCCAGCACCTCATTACGGTCCAGACGACTGACTCCAGTGGCCTGAGTTTTCAACGCAATCTCATCATCACGATCCTCAACGTGGTGGATGACAACCGCGGTGTGCTGGCCTTCAGCCAGCCCCAGTTCAGCGTCAATGAGGATGGTTCCCCGATCAGTGCGGTCACCATCGAGCGCACCGGCGGCAGCGAAGGGATCGTCAGCGTGAACCTGGTGCTCAGCGACGGCGTCGGGGCCGGGGCCGCCACGTTCCCCGGCGACTACAGCACCCAGTCGCTGACGGTGATCTTCCAGGACAGCGAAACCAGCAGGACGGTGGACCTGCCGATCTTCGACGACACCCTCTCAGAAGGCCCAGAAAGTTTCGCTCTGACCTTGGTGAATCCCACCAATGGGGCCACCCTCGGCGCCCAGAGTGCGGCTTCGGTGATCATCGTCGATAACGACAAGCCGGCCGTCTCCCTCTCCCTCGATCCCCTGCAGGTGACGGAGGACGGAACGGCGGTTCTCACCTACACCTTCAGCCGCACGGGCGTCCTGAACGATCCCCTGACGGTGAACTTCAGTGTGGCTGGGGCGGCCAGTCTCAACAGCGATTACAGCGTCAGCGGAGCCACCACCTTCTCAGCCCTTGCCGGCAGTGTGGTGATTCCGGCCGGTCTCGACACGTTCAGTGTGGTGATCGATCCGAGCGAGGACACCAGCTTCGAACCCGACGAAGACGTGATCCTGACGCTGGTGAGCGACGCCGCTTACATGATCGCCACCCCGGGTCCGATCAGCGGCCTCATCCTCAACGACGACGGCTCCACCAGCACCCTCGCCTTCTCCGCCGGCGCCTACAGCGTCAACGAAGACGGCACGACGAGCCAGGCGATCACGATCACCCGCACGGGCAGCCTGGCCGGCAGCGTCAGCGCCACCCTCACGTTGACGCCGGGCACGGCGACCCCGGGAGCGGATTACGACCCTGCCCCGATTCCGGTGGTGTTCGCCGATCAGCAGGCCGTCCTGGAGGTGGTGGTCCCGATCGTGAACGATGGCGATTTCGAGCCGGAGGAAACCCTCTTCCTCAGCCTCGGCGATCCCCAGTCAGGGGCTTCCATCGGCGCTCCGAACACGGCCACCCTCACGATCGTCAGCGACGATCCTCCCCAGCCGGGCAGCCTGTCCTTTGGCGCCGCCACCTACACCGTCAACGAAAACGGCGTGCCGGCTGCGGAGATCACCGTGGTGCGCAGCGGGGGCACCGATGGGTTGGTGGGGGCCACGATTTCATTCCTCCCCGGGTCGGCCACCGCCCCCGGCGACTACCTGGCGGATCCGATCGCCGTGGTGTTCGGCGATGGTGAAGGGGGCAGCCAGACCATCCTTCTGCCGATCACTGACGACGCCGTGTTCGAGCCCACCGAAAGCTTCATCATCACCCTCGGTGCCCCCACCGGTGGGGTCGCCATCGGTGGGGGCACGGCAGCGATCACGATCCTCGACGATGAGCCCCTGCCGGCCATCCTCGGTCTTCCCTCTTCCGCCCTGGTGCTGAGCGAAGACGGCCTTGAATCTTCCTTTGCCCTCGTTCTGAGCACCCAGCCCACGGCGGATGTGGTGATCAGCTTCAGCCCCGATGGCCAGGTGAGCCTGGATCGCACCTCGCTCACCTTCACCGACCAGGACTGGAACATCCCCCAGACGGTGATCGTCAGCGCGATCGACGATCCGATCACCGAGGGCCCTCACCCCGGCGTGATCCAGCCGCTCGTTTCCAGCGCCGATCCTGCCTACGCCGCCCTGGTGCTGGCGGATCTGAGTGCTGCGATCGAGGACAACGACGCCGAGATCATCGGCCAGGTCTGGAACGACGCCAACAACAATGGCATCGACGACACCGAGGCCCCGATTCCGGGGTGGACCGTGTTCCTGGATGCGGATGGCAATGGTGTGCTGGATCCTGGTGAGCGCAGCGTCGTCACGGGCGCGGATGGCGCCTACCGCTTCGATGATCTGCGGCCGGGCACTTACGCCGTGGCCCAGGTGGTGGAGCCTGGCTGGTTGCAGACCTTTCCGGCAACGGGAGCCCTGGTCGACATCCTGGCCGGGGAGGTGGCCGCAGGGATTGATTTCGGGAATTTCCTCCTGCCCGTCGACACCACCCCCCCGACGGCCACGATCGAGCTCGACACCACGGCCCTGGCCTCCGGACAGAGCGCGCTGGTGACGATCAGCTTCTCGGAAGCCGTGCAGGGCTTCGCGCTGGATGATCTGAGCGCCGGCAGCGCCGGTCTTTCGGATCTCACCCCCCAGGCCGGCTCCGGTGGTCAGGTCTGGACGGCCCTGCTGACCCCCGATGCCGGTGTGACCACAACCGGCAACGTGGTGGAACTGGCCGACGGGTCCTACACCGACCTTGCCGGCAACCCTGGGGGCGGAGCCATCAGCCCGCCCTACGACGTCGACACACTGGTGCCGCCGACTTACACCGTGTCGCCGTTGGCCGGCACGGTGAACGAAGGCGAGCAGCTGGCGATTGAGTTGCGCACGACCAATGTGGCGGCGGGAACCCCGGTCTACTGGCAGTTGTCTGGGGCGGGTCTGACGGCCAGCGATCTGGGCGATGGTCAGCTGAGCGGCGATGGCAGCATCGGCAGCGACGGTCGCTTCACAGTCATTCGCTCCTTCGCCGCCGATGCCTCCATTGAAGGGGAGGAACTCTTTGAGCTGCGCTTCTTCAGCGATGCCGCCTTCAGCCAGCAGGTGGGTGGCACCAGCGTTCTCACCATTCAGGAGCCGGTGGTGGGCCCTCCCACCGACGGCAGCGACAGCATCATCGGCACGGCCGCTGCCGAGATCATCAGCGGTGTACCGGGGGGCTCCAGCCTGCGGGGCCGGGGAACGATCGATGAACTGACCGGGGGAGGCTCCGGCGATCTGTTCATCCTCGGTGATGAGACGGGCATCTTCTACGACGATGGCAATGGATTCAGCCAGGGCCGTGGTGATTTCGGCGTCATCAACGATTTCGGCGCCGACGACAAGATCCAGCTCCATGGCGCGGCCAACCAGTACCTGCTTGGCCTCGGCACCTACCAGAGCCAGCTGGGCACCTTCATCTACAGCCGCAACCCCTCTCGGCCCCTGTCGCCGAGGGTCTCGTTCTTCGACGAGGCGATCGGCTTCGTGAAGGGGCTGACCCCTTCCGCCCTGGATCTCACCAATGCCAGCCAGTTCACCTACGTGCAAACGGATCTGAACTGAAATTCAGGCTTTTTCAAGCTAAACTCAGTCAAAATTCACTGTCCTCTGGCCTGCGCCTGCCCCTCCCCACGCACTCCAACGATGCTTCGCTCTTCACTTTCTTCACTCCTGCTCGGCGCCGGCATCTTGGGCTTGGTGGTGCCGGTTCTTCCTGCCCAGGCGCTCCAGGTCGTCGTTGGCGGCGTCACTTATGACGTCACGGCCGAAGAGACCACCTACGACGCCGATCCGACTCGCTTCGCGCTCATCGGCAGCGGCGGCGTGATGCCGTGGTGGGGGGATTCGGGTCTGGCTGCCTTGTTTGCAGAAGAGGTGGGGGATCAGCTGGGTCCGCTCTTTCCAGTTCCTGGTTTGGACGAGTTTGGGCCACTCTTTGCCTTCGCCAGGGTGAGTGACCCATTCATCGGCGAATCCGTTGACGGCTGGTCCCAATTGATCGCGCCCCCGGCCAATTCCCAGATCTTGTATCAGGCCTTCCCTGATGAGACCTTGCGCTATGCCTTCGCCACCAGAGTCGTCGTTCCTCCCAATACTGCCGCGGTCCCTGGCCCCCTGCCGATCCTTGGGGTTTCGGTCTGCTTCGGCTATGCCCGGCGGCTGCGGCGGCGTCAGCGGCAGGTGATGGGCGATCGCTGATCGTCGCTGACAAAACTTTTCGAACTTCTCAAAGAGGGATCTGGCTGTCTGTGAAGACAGCCATCAAGATGGGCCTGGCCCGGGACCCTGGAGGACCGGCTTTAGAGGGCCACGGACCTGTGGGTTAGCTGGCGCTTGTGGAGGCCAGGGAACTGGCAGGAGCAACATCCGCAGGGGTTTCGAGGAGGGTCCAATGGCGGCATTCAGCGAGCCGGTGGATCCGGCTTCCGTGAGCCAACAGTTGCTGCGCACGCAGATGGCGACATTGCTCTACGCCACTGTCCCGCCTCAGACCACGCCGTTGGCGCGGAACCAGGCCCGCATCTGCGTCCAGCCGGCGCCGGCGGCGGCGGCGCGGTAGGTGGGCCGGTAGTCGGCGTGGAAGCCGTGGGGGACGCCGGGGAACACCTCGATGCGGCTGGGGCTGCCGGCCGCCTTCAGGGCCGCCTGCATCCGTTGCACCGACTCCATCGGGATGCCGTCGTCCTGGCCGGCATAGAGCCCCAGCACCGGAGCCTTGAGCTTGGACACCACGTCGATCGGGAACAGGGGTTGCCGCTCGCTGGCCGTCCCGTCCAGGCGGCCGTACCAGGCCACCCCGGCCTTCAGCTTCGGGTTGTGGGCGGCATATAGCCAGGTGATCCGCCCGCCCCAGCAGAAGCCCGTGATCCCAAGCCGCGACACGTCGCCGCCGCCGCTGGCGGCCGCCCAGGCGGCGGTGGCATCCAGATCGGTCATCACCTGGGAATCCGGCACTGTCGCCACCAGCGGCAGGATCGAAGGGATGTCGGGCAGCTGGGTCACATCGCCCTGACGATCGAAAAGGCTCGGGGCGATGGCCAGGTATCCCAGCTGGGCCAGGCGGCGGCAGACATCCTGGATGTAGGCATGGACGCCGAAGATTTCCTGCACCACCAGCACCACCGGGAAGCCCGAGCCCTTGGCCGGGCGGGCCCTGTAGGCCTTCACGGAGCCATCCGCCGCCGGCACCGACACCCAGCCGGCCGTCAGTCCCTGGGTGGAGGTGGTGACGGTGGACGCCGCCACCGGCCGCACCGCCAGGGCGAAGCCGGCGGCAGCGCCTCCCAGCAACAGCTCCCGGCGGCCGATGCGGAGATCCGTGCCGGGAGGGGTGGAGAACGGGGCCATGGCGGGGGGCCCGATCGGGCTGGAACGTAGGGGGGATCTTAGGAACCGAGGACGGAACGGCCGGCCCTGCTCCCCTGACCAGGCGATCAGCAGAGTTCTGACCTCAAAGGATCTGGTTGAACTGGAAGCCGATCACATGATCGTCGAAGTCGCGGTCACCACCACCGAGGACATCTTCCAGACCGAAGAGATTGGTGCCCAGGCTGCGGAAGTGGCCGATG
>NZ_JAFKRH010000052.1 GCF_019038465.1 Synechococcus sp. CCY 0621 | reverse complement strand
AAGAGGAAGTCAAAGACCTGCTCTGCCGCGCCCGCCAGCCGGTGAGCCTCGAAACAAAGGTGGGCGATGGCGAAGACACCGAGCTGCTGGATCTGCTCTCCGGCGACGACCTGCTGCCGGCCGAGCTGGTGGACGGCGAGTGCCTCAAGGGCGACCTGCGGGCCCTGCTCGAGCAGCTGCCGGAACTGCAGGGCCGCGTGCTGAAGATGCGCTACGGCATCGATGGCGAGGAGCCGATGAGCCTCACCGGCATCGCCCGCACCCTGGGAATGAGCCGGGACAAGACCCGCAACCTGGAGCGGCGTGCCCTGGAAGGCATTCGCCACCACTCCCGCTCCCTTGAGGCCTATCTGGTGGCCTGAGCCCCTACGGCCCATCAAAAAAGCCCCCGTCTCCGGGGGCTTTGGCCTGCAGGGGGTACCTGGCTTCAGTAACGGGGACGGCCGCCGCCGGCGCCACCGCCGCCGCCACCACCACCGGTGCGGGGCTGGGCCTTGTTGACACGGATCATTCGCCCCATCCACTCGACGTCCTGAAGGTCGTCGATGGCCTTGGTTTCATCGGCCTCATTGGCCATTTCAACGAAGGCGAAGCCGCGCTTGCGGCCGGTTTCCCGGTCGAGGGGCAGGCTGCAGTTACGCAGCGCTCCATACTGCGCAAACAGATGGTTGAGATCATCTACCTCCGCGTCGAAGGAGAGATTTCCAACGTAAATCGTCATGAACAGAGAAACAATTATGAACGGATTCGTCGAAAGCCCTTTCGGGACGTTGTCACTCGCCGAAGAGAAATCTTTGAATCAGTAGAAGCGTACAGCCTGGTTGGGCTGGCAGGCTGGGGCCGTTGCGCAGGGCGAAGCATGAAGGAGCAGGCAACGGCCATCGCCCTGGCGGCGCTCTGGGTGCTCGGCTGGGGGGTGGGCGGCTCGCTGATCGATGCAGGCCTGATCGGTGCAGGGGTCTACGACCTCGAAGGCGGGCAGCTGGGCACCCTGATCACCTTCGTGCTCTGGAGCCTGCTGTGGGGCGGAGTGGGGCTGAAACTCTGGCGGAGCCGGGGCCATGGCGGCTCCGAAGACGGGGACAACGGAAACGAGGCGCCCTGAGCGCCGGCCGTCAGCGGCGCATGCCGAGGAGCTGGGCGCCGTAATGCTCGCTGAATTCGGCCTGGTGCTGCCAGGCGGAGAGAAGGGTCTTGGCGACCTTGCGGAGTTCCTCGATGTCATTGCAGCTGTCGATGGCGCGGGAGTGAACAGCGATCGAGAACTGGCGGTTGATCGAAAGGGAGGCTTCCATGACCGTGTTGCGATATTTCATTACGTTACAAGGCCTTGCCGGTGGGCGGGCGGCGGCAACCCGCACTGGGTGATCAGAAAAACTGGTCAAAGTTATCGAAGTCGACCGCACGGAAGGTGCCGTCCTGCACCTGGGCCATCAGCCGCTCCAACTGCACCCACAGGGCACCACCGGTGAGAAGCGACAGCACGAAGGCCACCAGCAGGGCCGCGCCGGCGGCGAAGCCGAACACCTGCAGGCTGGCGCCGATGAACAGGGTCACGCCGATCACCAGACCCGCGTAGGGCAGGGTCGTCTCCAGGTTGGAGATCGGCAGCAGGGCCAGCCGGTCCTGCTTCCAGCCCTCCAGCCGGTTCTGGATCATCTTGGCGAAGGTGAGTCCGCACAGCACGGCCATGGCCAGGCCGATCCCGGCCAGCATGTACGGCGGGTAGGTGAGCGGGGCGTACTCCAGCAGGATCTCCAGGGCATCCAGATCGCCGAAATCACCGCTGGCCTGGTCCAGCCCCGCCTGCTGCAGGGTCACCGGAGCAGTCGAGAGGGCGGCCAGCAGCTGGGTCACGGAAAGCATCAGGAGGCGATCGCGCCCGACCCTAGGCGCCGGTGCCGCCCCGTCAGCTGAATCGGCTCCGCAGGCGGTGGACGATGGCGTTCAGGGCCAGCAGCAGCAGGCCCACGCCGATGAACACCAGACCACGCAGACCCAGGTCCGCCTGGGCCATGTCGATGGCCAGCAACCGCAGCAGGCAGGCGCCCAGGCCCACCAGGGCCACCAGCCGGAACTGGGGCTCCCGCAGCACAATCCCGAGCACGTAGATGGCGAAGGCTTCGCCGGTCCAAAGGAGCGTCAGCAGGGCGCGGTCGTAGCCGCTGGCCAGCACGAGGGCCACGGCGACGAACAGGGGGTAGTACAGCCAGAGGTTGCGGCGTTGCGCCACCCGCGCTCCGATCCATCCCAGCGGCGGCCATCCCCCGGGCTGGGCCAGCCGTTCGAGGTCGAGCCAGCGGTGGGAGGCCACGACGAACGCCGCCTGCAGCGCGATCGCCACCACCCCGGAGGCCTGGGCCGCTCCGGTGACGGGGGGGAAGGGGGACAGGCCACCACCGAGGCTGTGCACCAGCGCCAGCACCGACAGCCAGTAGGCCACCACGCCGTAGACCTGCAGGCGGATGGCGAACAGCCGCATCAGGGCCGGGCAGACCAGCACCAGGGCCAGCAGCGACCAGGCGACGGGTCGCCAGGGGGCACTGATCTCCCCCTGCAGCGTCAGCGCCACGCCCAGCAGGGCACCCTCAAGGAAGCAGGGTTGGACGACCTGCCAGCTCCGCAGCCGCTCCAGGTCGGCTCCCGCCCGGAAGAACCAGCCGTGCAGACACACGGCGATCGCCAGCAGCTCGACCAGCCAGCGTCCCCGCAGTTGCAGGGCCCCGAGCGTGACCAGCTCCTGGCTGGGCCCGATCACCAGCAGATAGGCGACGCCGAATCCGGCCAGGTACACCAGGGACAGCACCAATCCGGCCCGCACGGCCGCCCCCCGCAGCCGGTGGGTGGCCGCCAGGGCGCCGGCGGCCAGGAGCAGCCAGGCCACCCCCGGCAGCAGGGGCGAGATCGGCTCCAGCCACCACAGGGCCCCCAGCCCCGCATCGACGGCCAGCAGACCGAGGCCGAGGCACTGCTGGCGGCTGCCGCCGCCCGAGCGCATCAACAGCACGGCCAGCAGCCCAAGGGGCAGCAGTCGAGCGACCAGGGCCATGGCCGGCCAGGGGGACTGGGCCAGCAGCGCCAGCCAGCCGAAGCCATGGGCCGCCCCGATGGCAACGCTGACGCCCAGCAGCAGACCCGGTGGGCGCCAGCGCCTGGCCGCCACCAGGAACGCCCCCATCACCACCAGGCTCAGGGGGGAGCGCCAGTCCTCGGGCACCACCAGGGCTGGCCCCACCGTGATCAGGCCGCCGGCCAGCCAGCCCAGCAGGGGCGGCAGCGGCAGCGGCACGCCACGGCGCTGCAGCAGCCCCTGCATCGCGGCCGTCAGGGCGGCCCCGCCGGTGAGCACGGCACCGGCCTGGAGCTGGGCCACCGGATCGCGACTCAGCAGCGCCGCCACCAGGCCCGTGATCGCCAGCAGCAGGCTCGCCGCCACGCTGAGCCACCAGCCGATGCGTCGCAGGGGCCCGGAGTCCTCCCGCACCGCCAGGCCCAGGAACAGCAGGCACTCCAGCAGCACCGCACCGGCGAGCAACGGCCCATCCGCGACCAGGGGCGCCAGGCTGAGCAGGGCGGTCAGCACCAGGCTCTGCCCCACCAGCACATCGCCCAGGGCCAGCCAGCGCGGACCACGCCGTCGGGCGTTGCGCCCCAGCAGCAGGGCCACGGCGGCACTGAGCGTCAGGGCCAAGGCCCTCACGGCCGCCTCACGGGGATAGAGCAGCAGGGCGAGGCCGAGGCCGCCCCAGAGGCTCAGCAGCAGGGCCACGGGCAGGGCCTGCAGCTGGGGCGGCGCGGCCCCAGGTCGGTGCAGCCGCAGCAATCCCAGGCCGAAGACCAGGACCGCCGCCAGGGCAGCTCCGGTCGTCAGGGCGCTGGAGACGGCCAGCGCCGGGCCATTGGCCAGAAACCATCCGACCTGAAACAGGCCGTAGACCCAGCTCACCACCAACCGGTGCCGCTGCCAGCGGTGCCGCAGGGGCAGCTCAGAACCCACCAGGGCGATGGCCGTGGCGATCGCCAGGGCCGGTCCACCCTGGGGAGCGATCGCCAGCGGCACCAGGCTCACGGCAACGTGCAGGGAGGCGATCGTGGCGGTGCGGGCGATGGCGGCCAGGCCGAGGTTGACGGCGACGCCGCCAGCCAGCAGGGCCAGGGCCTGGGCTGGGTCCTCCACCCACTGCAGACCGAGCTGGGGCAAGCCACCGGCGGCGGCGCAGGCGAACAGGACCAGGGCGCCCCCTCCGCTGCGCATGCCGTCGGTGAGATCCCGCCAGCGCTGTCGCCGGCCCCATAGCAGTGAGGGCAGGGCCAGGAGCCCACCCGCCAGCAGGGCCACCAGGAACCGCTCCCTGGCCTCCAGCCGCAACCCCGCATGGATCGTGATGAAGGTGACACCGGCCACCACCACGAGCACGCCGAGCAGGCCGCTCCAGTTCTCCACCAGCAGCCGCTCGATTCGCTTCCAGGGTCTGGTCGCGCCCCTGGACGGCCGCAGCGGTGCCACAGGCACGGGCGCGGGCTCCACGGCGGCGTCCAAGGCCCGGGTTGTCACAGGGGCGATTCCCGACTGGCCGGGCCAGGGGTCACCCGCCAGGCGCTTCTCCAGGGCCTCGCTCCAGAGCGAGAGGGCGAAGAAGCGCTGGCTGAGGGAGGCCGTGTGGCGTTCGAGGCGCCTGAGGCGCCGCTCCATCGACAGGGTCTGCAGGATCCACCCGGCCACCAGCAGCAGGAGGGCGAACAGCAGCAGTGCCTCGGTCAAGAGCCGCAGCAGGCGGAGTCACGACCCAGCTTCGCCTGGCCCGGCGCTCAGCGCACCCGTGGGGCCTCAGGCGGCGAGCGGATTCAGGCGGGCCAGCAGGCCCGTGGCCAGCTTGCGGGCCGAGAAGGTGCGGCCCATCAGCCCCAGCAGAGCCTGGAGATCATCGGTGTGCAGCCGGTCGTGGCTCACCAGGCTCAGCAGCAGCCGCTGGCGCAGGCTGGTGCCCTCCTTGCCAAGCAGCAGGCGCAGGCCGTCGCGGGCGACCGGCAGCAGGTCGGTGGAGCTGGTGCCGTTCTCCACCACCGCCAGCAGGTTCTCCAGCCGCTCCACCCGCAGGCGGCCGTCACGATCGAAGATCACCTCCAGCAGCTTCTCGCGCATCTCGGCGGTGTCGCCAGCCAGCAGACGCTTCGCCACGTAGGGGTAGGCCACGCGGATGATGCGGAAGTCGGGGTCGAGCCGCATCGCCAGGCCCTCCTGGCTCACCACCGCCCGGATGATCAGGGCGAAGCGGGCCGGCACCCGGAAGGGGTAGTCGTACATCAGCTCCGAGAAGCGATCGGTGATCGCCTTGAAATTGAAGCTGCCGACGTTCTCCCCCAGGGCACCACCGAGCACCTGCTCAAGGGCCGGCACGATCGGACCCAGGGGGGTGCTGGGGTTGAGAAAGCCGAGCACCACGAAGTCGCGTGCCAGGGCGTCGAAATCGCGGTTGATCAGGTGCACCACCGCCCCGGTGAGGGTGAGACGGTCGGAATCGCTGAGCGAATCCATCATGCCGAAGTCGACATAGGCCACATGGCCGAGGCCGTTGGTCTTGCCCGGCAGGGCGAACAGGTTGCCAGGGTGGGGATCGGCATGGAAATAGCCGAATTCGAGAAGCTGCTGCAACCCGGCGATCACACCGGTGCGGATCAGGGCCGCCGGATCCAGGTGGTGGGCCTCCAGTTCACGCCGGCTCTGCAGCTTGGTGCCATTGATCCAGCTGGTGGTCAGCACCCGGCGGCTGCTGAGGCTGCGCTCCACCGCCGGAACGGTCACCTCGGGGTGGTCCTGGAACAGGGTGGCGAAGCGTTCGGCGTTGTCGGCTTCGCGCCGGTAGTCGATCTCCTCGAACAGGGTGGAGCCGAACTCATCGATGATCGCCCCGAGACCGAAGCCCAGATTCAGGGGCAGGAACGGGGCCGCCAGCACCGCCAGAGAGCGGATGATCACCAGGTCGCGGCGCAGCACGAAGGGCAGATCGGGCCGCTGCACCTTCACGGCCACCCAGTGGCCCTCGCTCAGACGGGCCCGGTAGACCTGCCCCAGGCTGGCGGCCGCCATCGGGTAATCGGGGAACTCTTCGTACAGCTGGTGGGCGGGGCCCCCCAGTTCCTCCTCGATCAGCGCCAGGGCCACCGCGTGGGAGAAGGGGGGGAGATCGTCCTGGAGCCGGGCCAGCTCCTCCAGCCAGTCGCGTCGTACCAGGTCGGGACGGGTGGAGAGGGCCTGCCCCACCTTGATGAAGCAGGGCCCGAGGTCGTTGAGGGTCTCGAGGATGGCGCGGGCCAGCCGCTGCTGCACCCGGGCATCGGTGCTGCTCGACTGAACCGCCAGCCGCAGGGCCAGCCCCGCCAGCCGCCAGATCACCACGATCAGCCTTGCCACCAGGACCCACGGCCGCAGCAGCAGCCAGCGCAGATCTCCGTTGGGGTCGTAGGTGGGCGTTGGGGTGACGGCCTCTGCCAGTGTCTTGCCGCAGCGATCGTCAGACTCTAGGAACTGTCTTCCCAGGTCCATGGGCCCCTTCTGGCGGTCAGCGCCGCTGGCCCTGCACCTGCCGGCCCATGGCCGGGGCCGGGCCCTGGCACCCGCCCTGCGCCGGCTGCTGCGCCAGCCACCGGGCCGCTGGGATCTGCCGGAACTGCCCGGCTTCGGCGGGCCCCTCGAAGCGGAGGGAACGGTGGCCGAAGCCCAGGGGCGGGCGGCGGCCCTGCTGGGGGCGGAGCGTTGCTGGTTCGGGGTGAACGGGGCCTCGGGACTGCTGCAGGCGGCCCTGCTCGCCCTCAGCCCGCCGGGATCCCGGGTGCTGCTGCCCCGTAACCTGCACCGCAGCCTGCTGCACGGCTGCGTGCTGGGCGGCATTGAGCCGCTCCTGTACAACCTGCCAAGCGATCCGCTCACCGGCCTGTGGCTGCCCCTGGAAGCACAGCGGCTGGAGCGGGTGCTGGCGGCGGCCGCCGCCTTGCCAGGCGAGCCGGTGGCGGCCCTGGTGCTGGTGGATCCCACCTACCAGGGCCTGGTGGCCGACCTGCCGGCCCTGGTGGCCCTGGCCCACAAGGCCGGCCTGCCCGTGCTGGTGGACCAGGCCCACGGCGGCGGCGAAGCCCTGGCCGCCGGCGCCGATCTGGTGGTGCTCTCCGTGCAGAAGAGCGGCACCGGCCTGGCCCAGAGCGCGGCGCTGCTGGCCCAGGGCGAACGGGTGGCGCCCGCCGCCATCGAACGGGCCCTGCTGTGGCTGCAGACCTCCAGCCCCAGCGCCCTGCTGCTGGCCTCGACGGCCGCGGCCCTGGAGCACGGCGCCAGCGCCGCCGGCCGGCACCAGCGCCAGAGGGCCGTGGCCCGGGCGGGCCGACTGCGCCGCCGGCTGGAGGGCCTGGGCCTGCCGCTGGTCGCCAACGGCGATCCCCTGCGTCTGGTGCTGGCCACGGCCCCGCTGGGGATCAACGGCCTGGAGGCCGACACCTGGCTGCTGGAGCGGGGGGTGATCGCGGAGCTGCCGGAACCCGGGGCCCTCACCTTCTGCCTGGGGCTGAACCCGCCCCGGGGTGTGGAGCGGCGCCTGCCGCGCCAGCTGGAGGGCCTGCGCCGGGCCCTCGGCGGGCCGCCCCTGCCCCCGTTCACGCCGCCCCCCCTGCCGCTGCTGGCGGCACCGGAGCTGCCGATCGGCGTGGCCTGGCGGAGCCCCGCCGAGGCCGTCCCCCTGGAGCGGGCCGCCGGCCGGGTGGCTGCAGCACCGATCTGTCCCTATCCGCCGGGGATTCCACTGCTGGTGCCGGGGGAGCGGATCGATCCGGCCCGCGCCGACTGGCTGCTGGCGCAACGGCGTCTCTGGCCCGGTCAGATCGCTGATACGGTGAGCGTCGTGGCCGGTTCGTGAGCCCGTTGCCGAACCCCTTCCACTGGGATTTCGTCACCCCCGGGCTGCCGGACAGCGCCTTTGAGGACGCCCCGGGCTTCAGCCCCACGCCGCTGGAGCTGCGGGTGATGCTGCTGGCCCACCTGCGCCCCCGGGCCGATTCGCTGGTCTGGGACGTGGGCGGCGGCACCGGCGCCCTGGCCCTGGAAATTGCCCGGCTGATGCCCACCGGCGCCGTGCACACCCTGGAGCGGGATCCGGAGGCGATCGACCTGCTGGAACGCAACCGGCAGCGCTTCGGCATCCACAACCTGCACATCCACGCCGGCGAGGCCCCGGAGGGCCTGGCCCTGCTCCCCCCCAACCCCGACCGGGTGCTGCTGGAGGTGGGCCGGCCCCTGGAGGACGTGCTGCGGGCCGTCTGGGGGGCCCTGCAGCCCTCCGGACGGCTGGTGATCAGCACCGTCAACCTGGAGGGTCTGGTCAAGGCCACCGACACCCTCGCCCAGCTGGGGGCCCACGATGTACAGGTGGTGCAGGCCACCGTGCACCGCATGCAGCGCCGCGGCAGCCAGGCCAAGCTGGCCGCCGCCGAACCGCTGTTCGTGATCGCCGCCGAGCGTTGAGCCCCAGCCCTTGCCTCCCGCCCCCCGCCCCGCCACGTCCATCTCCCGCCTGCTGAGCGGCTGGCTGGCCGGCGGCTTCGGGCTGGTGGTGGTGGGCCTGGGCGGCTGGTGGTTCACCGTCGCCGTGGGGGTGATCGTGCACCTGGGCCTGCTGGAGTTCTTCCGCATGGCCCAGTTCAAGGGCATCCGTCCCGCCACCAAGACCACCCTGGTGGCGGTGCAGCTGCTGCTGGTCTCCACCCAGGTGGCCGCCGGCAGCCTCTGGCCGGGGGGCGGGGTGGCGGGCGACGTGGCGGCGGCGGTGCTGCCCGCTTCCGGGGCGGTGATCTGCGGGTGGCTGCTTCTGCAGCCGGTCACCGGCACCATCGCCGACATCGCCGCCTCGGTGTTCGGGCTGTTTTATCTCGGCTTCCTGCCCAGCCACTGGATCAAGCTGCGCGATCTCACCGACCCCGCCCTGGCCCCCGCCCTCGATGGGCTGGGCTGGCCCTGGAGCCCCGGCATGGCCCTCACCCTGCTGGCCTGCCTGATGATCGTGGCGACAGACATCGGCTCCTACATGATCGGCCGGCGCCTGGGCCGCCACGCCCTCTCGCCGATCTCCCCGGGCAAGACGGTGGAGGGGGCCCTGGGGGGGGTGCTCTGCGCCCTGCTGGTGGGTGGCGTGGGCGGGGTGCTGCTGGGCTGGCGCTGGGGCTGGCTGATCGGGGCGGTGCTGGGGGCGGTGGTGTCCCTGTTCGCCCTGGTGGGCGACCTGACCGAATCGATGATGAAACGGGATGCGGGCCTCAAGGACTCCGGCGATGCGATCCCTGGCCACGGCGGCATCCTCGATCGGATCGACAGCTACCTGTTCGTGCCGGCGGTGGTCTATTCCGCGGTGACCCTGGTGCTGCCCCTGCTGCAGCGGGGCTGAGCGTCTGCCTGGGCCCTCAGGGGGAGACCCGGGCCTCCCCCTCCAGGTGCAGCAGGCCGGCACCGAGCTCGGCCCGTTCGATGCGGATGTTGGGATCCATCGGCAGCCGGGTGTGGGGCGTCCCCTCGGCGCAACGCAGTTCGACGGTGCCGCCATCGGCCCGCACCGCCACCTCCCGCTCCACCGGCTCCCGATCGCCGCTGGCGAAGGCCCGCAGCACCAGCCGGTCCTCCCGGATGCGCAGTCCCGCCAGGGGGGTGAGCCCAAGCAGGTCGTCGGCCAGGCCATCACCGAGGCCGCGCCAGGCCGGTGTGCTGAAGGAACGGCTGAGGCCGTCGCCGCTGAAGCTCACCAGCCCCTGGATGCGGAAGGGCTGCTCCAGCCTCACCGCCTGGTTGCGAACCAGGGACCCCATGCGCACCTGAATGCCGTCACAGCGGAGTTCCACCTCCTCGATCTCCATCGCCTGGTACACGACCCGCCGGGCCCGCAGCCGCACCCCATCCAGACGCCCCCGCAGCAGCCGCAGCCCCGAACCCTCCAGGCGGATCTCCAGCCGCTCGATGGCCTCGCACTGCTGCCGCAGCCACAGCTCCAGCCCCCGGGCCAGCAGCCCCATCACGGGGCCAGCGGATTCAGGTGTCTCGGAGGGACGGTCGCCGGCGGGTGTCTCGCTCATCCGCCAGCAGGCGCACAGGACTCCTCAGATTCTCATTCCATCCGGGCCCGGCGCGCCTCGCGGAAGGCCTCCGCAGCCGTCAGTGCCGCCAGCAGCAGCAATCCCCCCAGGCCGATCAGCTGGTTGCGGGGGTCGGGCGCCGTCAGGTCCGTGGCGGTGGCGGCTCCGCCGAGAACAGCGCCCAGCAGGAACCAGGCCGTGGCCAGGGCCGAGGTGATCCAGTAGGCCCGCCAGCGGCGCTGGTAGATGTAGCCGGTGCCCAGGCCAGGCACGACATTGAGCAGGGCCCCCAGCCAGGGGGCGGACCCGGCCAGGATTGTCTTGTCTTCAGGTGTCATCGTCATCAGGGCATGGCTGGATCCTCAGCTGAGTCTGGCCAGTCACGGCGGCCTAGCGCGCCATCACTCGCGGTGATCGGCGCCGGGGTGGCCGGTTGTGCCCTGGCAGCCGGGCTGCGGCGCGGTGGCTGGGGCGGCCCGATCGACCTGTGGGAGGCGGGTCGGGGTCCCGGAGGTCGGGCCGCCACCCGTCGTTCCCGCCAGGACGCCGCTTGGCAGCTCGACCACGGAGCACCCCTGCTCAACCTGCTGGAGGGCCCCGAACCGGAACTGGTGGCGCCCCTGCGGTCGGGGGGCTGGATCGTGCCCTGGCGGGAGCCGGCGGCGGAACTGCAGACCAACGGGACCCTGGGGCCAGCCGAGGCCGATCCCCTGCTGCGCGGTGTTTTGTACCGGGGCCTCCAGGGCATGGACGACCTCTGCCGTGGCCTGCTGGCCCTGGCCCAGGCCCAGGGGGTGCCCAGCCCCATGGGCCACTACGGCACCCTGGTGCGCCACCTGGAGGTTCGCCCCGAAGGGGGCTGGCAGCTGGCAGACGCCAACGGGGCGGTGCTGGGCGAGGCCGACTGGCTGGTGCTCAGCGGCACCCTGCTGGCCCATCCCCGCGCCATGGAGCGGTTCGGCTGGTCGGAGCTGCCGCTGCAGCGGGCGGCAGAGGGCCTGGGCGATGGAGCGCTGGAGGCGGCCCTCGCCGCCCTCGCCAGCATGGAGATGGAGACCCGCACCAACCTGATGCTCACGATCGAGCCCGCCGCGGCGGCCCGATGGCTGGCCCTGCCCTTCCGACTGCTCAGCTTTGACAGCCAGGCCCAGCGGCGCTGGGGGCTGCGGCGGCTGTCGATCCAGCCCCTGGCCGATGGCCGCTGCGGCGTCGTGGCCCATGGCGTGCCGGACGCCACGACGGCCAACGACGCCCTGGCGATGGAGGCCCTGGAGGGGGCCGTCGCCGGCGCCCTGGAGCCCTGGCTCGGGCAGCGGCCCAGCGGCGGTGACGCCCTGGCGGGGGTGGCCCAGCGCCAGCTGATGCGCTGGGGGGCCGCCTTCCCCGTCACCCCCGGCCTTCCCCCCGCCGCCATGGTCTGTCCCGCCAGCCGGGTGGCCTTTTGCGGTGACTTCATCGATGGACAGGGCTTCGGACGCATCGAGGGTGCCCTGCGCAGTGCCCAGGCCCTGGCGGGCCGGCTGCTGGCCCTGCTGCTGCTCTGCCTCGCCCTGGCGGGGCCGGCCATGGCAGCGGCAGCCGAGGCGGTCCCCTACCGCTGTGACGGCGACCTGCTGCTGGCAACCAGCGACAACGGGGCGGTGGATGCCCCGGGCATCCCCAACAGCGCCGCTGGCACGGTGCCAGGCGCCACGGTGCTGCTGGAGTGGCGCGACTTACGTCTGCAGCTGCCGCGCACCAACAATGCCGGTCCGCCCAGCTACACCGACGGGCTCTGGTGGTGGAGCCTCGAGGATCCGCAGCAGCCCCGCTTCCTGCACCGCCGGGGGGCCATCGAACAGTTCAGCTGTCAGGCAGTTCCTGCCGCAGCGACTCCAGCCGACGGGCGTTGACGCCCAGATCGGAATCCCCCAGCCGCGAGCTGGAGCGGGCCTGCAGCACACCGGCGGAGGGCAGGGCCTGCAGTTCCAGGTCGTCCACGAAGCCGAACAGCCGGCTGGTGGCGGTGGCATGCAGGTAGGCACCGTCGCGCTCGAGGATCCGCACCCCCTCAGTGGTTTCCAGAACGGGCACCAGCGCGCTCAGGGCCGCCGCCGGATCGCTGATGCGCCAGTCGACCCTGGCGCAGTGGGCCGGCGCCGCACAGGGGGAAAGCGAACCGCCGTGCACCCCGAGCTCCTCGGGCACCGGCCCCTCCAGATGCAGCAGTGAGGCCTGGGCGGGGTTCGGGAGGCCCAGCCCCGCCAACCCCATCAGCAGGACGAGCAGCAACGCGGTCACATGGCGCGGCAAGGACGGGGTCATGGGGAGGTGGGGAGCGAGGCGCAGGGCCGGGACTTCCAGGATGGCCGGTTCAGGCCCCGGCCCGCCAGGCGGCAGCAACCCGTTCGGGTTGGTCGATGTGGGGCAGGTGGCCGCAGGCCGCCAGCTCGGTGATGCGGGAGCCCAGCAGGGCCTGGGCGGCTTGTTTCTGCGGCGCGCGCAGGATCCGGTCGTCGGCGCCCCAGAGCACCGCCAGCGGCTGGGGAGGCAGGGGCGCGCCGCAGCCGGCGAAGCCGCCACTGCGGGCGAAGCGTCGCAAGGCCTCCGCCCAGCCCGGCGCCCTGAGGTGCAGCGAGGCGATCTCCAGCTCCGCCGGCCCCACATCCCGATCGGGGTCGGCAAAGGCGCTGCGACAAAGGCCGCCGCGCACCTTCGGCAGGGCCAGGAAGCGCACCCCCAGCCCATCCAGCAGGGGCGGCAGGGGCATGGGGCGGCCGGTGAGTCCGGCCGGGGCCAGCAGCAGCAACCGCTCGAAGCGCCCGGGCTGGCGCCGGGCCAGGGCCACCGCCACCGCGCCGCCCATGGAGGCGCCGATCAGGCCCAGCCTCTGCTCCGCGGCAAGCCCCTGGCGATCGAACGCCTCCAGCAAGGCCTCCAGGTGCTGCAGCACAGCCTCGGGGGTGTAATCGCGCTCGGCGGGCCTGGGGCAGAAGCCGAAGCCATGCAGGTCGGGGATCAGCAGCCGGTGACGCGTGGCCAGCAGGGGAGCCAGGCGACGGAACTCCAGGAAGGAACTGTCGAAACCGTGCAGCAGCAGCAGGGGCGGCCCTTCCCCCAGCACCGCCACCGGCCAGCGCTCGGGGTGCCCGGGCAGCTCCCACCACTGCACCTGGCCCGCCAGAGCGCGGCCCAACGGGTCGAGCAGGGAGTCGGCGGCGGCGCTGACCAGCTCACGGCCAGTGGGCGCGCTGACGAGGCTGGCGCTCACGCCTGCTGCCGGTCGGCGGTGGCGCCCACCATGGCGGCCAGAAGGTCTTCCGGGGCCACCGCGAAGGGCAGGTGGTGCAGGTCGGAGCCCTCGCGGCAGGCGAAGCGGCAGACCTGACGCAGTTCCTCGAGGGTGGCACCGCCAAGCCCAAGAGCCTCGAGATCGGTGGGCAGCCCCAACCGGCGGAAGAAGGGGAGCAACTGGCGACGGGCCTGGGCCGCCAGCCGATTGCCGGCCAGCTGCTCCTCCAGCCACAGCTGGACCAACACCCCGAAGCCCACCTTCTCGCCATGGAGCTGGCCGTGGGTGGCGGCGAGCTGGGTGAGACCGTTGTGGACGGCATGGGCGGCCACGGTGCGGCAACGGGCGCCGCCGATGCCGCCGATCAGCCCGGCGGTGAGGGCACAGCCCTCGGCCACCCGTACCCAGGCCTCGCTGTTCGGGTCGGCCAGGGCGGCTTCCCCCTCCAGCAGCAGCAGATCCCGCAGCAGGCGGGACATCTGAACCGCCTGCTGCACCAGGCCATCACCACTGGAGCCGCTGCTCACCGAGGCCTCGTACCACTTGGCCACCGCATCGGCGATGCCGCTGGCCAGGGTGCGCGCCGGAGCCTGCCGCACCAGGTGGTGGTCGAAGACGAGCAGGTCCGGGCAGCGCGCGAGGGCGACATCGCCCAGGAAGGCCCCTTCCGGGGTGTACACGTTGGCCAGGGCCGTCCAGCCGGCACAGGTGGCGGCGCTGGTGGGCACCGTGATGCAAGGCAGGCCAAGGCGGTGGGCCAGCAGCTTGCCCGCATCCAGCACCTTGCCGCCACCGGCGGCGATCAGGGCATCACAGCCGGCAGTGCGGGCGTGTTCGGCCAGGGGCACCAGGTCTTCGTCGCAGCAGTCGCGGAACCCCTGGCTGGCCACCGGGCTGGCACCGGCCCGCTCCAGATCAACCAGCAGCTGTTGACGCAGGCCATAGGTGGAAGCGCTGCGCCCCAACAGGAAGGGACGCTGACCCAGGGCCACAAGGCGAGGCAGAGCCTGCGGCCAGGCGCCTTGGCCACGCAGCACCAGGGCCGGAGCGATGGCATGGGTCTGCAGGGAATCCGTCATGGCCGACGTCTGATCACTGAAATGTAGAAGTCGGCCGTACGGCGTCGCGACGACTCAGGCGCTGGCGCCGGCCAGCTCCGGCAACGGAGGGGTGATCGACTGCTTGCGGATCACCACCTGCTTGTCGTCATCGACATCCACCAGACAGGCGTCGCCTTCGCCGATCCGGCCGGAGAGGAATTCCTCGGCCAGCGAATCCTCGAGCAGACGCATCACCGCACGACGCAGGGGCCGGGCACCGTAGCTGGGGTTGTAGCCCTCTTCGACGAGACGCTCCTTGAAGGCCTCGGTGACGGACATGTTGATCCCCTTGTCCTGCATGCGGGCGAAGACCTCCCGCAGCATGATCTCGGCGATCAACTTGACCTCGTCGCGGGTGAGCTGACGGAAGACGATGATCTCGTCCAGACGGTTGAGGAACTCGGGGCGGAAGTACTGCTTGAGTTCCTCGTTGACGAGCGAACGGATGCGGTTGTACTGGGTTTCCTCCACATCGCCACCGCCGAATTCGAAGCCGAGGCCACCGCCGCCCTTCTCGATCACCTTCGAACCGATGTTCGAGGTCATGATGATCAGGGTGTTCTTGAAGTCGACCGTCCGACCCTTGGAGTCGGTGAGCCGGCCATCCTCCAGCAGTTGCAGCAGGAGGTTGAACACATCGGGGTGGGCCTTCTCGATCTCGTCGAACAGCACCACGGTGTAGGGACGGCGGCGTACGGCCTCGGTGAGCTGGCCGCCCTCGTTGAAGCCCACGTAGCCAGGAGGCGAACCGATCAGCTTGCTGACGGTGTGGCGCTCCATGAATTCGCTCATGTCCAGGCGGATCATGGCGTCTTCGCTGCCGAAGAAATAGGCCGCCAGGGCCTTGGTGAGTTCCGTCTTGCCGACACCGGTGGGGCCGGAGAAGATGAAGCTGGCGATGGGGCGGTTGGGGTTCTTCAGACCGACGCGGGCCCGGCGGATGGCCCGGGACACGGCTTTGACAGCCTCGTCCTGGCCGATCAGGCGCTGGTGGAGGGTCTCCTCCATGTTGAGCAGCTTCACCGACTCGCTCTCGGTGAGCTTCTGCACGGGCACACCGGTCCAGGAGGCGACGATCTGGGCGATGTCCTCCTCGGTGACCAGGGGGGCACGGCTTTCATCGGTGCCACCGTCATCGGCGGGAGCAATACCGGCAAAAGAGGATCCTTGCGCTTCGGCAACGGCAGGGGCGGCGGCGGCGGGTTCGTCGTCGCGGCGGGCCTGGAGGATCGAGCGGATCTGGTCGCGCAGTTCCACTTCCTTGTCGCGCAGTTCACCGGCCTTGGTGAAGTCCTGCTGGCGGACGGCGTCCTCCTTCTCCTTCTGCACCCCACGCAGCTGCTTGTCGACCTCCTTGGCCGCCGGGGGCAGCTTGGAATTGAGCAGCCGCACCCGGCTGCCGGCCTCGTCGATCAGGTCGATGGCCTTGTCGGGCAGGAAGCGGTCGCTGATGTAGCGGTCGCCCAGGGTGGCGGCGGCAACGAGCGCCTCATCGCTGATCTTGAGGCGGTGGTGCTGCTCGTAGCGCTCGCGCAGACCCTTGAGGATCTCGATGGTGTCGACGACGGAGGGCTCGCCCACCATCACCGGCTGGAAGCGGCGCTCGAGGGCGGCATCGCGCTCAATGTGCTTGCGGTACTCATCGAGGGTGGTGGCGCCGATGCACTGCAGCTCGCCCCTGGCCAGGGCGGGCTTGAGGATGTTGGCGGCATCGATGGCGCCCTCGGCAGCGCCGGCACCGATCAGGGTGTGCACCTCGTCGATCACCAGGATCACGTTCCCGGCGGAGCGGATTTCCTCCATGATCTTCTTGAGGCGCTCCTCGAACTCACCGCGGTACTTGGTGCCGGCCACCAGCAGGCCGATGTCGAGGGTGAGGACCCGCTTGTCCTCAAGGATGTCGGGGATCTCGCCCTGGGTGATGCGCTGGGCCAGGCCTTCGGCGATGGCGGTCTTGCCGACGCCGGGCTCGCCGATCAGAACGGGGTTGTTCTTGGTGCGGCGACCCAGGATCTGGATCACCCGATCGATCTCGTTGTGGCGGCCCACGACCGGGTCGAGCTTGGCCTCGGCGGCCATCTGGGTGAGATTGCTGCCGAATTCATCGAGGGTGGGGGTCTTGGTGGATCCCTTGCCCGAGCTGCCGGACGCCACTTCGGCCGTCTCGCCCAGCATGCGGATCACCTGGGTGCGGACCTTGGCCAGGTCGACGCCGAGGTTTTCGAGCACGCGGGCGGCGACGCCCTCGCCCTCGCGGATGAGCCCGAGCAGGAGGTGCTCGGTGCCGATGTAGTTGTGGCCGAGCTGGCGGGCTTCCTCAAGGGAAAGTTCCAGCACCCGCTTGGCCCGTGGGGTGAAAGGGATCTCGACGGCAACGAAGCCGGAACCGCGGCCGATGATCTTTTCGACCTCGACCCGGGCGTCCTTGAGGTTGACCCCCATCGACTTGAGGACCTTGGCGGCGACACCGGTGCCTTCGCCGATCAGGCCCAGCAGGATCTGCTCGGTGCCGACGAAGTTGTGGCCGAGGCGGCGGGCCTCTTCCTGGGCCAGCATGATCACCTTGATGGCCTTCTCGGTAAACCGCTCGAACATGGGGCGGGACCTGATGCAAGTGCAACTAACCTATCAGGATTGAAGGGCTGCGTGGGAGCGCAGGGACACTCTCAGGCCAAAGCGCTGCGCCGCAGGCGCTCAGAGCTGGCTGAAAACAAACAACACGTCCAGATTTGTGGGATGTAGGTATAGATATCTACGGTTATCCGCACCCTTTCACGTCTTCAGGTTGACCCATTGGATCAGGGCATCGTCGCCACTGCGGTAGTAACCACGACGGATGCCGGCGGTGCGGAACCCCAGGGCCTCATACAGCCCCTTTCCAGGGCCGTTCGTCGCCGACACCTCCAGGGTGGCCCTGGTAGCACCGCTGCGCCGCCCGGCCTGCATCAGCTCCTGAAGGATCCGGCTCCCCAGTCCCAGGCGTCGGTGGCCAGGGGCCACCGCCACCAGAGTGATGTGGAGCTCGTCGACCACCAGCCAGCCGCAGGCCATGGCCAGCAGCTCCTGCCCCTGGCGCAATCCCAGCCCTGGCCTGGCCTTCTCCTCCAGCTCCCGCTGCCACTGGGCCAGGCTCCAGATGCCGCCGAGGGCGGCCCGATCCAGCTCCAGGCAGGCACCAGCGTGCTTCGCGGCCAGCTGGATCAGGGTCGGGGTTGGCAGCGGTGACGGGGACGGCACAGCCACAGGGCGCGGAGATCCTTACGATCAGACATCTTGAACTCTTCCCCGGGCAGGCCGTCATGGTGACCAGCGCATCTCCGGCGACCGATTCGGTCGCCCCTGCCGCCGGGGAAGCAGCGGCGCCGTTCGAGCAGGGCCTCGATCGCCTCAGCCCCAACCGCAACCTGGCCCCGCTCAGCGCCCGGCTCGATGCCCTGGGCCGGCTGGAGGTGGGCGGGGTGTCCCTGGCCGACCTGGCCCAGACCTACGGCACCCCGCTCTACGTGCTCGACGAGGAGACCCTGCGGGCCACCTGCAGGGCCTACCGGCAGGCGTTGGCCGCCCACTACCCGGGCGACGCGCTGGCCCTCTATGCCTCCAAGGCCAACAGCTCCCTGGCGATCACGGCGCTGGTGGCCTCCGAGGGCCTCGGCCTTGATGCCGTCTCGGCCGGCGAACTGCTCACGGCGCTGCAGGGCGGCATGCCGGCCGAGCGGATCGTCTTCCATGGCAATAACAAGTCAGCCGAGGAGCTCCAGCTCGCCATCGACCGCGGCGTCACGGTGGTGCTCGACAACTGGAACGACATTGAGCTGCTCTCCTCCTTGGCGGCCGGGCGGGCCAGGCCGGTGCGGGTGCTGGTGCGTTTCACGCCCGGCATCGAGTGCCACACCCACGAGTACATCCGCACCGGTCACCTCGACAGCAAGTTCGGCTTCGACCCCGACCAGCTGGAGACCGTGCTGCGCCACCTGGCCGG
The DNA here is from genome assembly GCF_019038465.1 of Synechococcus sp. CCY 0621. Classification (GTDB taxonomy): domain Bacteria; phylum Cyanobacteriota; class Cyanobacteriia; order PCC-6307; family Cyanobiaceae; genus Cyanobium. The sequence goes on along the minus strand of NZ_JAFKRH010000052.1, from coordinate 33,938 downwards.
CTGCGCCTGGGCCCGTGTGGATGGCCTGCATGCCCACATCGGCTCCCAGATCTTCGAGCTCGAACCCCACCGCGACCTGGCGGCGGTGATGGCGGAGGCCCTGGTCCTGGCCCGTTCCCTGGGCCACCCCTGCGGCGACCTCAATGTCGGCGGCGGCCTCGGCATCCGTTATGTGGGCTCGGATGACCCCCCGAGCATCCAGGAGTGGGTGCGGGTGGTAGCGGGGGCCGTCGCGGAGGCCTGCAACCAGCGCCAGCTTGTACTGCCGCGGCTGCTCTGCGAACCCGGCCGCTCCCTGGTGGCCACGGCCGGCCTGACCCTCTACACGGTGGGTAGCCGCAAGCAGATCCCCGGCCTGCGTACCTACCTGTCGGTGGATGGCGGCATGAGCGACAACCCCCGGCCGATCACGTACCAATCCCTTTACACGGCCGTGCTGGCCGACCGGCCCCTGGCCGAAGCCACCGAGGTGGTGACCGTGGCCGGCAAGCATTGCGAGTCCGGCGATGTGCTGCTGCGCGACATCCGCCTGCCGGCCGCCGCCCCCGGCGACGTCCTCGCCGTGTTCGCCACCGGGGCCTACAACGCCGCGATGGCGTCCAACTACAACCGTATCCCGAGGCCGGCGGCGGTGTTCGTCCATGACGGCGTGGCCGATGTGGTGCAGCGGCGGGAGCAGCCGGAAGACCTACTGCGCTACGACGTTCTGCCCCACCGTCTCCTGCCGGTAACCTGACCGCGTCAGGCGGCCTTCCCTGGAACCGGCCTGCCCATCTGTCTTGTTGTGATCTGGCTGCGGCTCATCGATTTCCGCCTGCTGCTGGATCTCCTGTTCGCCTCCCTGCTCGGGCTGCTGTTGCTCGGCCGGGTCACGGAGGCCCGCACCCTCTGGCTGCTGCGGGGCTATCTGTTTCTGGTGGCGCTGGCCTGGTTCGTGCAGCGCTACGCCAACCTGCCACTGACCAGCAGCCTGGTGGACGCCCTGGTGCTGGCCTGCAGCCTCGCCCTGGCGATCCTGTGGCAGGGGGAATTGCGACGCCTGATGGAACTGCTGGGTACCGGACGCCTGGGGGTGCTGTTCGCCGATCGCAGCCGTGATCAGCTGGCGTCTGGGTCGGTGAGCATGCTCACCGAGGCCGCCGGCCGCCTGTCCCAGGCCCGATGCGGTGCCCTGATCGTGCTCGACCTGGGCAGCGATCTGCGCCCCGAAGACTTCCTCAACCCCGGCATCCGCATCGACGCCCATCTCTCCGTCGAGCTGATGCTGAACCTCTTCGCCGTGGACACGCCCCTGCACGATGGCGCTGTACTGGTCCAGAAGAACCGCATCGTGGCGGCCGGTGTGATCCTGCCCCTCTCGCGCCAGGGCCTGAACCGTTACGGCACCCGTCACCTCGCCGCCATGGGGCTGACCGAACGCCACGACGGCTGCTTCTGCATCGTGGTCTCAGAGGAAACGGGCACCCTGTCGCTGGCCTCCCAGGGCCGGCTGGAGCGGCCCATCACCAGTAGCCGGCTGCACGACCTGCTCACCGAGGCCCTGGCCTCCGCACCCACGGGGCGTAGCGTGTCCACGGACTTGCCGGAACATCGCGGATGAGTCGCGCCCTGGCGACCACTCCATCGTCCGATCCCGACCAGCTGCCCGCCCAGCTGGATCCGGCTCGACTGCCCCGTCACGTGGCCGTGATCATGGACGGCAACGGCCGTTGGGCCCGCCAGCGGGGGCTGCCCAGGGCCATGGGTCACAGGGCCGGGGTGGAGACGCTCAAGCGCACCCTCCGCCACTGCAGCGATTGGGGCATCGGCGCCCTCACGGCCTACGCCTTCTCCACCGAGAACTGGACCCGACCCGGTGAGGAGGTGGCCTTCCTGATGGCCCTGTTCGAGCGGGTGCTCGCCCGGGAGCTCGACTCGCTCGAACGCCAGCAGGTGCGGATCCGCTTCCTCGGCGACCTGGATCCCCTGCCGGAGGGCCTGAAGGTCCTGATCCGCGATGCCACCGAGCGCACCGCCGCCAACAGCGGCATCCATTTCAACGTCTGCACCAACTACGGCGGCCGCAGCGAGCTGGTGCGGGCGGCCCGCCGTCTCGCCGAGCGAGCCGCCCGCGGCGAGCTCGACCCGGCCAGCATCAACGAGGATCTGTTTGCCGCCGAGCTGTTCACCGCCGGCGACGCCGACCCCGACCTGCTGATCCGCACCAGCGGCGAGCAGCGCATCAGCAACTTCCTGCTCTGGCAGCTGGCCTACGCCGAGCTGCACATCACCGAGGTGCTCTGGCCCGACTTCGACACCGGGGCCCTGTTGGCGGCGCTGCTCGATTATCAGGGGCGCGAGCGCCGCTTCGGTGGTGTTCATACCGGTGTCGAGAACGCCCCATGACCCTGCGCCACGACTGGTCCCGCCAGGAGATCCAGGCCCTGCTCGAACTGCCCCTGATGGATCTGCTCTGGCAGGCCCAGGGCGTCCACCGCAGCGCCAACCCCGGCTACCACGTGCAGTTGGCCTCGCTGCTGAGCGTCAAGACGGGAGGCTGCGAGGAGGACTGCGCCTACTGCCCCCAGTCAATGCACCACCCCAGCGATCTGGACGGACGCCAGCCACTGGCGGTGGCACCGGTGCTGGAGCGTGCCCGGCAGGCCCGGGACGCCGGTGCCCATCGCTTCTGCATGGGCTGGGCCTGGCGGGAAATCCGCGATGGGGCCCCCTTCGAGGCGATGCTCGCCATGGTTCGCGGCGTGCGGGAGCTGGGCCTGGAGGCCTGCGTCACCGCCGGGATGCTCAGCGACGGCCAGGCGACCCGGCTGGCGGAGGCGGGACTCACCGCCTACAACCACAACCTCGACACCAGCCCCGAGCACTACGGCCGGATCATCTCCACCCGCACCTACCAGGAACGGCTCGACACCTTGGAGCGGGTGAGGCGTGCAGGCATCGACCTCTGCTGCGGCGGCATCATCGGGCTGGGCGAGGGCCCCGAAGACCGGGCCGGGCTGCTGCAGGTGCTGGCCTGTCTGGATCCCCACCCGGAAAGCGTGCCGATCAACGCTCTGGTGGCCGTGGAGGGCACCCCGCTGGAGGAGCAGCCGGCCATTGACCCCCTGGAGCTGGTGCGGATGGTGGCCACCGCCCGCATCCTCATGCCCCACAGCCGAGTGCGGCTCAGCGCCGGGCGCGAGCAGCTGGGGCGGGAAGCCCAGATCCTCTGCCTGCTGGCGGGCGCCGATTCGATCTTCTACGGCGACACCCTGCTCACCACCTCCAATCCGGCGGTGAGCAGCGACCAGGAGCTGCTGCGGGCCGCCGGGGTGCGGGTGCAGCTGGAGGGCCAGGCGCTCGCCGCCACAGCCGGCCGCTGAGGGTGCAGGTCGCCGCGTTCTACAGGTTCGTCCCCCTGGCCAGCGAGGAATTGCCCGACTGGCAAACCAGGCTGCTGGCGCTGGGGAGCCAGGCCGGTCTGCTGGGCACCATCCTGCTGGCCACCGAGGGCATCAACGGCACGGTCGCCGGATCGGCCTCCAGCGTGGCTGCCCTGCTGGAGCTGCTGCAGGCCGACCCCCGCCTGGCGAACCTTGCGGTGAAGCGCAGTGAGGCCGAGGGGCGGGTGTTCCACCGTTTCAAGGTGCGCCTCAAGGCGGAGATCGTGACGATGGCCGAGCCCTCGGCGCAGCCGTTCCGGGGCACGGGGGTACCGGTGCCGCCCGAGCACTGGAACGCCGTGCTGGGCGATCCAGGCACCCTGACCATCGACACCCGCAACCATTACGAGGTGGCCCTGGGCAGCTTTGCGGGCGCCATCGACCCCGGCACCGAGACCTTCAGCGATTTTCCCGCCTGGGTGGAGCAACGGCTGCGGCCGCTGCTGGCCGAGAAGCGCCCCCGGCGGCTGGCGCTGTTCTGCACCGGCGGCATCCGCTGCGAGAAAGCCACGGCCTACCTGCTGGCCCAGGGGTTCGAGGACGTGCTGCAACTGCAGGGCGGCATCCTCAACTACCTCGAGCAGGTGCCGGAAGCCGAGAGCCGCTGGCAGGGGGAGTGCTACGTCTTCGATCAGCGGGTGGCCCTCAACCACCAGCTGCAGCCGGGCTGCTACCAGATGTGCCACGCCTGCGGCCTGCCCCTGGCCCCGGCCGACCTGGAGCTGGACAGTTACGTGGCGGGGGTGAGCTGCCGCCACTGCATCGATCGGTTCACCCCGGCCGACCGGGAGCGCTTCGCCGAGCGCCAGCGCCAGATGCGGCGGGCCGAAACCTGCGACGAACCGCACATCGGCCGGGTCATGCCCCCCGCCGGCGCTTGAGCGGATGGCGGCCGCCCTGCCGATCCTGTACAGCTTTCGACGCTGCCCCTACGCGATCCGGGCGCGGCTGGCCCTGGCGGCGGCGGGTCTGAGACCGGGGCTGGATCTGGAGCTGCGGGAGGTGCACCTGGGCCGCAAGCCCCCCGAGCTGCTGGAAGCCGCCGCCGCTGGCACCGTGCCGGTGCTGGTGCTGCCGCTGGAAGCTGGTGGTGCTGAGGTGCGGCCCGACAGCCTGGCGGTGATGGACTGGGCCCTGGCGGTGCAGGATCCGGACGACCTGCGGTGCAGCGGCGAGCGGGCCCGGATCACCGCCCTGATCGAGCAGAACGATGGGGCCTTCAAGCACCATCTGGATCGTTTCAAGTACGCCCATCGCTATCCCGGCGACGACCGGGAGCTGCATCGCGGCGCGGCGCTCGAGATCCTGCGGGGCTGGAGCGAGACCCTGGAGGCTGGCGGCTGGCTGCTGGGGAGGCGTCCATCCCTGGCCGACATGGCCCTGCTGCCCTTCGTGCGCCAGTTCCGGCTCGCCGATGCGGAGGACTTCGATCAGCAGAGTGATCTGGTGCCACTGCAACGCTGGCTGCAACGGTTCCTGCAGGGGCCCGAACTGGCGGCGGTGATGGCCGGGCCCTGGGCCCCGCGGCGGCCCTGGCGCTCAGAGGGTTGGATCTACCACCTGGCGCTGGCTGACGAATGGCGCCAGGCCCGGGCCGCAGGGGTGTATGAACGCTCGACCCGCGGGCAATCACTGCAGGACGTGGGCTTCATCCATGCCAGCGGGGCCGAACAGGTGGAGGCCACCTACGGGCGCTTCTACGCCGATGCGGGGGAGGTGCTGCTGCTGACCATCGACCCCGATCGACTGACGGCGCCGCTGCGGTGGGAACCGGCTCCGGACACGGGTGAGTGCTTCCCCCACATCCATGGCCCGTTGCCCCTGGAGGCGGTGCTCGCCGCCGAGCCCTTTCCGGAGCCTGTGGCCGGCCAGCCATGCTGAGCCTGGCTGCGCTGGAGGAGCGGGCCAGGGGCCACGGACTGCTGCTGCGGCTGCAGGTGCGGGGGATGGCGGGGGTGCGGGGGCTGAGGGTGGCGGTCGCCCGGCCGCGGGCGGAGCAGCCGCCGCTGCTGCTGGGCGAACTCAAGGGTTGGTGCCTGCCCCTGGCCGATGGCCTGCGCCTCGACACGCTGCGGGTGCAGGGCGAGCGCACCGAAGCCGTGGGGCCGTTGATCTGGGCGGCCACCTTTGCCTGGGCCCTGGAGACCACGCCCTGCCGCTCGGCCCGCTTGCTGGCGATTCGCGATGGGGAACGCCAGCACCGGCGCCTGCGGCGCTACTTCCGGCGGCTCGGCTTCACGCCGCTGCGGGAGCTGGGCGGGGGCCCGCTGGATCTGGCCCCACGGCTGCTGTGGGGCGGGGCGGGTCTGCTGATGCAGGGCCATTGCGACGAAGGCCTGCGCCGCAGTGTGCGCTGGCTGGCGTGCAGCCAATGACACCTACGTTGGGTTTTGGGTTACGAGCTGGACCATGGCCACCGCCTCCCTGACGATCAACAATCAGTCGGGCAGCACTCTCTACTACTACGTCGTCGGGCCCGGTTTCGCCGTTCAGCCTCCCCAACCCGGGCAGAGCAACACACTCTCGACAGGCCTGAACACCATTGCCATCGAGGCCGCTCCTCAGATGAGGATCTACGTCTCGAGCTCTTCAACGCTGTTCGCCAATCCTGGCCAGGAACCGATCGGCTGGAACACCACAGCGCCCTTCTCCTTCTACGAATACACCATTGATGCCAGCGGCTTTTCCGCTGACATGTCCTACATCGAAGACTGGGCCTATCCCATCCAGACCAACATCACCGACAGCACAGGGTCGATCCACAATTTCGGCTTCCTGAAGGCGGCCGAGATCGCCATGGGATTCGCCGCCCTGCCACCGGGCGGATTCGTCACCAGTGCGGCTTCAGGTCAAGGGGTCGGCACGCCATCGAATCTCTGGGATGCACCGAACCAGCGATTCGTTGGCCCGATGAGGCTCTGGCAGCAGCAGGTGATCATGGCCAATGCCGTTCAGAACGGACAACAGGCCTACTGGCCGCCGAATGCTCCCGCGGGCTGGATCAAGTTCCTTGAGGAGGTTCCCTATGGGCCCTCCCCCTTTGGCTACCCCCGCTCAACCAGCGCCAGCAGCCTGAATCCTCAGCAGACCTATCCGGCCTTCGGTTTTGACTTCTCCACCAACACATCCTGGACCGCCATGAATGGCGGATTGGGTGCGCAGGTGCCCCAACCCAGCGGAGAGCAGTTGTTCGCCCACAACTGGAACGTCTGGAATTACGGATACACGAATGCTGATCCAAGCGCAGACAAACCGAATCCCAACTATTCCTTTGAGGCCAATGCCTATACCTCCATTCTCCGCTCCCAGGCAGCCACAGAAAAGGCCGCCGGAAGACTCCCCGACACCGCCGGTTCATCACCAACGGCCAATAATCCGAACTTTGTTGGCTTCTATACAGCTTCCAAGGACGACTACTACGGTACGTTCACCGTTGCCGCGATCAACAATGTCAGCCTCACGATCGGAGCCCTGGCCCCTTCCACCATCGGCACCAGCCGCGATGACGGCATCGTCGGCAGCGGCGGCCACGACATCATCTCGGGTGGCTACGGTGCCGATTGGCTGGCTGGGGCCCCTCTGGCCCTGAACTGGTCCGCGCCGAACAACTTCCGCGACCTGGCGTTCTTCGGTCTGCCTGGAGCTCCGGCCCAGTGGAAAGGGCTGTACGGCGGGGGCAGCGACACCTTCGTCTATGTTCGCGCTGACAGCAGCTTGAGCCATCCGCAGCTGCGTGATGTGATCACTGACTTCGCCGCTGATGACAGAATCGATCTCTCCAGAGTTGACGCCGACAGCGACCGAGCTGGCCTTCAGCACTTCACCTGGATCGGCTCTCGGGAGTTCTATGGGGAAGCCGGCCAACTACGGATTCAACAAAACCGTGGACAGAATGACATCCTGCTGCAAGGCGACACCGATGGCAACGGCAAGAGCGACTTCGAAGTGATGCTGATGGGACCGCTTCTGTTCTCCGCGTCCAACCTGATCCTGTCGTGAAGCACCATCTCCTGTTTGCAGGATCCAGCGCAACGCTTGAACCTGTCACCGATTCTCAGTGCCGGTCGCTGGTGAGGGAATTCGACATCTGAGAGCGATCGGAAGTCTCAGGGAGTGCTCGGTTGCGGTTCCGCCGGCAACGCTCCGAGCAATAGCGAACCTCCTCCCAGACGTCTTTCCACTTCTTACGCCACTGGAACGGTCGACCACAGACCACGCAGGTTTTGGTGGGGCGATCAACGTGATGGGGCATCCGGTCATGATGCACTAGTTCCAGCATGACGGAACGGAAGGCTTTGCCGTGGACCCTTGGCAGGATGGAGGTTCAAGCTGACCTCCCGGCTGGGCGTGCCTGGGAGCGCGGCAGCAGGTCTGCCTACGCTGGCGAAAGCCATCTGCCCAAGAGCGCGTGTCTGACGCCAGCTTCTTTGTCATCGGCCGCGATGGCCCAGCGAAGCGCGTGGCATCGGCAGTGGAGGCTGTCACGGCGGCGGAAGGGGAAGGCTTCGCCTGGTTGCACTACCGCGAGGCCACAAGGGATGATCTGGCAGGGCTTGTCGGCCTGCTTGGCCTGCACTCGCTGGCCATCGAAGATTGCTTTGATGACAATCAGATCCCCAAGGTGGACGAGTTCCCAGACAACACCTTCATCCTGTTCAACACATTTCAGTATGGCCAGGGCACTCTGGAGGTGGGTGAAATCAACCTGTTCCTCGGCAAGAGATTTCTGGTCAGCATCAGTCATCTTGATTCCAGGCAGCGCTCCTATCTCGATGGGGTTGAGCGGATTGCCGAAAGAAGTATTGACGAGATCCGCCAGGGGCCGTCCCACCTCATGGAACTGATCCTCGACCACGTCGTTGATCAGAAGTTTGTGGCCATCGAGGCCCTTGAGGACGAGCTGGATGGTGTGGAAGGGGCCCTGATTGCGGATCCGGCCAGTTTCAAGCCGGCCGATCTGATCAGGTTTCGGCGTTACCTGTTGCGACTGCGCAAGAGCCTGTTTCACGAGCGAGAGATCCTCAGCAAGATCTGCCGGGGGGATTTCCCTTTGGTGTCTGAGAAGGCAATCTACCACTATCGCGACATCTACGACCATCTGGTGCGCTTCTATGAGGTCACCGAGTCGTATCGCGACATCGTCACCAGCCTGATGGAGATGTATCTGTCGATGCTCAACAATCAGATGGCCAAAGCTGCTAACGACACCAACGCAACCGTCAGGCGCTTGACGCTGATCACGACGATCTTCATGCCGCTGACCCTGCTGGCGGGCATCGGCGGCATGTCCGAATGGACGATGATCACCGGCCCCAAGAACTGGCGTGTGTCCTATCCGGCCTTCATGCTCGCCATGGTGGTGATCGGCTTTGCCAGTTACTACTTCCTCAGCAGGCTGGACCGGAACCGTCCCACGGCGCGGCACCACCGGCACCGATGAGCCACCGCTCGGGAGTCAGCCCAGCACACCCCCCAGGCGGATCAGATTGGCGTCCGTGAGGTTGGGGATCAGCCGCAGCCGGGCGTGTACGGCCAGGGCGGCGGTGGCGGTCAACAACAGCAGCTTGGTACCCACCAGCAGGCCGATCGGATTCGCTGGGTCGAACAATCCATGCAAGTCAGGCAGAAGGATCAAGCCCATCCAGAGGCCGGTGATCACCTGCAGGCCGAGGGCTGTGAGGCCAAGGGGCTCGAAGTCGCGGATGCGATCAGCGCTCCGCTCCCGCAGGGCTTGCGGCAGCACGCCCAGATCCAGCACCAGGTGGCCACCGGTCCACACCGTGGCGGCCAGGGCGTGAACGATCACCAGACAAGGGAAGGGGGACATGGCATCGACGGAGGGCGTGCTCCCAACCTGGCGGTGCGTGTAGGCCATTGGGCCAAGGCAGGAATCCGGCTGGGGCCCCTTAATTCTGGTAATAACCGATACCATTATGTGGACCCCTCCTGGAGGGCGGCGCCACAGTGGCCACCCCCCGGACCCCAGCGGCAGGACACCTCCCATAGCCACCGGTTGCTTTCCCCATGACTTCGAAGGCAGTTTCTCCGCCTTCAAAGAGCGGCAGCTGGTGTTCGCGCTCACGCGACAGCTGGCCGACGCCCAGTTCCGGCGGGGCGACCGTTTCCAGAGTGAGCGCCTCTGGCAGGAGGCCGCTGCGGAGGCCATGGACGCGGAGCGGATCACCGGCCTGCTCTATGGCGTCCACGATCATGACGACTTGGCGGCGATGGAAGCGGTGGATCGCCCCTACCGCGAACGGCAACAGGAGGCACTGCGCCGCACCAGCACGCCCCTGGCCCGGCTGGCCCGCCTCACCGGACCTCGCCAGACTCGCCCCTCCCGGAATCACCGATCGGCGAGGGCGAGCAAGGCCCTCACTGGCTCAGGCCGCTGAGGCAATCGGCCCATGGACATCGGCGAAGCAGAGGAGCAGGACCAGCTGGAGCGTTTTCTGGCCCATGCGGCGATCTCCGAGAGGCTACGGACCAGGCTCAGCGGACTTGATGCTTACCAGGTGGTGGCCATCGCCGACGCTGAAGGGTTCCGTTTTGGGGTGACCACCCTGCATCGTGCCGTCTGCACCGGTTACGTGATGCGCAGGCCCCGCTAGCTACCACCGCAGCCAAGACGCACAGCGGATGGATGGGGTCCTGCCGTGGCGATGGGGCTATCGCCACCGTCCGGAGCGCACGCCCACCTGAAGGGGACTTCAGGCCACGAAACGCCCATAGAGCCAGCGCACGAAACCTCCCACCAGGGGCACCGGGGCGAAGGTGGGACCGACGAAATCGAAGTAGTCGCGGTGCTCGACGATCTTGCCGTCAGCGCCGAAACGGAGGCGGGTGGTGCCGGGATACACGAATTCGATGCCTTTGATCTTCAGGCCCATGGTCCATTCGACGAAAGCCGTATCCCCGGAGACGGCCACGGCTGCAGGCTCAAGGAACACGTCATCGCAACGCTGCATGAGCCCCTCCTGGGCCACGATGTAGGCGCTGAGGCCACGCCGTTCCTGGGTGGGGTCCTGAAAATGAACGTCCTCGTCGTAGACGGCCCGCCACTGCTGCGCTGTGGGTCCGGGGGTGCCGTAAGGCTTGGTGAACAGGGCCCTGAGTGAGGCCTCACCCAGCGGTGGCTGCAGCGGGTCGGTCATGGCAGTGGAGGCTTCAGGCTTCGGCCGACCGCGGACGGCTCAGGACCATGGCCGCGCCGCCGATGGCCACCAATCCCAGGGCTCCGGCGGCGGTCAGAAAGACCAGGGTCTGCAGGGCCAGCAGGAACAGGCCCAGGGCCGATGCCGCCTTGATCTGCACCTTGGCCTTGATCAGCAAGGTGAGGAGCAGCAGCACCGTGGCCTGAAGACCGGCGATCCGGGCGGCCGTGAAGGGACAGAGGGGGGGCGGGATCAGCATCAGGACTGGGTGATCAGCATCAGAAGGGGGCGATCAGAAGCAGAAAGGCAGGAACTGGGTGCGGCAGGCGGCGTAGCCGTCGGTCAGGGCACCGAGGCCAATCTGGTGGGCGATGCCGGAACCGGTGATGGCTTCGGTGAGGACACCGATCACCAGGCCAAGCATGGCGGCGCGGCCGTTGAACAGTTCAACGCGCTTGAGTTGCTCCATGTGGATGGAACGCTCGTCGTCGCCCTGCAGAAAAGGGGCGTTGGCGGGGGTGTTGGTCATGGGTTCAGGAAGAAGGGGGGAAAAGCTTGAGCCGTCAGACGGTCAGCGGGTTCTGGGTTCCAGGTCGCTGGGGCGGCTGAGCACGAAGGTCACCATGCCGGTGAGCAGCACCACAAGGGCGACGACGACGGTGATGGCGGGGGTGTAGTCGGTTCCCATGGCGATCAACCCAGACCGATCTGGGAGAGGATGCCCTGGCCGGTGAGCAGCTCGGTGCCGAGGCCGATCACGAAGCCGAGCATGGCGAGGCGGCCATTCCAGGTTTCAGCGAAGGCGACGAAGCCGAAGCGGGAAGCGGTGTCAGTCATCTGTGTTTCAGATTGTTTCGAGAACTGTAACAGAGTGTAAAGCGGTTGCGTCCCTCAGCCCGGCCCTCTCAGCGAGGAGCGTCTGCTTCTGCCTGGCCATGACGACGGGCGGGCGTTGGCCGCGATCGTCAGTGTGCTGGCAGCCACAGCTCTGGAGCACGATCTGGTGCTGATCACCCCCAACCTGAGGGTTGGTGTGGACCTGCCGCCAACGGTGGTCAACCCATGGCAGGGGAATGGCGCGCCGTGCTCACCGCTGTGCTCACGCCGTCTCCTTTTGTGCGGCAGCAGGTTCGGAAGAGCAAGTAGTGGAGTGCAGGCCGCTGTCACTCAGCGGATGCCCATGGCGCTGCTCTCTTGATGAAGACCCGTTGCCGCCAGTGAAGACAGGTGTCGATCACCCAGAAGGTGTGGCACGCATCGGTGGGCTGAACGATGGTGACGGCATCGGGACTCGGAGGCTTCAGTGATGGAAGACACCCCCCCGGAGCAGGCATCAGGAGCGCGCTGACGATCCGGCCCCTGCTCCAACACTCTCGACGGATCTCTGACGTTCCAGGCGTGTCACGCCGTCGCCGTCCACTGCACCGCTTCAGGTGCCCCGGACCCAACGGAACGTCCCACTAGACACCTGGCCCCAGGTGCCAGCGCCAGCGGCTCCGACCACACAACCAAGGACTCCTGAAGCCCGGGGCGAACGCTCCGGGCTTTGTTCTGGAAGGGAAGCGACGGCAACAGCGGCGCTAGGGGACTGGTGGCCCCAGGGCCCCCAACATTTCAGCCAGCCCGGCGATGCGCTCCTGGGCTGGCTCGGGCCCCAGGCTCCACAGGCTCTCGAAATAGAAGAACGCCACCCCCAGTCCCTGGGCCCGGTTGGCGGCCAGCTTCTGAGCCATCAGCGCCAAGGGGGTGGGTCGGTTGCGCTGGCCGCTCATCACGGCGATGGCGGTGGGGATGCGCTGACGGGCCTCCTGCACCTCCGGCCGGCTGAGATGGGGCAGGTAGCTCTCCAGATCGGGCCTGTAGATCTGCACCAGCAGTTCATCGGCGATGCCGCGCCGCACCCAGGCGCGCCAGTCCTGCAACTGCAGCTTGTAGGCAAAGTCGTAGTAGTTGGGCGCGATCGAGACCAGGGCACCAGGACGGGCGGCCCGTACCGCCTGGGCCAGGCGCTCCATGAAGGCGGTGATGCGGTCGGCCCGCCATTTCACCCAGGCGGGGTCTTCGGGGTTGGCCGGTGGATCCTTGCCGGTGTCCTTGCGGTAGAGCGCCGTGGTGAAGGGGTCGTAGCCGAACTCCCGCGGCAGGCTCATGTGGTCGTCGAACTGGATGCCATCGGCGCCGTAGTTGCTCACCACTTCAAGCACCAGATCGGTGATCAGCTGCTGCACCTCCGGCCGGAAGGGATTGAGCCACACCACCGTGCCAGCGGCGCTGCTGGAGGTGAGCCCGCCGTCGCGCTTCTGGGTGAGCCAGCTGCGCTGCCGACGCGCCAGCGGTGAATCGGGTGGCGCCATGAAACCGAATTCAAACCAGGGGATCACCTTCAGCCCACGGTTGCGGCCGGCGCTGATCAGTTCGCCCAGGATGTCCTGCCCCTGCAGGCCCCTGAAGCTGAAGTCCTGCAGCTGGCGCTCCTCACTGACGCGGCTGGGGTAATAGGCAACGTCGCCGCTCCACACCACCGGATACAGCCGGTTGAAACCCAGCTGCGCCAGCTGGCTCACCGCGGCCTGCATGCGGCCGCGGTCGCGCAGCACAGGCATGTCATTGGCGGTGAGCCACACCCCCCGCAGTTCGACGGACTGGGCCTTCGCTGCAGGCGCCAGGGGCGGCAGGCTCGCCAGCAGCCCAGCCAGCAGGCCACTGCAGAGGGCCAGCGCGATCCAGCGCCAGGGGCGATGTCTTGGCGTCACGGGATCGGCGCTGCTGATCTCTCCACCATGGGTCCGATTCTCCCCTGCAGCAGCGGCCGGGTGGCGCCAGAGGCCCCGTTATGGTCTGCCCAGAGACTCCGACCGTGATGGGCCTGCTGGTGGACGGGGTCTGGAAGGACCAGTGGTACGACACCGGCAAAAGCGCCGGCCGCTTCGAGCGGGCAACGGCGGCCTTCCGCCACTGGATCACCCCGGACGGATCGGCCGGCCCGAGCGGCGAGGCTGGATTTCCTGCCGAAGCCGGCCGTTACCACCTCTATGTGTCACTGGCCTGCCCCTGGGCCCATCGCACCTTGATCGTGCGCGCCCTCAAAGGGCTGGGTGATCTGATCCCTCTCTCCGTCGTGCACTGGTTCATGGGCGACCAGGGCTGGACCTTCCAGGCAGGGGAGGGGGTGGTGCCTGATCCCAATGAGGGCGCTGAGGCCCTGCACCAGCTCTATACCGTGGCCGATCCCCATTACAGCGGCCGGGTGACCGTGCCGGTGCTGTGGGACAGGCAACGGCGCACGATCGTGAGCAACGAATCCTCAGAGATTCTGCGCATGTTCAACAGCGCCTTCGATCACCTGGGCGCCATCAACGGTGACCTCTATCCCGTGGCGCTGCGCGAGGAGATCGACCGCCTCAATGAACGGATCTACCGCACGGTGAACAACGGGGTCTATCGCTGTGGTTTCGCCACCACCCAGGCGGCCTACGAAGAGGCGCTGGATCCACTCTTCCGCACCCTGGCGGACCTCAACGAGCAGCTGGCCACCCGGCGCTATCTGCTGGGCTCTGCGATCACCGAAGCCGACTGGCGCCTGTTCACCACGCTGGTGCGTTTCGATCCCGTTTATGTGGGGCATTTCAAGTGCAACCTCCGGCGGCTGGTCGATTTCCCACACCTGTTTGCCTACACCCGCGATCTCTATCAGCAGCCGGGGTTGGCGCCAACGGTGAACATGGCGCACATCAAACGGCACTACTACCAGAGCCACACCATGATCAATCCCACGGGCGTGGTGCCTGTGGGTCCGGAGATCAATCTGTTGGCTCCCCATGACCGGGAGTCTCTGGGCGCAGCGCCGGATGCTGCAGATCCGTCTCATCGAAGCAGCTGAAATCGAGGCAGACGCTGTCCGGGCCGTCCATCCGCACCATGTCGCGAAACTGTTCCCCCAGCCGCAGATCCGCCGCCCCATAGCTGCAGCGAAAGTGCACCGGTGCCAGGCAGGATCTCGTCGAGTCCCTGGAAGGCCACCAGGCTGTTCTGGCGCACGTTGGCCACCCGGAAGGTGAGGGAGGGGTGCCCCTGCCAGGGTTCGACCGTGGCCACACGACTGAAGCGCAGACGGGCGCGGCTGCGGGAGAAACGGGCCAAGGCCAGGCCGGTGGTGACGGCAATGAACAGCAGCCCGAACAGGGCCTCCACCGTCACCACCAGATTCACCCAGAGGCTGCTGGGATGGAGCACCCCGTAGCCGATCGAACCGAGGGTCTGGACACTGAAGAAAAAGGCATCCAGCACGGAATGGCGCTGCCCGGCGGGGGCCCCACCGATGCCATCGAGATCCAGCGCATCGAGCAGCGTGAAGGCGAGATCGAGCAGCAGGCAGCTGGCGGCGATGCTGAGCAGAAAGCCCGGCCAGGAAATGGCGAGCATGAACCGATAGGGCTCGCGCCAATGGCGGCGCCAGCCCTGCAGCTCCTCCGCATGGAGCACCCCACCCCGCTGACGCAACCGAACCGAACGGATCCGTTGGCGACGTTCAACCTGTTGCGCCATCCCCAATCCAGTGGTGCCGGAGGGCATCGTGACATCGAAAGCCGCCAAAGAAGGCCACCATCAACACCAATAAGAAATGTGAGACCCAGCAAGAGTGCATTGAAGTGTCGCTGAGACTACAAACCAGACGATGATCTCAGCGGGACAAGAGTGACTGACTCTGAACGTGGCAGGACATTCAACAATATCGTCTCGGGCATTGCAGCCATCGCCGGCACCATCGGGCTTGTTGTCGCCACCATCACATCCAACGAGGTCAACAAGCTGTCCCAACAATCTCGCACCGCGGGGCTGGTTGGCGATCTCACCGATAAACTCACATCCAAACAACTTGGCAGAGACATTTCCCTCCTGGCAATTGAGCACATGCTCAACACCGAGCCAGGCAAAGAAAAGGCCCCGAGGGATAAGTTACTGCTCGCGAGAATATCGATTCTTCTGATTGAAGGGTCATCCGGTGAAGAGTCGATCAATGCCCAGAACAACAATTCCCGCCAAGCGTCTGCCACCCAAACCCAGTTCAACCATGGCGTTGACCAGGCCGCCAGGGTGCTGAACCGTCTTGTCAAGAGCTCTGGCGAGAGTTGCAACAACTACTACAAACAGCAGGTCTTCAATCTGAATCTGAAGCTTGGTGGTAAGAACCTGACTCCCGCCGCTGCCATCGAAGCCGATTGCGGCGAAGCCGGGGCCCTGGCGATTGAAGCGTTACGTAAACAAGTGGAGGGCAGAGATAGCAATGGTGAGCAGGCGGCCAGCGTTTCTCAGCTAGCCCAGGACGCCATCACCGATCCCAGGAGGGTGGCCAGCTCGCTGGCCCAGGCCAGGGTGGTCAATCAACTCAATGCGGTCAGGCTCGAAGCCGCCCACGCCGAAAGCCCCTACACCGAATCAAGCCTGGCCATTGTCACCGTTCACCTGGATGATCCGGCTTTAGCCGAACAACTGGAGCCTCTGCTGCTCCAACTTTCCGCCAGGAGATGGTACATCGTTTCGGGAGTCCGGCTTGTTGAACCCTCAGCAAGGAGTTGCGGTCAGTACAACTCTGTTCGCTTCTTCCACAAGGGCGACATCGACCTGGCCAAGAAACTGATCGCCCAGATCGACACGCTCAAGCCACCAGCCACACCTGTCAGAGCCCTCGTTGAAGGATCGGGCAATACAAAGCCGGGAATCCTTCCCATCGACTTGAGCACATGGAAGTATGCACGCTCCGTGCCCCAAGGCACCGTGGAACTTTGGTTGGCGTCGAAAGGGACCAGCTGCCAATCCGCCGTGAGCAGCAGTTGACTGGGGAGCCTAAGGATCGGCGCGGGTCAAAGTGAGACGTGCCCAGCCATTCCGCCGCCATCGACCGCTCCCTGCTCCTGAGCGGTAAGGACCTCGAGAGGCGATTGGGGGACCGGCTGCTCTGGAGCCAGCTGGACCTCGAGCTGGCCGCCGGTGATCGCCTGGGGCTGGTGGCACCCTCGGGGGCGGGGAAAACCCTCTTGCTGCGGACCCTGGCCCTGCTCGATCCCCCGCAGGCAGGACGCTTCAACCTGCTGGGAAGCCCTCCGGCGGGCTGGGGCCTGCCTCGTTGGCGCGCCATGGTGTCGTATCTGGCGCAGCGGCCCGTCGCCGCTGGGGGAACCGTGGAGACGAACCTTCGCGCGCCGTGGCGGTTTCGGGAGCATCGCGGGCAAGTGGGCTGGAGCCACGAGCGCATCACCAGCTGGTTGGAGGCCCTGGGGCGCGACCCTTCGTTCCTGCGCTACGACGCCGAACGGCTGTCCGGCGGTGAGCTGCAACTGCTGGCTTTGCTGCGGGTCCTGCAGTTCGATCCAACGGTGCTGCTGCTGGATGAACCCACCGCCTCCCTTGATGGGGCCACCACCGCCGCCGTCGAGGCCCTGCTGATCGCCTGGCTCGCCGCCGAACCGCGCGCCGCCGTGCTCATCAGCCATGACGGCGACCAGATCGAACGCTTCGCCACCCGCACCCTGGAACTGCAGCCATGACCCCCTCGACGACCGGCGCCCTGTCGATCAGTGATGGCCGCCTGGCCCTGTCCGCCCTGTTGGTCCTGGTGAACGTTGGGTTGTCGGCAGCGCTGCGCCTCGGCCTCGGCCGCAGCCTGCTGCTGGCCTCCGTGCGCATGGTGGTGCAACTGCTGCTGGTTGGCTTCGTGCTGGAGTGGCTGTTCCGCCAGGACAACGCGCCCCTGATCCTGCTGGTGGGGGCGGCGATGGCGCTGATCGCGGGCGTGTCCGCCGTGCAGCGCACCCGGCACCGCTTTGCTGGCATCTACCTCAACAGCCTGCTGTCGGTGATGGCCTCCTCGGCGCTGGTCACGGGCCTGGCGGTCACCGGGCTGATCCAGCCCCAGCCCTGGTACAACCCCCAGTATCTGATCCCGCTCCTGGGGATGGTGCTGGGAAACACACTCAACGGGCTCTCCCTGGGCCTCGATCGTTTCATGGAGGGGTTGCGCAGCGGGCGCGATCAGGTCGAAACGGATCTGGCCCTGGGAGCGACCCGCTGGGAGGCCTGCCAGGCGGTGGTGCGCGACGCCATCCGCGTGGCCATGATCCCGACGATCAACTCGATGATGGTGATGGGCCTGGTGAGCCTGCCGGGGATGATGACCGGGCAGATCCTCCAGGGGGCGGCGCCGGCGGCGGCCGTTCGCTACCAGATCGTGATCCTGTTCATGATCGCGTCGGCAACGGCGCTGGGGGTCTTCGCTGTCGTCGGCCTGGCCTATGGACGTCTCACCAGCGTCGACCACCAGCTGCGGCTTGATCGCCTGTTCGCCGTGGGCGGGGCCACTCCATCACCAGCGACCTGGACCTTCCCGCCCTGGCGCCGTCGTGGAAGGGGTTAGGGGATCGGCTTCCGCCCGTCCACGGCATCAGCAACAAACCAAGCAGCGTGGAGTCATAGGGGTGCAGATTGACGGCCCCGAAGTTGCCTGTGTGCAGCTTCATCAACCAGAAGGCCTCGATGCCGCGGGCCGAAAGGGCCCCATAGAGCGAACCGGACAGGGCCGTGAGCAGCAGGGGGAGAGCGGCGACCGGCACCAGGGTGCGGTGCAGCCGTCGCAGCAGATGGCGGCGGTTCATTCGTTCTGAAGCGCCTTGCGCAGCATCTGTTCATTGGCACGCTTTTCCGCCTCAGCCTTGCTCGGGAACATGTCGAAGGCCTGCGCGCTGACGGCCGTGGGCGCCAGCACAACGCCGGTCAACAGCAGCACAGCCAAGGCGGGGCGGTTCATGGGAAGCCAGGGGCGAAGCAGAAACACAGCATAAAGTTTCCCCATTGCTGGAGATTCAAGTCCCTGGCGACCATCGACCTTGCCGCAGACCCAATAGAATCAAGCGAATCAGTTCTTCCGACTTGAAAACAATTGTTGGGCCCCTGCGTCGAGCGCTGATCTATGGCCTGATCAGCTACGGGGGGCTGGTGCTGATCAATAACGCGGAGCTTGAGCTGCCCAACATGTGGATCGCCTATCTGCCGATGTTCATCGGCGTCTATGTGGTCACGCAATGGCTGGACAGGCGATTTCAGGGATGAGAGCGTCCATGGCATCCCGGTGCAGGATTCAACCGATGCCCAGCAGGACGCGGGTGAAGGCCTCCCCACCCATGGCCAATTCGGTGGCCAGCAGGGCAACGAAACCGAGCATGGCCATCCGGCCGTTGAAGGTCTCAGCGCGCTCGTTGAAGCCCCAGGCGCCTGCAGCACGGACCACATGCCGGCGGGGCTCGCTGGACAACGCCTCGGGGCGTGCGCCATTTTCACCGGTATCGGTGCTTCGGCGGCGTGGGCGTACCAGCAAGCCATCCTTCGGAGAGGGGCTGGGAATGACCATGAGTGTCAGGTCCTGACCAGGCTCCAAGCCAAAACGCAGCTGCTTGAGAAGCCCCACCGCCAGCAGCCGGATTTCCAGCTCCGCCAGCGCCTTGCCCAGGCAGACGCGCTCACCACCGCCATAGGGCAACAGAAACACGTTTGTGTCGGGCTCGAGATGCCGCTGGGGCCGAAAGGCGGCAAGGTCCTCAGGGTCAGCGCCGTGGCGGTGGCTGGCGGTGATGCTCACCTGCACCACCCGGTCGGCCGGCACCAGCACACCCGCCAGGGCGATGGGCTCGCGGGTACGGCGAAAGAAGCCCCCCACCGGCGGGGTCAGCCGCATCACCTCCTTCACCACCGCATCCAGCCGCGGCGCCCGTTGAGCGTCGTAAGCCATCACGGCATCCCCCTCTTCAGGTGGCCAGGACAGGCCGTCGAGCTCATGAAGCAGCCACCCCAGTTCGGCGGGATGCTGCAGCAGGGTCAGCAACAGGCAACTCAGCGAAGAGGCGGTGGTTTCATAGCCGGCGAACAGCAGCAGCAACAGCTGCTCGGCCACGTCATCGTCGGCGAGGGGGAGGCCGGCTTCATCCAGGCCGCCGGCCAGCAGATCGAGGCCACCAGCGGCGAGTGGCGCTCCCGAGGCCGCAGCGGCCTGGGCCTTTTGGAGCACACAGCCGAGACGCCACAACAGGCGCTTGCGGGCCTGACGGGCGCGGGCGAACGGGCTGCCGGGCAGGGCGAAGGGGAGGGAGAACAGGCCCTGGCACCAGGTTTCGAAATCCTCGAACAGGGCGTCGCGATCGGCGCCATCGATCCCCAGCACCGTGGTGGCGATGACGCTGAAGGCAAAGCGCCGCAACCGTGGCACCAGCGCGACGGGCACTGGCGCCGCCAGCAGCTCCTGGTTGAGTCCCTCCACCAACGCCACGATCGCCGGGCTGTAACGCCTCAGGGCCGCGGAGGCGAACAGCTGACCCACCACGCGACGACGGGCCTTGTGGTCGGCGCCATTGCGGTTGGCCAGGGACAGCGGCCCCAACAACTGACGCACACTGTCCGGCCACCAGCCCTGGATGGCGTCGCCCTGGGCGAAGAGGTCCGCGATGGCCTGCTCGCCGCGGATGAAAACGGTGCGCTGGCCCAGCAGGCTGGTTTCGTAAACGTCCCCGTAGCGCTCGAAGCGCGAGCGGGCGAAATCAGGATCGCGAAGGAAGGCGAGGGTCTCGAGCACGCCAGCCATCGATGGGGTGCAGGGGACGGGCCGAAGGCCGGCGGAATCGAAGGGCACGCGACGTCGTCCTGGTTGGCCCCCAGGCTGGCAGCCAGGCGATGACGGTGCGACGCCACGGGCGGCAATCTCCTCGGATGGCTGCAGCTGCTTCGGCGGGAAAGCATTCTGAAGACCCTGCGTCGCAGCGACCGTCATTGGCTGACAGGCGTTTGTGCCCCGAACCGTGGATCAAGACGTGCTCAATGGATGCAGACAAGCTGCACGAAAAAGGGCGGGTCGTAACAGCAACCACCATTAAGCTTTGAGCCTCGAGACGGGTCGATGGAAAAGAGGATGATCCATGCGACTTAGGAGATCGAGACGACTGATCAGGGAAACCATTGCTGAATGGAAGCAGGACAACGTGCCGCTCCACGCCGCTGCCTTGGCGTACTACACGATCTTCTCGTTGGCTCCGCTGCTGCTGATCGCCATAGCCGTCGCAGGAGCCGTCTTTGGCGAAGAGGCCGCTCGGGGAGAGCTGGTGCGTCAGATCCAAGGATTGGTGGGCAAGGAGGGGGCCGTAGCGATTCAAGCAATGATTGAGAATGCCAGTCGCCCTGGAACCGGAGGCGTGCTGGCCTCGGTGGTCGGGTTCCTGCTGTTGCTGCTGGGGGCCTCGGGGGTGTTTGGTCAGCTGCAAATGGCCCTCAACACGATCTGGAATGTGGAACCAAAGCCAGGGCGCGGTTGGCGCGACTTTCTGATTTCACGGTTTCTTTCGTTTGCCATGGTTCTGGTCATTGGCTTTCTTCTGTTGGTGTCGCTGCTGCGTTCCAGCCTTCTGGTTGCCGCTGGTGATGCGCTCAACAGGAGGATGCCAGGACTCCCGATTCTGGGGCAGGCCCTGAACTTGATGATCTCACTGGGTGTCATCACGGTTCTGTTCGCATCGATTTACAAGTACTTGCCTGATGTGCGGGTTCCATGGAGAGATCTGTGGGTGGGTGCGGCGGCCACGTCCGTACTGTTCAATCTCGGCAAGACCGCCATCGGCCTCTACATCGGCAACAGCAGCTTTGACTCCACCTACGGAGCAGCAGGCTCACTGGTGGTTCTGCTGATCTGGATTTTCTATTCAACGCAGATTCTATTGATTGGTGCGGAGTTCACACAGGTCTATTCCCGCAGCCAGGTAAAACTCAGACAGCCATCGCAGCAGTCAGTGGTTGATGGGGCGGTGGTTGATCGGGAGTTCCGCAGCTAGCGCGCTACTGCCAGTTGACGTCTCGGCAGGAAGAGTCGTCGTCCTTGCCGGTTGCGACAAGCCAACGAACCATTCACTGGCTGGAATCACTGGCCAGAAGGGAATCGGGATGAAACGGCATCGCCAGAGATACGGCGTGCGCCCTTCAAAAGATGTCATGACCGTCAAAGGCCAATCACAGCAAGGAAGATCGCAACAGGTTCGATGGGTCAGCGCTGCGCGTCGATGCATGTTCGCTGCACATCATTCAGCATGACCATCAACAGCCATTAGGGTTGACTGGACCATCCCATGAGAGTTGACATGAAAACTTTATTGATGTCCATTCTTTCGTTGGCCCTGCTGATGGCTTCACTGCTGATTCCAGCTCCAGTGATGGCCCTGTCAAATCCAGTGACCCAACCCCAGACACTGCTGGGAGCCAAAGCAGACAAAGTCCCCGCCTCAACACAAGAAACAGATGGCAAGCTTCAATCCAGCATCGGCGCTGTCACAGGGGATGGGGGCCAGACGGGCAAGAAGGCAAACGCGCAGGACAGGGCCAAGGATGGCAATAAGGTCGATGAGATGACCAATGAACTGGTCGACGAGAGCGGCACATAGGGACGCACGGCCTCTCAGACCCGTTCCCCAGGCCTGGCCTTGGCCAGTCTCACTGTCCTGGGGAACTTAGACGAGCAGCAGACAACAGTCTGTCAGGGCATTCAACACATCCTTCCCGGTAGTGGCAAGAGATTCATCTTCGACTCCCCTGGAGGCCATCACGTGGATAGAAAGTCCTGGGATCTCAAGATACTGTGCAGCTTGACCTCCGTCTCCAGCAGACAGGCATGGCCGCTCTTTGGCAACAGTGCGGTCTTCGCTTTAGGAAGGTACTTGGCGATTCGCCGTGCCTCTGCCGCAGAAGGGAGCAGCCGATCTGAGCCTGAAGCCACAATCAAGACAGGCTGCTGAATGCGCTCAAGCGGCAGTTCCTCCAAAGCGAACTGACAGAGTAATGACAATCTCCAAGCGGCGCTGGATGGCTTGACCGATACCATGGCTTCCAGCAGAGCCGTTTGATTTGAAATCGATACCCGTTGAGGTTCGATGAGAAACGGGAGCAGACTCAAGGTCGAAAGACGATACAGGGAACTTGGTAACCACTTGGTGAATGAAGCGCCCATCTCCATCCAGGGTTGACGTCTTGCCGATGAGGCCGGGTTGACCAAAACCAGGCGATCACAGAGGTGAGGATGGTTGGCTGCGAGATGTAAGGCAAGACAACCACCAAAAGACTCACCACAAAGAACGATGGGACGTGCAGGGGCTTGTTGCTTTTCGCTCTTGATCAAATGAACGACGCGTTGAGTCAACCCGTTCCAGTCCGAGAAGTCGTTGGACGGAATCGACAAGCTGCAGATATCAAAGTCTGTCTGCAAGGTGCCCATTTGCGACTGCAGTAACTTGCCGCTTCCATCCATCCCTGGCAGAAAGACAAACTTCGGAAGACTTGGTTTCGAAACCTTGGCGGTCTGGAGCCCAAGGGTTGTGTTCACAATTGGCATAGGGAGTGAAGTTCAATCATTGAAATCCCAAACGAAGTAATGCAGCAACCTGCTCCATGCATGAATGGGTCAACGCTTTCGCCATCGCGCCTGCGTGTCGACCGGCATAGTGCTGTCGTTGCACCTCGTCAATCCATAAAGGGTAACCAATCAGAAGGTGCACACGGCGATAGACAACAGCAGAATGCCAGCCCCCGCAGTTGAACAGAGGTTCCGTGGGATCAAAAAGATTGAACAGCTTCAATGGTGCGAGCCGATGCTTGTCTTCTTGCGTTGATGCGATCGCCACTGGCAGAATGGCCAAATCACGAACCTGTGCCCCCAGAGCCAGATGGGCAAAACCACGATGGAAGGGGCTGAGCTGATTCGGCCGCTTCACCTGAACCATTGGCTGTGCACCCTCAGGAAAGATTCCCACAGCCTGTCCTGACTGTAAGAATTCAACTGACTTGTGAAAAAACTGATGTTGCCTTTCGCCAGGTGCATCGAGAGGGAAAGCTCCCATGGCCGACACCATCTCCCGCAAGACAGGAACGCGGCTCATGTAATGGTGACAAGCGAACCGAACTGGACGGTTCAGGGCTGCCATCAGCAGGGGTGCATCCAGCAAGCTGCGATGGTTGCTCACAACCAAGATGCTTTTGGTTGCGGGAATCCGCTCAGGATGATGCAGTGACACCTTCGTGCCAACGGCACCAAGCACGCTCCGAGAGACGTTCAAAGGAGTCTCGCTGTTGATGCCAATCTCAGGAATAGCTACATTCACCACGTATCTACTCTTCTACCCAGGGCAATATCTCATCCATCATCATAGGCGGAAGCCATCCTCGACGTACCGGCGGGAGACCGCCACATCGAGGGGGTCACGTCACATCGAGAAGCTCCTGACCGGAATCGGAGTCCTGATGTCACGGCCTCAGTCTCGCCAATGTGGTCGCGCCTCGCTGCCTTCATGATCTGCGCGGCGCATCCTGCACGATGCGCCAACCACCCCTGTAGGCAAAGGCCTGGGCCACACTCACCCAGGTTCCATGACCCGCCCCGGCGGTGCTCGCCGCGGCACAAGGCCAGCCGAGGATACTGCGATCGAAAGGTAGCTGCGACCTTGCGCTGTGCGCCTCAGTGCGGCTGCTTGCTGGCCCTGCGACGGCGACCTTACGATGTCCACCAGGGCAACGCTGTCGTCTACCGCCAGTACCTGAAGCCGTCTGATGCGTGGAACATCGGAAATGGCGGGCAAGATTCGGGGAACAATTCAGGAAGGCGCTGGTTCTGCAGGCCTATGGGGACGTGGGAACGAGCTCAAGCGTTGCTGAAAGATGGACATCCTCATCTGGTGGGCGAAAGTGTCGAGAGGCTTGCGAGACGTTGACACGATCATCCCCATGAGCTCCGCAGACAATCTTCTGTTCGGTTTATCATCTGATCGATGTGTCAGAGACCGGCGCTGCCCAATGAAAACCATCCAGACATCCTGGCCGTGAAGCAGCGGCTGAAAGAGCAAGTGCTCATGGAAACCAGGGCCATTGAAACAACGTAGCCATCCGACTGCCCTCCTAGCCTCCATCAGGCTTCCGCCTCTCGTTTATCTCATTCCACCCATCACGATCGCGCCATGAGCTCACTGACCCCTCTCAGCCAAACCCTGCTGGGCGCCAAGCGCCGTAAAGGCGTTAGTTTTGCCGAGCTTGAAAGACGTCTCCAGCGCGATGAGGTATGGATAGCCAGCTTGCTTTACGGACAGGCCACGGCCTCTCCAGAGGAAGCACAAACACTTCTGGAGGCCCTGGATCTGGATCCAAATCTGGCCAACGAGCTGACAATCCCTCCTGTGAAGGGCTGCCTGGATCCGGAGCTCCCGACCGATCCATTGATTTATCGCTTCTATGAAATCATGCAAGTGTATGGTCTTCCGCTCAAAGATGTGATCCAGGAAAAGTTCGGTGATGGCATCATGAGTGCCATCGACTTCACCATGGAGGTGGACAAAGTGGAAGATCCGGCCGGCACCAGGGTCAAAGTCAGCATGTGCGGAAAGTTTCTGCCCTACAAGAAGTGGTGATCAGAACCGAAGTGATCAAAAGCCGGATTCGGTGACACCAGGCTGGTCTGGTGGTCTCGGCCCTAGAGGCCCGAAGACTTTTCGATCCAGAGCAGAACTCGGAACATCATTGACAGTGGCCTCACCCCCACTTAGGGGGGGTGTGAGATGGTTTCACATTTTTTTGGAAAAGGGTCCATCTCAACCTCTGAGGCGGATCACCACCCCGGCGAGGGCCTCTGCACCCATTTCGGGCTCTCCCCCAGCCGGAACAAGCTGGTGGCTACAAACTGTTAATGAACTCCGAACCGCCACCGGCGGTGGGCTCGATCGATCATCTCAAGGTCTTGTTGTCGCAGTTCAGCTGGTCGAGATTAGCTGCACCACCTGGGATCTGGGCGATCGTCCGGTCCCGGATCGCGGCACAGAGGGCTGCCACGTACCTCTGCAGGAAGAAGTAGCGGAACGGGGAATTCGATGGAGGTCGCCGCAGCTCCAGGCCCAGCGCTTCGGTCAACATGCCCTGGTGGCGGATGGCAAAACGCTCCAGGTCTCGCCGGCTCAGGCAGCGGCTCAGGATCCCCCAACACCGGCACCAAAAGCAGATACCGAGCCGGTATCCGTACCCCATGCCGCATCCGGACGTCCGGGATCGCCTTGAGGTAGCTGATCAGATCAAGATCGATTGAAGCAGAGGAGCTTTAGGGCACAAGAAGGAGGCCATTCCTCCGACCTCAAGCCACGCTCGCAACCGCGGCAAAAGAACCTATGACGGGCTTTGAACCAACCCTACCCTCCACGGCGAGATTCTCCCGATGAAGCCTCGCTGATCGACCTGGGTTGCGTGATTCAGGCACTCCAACAGGAGCCGAGGTGGGGTGCTGATGGTCGGTTGTACTTTGAACTTTTCTTGGCATGACTGGGTGACCGCACCTTGTCGTGCAAGGATGAAGCGAAGGACAGACTCACAGCAACAGCAACCTGAATCACTGAGGACTACTAATACGGGCACTATACCAGGAGGAACAATAAGAGGGGATTCTCAAGCTCAGTTTCGCCCTCGGGAGGAGCGCCTCCGTACTGGCAAATCTCTCCGGAACAAAATACCCCGCGAGCTCCATGTTACTTGGGCACCCGCGACCAACCGCCGCGATCCCATCGATGTCCTTGAAGCGTC
Organism: Synechococcus sp. CCY 0621; assembly: GCF_019038465.1. Taxonomy (GTDB): domain Bacteria; phylum Cyanobacteriota; class Cyanobacteriia; order PCC-6307; family Cyanobiaceae; genus Cyanobium. The sequence continues at coordinate 7,735 of NZ_JAFKRH010000052.1, read as the reverse complement.
CAATCATGATCGACTATCTGAGCTGATTCCGATCCGCTATGGGCGAATGATCCGCAGCCCCTTTACTTTTCTTCGCGGCTCTGCCCCACTGATGGCTTACGACCTGGCGAGATCTCCGAACAGCGGTATCAAGGTTCAAGCCTGTGGAGATTGTCATCTTTTAAATTTCGGCTTGTTTGCCACCCCGGAGCGCAATATAGTTTTCGATCTAAACGACTTTGACGAAACCCATCCCGCCCCATGGGAGTGGGACCTCAAGCGTCTAGTAACGAGCTTTGTCATTGCCGGACGAGATAACAACTTGTCGGATGATGATTCAGAAGACGCCGCCATCGAGTGTGTCTGCTCCTATAGGGAGCATTTGCGACAGTATTCCCGCATGAGTCCGCTGGAAGTTTGGTACGATCGCTTGGATATGGAGACACTCATTGAGATGGCTCCTGATGACAAGGCAAAAAAGCGTCGGCAAGAGTTAGCCGAAAAAGCTCATGGGCGTATCATTGACCACCTGTTTCCCAAGATTGTAACCAGCGTTGGTGGGCGACCCCGCCTTGTCGATCAGCCGCCGGTTCTCTTCCATCCGGCTGTAGAAGACTTCGAGGCAATTGTCCGAGAGGGGCTGGAAGCCTACCGCCAGACTCTCTCGGATGAGCGTCGCATCCTCTTCGATCGCTACAGATTTGAAGATGCTGCCCTGAAGGTGGTCGGGGTTGGCAGCGTAGGTACAAGGTGCTTCATCGCACTGTTTTTCTCTGAAGAAAACCACCCTCTGATGCTGCAATTTAAAGAAGCGCGCAATTCTGTTCTCGAGGCTTGAGCTAGTCTGGATTTTCTGGACAGGTCCCATCGTTATCCTCTAAGGCGGGGCACCGCCCCTGAAAGCTGCTCCCACCGATAAACAAATGCCGCTACCCATACCCCCGAGTTGAAGGCTAGGGTCGCCATGGAGGCAATCAGTGACCGCAAGACGCTCCAGGAAATCGCCGCTGATCATGCGGTGCACCCGATCCAGGTGAGCCAGTGGAAGAAGCAGCTGGTGCAGCGCGCCAGCGAGCATCCACCCATGGGGAGTAGTCTCACGCCAGTGAGGAATTGACCTCAGGGGGATCGGCACTGATGGTTAACCACCGAGGCAGTCTCAGTCCCTTCCAGCCCCTTCCCCTCTCCACATCCCGCCCCACGCTCTCCCCCCAGCACGTTTCAGGAATACCGAGGGTGACCATCGCCAACCCCTCAAACCCTTCAGCTCAACCAGGGGCGATCGGTTCGCCAAAGCCATACCAGCCACTGCAGGCTATTCACTTTCAATTTTCTCACCCCTTCGCTTTTAGGCTCGTGGGGATGCGGCCGACTCCCTGACAAGCCAGCTGCCTCTCGCTCACGCCATGAGCGCCGCCGGAAACTCTGAAGCGTCCCTTGTCTCCCCCCTCCGCCCATCAGTTCCATACCCTTCTCCACCGCAGAGATCTCCATCCAACTGCTGATGGACACGACCAACACCCTCCAGGAGATCGAGAGCCGCATGACAGCTCGCGCCTTCGGCGCGGTCCCTAACCCTGAGAAGGGACCGGAAGTCAGCCGTGTGATCGAAGAGTTTCTGGAGATCCTTGATCGGAGCAGCCCTGATGGGGTCATCTGAAGTACCACTGCGGCTCGACACGGTCCCAGCCGGGGAATTGTCGCCCATCCCCCGAGCACGTCAACAGGAACCGGCTCATCTCCCCAGTTTGATTGAGCCGAACGATGGCCTGATCTGCCCGCTTCCGGATCCGCTGCAGCGGCGGACTGCTCGGGACACGCTCCTCGATCGCGACTTGGGAAAACAAGGAGCCGCTGCGCTCCTGTTGGCGTCGCACCAGATCTGCTGCCGTTGACCCATCTTCGCAGAGATGGACGGGGGTTTTTGCGATCTCTTGGGGACGCGCCCTAGGTCAGCCTCTCCATAGCTATCCTGCTCATAGGCCAGACTGTAAAGGTAGAACCGTGCAATTAAGTAACGAAGCTTGCATTCCGTGTCAAGACGGCGGCCCCACGCTGACCCCAGATGAGATCAGTGATCTCCTAGGCGAGCTCCCCGGATGGGAAGTTGTCGATGGACATCATTTGCACAGGGCTTGGAACTTCCAGAATTTCAGCTTAGCTCTCGACTGGGTGCAAAAAGCTGGCGCCATCTGTGAAAAGCAGGGTCACCATGCCGACTTCAAGCTTGGATGGGGTTATGCAGAAGCCATCATCTACACCCATAAGTCTGATGGACTGACCCGCTCCGATATGGTTCTGGCAGCTAGATTTAATGCCTTGGAACATGATGGGGAGGGTCACGCCTGAGGCGAGTCCCCTGTCTCAACAACTTTCAGATTGACCTGTCAGCCCTCAACCTCAGCACAGTTTGTGAGGGGGCCAGCTCACCCCTTCCCCAAGCCCGGCAAACTGCCCCGAGCACTCTCCCACCTATGCCTATCAGTGCCCTTCTGATCGGTGACCACGAAATCGGAAGAACCCTACTTGAGTATCGCAACGTACGGATGATTATTGGAACCATGATCTAAGCCTATGCCTAAAGGGCCTTTGCCCAGGGTGCGTTGTGAAGCAATGGTTACCAGAGAAACCAGCCTGATGAACCAGACCTGTTTGCGGGAAAGTGGGAGATGCGGTGCCTGGTTTGCGGAATCACCCAATAACAAGTTGAACGTGAGTCAGGCTTGTATGTCACTCTATTGACCGTACCCACCCTTTGACGGAGAAGAGTGTGAAAGATCTGCTCGAACGGGTTCTCAAGCAGCTGCCGAGCTATCTCCCGGACCTTGTCAGCCTCGTCACGGGGCCTAAGACGGCGATCCGACGGTGGATTGAAGAAGAAGCTGGCGACCTTACACGCCCGCTCATCTTCGTCGGCGTGTCAGTCGCAATCGGCTTTCTTCTACAGCTCCCACAGCTCGGGAAAGAGGCCGATTTTACAACCCTCGTCGCGAGCATGGCCGTTTTCAAAATTCTTGCCTTGCTGCTGTTCGCAGCAATCATCCATGTCCTGTTCAAGCTTTTGAGAGGGCGAGCAAGCTTTGACGCGACCTTCTCAGCCTATCTCTATATCGTCAGCCCGCTCTATCTCGTTCTCGTGATCGTGGAGACGGCCACACTCGGAGTCTTGCGTGCCTACGACCCTGCGGTCGGTGTGGCTGAGCGTATCAACCCGAGTCAACTCTTGGCGGACTCGGAGCGGATGCAGGCATTCACGGATGCTGCGCCTGGTCTCGCACTCGCCTACGGCTTGCTCATTTCTGTACGAGTATTCGTGGTCTTCGGCTGGTTCATCGCCTGCTGGGGCGCCCTAACAAAAGTCCATGCCGTAGCCCGCTGGCGCAGCGCACTGGCTGGCATCGCAACGTTTGCCGCGGCGTCCATCTTCTTTCCGAGTCTGAATTACGTGCTTCTCGGCATGTTCGGTACGCACATACCACCATTGCGCTGAAAGAGGTCGTAGCCACTCATCCTCACCATCAGTGGATGTTCCATAGGGTCTAAGGCAATTGATACTGAAGTACCCAACAGGACACTCCAGTCAACGACGACTCCGTCTCCACTTTCATTCTGCTGGGCCGCGGCTGAGCCTGGATGGTGGGACTGCTGACCGGCACCGCCTGCCCCTTCAACAACCCCAACATCATCCCGATGCCGACTTTGTGATCAGCGATCGAGATTGCATGCAATGTCTAGAGATGATCTCGCATTTTTGTGGCCTCAGCCGCGGAACTTTTCTCACTCCCGATCGAGCCTGACAAAGCCGCGGTGATTGGGGATTTAGACTAGGTCCTGACGAACACGACAGGTGGATAACCACGGAATTCGGTCACCCCTCTGGGGCCCAATCTCTAGCAGAATCCCCCTCCACTACCACCCCCGAGAACGCGATCCGATTTGCCCCTGACAGCATGGGCATCAATCGCCGGCAGTCTCGGACACAGGGCTGACACCATCAAGCCAGACAATTGATGAGATCCCTTCTCTCGTAGAAGAGACCACTCAGAGAGGCGGGCAGACCCCTGTCCGGCATGTCAGGGCTGTCCGGCTCTCGGAGGGGGGAAGGCAGAGCCACCTGGCGGCAAGACCTCAGCAACCAGTGACTCTGATGATCATCAATGGCGGGCCTGGTTCAGGGAGCATTTCAGGAAGGAAGTGGTACTGCGGGATCGTGGGGTCATTGGATCGGGCCCAGCTGTTGTTGATGGAGGGGCCTGTGCAACGCTGAGGTGATCAAAATGGTAGAACGACAGGCACTCGTCTGAAAGATCTGTGAGTTGATAGCCATGTCTGGTGTCACTTTTGTCAAAGGAGAGTCATCCACCTGTACCGCAACGATGAGATCGTCGGGCGAGACTAGTGTTCGATGGACACCGCGACACCAATGAAGCGGCCCACCCATGAGTGCAGCGATCTGCTGCAGAATTGGGACGAGCGACGAAGGACTCACCTCAGCGCAACCCGGTGAGCCGGCCTTCAGATGGATGGGTCAGACTGCACACCATCTGACGTTCATCACATCGGCATGCTGTACATCGACCTGCCCAGCCAAGAGGAACTCAGCGCCCTCGCCCGGCGTATCCACAGGCCGTGTGTGTCGATCGTGCTGCCCACCACGCCGATCACCGCCGACACCGATGCCGATCGGCTGCAGTTCCGAGCGTTGGGCAAAGAGGCGATCCGCCAGCTGGAGGTCGCCGGCACCGAACGCTCCAGCATCGAGGCCCTGGCTGAAGCCTTCGCCGATCTGGTCGACCACGACGCTTTCTGGCGTTTGCAGGCCCGCTCCCTGGTGGCCTATGCCACCCCCGAGAACCTCATCACCTACCGCCTGCCGACATCGGTCGAGTCACTGGTGGCCGTCTCCGACCGATTCCACCTCAAGCCCCTGCTGCGGGCCACCAGCTTTGGCCATTGCGGCTACGTGCTGGCGCTTGCCGATGGTGGTGTGCGTTTGATCGATGTGTCGGCTGATCTGCCGGCCAGCACTGTGACGATGGCCGGTCTACCCAACGATGCTGCGTCGGCCGTGGGCAAAGCCAGCATCAATGACCGCTCCCCCAGTGGCCGGCTCACGGGCTCGGAGGGCAAGAAGGTGCGGCTGCGGCAGTATGCCCGCCAGGTGGAGAGGGCTCTGAGAGACCACCTGACCGGTCAGGGGCTGCCGCTGGTTCTGGCGGCAGTGGAGAGCCTCGGGGCGATTTACCGCTCGGTGAATACCTATCCCCATCTGGCCAGCGCCGGCATCGAGGGCAGCCCGGAGCGCCGCTCGGATGCGGAGCTAGCCGAGGCCGCTCGCCCTGTGTTCGATTCGCTCCACAGCCAGCGGCTGGTCGACTGGCACGACTTGTTCGATCGGCGCCGCAACACGGGCCGGGCCAGCACAGATTTAGCTCAGGTGGCCCGGGCGGCCACGTTTGAAGCGGTGCACAGCCTGCTGGTGGACATGGACCGGGTGATCGATGGGCAGATCAACGAAACGGACGGTCGGATCGACGAGGCAGAGACGCCTGGGGCAGACAGCTATGGCTTGCTCGATGAGATCGCGCGGCGGGTTCTGCTCTCCGGAGGCGAGGTGCTCGCTGTGCGGCAAGGGGACATGCCCGAAGGTGCCGCCGTAGCCGCCATCCTCCGATACGCCCTGTGACGTGCAGGATTAGGTGGTCTGGATTGTCTGGTCAGAACTTGTCGTGATTCTGTGAGGCGAGGCACCGCCTCTAAGCAGGGGCGCTCACACATGAGCAATCACCGCACCCATCGTCCAGAGTTCAAGGCAAGGGACGCCACGGCCGTGATCCGTGGAAGCAAAACAGTCCAGGAAATCGAGGGGCGGATGACTGCTCGCGCCTTCGGAACTGTCCACAACCCGAAGCAAGGCCCTAAGGTTCGGCGGTTTCTTCAAGAGCTGATGGAGGTTATCGACCGCACCAGCCCTGATGGAGTGATCTGAAATACCACTACTGCTCAACGCGTTCAAAGCCCACCTTCTTGAGCTGTTGCCACTGCTCCAAAGCCTGAGTAGGCGAGGGGTGTCGGGATCTCCTTCCAGGAGAAGGCGTTACCTCAAGTCCGATGGGCTTCTGTCCAACCCATGTCCAACCAGGCCGAGAAGCCAATCCCTGAAAAGTCAATCGGGGCGACAGGATTCGAACCTGCGGCCGAGTGCTCCAACAGATCCTCGCGGAGCCAGTCAGAAAGTCGGATGCCGCGACAGAACTGGCTTCCTGACTGAGCGTGAACGGCACTGATTGGGCAGAATCGGGTGGTTTTGTGCTCAGTTTGTGCTCACTGGTGCCACGCGTCAGCCATTCAGAGGCCTGGGAGTCCAGCCTGCGTGATGCTCGCGGTTGGTCCGTGCGCGAGCAGCGCGGCGGGGCGCGCCTCCTGATCCGGCACCCCGATGGCGGGATGGAATCGCTTTGTCGGATCGACAGTCATGCTGAAGACTCAGACCAAGGACCGCTACGGCCGGACCATCGATGGGGTCTTCGCCCCGAAGGGTCCAAATGCACGGCTTGCGGAAGTCAACAAGCCGCAAAGCAAGCGGCTGAACCGCGGGAAACGTGGACATACGGTCCGATTGCCCCCCAGCGCAGAATTCTAGAGCCAAAAACGACTCATATTCGTTTCACTGGCGAGAATGCGACAAATGTCCTCCGAATTAAGCGGCTTGGACATAGTCTCATAAGTTGAAGGGTTGGTTGCATCCAAATGCCATCTTCTATGCTGTTCATATGTTCTCATTCACAGTAGTAGTCCACCCATGTTAGTGCGTCGTTCTTGCTTATACCCGTATAATCAATTTCATATTGGCGTCCGTCGCACCAGCCATTGACGTAGGCTCCGTCTTCCCAGAAAATACCAATAGACTCATTGTCGCGGCAGACCTCTACGCGATTGCCGTTTTCGTCCTTATCCCTTTTACAGTCCCTGTCGTTCCACTTGCCTGCATTTCCTGGGGCGGCCAACAGTATTGGCAGTGCGAGGATCGCAGCCTGAAGGATGCCTAGAGTTTTAACCATGATCTCGCCGAGCGGCTTGCAAGTGTAACGATTCAATTGCCGGACTGCCATCTGCCTTCACAAACTTTTGCAACTACTTGATTTTGGCAGCAATCTCATCGAGTTCAGTACCGTGGCTGATAGTCCGCCATCTGGCCTGACTCAGGTCTGGCGAATAGTTTTAGTGCCTCCGAAAGACGCTCAAGATCTTGTAGCTTGCGTCGATTGCCGTGGCAAACGATTCTGGGGACTGCTGTTTCCTGAACTCACGACCTCCGTAACTCCGGCCTGGGCAGCTGTCTAGGCGCCTCCAGCCTGCCCCAAGCTTCCGAGGTTGGGAGGACGTGGGCATGGCTTTGAGTAGAGAGCCTGGTGGCTTGCCACGGACGTCGGCCTCAGCCTTAGACTGGGTCTCGAATTGGCTGCATCCCTTCTTACTCTTTAAAGGTGCGATCCGATGGGCCCCAATGGCTAGGGCCCAATAGCAAGCCAGCTCGAAACAGGGGCGGCCAAGGGGTGGACATGGCAGCATTTCCCGCCTCAACCACGTCCACACCTCAACCCTCAGGCGCCAGACAGGGCGGACACCCCGCACCCAATCTTTCGATTCGTCCACCCTAGCGCGAAGAGTAGAACACGTTAAGAGAGCCGGCACCCCTGTCTGGCCTGTCCGGCATCCGGGGGGGGGGGGATAGTTACATGTATTCGTGTGTCTC
>NZ_JAFKRH010000051.1 GCF_019038465.1 Synechococcus sp. CCY 0621 | reverse complement strand
AAACTTACAACATCGTCGGCTCGCGCCTCTTGATCTCGTAAGCCTGCTCCCCGCTCGAGCTCTCGCTCTCTGGGGCGCAGTCCAAAATCATATCACCTTGTTGGGGGCACCCCTGCCGAAGGTCGAGATTCCTGCCTGGCTTCAGCTCCCTGCGGACCAAGGCAAGCCCCCTCGCTGCTGCGAGCAGCACCGACCGGTGCGCCTCTCGTCGGCACGTCAGAGGCCCTTTGGAGGGGCTGCACAGCCAGGACACTCCCGGTTCCTTCGGCGGGCCCCTTCCACGGTTCTTCTGGCGGCTGGTGTGGCCTGCATGGGGCCCCATTCCTGACACCAGAGAGCGGTTGGATAGCTAAAGGGCCTTCCAAGACCGCTGCTCGCCTCTGGCCCCGCACGAATGCCAGACCACAAAAAAGCCGCGATTGCTCGCGGCTCAAGAGAAGGCTGATTCGGGGCCAAGGCCCCGGATGGCTTCAGAACAGACCCAGGGTGAGGGACTTGTCGATCGGCAGGCAGGCGCCGATGCCGAGGTAGATGGTGAACACGGTGCCGAACAGGAAGGCGCCCATGGCGACGGGACGGCGGAACGGGTTCTGGAACTTGTTGAAGCTCTCGATGAAGGGGATCAGCATCAGACCCAAGGGAACCATGGTCTGGAGCACGATGCCCAGGAGTTTGTTGGGTACAACCCGGAGGATCTGGAACACCGGGTACAGGTACCACTCGGGAAGGATCTCCAGCGGAGTGGCGAAGGGGTCGGCCCGATCGCCCAGCATGGCGGGATCGAGAACGGCAAGCCCGACCAGGCAGGCGAGTGTTCCCAGGATCACCACCGGGAAGATGTAGAGGAGGTCGTTGGGCCAGGCCGGCTCGCCGTAATAGTTGTGGCCCATGCCCTTGGCCAGCTTGGCCCGCAGCTTGGGATCGGTGAGGTCAGGCTTTTTGAGGATGTGCATGGTGGGGAGCTCGGAGCGCTGGTGACCGGTGGAGGAAGGCTAAGTGGAAGAACGTGGTTCAGAGCGGGCCGGAGATGCCCTGCTTACGGATCATCAGGAAGTGGATGAGCATGAACACCGCCAGCAGCCAGGGCAGCACGAAGGTGTGGAGGCTGTAGAAGCGGGTGAGGGTGGACTGACCGACGCTTTCACCACCGCGGAGCAGCTCGACCATGAAGTCGCCCACCACGGGGACGGCGGCAGGAACACCGCTGACGATCTTGACGGCCCAGTAACCGACCTGATCCCAGGGGAGGGAGTAGCCGGTGACGCCGAAGGACACGGTGATCACGGCCATGGTGACGCCGGTGACCCAGGTGAGCTCGCGGGGACGCTTGAAGCCGCCGGTGAGGTAGACGCGGAACACGTGCAGGATCAGCATCAGCACCATCATGCTGGCGCTCCAGCGGTGCACCGAACGGATCAGCCAGCCGAAGCTGACGTCGGTCATCAGGTACTGGACCGAGCTGTAGGCCTCCACCACCGTGGGCTTGTAGTAGAAGGTCATCGCGAAGCCGGTCGCGAACTGGATCAGGAAACACACCAGCGTGATGCCGCCCAGGCAATAGAAAATGTTGACGTGGGGCGGGACGTACTTGGCGGAGATATCGTCGGCAATCGCCTGGATTTCGAGGCGCTCCTCAAACCAGTCATAGATCGGGGACGACTTGGCGCCAGGAGACGAGTTCGCCATGCAGCGTGGGGCTTGGGTTGCGAGAGTCTACCGATCGTGCTGACCCCCCTGTGAGAGACCCGGGCCGCCGGTCCATCCCGGCTCAATGCTTTGCAACAGGGCTGCCGGGCGGGGTCCGGCTCCTGCGGCTCCTCCTGGTAACGGGCCTGTGCCTGCAGCTGTGGCTACCCCCCCCGGCGCTGGCCCTCAGCGATGCCCAGCAACTGGTGGTGGAGGCCTGGCGGCTGGTGAACCAGAGCTACGTCGATCCCGCCCAGCTGGAAGCGGTGCAATGGCGGCGCCTGCGCCAGAAAGCCCTGGAGACGTCGATCGCCAGCTCGGTGCAGGCCTACGACGCCATCGAGACCATGCTGGCGCCGATCGGCGACCCCTACACCCGGATGCTGCGCCCGGAGGAGTACGCCACCCTTCGCTCCAACACCCAGGGCCGCGTGACCGGTGTGGGGCTGCAGCTGGGACTGCGGGCGGGGGATCAGCAGATCGTCGTGATCGCCCCCCTCGATGCCTCCCCCGCCGCCGACGCGGGGATCGTTTCCGGCACCGAGATCCTCAAGGTGGACGGCATCCCGGCCGAGGTGCTGGGGCTCGAGGGCACCGCCGCCCGCCTGCGGGGCCCCGCCGGCAGCGACGTTCTCCTCGCCCTGCGCACCCCAGCGGGCCAGCCCACGGAGGTACTGCTCGACCGCCGCGAGGTGGATCTGCAACCGGTGCGCAGCCATCGCCTGCAGAGCGCGGGGCACACCCTGGGCTACTTACGGATCACCCAGTTCAGTGAACCGGTGCCCCAGCAGGTGCGCTCCGCCCTCGCTGAGCTGACCGCCGCCGGGGGCGGCGGGCCTATCGAAGGGCTGATCCTTGATCTGCGCAACAATTCGGGTGGGCTGGTGGCCGCCGGGCTGGCGGTGGCCGATGGGCTGCTCGACGGGGAGCCGATCGTGGAAACCCAGGATCGGGGCGGCATCGCCGCCCGGCAACAGGCGACTCCCGGCCGTCTCTATGGAGGCCCGATGCTCACCCTGGTCAATGCCGGCACCGCCAGCGCCAGCGAGATCCTGGCCGGTGCCCTGCAGGACAGTGGCCGCTCCCGCCTGGCCGGCAGCCGCACGTTCGGCAAGGGACTGATCCAGACCCTGATCAACCTGAGTGATGGCAGCGGTCTGGCCGTGACCGTGGCCCGCTATCTCACGCCCAGCGGCCGCGACATCCAGAACCAGGGCATCGAGCCGGACGTGCTGCTGCCCCAGCCCGAACCCCTGGAGCCGGACGGGGACGGTGACAGCTGGCGAGAGGCGGCCGCCACGCTGCTGGTGGCTGAGCTGGCGGCCCCAGCCCTGGCACCATGAGCCAGCGCACGTACCACGATCCGCTGCACGGGGCGATCCGCCTTGATCGCCAGGACCCCGCCGAAGCTCTGGCGATCGACCTGATCGACACGGCGCCGTTCCAGCGGCTACGGCGCATCCGCCAGCTGGGGCCGGCCTTTCTCACCTTCCATGGGGCGGAATCCAGCCGTTTCACCCATTCCCTGGGGGTGCTGGCGATGGCCCGGCTGGCCCTGCAGCAGCTGGAGCGTCTCGATCCCTCCCTGGCCCAGCACCGGGGTGTCCTCTATGCCGCCGCCCTGCTGCACGATGTCGGCCACGGACCCCTCAGCCACTCGGGCGAGGAGATGTTCGGCGTGCAGCATGAGGTCTGGTCGGGCCGGCTGATTCGGGACCATCCCGCCCTGCGCGACCGCCTTGACGCCGATGCCCCCGGCCGGGCCGCCCTGGTGGCCGACCTGCTGGAGCACGGCCAGCACCCCTGCCGGGCCATCAAGGCGCTGGTCAGCAGCCAGCTCGACTGCGACCGGCTCGACTATCTGCTGCGCGACAGCTACAGCACCGGCACCCGCTACGGCCAGCTCGACCTGGAGCGGATCCTCGCCAGCCTCACCCTGGCCCCCGACGGCGATCTGGCCCTGCATCCCCGCGGCCTGATGGCGGTGGAGCACTACCTGGTGGTGCGCCACCTGATGTACCGGAGCGTCTACAACCACCGGCTCAACATCGTCTGCAACTGGCTGCTGAACCAGGTGATCGCCGTGGCCCGCCGGCTCGGTCCCGCCGTGGTGTGGGCCGATCCCACCATGGCCCGCTGGCTCTGGGATCGGGACCGGCTCGATCTCGACAGTTACCTGGCGAACGACGACATCCGCACCGGCTACCACCTGGTGCGCTGGCGCGAGGAGGCCCCCCCGGAACTGGCCGATCCCTGCGGGCGACTGCTGGAGCGGCGCCTGCCCAAGGCCACGGACGTGAGCGATCTCCCCCCGGCCGGCCGGATCGAGCTGCTGGCGGTGGCGCGGCAGCTTTGCGAACGGGCCGGCCTGGTGGCGGAAGGTTGCTGCGCCCTGCAGCAGCGCCAGAGCCGCGGGTATCACCCCTACGCCGGGGGCCTGCGGCTCTGGGATGGGCTGCGGCTGCAGGCCCTCGAGCAGCGCTCGCCCCTGGTGGCCAGCCTCTGCCAGACAGTCGACATGGCCTGGCTGATCCACCCGGCCCAGGTGAGCGACGACCTGCGCGCGGCCCTGGCGGTGCGGCGGCAGGAGGACGGGGGCCGCCAGGACCTCTAGGTTCGCTGCACCCCCGGACACCGTCGTGGCCGCCGCACTGATCCAGGCCGTCGACGACCGGCAGCCGCACCTGCTGCGGCTGCCGGTCCAGCAGGGCTCCGCCAGTGCCCTGGAGGAAGTGCGCTACGCCCTCGGCAGCCGCCACATCCGGGCGGGCAGCGTGGTGCTGGAGGCGGGCCGCTGGCCCCTGCGCCTGCCGGAACTGCGGCAGCTGCAGGAGCTGCTGGCCCCCCTGCGGCTCGACTTGATTCGCGTCGCCGGCGACCACCCGGAGACGCTGGTGGCCGCCGCGGCCCTCGGACTCGAGATCGATCCGGGGCCGCCGCAAACCATCGCAGCCCCGGCCCCTGCAGTGGTGGCGAGCGATCTTCTGGTGCATCGCGGCACCCTGCGCTCCGGCGACCATCTGCAGGCGGAGGGTTCGGTGCTGCTGCTGGGGGATGTGAACCCCGGCGCCCGTATCAGTGCCGCCGGCAATGTTCTGGTCTGGGGGCGGTTGCGGGGCATCGCCCATGCCGGCGTGGCCGGCGACCGCAACGCCCGCATCGTCGCCCTGCAGCTGCGGCCCCTGCAGTTGCGCATCGCAGACATGGTGGCCCGGGGACCGGAGGGTCTGCCGCCGCCCGGGTTGGCCGAGCAGGCCCTGCTGGTGGACGGGGAGATCCGCATCGATCCGGCGGCGCCAGACTTCAGCGGTTGATCAGGCCGAAGGCCCCCAGCCCGCCGGCCACGGCCATGAACCACAACGGTGAGATCCGGGTGCGCAGCATCAGCACGCACACCAGCAGGGACACGACGACCCCGGCGGCATTGGTGTCGGCGGTCTGGAGGATCTTCACCCCCACAGCGAACAGGATGCCCAGGGTGATGGGGCCGAGTCCCCGCTCGAAGGCCACACGCCAGGGGGAGTCGCGCAGCCGGTTCCAGCTAAGGCAGGCCACCACCATCAGCAAGGTAGAGGGCAGCAGGATGGCGATCTCGGCGCCATAGGCGCTGAGCAGGGCCCAGCCGGGGCCCTCGGGCCATCCGGCCCCCATGCCGAGCAGCCCAACGATCATCGAACTGGGGCCCGGGGCCGCTTCGGCCAGGGCGTAGATGTCGGCGAACTGGGCGGGCCGCAGCCAGCAGTACTGGGCGACGCTGAGGTGGTGATACTCGGCCAGCAGGGTGTTGCCGCCCCCGAGGGAAAACAGGGACAGACCCAGGAAGGTGCCCATCACCTGCAGGAGATGGCCCAGGTCGTTGAGCCGCATGGGGGTGCAGGTTGCGGCGGCGGCCGTCAGCAGCAGGGGCGGCATCAGCGTGGCTCTCCGGCAGGGGGCCTGGGAGGGGACGGCCGCGGCCAGTACCAGGCCATCGCCAGGGGGCCGGCCACGAGCACCAAGGGCACCAGGCGCATGTGGAAAAACTGCATGAGTACGAAGGCGACGGCCGCCAGCAGCAGGGCCACCGGATCCTTCCCGTACTCGTCGAGGATCTTGAAGCCCATCGACAGGGCCATCCCGGCCGCCGCCGCCACCACGCCCGCCAGCACCCGATCCAGCGCCGGCAGGGTATGGAACTGGAAGTACAGCAGCCCCACCCCCATCAGCAGGGTGAACGGCACCAGCAGCATGCCCGCCAGGGCCGCCAGGGCCCCGGGCAGGCCGCGGAAGAAGGTGCCGACGTAGACGGCCATGTTGATCTGGTTGGGGCCGGGGAAGAGCCGGGCCACGGTGAGGCCGGTGAGGAACTCCTCGTTGCTCATCCAGCGGCGCTGCTCGACGATGATCCGCTGGCTCCAGGCCGAAAGCCCGCCGCCGAAAGCGGAGAGAGCCACCATCAGCATGCCGGTGAACAGTTGCCGCAGCCCGGGCGCGGGGGCCGTCGGGGAGAGCTCGGAAACGTCAGTCATGCACGAAATGGGGATCCGGCGGCAGTTCCCCTTCCTCGTGGAAGCTGGGATCGAGGGGATCGGGGGCGTGGTACTTGGCGGCGGCCTGCCAGTCGATCTGGAACGTCTCCTTGAGCCGCGCCACCACCTCGGGGGCATCGCTCTCGATGCCCAGCTCCCGGCGCAGGTCGAAGGCGCTGCGATCGATGTTCATCGAGCCGGTCTGGGCGAAGGCCCCGTCCACCAGGATCAGCTTGGCGTGCAGCTTGGGGCGCTGCTGGCGCCGCACCTTGACGCCGAAGCGCTCCATCACCCGCAACGAAGAAAAGGTGTCGTAAATGTCCCAGTCGCTGATGCCGTGCTTGCCGCCGCACAGCACCCGCACCTTCACGCCCCGCTCCCGGGCGCTGATGATCCGCTCCAGGATCACCGCATCAACAAATTTGGGGTGCTGGATCCAGAGGGTGCGGGTGGCGGCATCGACGATGCGGGCCATCTGACCGCGGCTGTGGGCGCTGCTCCACACCAGTCCCACGCTGAGGTCGGGCTGGAAGAAGACGCGCTGCCAGTCGGCCTCGAAGCCGGCGATCACCTGGGCCACTACGGCGGGGTTGTGGGTAAGCACCCCGTAGTCGCGGGTTTCGGTGAAGTACTTGTCGGCCAGGTTGAAGGTGGCCACCAGGGCGGTGTGCCGGTCGACCACCATCGATTTCTCGTGGGTGACCGGAAACGACTCACTGGTCCAGGCGGTCTCGATGCCCCAGGACTGCAACCGGGCAAAGGCCTCGTCGTTCCAGCGGTCGCCGCCGGAGGTGTGGGGGTTGAGCATCACCCGCACCTGCACCCCCCGCTCCTGGGCACGCCGCAGGGCGTCTTCCACCGCCTCCGACTGGAGCTTGAACTGCTTCAACAACAGCTGTTCGGAAGCCTCCTCGATCAGGGCAACGACAGCCTCAACGCCGTCGTCGGGCATCACCAGCAGCCGCTGGGGCCGGTGGGGGGCGGCGATCATCGAGGGGCGCAGGGGGGAATGGGCCTTTCTAGCGGCAGTTGCTGGCCTTGGCCCAGCCGCACCGCCCGATGGGATTAACCTGCCGCGACGCCCGTGGACGCCGTGACGTCAGCACCCGCCCGCATCATCCTCATCTGTTCCGGCAAGGGGGGCGTCGGCAAGACGACCCTCACCGCCAACCTGGGGATCGCCCTGGCCCGGCTGGGGGAGCGCACCGTCGTGCTCGATGCCGATTTCGGCCTGCGCAATCTCGATCTGCTGCTCGGCCTGGAGAACCGGATCGTCTACACCGCCCAGGAGGTGCTGGCCGAAACCTGCCGGCTGGAGCAGGCGCTGGTGAAACACAAGCAGGAGCCCAACCTGGCCCTGCTGCCCGCCGGCAATCCCCGCATGCTCGAGTGGCTCACCCCCGAGGACATGCAGCGCATCGTGGCCATGGTGGCCGAACGGGCCGATTACGTGCTCATCGATTGCCCGGCCGGAATCGAGGACGGCTTCAAGAACGCCGCCGCCGCCGCCCGCGAAGCGATCGTGATCACCACCCCGGAAGTGTCGGCGGTGCGCGATGCCGACCGGGTGATCGGCCTGCTCAACACCCGCGGGGTGGCACCTGTGCAGCTGGTGCTCAACCGGGTGCGTCCCCGCATGATGGCCAGCCAGGAGATGCTGGGCGTCGACGACGTCACCGACATCCTGGCCCTGCCCCTGGTGGGCCTGGTGGTGGAGGACGAGCAGGTGATCGTGTCCACCAACCGGGGGGAACCGCTCACCCTCAACGGCAACGGATCCCCCGCCGCAAAGGCCTACCAGAACATCGCCCGGCGCCTGCGGGGTGAGGACATCCCCCTGGAGGATCCCTCCAAGGCCCGCAAAGGCCTGCGCGCCCGGCTGATGAACAAGATCCGCAAAACCACCGGTCTCTTCTGAGCACCATGACGCTGTTCGATTTCATCCAACGGTTGCTGGGGCGCCAGAAACCCAGCGGCACCATGGCCAAGGAGCGGCTGCAGCTGGTGCTGGCCCACGACCGCAGTGATCTCAATCCCGAACTTCTTGAGCAGATGCGGCGCGAAATCCTCGAAGTGGTGCAGCGCTACGTGGAGATCGACATCGAGGAAGGCGACGTGAGCCTCGAGACCGAGGACCGGGTCACCGCCCTGGTGGCCAACCTGCCGATCAAGCGGGCCCGTCCCCTGCCGGCCCTGGTGGCGGCAGCCGCCGCCGTGGGCATGGCCCAGGCCCCCGACCCCGAAGCCCCGCAGGAGCTGGCCGTGCCCCTGGCCGGCGAACCGACCGAGGACCCATCCCCCACCGCTGCCGACCCGGATTGAGGCGGCACAGCCAGGGCGACGGCCGGCGGGAACGCTGCAGGCAGTGCAGCGATGGCAGACCTTGGCGGAACCATTCCCGGTGGCCATCACCCCGGCCGAACAACGGGTGCTCGACCTGCTGCGCCAAGGCGACAGCAACCGCCACATCGCCGCCCAGCTGGTGCTGAGCCCGCGCACGGTGGAGTGCCACGTCTCCCACCTGCTGGCCAAGACGGGCTGCCGCAGCCGTACCCAGCTCCTCCTTTGGGCTCTGGCCCAGGGATAGGCTGGGCCGGGCCAAGCGCCCATGCCGGCTTAGCTCAGTGGTAGAGCAGCGCTTTTGTAAAGCGAAGGCCATCGGTTCAAATCCGTTAGCCGGCTTGCCTGGAGAGGGAAACCGATCCGCCGCCCTTACCATCTCCCCAGCACAGCGAGCGGGGGGCCATGTCGTGCCATGCCTGGCTGGTGGGGGGGCTGATCGCCCTCGCCGGGGACCTGGCCCAGGGCCCACCGCCGCCGCCGCCGCTCTCGCCTCAGCAGCCTGCTCAGCCAGCAGCCCGCTCCGGCGTGGAGATCCTGGGCCGTCCCGGCATCCGCACCCGCTACGTGGATCCCAGCGGCCCGGCGCCGACGGCTGGGGCCAAAACCCTGCCGGCCGTCGGCCCGCCGAAGCGCCCCCTGACAGTCCCCGTCAACGAACGGGTGGATTTCACCCCGACGATGGAAGAGGGACCGTTCCAGCAGCCCACCTTGCGGGGGCTGTTCCGCTGGGATCTGCAGCAACCCGCTTCCCGCTGAAGGGCGTCAGCCGATGGCCTGCCAGAGCGACAGCACGCCGAAGGCCAGGAACAGGCCACCGCTGAGGCGGTAGAGCACCCTCTCGCTGATCCTGCCGCCGATCCACTGGCCCGCGCCCACCGCCAGCCAGGTCACCAGGGCATGGCCCAGCAGCGTGCCGGCCAGCAGGCCGGCGAAGGTGAAGGCCGGCGCCGCCGCCAGAAAGATGGTGGCGAACTGGGTGCGATCCCCCAGTTCGGCCAGGAACACCAGCACGAAGGCCTCCCAGATCACGGCACCCGGACCGCGGATGCTGCCATGACTCTCGGCCGCGTCGATCGCCGCCTCGGCCTCCAGCGCTTCCCCCTTGGCCGCATCGGCGGGCAGCCCGGCGGCATCCACCAGGAGTTTGACGCCGAACCCGAGGAACAGGGCCGCCGCCAGCCAGGGAACGACGGCCTGGGGCAGCCACTCCCTGAGGCCGTACCCCATGCCCAGGGACAGCAGGGTGACCAGGCTGAGGGCCGCGAAGGCCCCGACAAACACCCAGCGGGGGCGATGGCGTGCCGCCAGGATCAAGGCCATGAAGAAAGTCTTGTCGCCCAGCTCGGCCAGGGTGATGGCGGTCAGGCTGGAGCCGAAGGCGGCGAGTCCGGGGTCGCCGGCGCTGGCAAGGGTCATGGGGACGTTCGGCACGCCGGCGTCGGCGCCAGGGGGTGGATCCGGCCGCAGGCCGGGCCTTCCGAATCAGGGCATCATGCTCCGGCGAACAGCCACAGCAGCGCCGCCAGCGCCAGCCAGCCCAGCCAGTCCAGCTGGAACAGGGGGGTGGCCAGATGCACCAGGGGCACCAACAACCAGTGGCTGAGGCCCACCGTCAAAAGCACCACCAGCAGGAGCGGCAGCATCAGGCCCCCTCCGCAGCCGATGCCGCTGCGCCCCCCGGCCGGAGCACGCTCCATTCGCGCCCACTGCCGGATCCATCCTCCAGCCCCCGCCAGGCCAGAACCGTGCTGGCTTGCCCGGATCCGGTCGGCCAGGGCAGGGGCTCGAGCAGGGACAGGGCGGGGAACTGATGCGCCGCCTCAGCCGCCGTGGTGGCCGGGGGTTCGCCGGAACGGTTGGCACTGGTGGTGGCCAGGGGGCCACTGAGGCGCAGCAGCTCCCGCGCCGGCTCGCAGGCCGGCACCCGCAGCCCCAGGCTCGTGCCGCCGGGGTGGAGATGGTTGGTCAAGGCACCGGCGATCGGAAGCACCAGGGTGACAGCCCCCGGCCAGCTCCGCTGGGCCTGCTCGATCCAGGGCTGTTGCCAGGGCACACCCAGGGCCTCGGTCAGCTGGGCCAGGTCGGCCCCCATCAGGATCAGCGGCTTGTCGGCGGGCCGTTGCTTCAGCTGCCAGAGCAGGGCGGCCGCCTCGGGCCGGGCAGCCAGGGCCGGCAGGGTGTCGGTGGGAAACAGGACCGCCTCCCCCTTCGCCAGGCACCTGGCCAGTGGCGCGGCAGCGTTCATCAGCCGACGGGCCTCCAGCCACTGGCGAAGCGGGGCAGGCCCTCCAGGTCGGAATGCACCGCAAGCCGTTCCAGGCCGGCGGCGAGCAGCAGCTCGCCGACCGCCTCGCTCTGGTCGTGGTGGTGCTCCAGCAGCAGCAGGCCGCTGGGGGCCAGGCCCCTCAAGCTGCCGGCCACGATCGAACGGATGGCCGCCAGGCCGTCGGGGCCGCCATCGAGGGCCAGGCGGGGTTCGTGTTCTCGCACCACCGGCTCCAGCTCCAGGAGGGTGGCGCTGGGGATGTAGGGGGGGTTGCTCACTACCAGATCCAAGGCGCCCCACCAGGGCGCCAGCGGCTGCCACCAGTCACCCGCCAGCAGGGAGACGCGGTCCTGCAGCTCCCAGCGGCCCAGGTTGGCGCCGGCCTGGGCGAGGGCCTCGGGGCTGGCCTCCACGGCGAAGCCACGACTGGCGGGCAGGCTGCGGGCCAGGGCGATGGCCAGGCAACCGGAGCCGGTGCCCAGGTCGGCCCAGCGGGCTTGGGGGCGCCCTGATGGCCACAGGGACAGGGCCAGATCCACCAGCAGCTCCGTTTCCTGCCGGGGGATCAGCACCCCAGGCGCCACGGGCAGCTCCAGGTCGCGCCAGGGGCAGCGGCCCACCAGGTACTGCAGGGGCTCGTGGCTGTCGAGGTGGCGGCGCCAGAGGGCTTCCAGCCCCTCGAGCGAGCGCTGCAGCCGGACCTCGGCCTCCGGGTGGCACCAGAGCGCCTGCAACTGGCTCCAGCGCAGTCCACCGCCCAGATCCAGCAGCCAATCGAGGGCGGAGGCCTCGCCGCCGAGGGCCAGCAGGCGGCGGCGCCAGGCCAGCAGCTCCGACGCCGTGATCAGCAGGGCGTCAGGGCCATCCGCCGGGGGCGCAGGGACGGGGACGGTGCCGACCTGGGAAACCATGCGGGGAGCCTAATCAGCAGTGGCGTTCTCAGCATTGGTGGCCTCAGCTGGGGCGCCAGCAGAGGCCGGCCTCGGCCCGCAGCAGCCCGGCCAGCTCCAGCTCCAGCAGCCGGGGCATCAGCTCGGCCATGGGGCGATCCAGAGCCAGGCTCAGCTGCTCGAGGCTGGCGCCACCACCCACTGCCTCCAGCAGACCCTCGGCCTCTGCCCCCTGGAGCCCCCTGGCCGGAACGGGGGCGTCTGCGGGGGGCCGCGGGGCCAGCGGCCCCCTGCCCAGCTGGCCGACCAGGTCGGCCGGGAGAAGCAGGGGGGTGGCGCCCCTGGCCAGCAGCCGGTTGCTGCCCATGGCCGAGGCGCGGCCCGCATCGGCGGGCACCACCCAGAGCGGCATCTCCAGCTGCCAGGCCAGTTCGGCCGAATGCAGCGCCCCGCTCTCCACAGGGCACTCCACCACCACCACCGCGGCCGCCATGGCCACCAGCAGGCGATTGCGGGCTGCGAAGCTGCCGGGCCGGACCGTACCGCCCTCGGCCAGCTCGCTCACGAGCAGGCCCTTGCGGGCCACCTCACCCTGCAGCGCCGCGTGGTGCAGGGGGTAGGCACGGCCCAGCGGTGTGCCCAGCACCGCCACCGGGGCACCCCCAGCGGCCAGACATCCCTCGTGGGCCGCCCCGTCGATGCCTTCGGCCAGCCCGCTCAGCACCGGCCAGCCCGCCTCGGCCAGGGCGGCGCCGATGGCGTGGGCCATCGAGAGGCCATGCAGGGACGGACGCCGGGTGCCCACCACCGCCACCGAGCGGCGCCGGCCAAGGTGGGGCCACAGGCTGCCCCGCCCCCGCCAGCACAGCTGCAGGGGGGGCCGCTGCAGATCCCGCAGACCCGCAGGCCAGCCCCGATCCCCCGGCACCAGCACCCCCCGGCCGAAGCGGCACCGGGGCGCGAAGGCCTCCAGGGGCCGGGGGCCCCAGCGATGGCGAAACCGCTCCACCACCGCCACCAGCCCCGGCCCCAGACCCGGCACCCCCGCCAGCTCATCGGCGGGCGCCTGCCAGGCGGCGGCCAGCCCGCCGCAGCTGGCCTCGAGGGCCCGCAGCCGCTGCCAGCCGAGGCCGGGGCAGCGGCTCCAGAGCAGCCACCACAGGCGCCGTTGCCGATCCCAGGCCAGTCCCCCGCGGCGCGGGAAGGCCCCCTGCACCAGATCTCCCATCCCCGCGCCCCACCGCTTGAACAGCAGTACAAGCGTACTATGGCTGAACGCGGACGTCGGCCGGGCCGGAGCGCAGGATCACCATGGCCTGCTCCAGATCCTGGGGCAACCGCCGCAGCAAGCGCCGCTGCGAGGGGCCACCGGAGAGATCCACCAGCACCAGATCGACGCTGGCTTCCGCCGCCACGGCCCCGTCGGGGCCGATGAACTGGCTGTGCCAGGGCAGCTTCACGCCCAGCCGCGGCAGCACCCGGCTGCGGAGCTCGACACTTTCGCCATGGAGCAGGGCCCGGCGGTAATCGATGCGCAGCCCCACCACCGGCAGCTCCAGCCCCCGGGCGGAGAGGGCGCTGTAGGCCAGGCCAGCCCGGTCCAGGGCCTCGACGCGCGCCTCCTCCAGCCAGGCCAGATAGGCCCCGTGCCACATCACCCCGGCATGGTCGGTGTGCTGGGGCAGCACGCGCCGCCGCAGGCACCACCAGGCCTCATCCGAAAGCTGCATCACGGTCTTCACCACAGGAGATGGCGGAAAGGGGATCAGCCATAGGCTGATGCCGAGCCACGTTGATGTCCGTGTTCCGCAACCTGCTGATCGCCGATTCCGGCAAGGGCCATGTCGAGGAGATGGTCCGCCTCCTGCGCGACATCCCCCCCTGCCGCCAGGCCCGGATCAATCTGCTGCACGTCATTCCTGAGCAGGGGGGGCTTGACCTGGAAAGCCATCGCCAGCAGGCCGACATTCTTGTGAAGGAGGCCATCGAGCGCCTCGGTCTCACCCCAGGCGAAGTCAACACCGTGGTGCGCGAGGGCGACACCAAGCTGACCGTGCTGAAGGTGGCCGATGAACTGGAGGCCGATCTGATCGTGATGGGATCGCGGGGCCTGGGCAGGCTGCAGTCGATCCTGGGCAACAGCACCAGCCAGTACGTCTTCCAGCTGTCGACCCGGCCCATGCTGCTGGTGCGCGACGACCTCTACGTGAAGGCCATCAACAGGGTCCTGGTGGCCATCGACGGCACCGGTGTGGGCGATGACGCCCTCAAGCTGGCCTGCGAGCTGGTGCAGGGGATCCCCGGCGGCAGCCTCACCGGCGTGCATGTGTCGCGCCAGGACATCACCCCATCCCGGGGTGGCCGCACCCCTGGCGATGAGGTGCTGCTGAAGGCCATCCAGCGGGCCCGCAGCTTCGGGGTGGAAATGAAGGGCCTGCACCGCACCGGTGACATTGCCCGGGGCGTCTGCGGCACCGCCGAAGACGTGAAGGCCGATCTGGTGGTGATCGCCTCCCAGGACCGTCGGCCCCTGGTGGCCCGGGGCCTGGTGGATCTCGACAAACTCCTGGGCAGCTCGGTGAGCGACTACATCCGTGTCCACGCCCCGGCCCCGGTGCTGCTGGTGCGGGAGCCGGAGGGGCGGACGCGCTGAACCCGGTTCAGCCGCCCTGGCGGCTGTTCGTCTGGATGTAGAGAATGATCAGGAAGACGGCGGGAACCAGAACGAACAGGAGGCTGGCAACGAAGCCGAGGTCGTTGGTTTCCATGACTGCTGGAGAGGTTCTGAGAAGGTATCACCGCCCATCGGCGGGAAGGACGCCCCCTTCACCGCTCGTTGTGGATGGAGTTCCGGCAGCCTTGGCAGGCGTCTCTGACTCCTGGGGCTCCTCACCCTCCGCTGCGGCGGGGGGCTCGGGCCAGGCGGTGGGGCCCTCCGGCAGGGGCAGGGAACGGGCTCGGCCCAGTTCGCCCTCCCGATCGGCGAGTCCCACCTGGGGCCTGGTGAGCACCATCACCGACTTCTGCACCAGGGCCTGACAGGCCAGCCGCCAGGTCTGGGGGCGTCGTTTCAGCTTCATCAGCTCCACCGAGGTCTGCTCGGTGAGGGCGTTGTCGCCCCCCCCCTCCACCACCTCCACGAAACAGGTGATGCACTGGCCGCAGCCGCCGCAGTTGCCCAGGCGGCCCTTGAGGCCGTAAAGCTCGATGCCCTCGCGCAGGGCCACCTCACGCAGGTTTTCCCCCGGGTAGCACTCCACGTCGCGCTGCTCACGGACAAACCGGATCACGGGCATGGCGGAGGCCTCTGGGGGGGGTGGGTTGGCGTCCATTGTGAATCGCGCCGTTGCGGTCCGTTACCTGGGGCCCCGTGGTGTTGCCCGCAACCCTTACCATCGCCAGCACGGATCGGTAATCACCGAGCGTCTCCTTAGCCGTCATCGCTCCGGCGATCGGCTTCGGCAACTGTCAACCCAGACCTGACCCCCCAATGGGATTGCCCTGGTACCGGGTGCACACGGTCGTCATCAACGACCCGGGCCGACTGCTGGCCGTGCACCTCATGCACACCGCCCTGGTAGCCGGCTGGGCCGGCTCCATGGCGCTCTACGAGCTTGCGATCTTCGACCCCTCCGACCAGGTCCTCAACCCCATGTGGCGCCAGGGCATGTTCGTCATGCCCTTCATGGCCCGCCTGGGCGTGACCGGCAGCTGGGGGGGCTGGAGTGTCACCGGTGAAACCGGCGTCGACCCCGGCTTCTGGAGCTTCGAAGGCGTGGCTGCGGCCCACATCATCTTCAGTGGCCTGCTCTTCCTTGCCGCCATCTGGCACTGGACCTACTGGGATCTCGAGATCTGGCAGGACCCCCGCTCCGGCGAGCCAGCCCTCGACCTGCCCAAGATCTTCGGCATCCACCTGCTGCTGGCGGGCCTGGGCTGCTTCGGCTTCGGAGCCTTCCACCTCACCGGGGTCTTCGGACCAGGGATGTGGATTTCTGACCCGTACAGCCTCACGGGCCATTTAGAAGCGGTGCAGCCCTCCTGGGGACCTGAAGGCTTCAACCCCTTCAACCCAGGCGGCATCGTGGCCCACCACATTGCCGCCGGCATCGTGGGCATCATCGCCGGCATCTTCCACATCACCACCCGACCGCCGGAACGCCTCTACAAGGCGCTCCGCATGGGCAACATCGAGACGGTGCTGGCCAGCGCCATCGCGGCGGTGTTCTTCGCGGCCTTCATCGTCGCCGGAACCATGTGGTACGGCTCCGCGGCCACGCCGGTCGAGCTGTTCGGCCCCACACGCTACCAGTGGGATCAGAACTACTTCAAGACGGAGATCAACCGTCGCGTCCAGACCGCCATCGACAACGGTGCCACCAAGGCTGAAGCCTTCGCGGCCATCCCCGAGAAGCTGGCCTTCTACGACTACGTCGGCAACAGTCCTGCCAAAGGCGGTCTGTTCCGGGTCGGCCCGATGATCAACGGTGACGGCCTGCCCACCTCCTGGATCGGGCACATCTCCTTCACCGACAAGGAGGGCCACGACCTCGAAGTCCGTCGCCTGCCCAACTTCTTCGAGAACTTCCCGGTGGTCCTCCAGGACCAGCAGGGCATCGTCCGCGCCGACATCCCCTTCCGTCGTGCCGAGGCGAAGTACTCCTTCGAACAGCAGGGCGTGACGGCCACCGTCTACGGCGGTGCCCTCAACGGTCAGACGTTCACCGATCCCGCCGACGTCAAGCGACTGGCCCGCAAGGCCCAGCTTGGCGAGGCCTTCGAGTTCGACCGCGAGACCTACCACTCCGACGGCACCTTCCGCAGTTCCCCCCGCGGCTGGTTCACCTTCGGCCATGCCTGCTTCGCCCTGCTCTTCTTCTTCGGCCACATCTGGCACGGTGCCCGCACCCTCTACCGTGATGTCTTCGCCGGTATCGACCCCGATCTCGGCGAGCAGGTGGAATTCGGTCTGTTCGCCAAGCTGGGCGACCGTTCCACCCGACGCCTGCCCGAGGGCTTCGTGCCCCCGGCCGG
>NZ_JAFKRH010000050.1 GCF_019038465.1 Synechococcus sp. CCY 0621 | reverse complement strand
ACCCCGATCTCGGCGAGCAGGTGGAATTCGGTCTGTTCGCCAAGCTGGGCGACCGTTCCACCCGACGCCTGCCCGAGGGCTTCGTGCCCCCGGCCGGCTCCCCCCTCAGCTGACCGCCAGCCCCCCCGAGGATTCCCATGGAGAGCTTCGCCTACATCCTGATCCTGGCCCTGGCCATTTCCACGCTCTTTTTCGCGATCGCCTTCCGCGATCCCCCGAAAATCGGCAAGTGACCACACTTCCAGATTGATTCAACCCCTGGGAAACCAGGGGTTTTTTCTTGCCTGGGCCCCCACCTTGAAGGCAAGCCCTTCTCTTTGTGCGCGTAGCTGTTTACACTCCAAATACTTGGAAGCGTGCCCAGGGATGCAATGTCCCTCCTGCCAACACACCGATAGCCGTGTTCTGGAATCAAGGGCCGCGGATTCCGGACGCAGTGTGCGGCGACGCAGGGAGTGCCTCAACTGTGATTTTCGCTTCACCACCTACGAACGGGTCGAGACTGTCCCGATCACCGTGGTCAAGCGCAACGGCAGCAGGGAGACCTTCAATCGCAGCAAACTGCTGCATGGTCTGCTGAGGGCCTGCGAGAAAACAGGCCTCGAACCCTCCCGGCTGGAGGCCGTCGTCGACGACATCGAACTGGTGCTGCAGCAGCGGGCCGGCCGCGAGGTGAGCAGCAACGAGATCGGGGAACTGGTGCTGCAGCGCCTGCGGGAGATGAGCGAAGTCGCCTACGTGCGCTTCGCCTCCGTCTACCGCCAGTTCCAGAGCGTCAGCGATTTCGTGGCCACCCTGGAAGGCCTGGGCAACCGGGGCAAGACCAAGAACCGCCTGGTGGTGGTCGGCTGAGGCCGGTTCCAGGCCGTCAAGCGGTTCGTCTGCCGGCCCATTGATAGAGTGACCGATCGGGTGTGCGCTGCAGGCGGGCAGTCACCCCGTTCCTTCGCACTGCCACCGGCAGACCGTCCCAGCTCCATGACCCTCACTCCTTCTTCCGAAGCCGACACCCTCGAGGCCCTCACGCCGATCAGCAACGAGGAGGCCGCCGACATCGAGACCACAGCAGAACTCGATCTGGCAATCCCGGAAGAGGTGCCCAGCGCCGACGACTCCAGCAGCAGGGTCAGCGCTCGGGACGGCGACGGTGTGGGCTTCACGCTGGACGAGTTCGCGGCTCTGCTCAGCAAGTACGACTACAACTTCAAGCCGGGTGACGTCGTCAACGGCACCGTCTTCGCCCTTGAATCGAAGGGCGCCATGATCGACATCGGCGCCAAGACCGCCGCCTTCATGCCTCTGCAGGAGGTGTCGATCAACCGCGTCGAGCATCTCTCCGACGTGCTCGAGCCCGGGGAGGTGCGCGAATTCTTCATCCTCAGCGAGGAGAACGAAGACGGCCAGCTCACCCTGTCGGTGCGCCGCATCGAGTACCAGCGCGCCTGGGAGCGGGTGCGCCAGCTGCAGAAGGAAGACGCCACCATCTACAGCGAAGTGTTCGCCACCAACCGCGGTGGCGCGCTGGTGCGGGTGGAGGGCCTGCGGGGCTTCATCCCCGGCAGCCACATCAGCACCCGCAAGGCCAAGGAGGAGCTCGTGGCCGACTTCCTCCCCCTCAAGTTCCTGGAGGTGGACGAAGAGCGCAACCGCCTGGTGCTGAGCCATCGCCGCGCCCTGGTGGAGCGCAAGATGAATCGCCTCGAAGTGGGCGAAGTGGTGCTGGGAACGGTCAGGGGCATCAAGCCCTACGGCGCCTTCATCGACATCGGTGGTGTCAGCGGTCTGCTGCACATCTCCGAGATCAGCCACGAGCACATCGAGACGCCCCACACGGTGCTCAATGTCAACGATCAGATGAAGGTGATGATCATCGATCTCGACGCCGAGAGGGGCCGGATCTCGCTGTCCACCAAGGCCCTCGAGCCGGAACCCGGCGACATGCTGAGCGATCCCCAGAAGGTGTTCGACAAGGCCGAGGAAATGGCCGCCCGCTACAAGCAGATGCTGCTGGAGCAAGCTGAGGACAACGAGCCCATGGGCGTCTCGCTCGAATGAAGCCCCTGGCTCCGGCCCTCTGACGATGGTGCTTCTGTCCTTGCGGGGCACGCCCCTTCCCTGCGGTGATCGTTCTCTGGAGGCGGTGCTGTTCGACAAGGACGGCACCATGAGCCACAGCGAGCCCATGCTCGTGGCCCTGGCCCAGGCCAGGGTCTTTCACTGTCTGGCCCTGGCCGATCTGGCCGCCGGCAACCCGGAGCGTCACCGCGACCTGGGCGACCTGCTGCACCGCGCCTACGGCCTTGCCCCTGATGGCGTCCATCCCGCCGGCACCATGGCGGTGGCCAGCCGCGACCAGAACCTGGTGGCCACCGCCACCGCTCTTGTGCAGGTGGGACTGGGCTGGCCCGAAGCTCTGGCCATGGCCGAAGCCGTGTTCGCCCGTACCGACGCCCTGCACGGCCAGGGGAGTGAGCAGCGGCCGGCCCCCACCGCCGGTCTGCGCCCGCTGCTGGAGTCCCTGCGGCGGGCGGGGGTGCGCTGCGCCGTGATCAGCAATGACCATGTCGACGGCATCGAAGCGTTTCTGGCGGCCCATGATCTCGCCTCCTCCGTGCAGGCCATCTGGAGCGCTGAACATCAGCCCCGCAAGCCTGACCCCGCCGCCGTCCAAGGCCTGTGCGCCGAACTGGGCGTGGCGGTGGAGAGCTGTGCCCTGATCGGTGACGCCAACAGCGACCTGCGCATGGCCCGGGCCGCCGGGGTGCCGGTGGTGCTGGGCTACCGGGCCGGATGGCGGCGGCCGGTGGAGCTGGATGCGTCCTTCCTGCAGCTGGATCACTGGCGGGAACTCACCGTGGTGCCCCAAAGCGTCTCGACGCTGGCGGCTCCGTCCATCCCTGCCGGAGCCAGCCAACCTTTGGGAATAAGCTCACCCATCGACTGATCGCATTCCCCCATGAGCCGTTTCGTCTTCACCTCGGAATCGGTGACGGAAGGCCACCCCGACAAGATCTGTGACCAGGTCAGCGATGCCGTTCTCGACGCCCTGCTGGCCCAGGACCCCGCCAGCCGGGTGGCCTGCGAGACGGTGGTCAACACCGGCCTCTGCCTGATCACAGGGGAAGTCACCACCAGCGCGCGGGTGGACTTCAACACCCTGGTGCGGGGTGTGATCGAACAGATCGGCTACAGCGGCGCCCGCGCCGGTGGCTTCGATGCCAGGAGCTGCGCCGTGCTGATCGCCCTGGATCAACAGTCGCCGGACATCGCCCAGGGCGTGGATGAGGCGGACGACCACGACGGCGACCCCCTCGACAAGGTGGGCGCCGGCGACCAGGGCATCATGTTCGGCTACGCCTGCGACGAAACCCCGGAGCTGATGCCCCTGCCGATCAGCCTGGCCCACAGGCTGGCCCTTCGGCTGGCCCAGGTGCGCCACGACGGCAGCCTCGGCTACCTGCTCCCCGACGGCAAGACCCAGGTGAGCGTGGAGTACGAGAACAATCGCCCCGTGGCGATCGACACGATCCTCATCTCCACCCAGCACACCGCTGAAGTGGAGGGCCTCAGCGATGAGAAGGCTGTGCAGCAGCGCATCAAGGACGACCTGTGGACGCACGTGGTGCTCCCCGCCACCGCCGATCTGCCCCTGAAGCCCACCAGGGAAGGCACCCGCTTCTACGTCAACCCCACCGGCAAGTTCGTGGTGGGCGGCCCCCAGGGAGACGCCGGCCTGACGGGCCGCAAGATCATCGTGGACACCTACGGCGGCTATGCCCGCCACGGCGGCGGTGCCTTCTCCGGCAAGGACCCCACCAAGGTCGACCGCTCCGCCGCCTACGCGGCCCGCTATGTGGCCAAGGCGCTTGTGGCGGCAGGTCTGGCCCACAAGGCCGAGGTGCAGCTCAGCTATGCCATCGGCGTGGCCCGGCCCGTGAGCATCCTGGTGGAAAGCTTCGGCACCGGTGCCCTCGACAACGCCGACCTCACCGCCCTGGTGCAGGAGCATTTCGACCTGCGGCCCGGCGCGATCATTGAGGCCTTCGGCCTGCGGGAACTGCCCCAGCAGCGGGGCGGACGCTTCTACCAGGACGTGGCGGCCTACGGACACTTCGGCCGCAAGGACCTCGACCTTCCCTGGGAGGACGTGACCGCTATCGCCGCCACCCTGAAGCAGGCCACGGCGAGCCGTGTCAGCGCTGTTTCTGGGGGTTGACCTCGGCAGCAGCGGCCTGCGCCTGGCCGTTCTGGCGGAAGCGGGTGCCGCCGGCGGCCAGCCCGATGATCCGCTGCTGAGCCGGCAATCCCCCTACCCCGGTCGCCTGGAAGAACCTGGCGCCTGGCGGCAGGGGCTGATCGAGCTGCTGGCCACCGTTCCCGAAGCGATCCGCCGCCGGGCGCGTGCCATCGCCATCGATGGCACCTCCGGCACCCTGCTGGCCTGCGGGGCCGATGGCCGCCTGCTGCCGCCGCCCCTGGAACAGGCCCTGCCGTACCACCTGGCCTGCACGGAACAGTCCGGGGCCATCGCGGCGGTTCTGGGCCAGGCCTCCGGCGGCGCCCCCAGCCATCCGGCCGCCAGCGCCAGCGGCACCCTGGCCAGGGCCCTGCGCCTGCTGGCCATGGCCAGGGAAGCGGGGCTGGGGCCGGGCCTGTTGTTGCGCCACCAGGCCGACTGGCTGATGGGCTGGTTGCTGGACGACTGGCGCTGGGGCGAGGAGGGCAACAACGTGCGCCTGGGCTGGGACCTGGAGCACGGAACCTGGCTCGCTGGTGTGGCGTCAGGCCTGGGCGTGGAGACGCTGCCGCAGATCCGCTCCAGCGGCAGCCTGCTGGGCCCACTCGCCCCTGCGGCGGCGGCGTGCCTGGGCCTGCCCGGGGACTGCCAGGTGGTGGCGGGCAGCACCGATGCCAATGCCGCCGTGCTGGCCGCCGACCCCCAGGCCGGTGATGGCATCGCCGTGCTGGGCACCACCCTGGTGCTGAAGCAGTTCGTGGCGGCGCCCCTGGCCGGCGTCGGCCTCAGCAACCACCGGGTGGCCGGCCGCTGGCTGGCGGGGGGGGCCTCCAACGCCGGCGCCGGAGTGCTGCGCCGCTTCTTCGACGACGAACGGATTGCGGAGCTGAGCCGCCAGATCAATCCGGACCGCCCGACGGGGCTCAAGCTGCTCCCCCTGAGCCGCAAAGGTGAACGTTTTCCCGTGGATGACCCGGAGCTGGAGCCGATCCTGGAGCCGAGGCCCGTCAGCGATGCCCGCTACCTGCAGGCCCTGCTCGAGGGCCTCACCGCCATTGAGGCGACGGGCTGGCAACGGCTGCGGCAGCTGGGGGCGCCGGCCCTGCAGCGGGTGATCAGCGTCGGTGGCGGCGCCCGCAACAGCCAGTGGCGGGCCCTGCGCTCCCGGGCCCTGGGGATCCCAGTGCTGAACCGACCGAAACGCACGGCGGCCCTGGGCATGGCCCTGCTGGCCAGGGCCAGCTTCAGGATGGAGATCGAATCACCACCCCTACGGCCATGAACGAACGCCTCAGCTCGATCCTCTCCATCGCGCTGTTCATCGTGCTGGCGGGCTTTGTGGGCTTCAGCGGTGTGCGTCTGGGCCTGCTGCTCTGGCAGCGCTTCGCCGGCGCCTGAGCCCAGAATCCCCCCAACCGCTTCCACCCCATGGCCGCCGACCCCCTCACCGCCGCGGTGAGCGACCGCATCTGCAAGCACATGAATGACGACCACGCCGCCGCCGTTCTGGCCTACGCGCGCCATTACGGCGGCTGCAGCGAGGCCATGGAGGCCCGCATGCTGGCCGTCGAGCCCCACGCCATGCGCCTGGAGGTCGACGGCACCCCCGTGGAGGTGCCCTTCGACCACGCTCTCAGCGACAGCGAAGACGCCCACCGCACCCTGGTGGCCATGCTGCGGTCGCTCCCCGGGAAGGCTTGAAGTAGCAGCGCCAGACCCCTGACCCTCCTCGCCCGCCTGGTTCGGCTGCCGCTCGACTGGATTGCCGCCACCCCCTGCCCCCTGTGTCGCGGCCTGCAGCCGCCCCAGCACGGCGCCGCAGCCCCCTGCCCCACCTGCCGCCGCCAGCTCCCCCTGCCGGACGGTGGCCAGCGGGGCAACGAGCCCCTGCTGTGGTGGGCGGCCGGGTCCTACGACGGAGAGCTGCGACGGTTACTTCTCGGGTTGCGGCAGCGGCCTGAGGAGGCCCGGATCGCCGCCCTGGTGCGGGTGCTGGCGGAGGGGCTGCCCCAGTGGCGGCGTCGGCCGCTGCTGGTGCCGGTGCCGAGCTGGAAACGGCATGGCAACCCCCTGCCCGCCCTGGTGTGCCGCCAGCTGGTGCACCAGCTGGGCTACCGCCACGACGACCTGCTGGAACGGTCGCGGCCGGTGCTCGGCCAGCATCATCTGAAGCGGGCCATGCGGCTGGCCAACCAGGAGGGCGCCTTCCACTGCCGCCGCGGACCCCGCCCCGGCGAAGCCACGGGGCGGCCGGTGCTGATCGTCGACGACATCCTCACCAGCGGAGCCACCGGGTGCAACGCCGCCCTGGCCCTGGAAACGCTCGGCTGGCCGGTGGTAGGGATGCTCTGCCTGGCCCGCACCCCTGGGGGCCGATCCCGCAGCAGGCCGTGATCTAAGATCCGAGCGTCGCTTCGGCGACGGGCCGGGATAGCTCAGTTGGTAGAGCAGGCGACTGAAAATCGCCGTGTCCCCAGTTCAAATCTGGGTCCTGGCATTGCGTGCGGACTGCGCTGCAGCCCATCACCATGCCCCAGCCGCCTTCGACCTCCAGCCAGATCTTCAACAACGCCGACAGCTTTGCCCAGGCGTTCGACGAAGCCTGGCAGGCCCACAGCCGCGAGGATCCGTCCCACGGACTGTCGGCCGCTGAGAAGCTTGAAGCCATCCTCGGCTGCGTAGCCGACCACCCCTTCGCCCAGGGCGATCCAACCACGGCCCGCCAGGTGGGCGCCTTCCGGATCCGCCTGCTCGACCTCTAGGTTGCGCCCCATGAGCAGCTCCCTTGCCCGCCTCATCCAGCAGCTGAGCGCTGGCTTCAGCAACCAGGCCCAGGCCTTCGACAACCCACCCCTTTACGCCCACATCCTGGTCAAGTTCCGGCCGCTGCCCCAGCTGACTCCGGGTTCGCTGCTCCTTGAGCAGACTTACGCCATCACCCCCGGCACTCCCTACCGGATCCGGGTGCTCCGGGCCGAACAGCGCGACGGCGAGCTGATCATCCACAACCAGGCCCTGCGCGACGAGCAGCGTTTCTGGGGTGCCATCGAAGACGAAGGGCGACGCCAGAGCATCGGCGCTGCCGACCTGCTGCCCCTGGAAGGCTGCACCTATGTGGTGCGGGAGGTGGGCGAAGGCTTCAGTGGCGAGGTGGAACCCGGTTGCCGTTGCCTCGTGGAGCGCAAGGGCAGCCTCGCCTATCTGGTCAGCAGCTTCGAGATCGACCCCCGGGGCATGCGCACCATCGATCGGGGCCACGATCCGGCCACCCATGAGCAGCTGTGGGGATCGCTGGCCGGGCCGTTCGAATTCGAGCGCACCCACGACTACAGCGGCGACATCCCCCCGGCCTGGCTGGAGAACTGACGGCGAAGGCCAGGGAGGCGTCCCGGGGCTTCAGCCGGCGATCAGTTCGTCCATGAAGGGCTGCTCACCCTCGTCGAGGAAGGGGTCAGTGTCCTCGGGGCCCAGATCGAAGCTTGCCTCCTCGCTCAGGGAGCCCGGCAGCTCCTGCTGCAGCGCCGGCGGCTGCACCGCCTGCAGATGGCGGGACCCCCCGCTGCGATCCAGACCCCGAAGCGCCGCTTCGATTCTGGCCAGTCGCTCTTCGGTGTCACCCAGCCGCTGATCCATGGCCACACCATGGGCCGCCTCCAGGCCGGCGGCCTGCTGCAACCGTTCGCCGATCCGCTCGTCCTGGCCCTCCAGCCGTTCCTCAAGCTCCAGCAGGCGGTAGGTGAGCGCTTCGGCAACCTGGGAGAGGACCTGCAGCTGGTCGGCCAACCGCAGGGAGGCGTCCTCGGACAGGGGCACAACAGCAGTCATGACGGCACCGGGATGATGGCCGGATGGTATCGGGGTGGGGCCAGCCCGCCAGGGGGCACAACCCCAGGGGTTGACGGGGTCGGGCGAAGGAGCACCGGTCGGGGGGTTTGTAACGATTCTGAAAACCCTGTCGTGGCGAGCGGACAGGCCCATAGGATCCGCCTTGCAGCCCATGATCGGGACGTTTGCTGCAGCCGTCCTCGAAGGCGTCTGCCGATCGCGCAGTGGCCACGTGCACCTGCCCTCCGACCTCCTAACCAACGTTTCTCCCTCCGGCCCCCCACGCTCATGACACTTGCCAACGCTGCCTATCTGGGCATCGAGCGTTTCTCCAGCGACCGCAACAAGGAAAACTGGACGAACGCCACTGAAAACGACAAGGCTGCCCTGATCCGCGCCGTCTACAAGCAGGTGCTCGGTAACCAGTACGTGATGTCCAGCGAGCGGCTCACGGGTCCGGAGTCCCTGTTCAAGCGCGGCTACCT
Source organism: Synechococcus sp. CCY 0621 (assembly GCF_019038465.1). Classification (GTDB taxonomy): domain Bacteria; phylum Cyanobacteriota; class Cyanobacteriia; order PCC-6307; family Cyanobiaceae; genus Cyanobium. Next base: position 1,414 of record NZ_JAFKRH010000050.1, on the reverse strand, counting down.
CAGCGTGCGGGAGTTCGTCCGGCAGGTGGCCAAGAGTGGCCTCTACAAGGCCAAGTTCTTCGAGAACTGCAATCCCTACCGCTTCATCGAGCTGAACTTCAAGCATCTCCTGGGCCGGGCCCCCCAGAACAAGGCTGAGATGCTGCACCACTTCACGATCCTGCAGGAGCAGGGCTACGACGCCGAGATCGATTCCTACATCGACAGCGCCGAGTACCAGACCCGCTTCGGCGAAGAGGTGGTGCCCTACCTGCACGGCTGGGACTATTCCTCCGGCCAGCAGGGCTTGCAGTTCTCCTACATGCTCCAGCTCACCCGGGGCGTGGGCGCCTCGGTGCGGGGCGACCTGCTCAAGAACCAGTCCCGCCTCAATCCCTCCGTGCATGCGGAAGCCCCCATGCCGGTGGTGAGCCCCAACGCCCGTGGCAGCGTGTTCCGCAAGGTCAGCACCGATGGCCTCACACGCCAGGGCGTGGGGGCCGGCGAAGAGGGCCGCACCTTCCGGGTGGAGATCTCCGGCTTCAACAACTACCGCCTGCACAAGCGCAGCAACCGGGTGCGCTTCATCCCCTTCAACAAGCTGCTGCAGACCCAGCAGCAGATTCTGCGGGAAGGCGGCCGCATCGCCAGCATCACCCCGGTCAACTGAACCGGTTTCCCGTCCAGCCTTGTCCCCTTACCCCACCGAATCCATGAAGGTTTCCGCAGGTACCCGAGGCACCGGCCTCAGCAGCTCCCGCCAGGTGGCCCTCACCGTCACCGGTGTGAGCAACAACGACTATTCCCGCACCGCGGACATGGTCATGAACGTGCCCTTCACCCGCATGAACGAGACCATGCGCCTGGTCCACTCCCTGGGTGGTCGGATCGTCAGCGTCTCCGTGACCGGCGGTGGCAGCCCGGAGCAGCCGGCCCCCCGCAAGGGGAAAGGCAAGGCGAGGGAGGACGGCTGAGCCCAGGCTCCGCTGCGGTCCAAGCCGCGATCCGTCCCCTGAGGGTCCCCGAGAAGGGGGCCCTTTTTACTGGGAGGCGAGGCACCGGCCAAAGCTGCCTTACACCGATCCACCAGGGCATCCGTTCAGCCTGAACCCGGGGATGGGGGCAGCTGGGCAGAATGGTTGCAGCAGCAGGGATCCTGGGGCTAGTGACCATTTATGAAGGTCCCCCCATCCCATGGACGCGGGGCACAACAATAGGTAGGTCTTTCGGAGCGATGCCCGGCCGAGGCCAGGCGATCATCGAAAGCAACGACGCAGTCGACGTCGGCCAGGCCACCACCGGGCTGACGCACCAGACTCACCCCCTTACCCACCCAATCCCGACGTTCGACGTCGAGAACAGGAGCTAACTCAATGTTCGACGCCTTCACCAAGGTCGTTGCTCAGGCTGATGCCCGCGGCGAATTCCTCAACGC
>NZ_JAFKRH010000049.1 GCF_019038465.1 Synechococcus sp. CCY 0621 | reverse complement strand
CAACTACATCGATTACGCCATCAGCGCCCTCGTTTGAGTCGCTTCGCTCTTCGATTCCTCTGGGTCCCTTCCGGGACCCTTTTTTTTGGCCCGATTCGCATAGCGGAGGCCCGCCTGGGCTCGGGCGCTGTAACGATCGAACCGTCTGGCGAAATCCTGTGCTGACTTCCTCATAAGATCGGAACGGTGCACCGTACGCGTGCAGTCCTCCCCCCTTCTGGCCCGCCATCCATGACCCTCGTCAATGCGCCCTATCTGGGCATCGAACGCTTCGCGAACGACCGCAACAAGGAAAACTGGTCGAATGCGTCCGATCAGGACAAGACCACCATCATCCGCACGGTTTATCAGCAGGTGCTCGGTCGTCAATACATCATGGAGAGCGAGCGCCTTGAGGGTGCCGAGTCCCTGTTCCGTAACGGCTATCTGAGTGTGCGCGAATTCGTCCGCGCCGTGGCCAAGAGCGGTCTGTACCGGTCGAAGTTCTTCGAGAACTGCAATCCCTACCATTTCATCGAGCTGAACTTCAAGCATCTGCTGGGCCGCGCCCCCCAGAACAAAGCGGAGATGCTGCATCACTTCACCATTCTGCAGGAAGAGGGTGTGGAAGCCGAGATCGATTCCTATATCGACAGTGCTGAATATCAGGAGCGCTTCGGGGAAGAAGTCGTCCCCTATCTGACGGGTTGGGACTACTCAGCCGGTCAGCAGGGGCGTCAGTTCTCCTGGCTGATGCAACTGGCCCGGGGCGCCGCCGCTTCGGTGAAAGGGGATACCGCCGGCACCAACTTCCGACTCGGCAAAGCCCTGCACCAGGACCGCGCCGTTCCGGTGGTGAGCCCCAACGCCAAGGGTTCGGCCTACCAGCCCAGCCGGGTGGCCAATGAATCGATCACCAAGATGGCCAAGGGAATCGGCCAGAAGGCCAAGGTGTATCGCATTGAAGTCACCGGACTGAGCGAGTACCGCCTGCACAAGCGCAGCAACACCGTTCGCTTCGTGCCCTTCAACAAGCTGCTCGAGGCCCAGCAGATGATCCATCGCCAAGGTGGGCGGGTCGCCAGCGTGAGCCCGGTGAACTGACCGCAACCTCGCTGGGTACTCCTCCACGACTTCACCCCCTCGGCATCACGCCGAAGGGGGTTTTTCATGGCCCGTCTGCATGCACGCGCATCAGGAGAGCGTGGTGTCGATTGTTCAGCAAGGCACAGATGAGAGGGGCAATGGCGTACCCAACGGCCCTACGACTGCAGTCAGCCAGAGAAATCGAGCCACGACGGATGACCCTTTGTAAACTTCACGGATCCTGGGGCGATTCTTTCTGACAATAGGTCCGTGCCCAGCACAGGTGAACGTCCTTGGCGTTCCCACCCCCCTTACCCACCCAAAGCCCGACGTTCGACGTCGAGAACAGGAGCTAACTCAATGTTCGACGCCTTCACCAAGGTCGTTGCTCAGGCTGATGCCCGCGGCGAATTCCTCAACGC
>NZ_JAFKRH010000048.1 GCF_019038465.1 Synechococcus sp. CCY 0621 | reverse complement strand
CAACTACATCGATTACGCCATCAGCGCCCTCGTTTGAGTCGCTTCGCTCTTCGATTCCTCTGGGTCCCTTCCGGGACCCTTTTTTTTGGCCCGATTCCCCCAGCCAGCGGGGGTGGCAGCATTCCCCCAGTCCCTACGTCCCACCTCTGCACGCCCATGGCCGGAGACGGTGAACCGATCAGTGAAGCCGAAGCCCTGGAGCAGTTGCGCCAGACCGAGGACCAGTCTCGCCAGTACTACGCGGCCTGGTGGCTGGGTCGCATGCGCAGCCGGCATCCCGAGGCCGTGCCCCTGCTGCTGGCGGCCCTGCGCCAGCGCCAGCCAAGGGATGTGGGCGCCGGGGTGGAACACAACGCCGTGGCCCGCAATGCCGCCCGAGCCCTTGGGAAGATCGCCGATGGGCGGGCGGTGAGCGAGTTGCTGGTGGTGCTCGACGATGCCGACGACGGCCTGCGGGAGGCCGCGGCCCGCTCCCTCGGCGAGCTGCGGGCCACGGCGGCTGTGCCGCTTCTGACCCGCCGCCTGGCCAGCGGGCCCGATGTCGCCGGTGCCCACCGCAGCGACAGCCCCCGCCTGCAGGAACCCTGCGAAGCGATGCTGGAGGCCCTGGGGACGATCGGTGTGGCCGAAGCGGAGGTCCTGGCCGTGATCAAGCCCTTCACCAGCCATGGGCGCCCCCTGGTGCGCAGTGCCGCCTGCCGGGCCCTGCTGCAGCTCACCGGGGAGACGGCCTGGGCCGACGAATTGCTCCAGTTGCTGCAACACCCCCAGCTGCAGGTGCGTCGTGCCGCCCTGATGGATCTGGGGGCGGTGGGATGGCGTCCCGCCCTGGTCCCCATCCAGCGCACCCTGGCCGAGAACAGTCTCAAGCTGATCGCCCTGCGGGGCCTCGTGGAGAACGGCAGCGGCCATGAGGTGGACAGCGATGATGAGGCCGTGCTGATGGCGATGGACGCCCTGCTCTGATGACGGCCGCAAGCGGAGATTCCAGGCTCGCGGCCGATCGCATCCGCGCCTTCGAGCAGGCCGGCAGCGCCGAGGAGCTGGTGGTGGCCACCCGCCGGCTGATCGCCTGCGACGACCCGCTGGCCACCGTGCCCCAGCTGGTCCAGGTGCTGGGCTTCAACAATCCGGGAGCCGCCGTGGCCGCTGTGGATGGGTTGATCGCCCTGGGCCCGGCCGCCGTGGGACCGTTGCTGGCCAATCTCGATGCCCACAATTACGGCGCCCGGGCCTGGGCCGTGCGGGCCCTGGCGGGGATCGGCGACACCCGCGGGCTGGACGTGCTCGAGGACGCCCTGGCCACGGACGTCGGGCCCAGCGTGCGCCGGGCCGCCGCCCGGGGTTTGGGGGCCCTGCGGCTGGAGACCCTGGCCGAGGCGGAACGGCAGGAGGTGCGTGAGCGCTGCCTGGGGGCCCTTGAGAGCGGCCGTGGGGACGGCGAGTGGGTCGTGCGTTACGCCGTGGCGGTGGGCCTCGAGGGCCTGGCCCTACCCCTGCCCCCGGCCCATCCCCAAAGGGATCGGGCCGAGGCAAGCCTGGGGCAACTCCAGGATCCGGAGCGAGAGGACACTCTGGTGGTGCGGCTGCGGGCCGGCGTGGCCCTCAAGCGACTGAACGCCCAATGACCACCCCCGCTGAACCGCCCGCCGCCGCCCTCGCGATGGCACAGCCCACCAGCCTCCTGTTCGTCTGCCTCGGCAACATCTGCCGCTCCCCGGCCGCCGAGGGCGTGTTCCTGCACCTGATCGCCCTCCAGGGCCTGGAGGAGGTCTTCCGGGTGGATTCCGCCGGCACCGGCGACTGGCATGTGGGACGGCCCGCCGACGCGCGCATGCGCGATGCCGCAGCCCGGCGCGGCATCGCCCTGCCCAGCCGGGCCCGCCAGATCACGGCGGACGACCTGGGCCGCTTCGATCACGTGCTGACGATGGATCGGCAGAACCTGACGGCGGTGCGGGGCCTGGCCGGGCCTGGGGCCTCCGCCCAGATCTCCCCCATCTCCCGGTACTGCAGCCGCCACAGCATCGAAGAAGTGCCCGATCCCTACTACGGCGGTGAGGAGGGCTTCGATCGGGTGCTCGACCTGCTGGAGGACGCCTGCGGGGGCTTGCTTGCGGCCCTGATGACTGAACGGGCGGGGGGCTAGGGAGTCCCGGGGCCAGGCCAGGCGTCCTCGGGCACCCGCTCGCGGAACAGATCCACCAGGCGCTGGATCACGGCATCGATGCCCAGGCCGTCGGTGACCAGCTCCACCGCATCAGCCGCCTGCCGCAGGGGGGCCTCGGCCCGGGTGGAATCCAGGCGATCCCGCTCAGCGATCTGGGCTTCCAGTTCCGCCAGGGGCGGCACGGCGAAGCCGCGCTGGGTCAGATCCGCTGCCCGGCGGCGGGCTCGCTCCGCCACCGTGGCGGTGAGGAACACCTTGCACTCCGCCTCCGGGAAGACGGCGGTGCCGATGTCACGCCCTTCTGCCACCAGACCGCCCCGCTGCCCCATGGCCCGCTGCTGCCCGGTGAGGGCCGCCCGCACGCAGGCATGGGCCGCCACGGTGGACACCGCAGCGGTGACCTCGGGCCCCCGGATGGGCTCACTCACATCCTGGCCATTCACCCGCACCCGCTGCTCGCCAACGGCGTCGCTCTCCAGCTGCAGATCAAGGTCGTCCAGCAGGGGGGCGATGGCGGCGGCATCGGCCGGGTCCACACCCTGGTGCAGCACCCACCAGGTGAGGGCCCGGTACATGGCACCGGTATCGAGATAGAGGAGGCCCAGATGGCGGGCGAAGGCCCGGGTCACGGTGCTCTTGCCCGCCCCGGCGGGGCCATCGATGGCAACGATCGGAGGGCGGTTCATCAGGAAGAGATGGTCGATCAAGCGCGTGCTGCCGCAACGGGCGGCCGCGGCAAGCAAGAAAAGGCCGCCGGCGGTGGCGGTCACGGGGCTCAGGGTAGAGGGCTGCACGAGCTGCACGTACTCCACCGCCAGGCCCGCCGCCTCCAGGTCGTGGCGGACTGAAGCGGAGAGCAGCTCCGCGCTGGTGGTGCCGTCACGCCAGAGCGTCTGCGCCGCCCCCAGGGCCGCGGGCAGGGCCGCCGCCTGATCGCGCTCGCTGGCGCTGAGGTAACGATGGCGCGAGCTGCAGGCGAGCCCATCGGCCTCCCGCACCGTGGCGCAGCCCTGCACCGTCAGCGGCAGGGCCAGGTCGGCCACCACACGGCGAAGAATCGTCAGCTGCTGCCAGTCCTTCTCCCCGAGCAGGAGGCGATCGGGGCGCACCAGCGCCAGCAGCCGACAGACCACCGTGGCCACACCCTCGAAATGGCCAGGCCGACCGGGGCCGCACAGGGAATGGCGCAGGGCGGCCGGGGGAACCACGCCGGTGAGCTGGGCCTCACCACCGGGGTACAGCTCCTGCACCGATGGGGCAAACAGGGCCTCGGCACCGGCCGCCTCCCCCAGGGCGGCATCGGCGGCCAGATCCCTGGGGTAACGGTCAAAATCTTCAGCCGGCCCGAACTGAAGTGGATTGACGAAGACGCTGAGCAGCACCGCTGGGCGGCCGGCAGGCACGGCTGCGCAGGCCCGCTGCAGCAGCTGCTGGTGGCCTTGATGCAGGCTGCCCATGGTGGGAACGAAGTGGAGCGGCCGACCGACCTGCTCGCGGCGCCAGTCGTTCAGCTCGGCCAGGGTCTGAAGCAGTTGCACCGGCACAAAAAGAAAGCCCAGCCGCCAGATTGGCGGATGGGCTGGAGGGACACAGGGCGGACCGAACCGCCTGAATGTGTCAGGGGAGCACTTCGAGCTTCACCTGGGCAACGCCGCTGGCGGTGAGGCCCAGTTCCTGGGCAGCTCCGTGGGCCAGGTCGATGACGCGGCTGCCGTGGAACGGACCACGGTCATTGATGCGCACCACGGCGGAACGTCCGTTCCAGAGGTTGGTGACGCGCACCTTGGTGCCGAAAGGCAGGGTGCGGTGGGCGGCGGTGAGGGTGCCGGGACGGAAGACCTCTCCGCTGGCGGTGCGGTTGCCAAAGAAACCGGGGCCGTACCAGCTGGCCTGACCGGTGGTGACACGACCGGCGGAGGCGATCAGGTTGCTCGCCGTGGGCACGGTGCGGATCTCTTCGACGAACCGATCCCAGGTGGAGGGAAAGTCGGCGGGGCGGATGGCAACGGAACTCCCAGGGGCCTGCTGGGCAGTAAGGGAGCCGGCCTGGGCCGGAGCGATGCTGCTGGTGAAGAGGAGGGCGGCGGCGCCCAGGAGTTGAGTGACTCGCATGACAAGCGGAAGACACTGGCTGAGCAAGACATCGAGGAACGACGTTCCTGATGACTGCATTCGGGCGTTGACGACAACCAGACCTGAAGCGGTGGTGACTGAGTCGAACGCGGCCGAAATGGCCTGGCGAATTCCTAAGAGAAAATGACGACCCCGGAAAACTATCCGAACTGCACAGGGCTCAAATGCGCTGCAGACAGGCCTCAGGACCGATCAGTTTTCTTCATCTTTGCCACCCCTCCAGGCGTCCACTGGCCTGACTGGCCCACCGGCGCTAGCGAAACATCAGTGGATTTGATCAATGGCATAAGTCCAGGCGATGGGAGCGTGGGCCAATCGGTCAATCGTCCATGCCCAGGGTTCTCCAGGCGCCTCCCGCGGCCCCATGCCGATGCAGGATCGGTGCAGCGCTGACCCTTGCCCCATGGACTACCGCTCTGCCGGCGTGGACGTCGCCGCCGGCCGCGCCTTCGTGGAACGCATCCGAACCAGTGTCGAGACGACCCGGCGGCCGGAGGTGGTCGGGGGACTGGGAGGCTTCGGCGGGCTCTGCCGCCTGCCGGCCGGGATGAAACGCCCCCTGCTGGTGGCCGGCACCGATGGGGTGGGCACCAAGCTCGACCTCGCCCAGGCCCATGGCGGCCACCACGGCGTGGGCATCGACCTGGTGGCCATGTGCGTCAACGACGTGATCACCAGCGGCGCGGAACCACTCTTCTTCCTGGATTACATCGCCACCGGCAAGCTCGGCCCCGAGGCCATGGCCGAGGTGGTGGAAGGCATCGCCGATGGTTGCCGCCAGAGCGGCTGCGCCCTGCTGGGGGGCGAAACCGCCGAGATGCCGGGCTTCTACGGCGCCGGCCGCTACGACCTGGCCGGGTTCTGTGTGGCGGTGGTGGAGGAGGAGGAACGGATCGACGGCGCCCGCGTAAACCTGGGTGACCGGATCGTGGCGGTGGCCAGCAGCGGCGTCCACAGCAATGGTTTCAGCCTGGTGCGGCGCATCCTGGAGGCCGAAGCGGTCGACACCGCCACCCTGTTGCCGGCAACCGGGCAAGGACTGATCGAAGCCCTGCTGACCCCGACACTGCTGTATGCCTCGCTGGTGAAGGACCTGCGCCGATCGGGGCTGCCGCTCCATGCCATGGCCCACATCACCGGCGGCGGCTTGCCGGAGAACCTGCCCCGCTGCCTGCCCGCGGGGGTCCATGCGGTGGTGGACCCCGACAGCTGGGAGCGTCCGCCCCTGTTCCGCTGGCTGCAGGAGCGGGGCCAGGTGCCGGAGGTTGATCTCTGGAACACCTTCAACCTGGGGGTCGGTTTCTGCCTGGTGGTTCCAGCAGAAGCCTCCCCTGGCATCATCGATCTCTGCCGTTCCTCGGGCCATCAGGCCTGGGAGCTCGGCAGCATCGCGGCGGGCGAGCCGGGGGAGCACCCCCTGGCCGGATTGCCGCACTGAGGCGCCAGCGGCCCCCATCCACCGCTTTCCCTAAGGTCGTGGGCGTCATTACCGCCACAACCAGTCCCCCACGCGCTCCCAACACGTTCAAAAGATTTCGCTGCCCGATGTTCGATACGTCCAGACGCATCACCCGCCGCCGTAGTTCCGCCGGCCCGATTCCTCCCCAGCGGCCCCAGCAGCCTCGTCCCCGTCTGCGGGACGGTGGGGCCCCAGTGCAGCGGGAAGGCACGGGCGGCCAGCGCCCCACCTTTCTGACCCTGCGGGACCACGGCAAGGTCTATGTGGCCGACCTGCCCCGCCTGTCCGATGGCCAGCTCACCCATATTAATAAGGAAGCCCAGGACGTCCTCGACAGCCTCAACCGCCGCCTGCAGGAGCTGGAGGCCCAGACCTTCCTGAGCGAGGCCGACCAGGACACCCGCATCCGGGCCACCACCAAACGGGACATCACCCAGCGGTTCCTCAACTCGATCGCCCAGGAGCAGGAACTGCGGCGCTCCAACCCGGCGCTGCGGGCGGCCGCGGGCGAATCCCTCTCCCGCGCCTTCCTGGAACTGGCTCGTCACCGGCTGCCTGGCTCCACCTTCGATTCCCTGCTGCAGGAGGCCCTCAGTGCCTGCGGCCCGGGAGAAGACGGCGCCCTCGCCGGCGAAACGGCCGACCCCCAGGTGGTGAGGCTGCTGCAGCGGGCCGAGGCCCCCCAGCCACGGCCAGCGGCCCTGCCGGTGGTGCTGAGTCCCGATCCGGCCGACGCCCTCAGCGCCTGAGGCCCTCAGCCGCTCTGGAACGGGTTGGCCGGCATGCGCCCCTCGCACCGCTGCGCCACCCGGTCCAGATCCCGTCGTTCCCCGTCGTCCAGGCACCAGCTGGCGGCCGCGGCCGCCGCGTCGGCCTGATCAGCACGGCGCAACCCCACCAGGGGAATGGCGCCGTGGGCCCGGCACCAGTTGATGGCCACCGCCGCCATGGGGGCCCCGTGGGCATGGGCGATCCGCTCCATGGTCTGCAGCAGGGGCTGGATGCGGGGCTGCAGCCGGCGGAACAGCAGGCCCCGCGGTCCCGCCGGCAGTCCCTGGCCCTCCCCTGGTGGCCGGCCCAGCAGACCGAGGGCCAGGGGGCTGTAGGCCAGCAAGTCAATGCCCAGCTCCCGGCAGACCGATGCCACCCCATCGGCCGCAAGGGCCTCGGGCGCCAGCAGCGAGAGCTGCACCTGCAGGCTGGACAGCCGCAATCCCCGCCGGGCCAGCTGCCCATGCACCAGGCGCAACCGGCGTGGGCCCAGGTTGGACACCCCCAGGCTGCCCACCCGGCCCTGCTCGAGCAGATCCGCCAGCCCCTCCAGCAGGGGCCCCTCCTGCCAGGGGGCGTAGCGGGCCGTGCTCCAGTGCAGCTGGACCCTGTCCAGATGGCCCCTCAACCGCCGCCGGGAGGCTTCGAAGGCCCGCTCGAATCCACGGCAGCCCAGTCGCCAGGGGAAAGGGGCCAGCTTGGTGGCCACGGTGAGGCCCTGGCGCCGGGCCGGCGGCAGGTCGGCGACGAAGTCGCCCAGCAGCGACTCGCTGCGCCCCCCGAAGCGGCCGGTGCCGTAGGAATCGGCCGTGTCGAACAGGGTCAGCCCCAGATCCACCGCCCGGCGAAAACAGGCGGCCAGCTCCGCGTCCTGGGCCGGGTCGTAGCCCCAGAGAAACTGGTTGCCCCAGGCCCAGGTGCCCACCCCGATCCCGGGGGCAGCTGACGGCCCGGGCGCGGACACGGGGGTGGCAGGGTCGGCCCAGACGATCGCGGCACTCTCACGCTGTTGCCATGATCGGACCGAACCGTCCCCAGGGGGCATGCAATGACCACCCAACCGGGCGTCCGGCCGCCACGGCCCACCGCCGGCGCGGGCGCCAGCATCCAGCTGGCCACCGGCAGCGCGCCAGCTGCGCCCAGCCCCGAGCCGGTGCTCTGCGGCCATTGCGGCCGCACGGCCAGCAACGGGATCAGCTGCCAGGGGATCTGCGTCGCCGACTCGGGCTATTGAAGCGGCGGCGTTGCCGCGGATGGCCGTCGGGCCTGGTGCTGCTGCTGGCCCTCACTGGCCCGTGGGCGCCCCTGGAGGGCCAGGAGCTGCCGGGCGAGGATTTCGGCCGCTGGGAAGGGGGCCTGCGGCGCTGCCGCATCGTCAGCAGCTCCAGCCAGGCCTCGCCTCAGCAGCCCATCAGCTGCAGATTGCTGCGGCTGGATCAGCAGATGGAGGGACTGCTCACCGTCCGGTTTCTGCAGCCGGGCGGCAACGGCGCCTTTATTGATCGCCAGTTGGTCTTCGCCGGGGTGCTGGCGGAAGGCTCCAGGGGCATGCAATGCCAGGCAAGCCGCTGCGAGCCGCGCTGGCCCCTGCGACTGCGGGTGAGCGCCGTGGGCCAGGCGGGCTTCGGCGAGGCCACGACGAGCCTGGGGCTGACCAGGGCCCAGCTCGCCAGCGGCCACTGCCATCTGGATGGACGCGCCTTCCGCTGCGAGGCCGTCGGCCCAGACGGCCAGCGATGGCAGGCGGAAGCCTCTCCCTGAGCGGCCTTCGAACCGGGCGCAAGGGAAATGACGATCGGCAACGAACGCCACAGACAACCCTGAACCTCTTCAGGTTCTCTTTATTATTCGTTCGTTCGGGTGACGGTCATGCCCCAGTCCACATCGCTGCTGGCCCTCGTGGGCGTCGTGGGCTTCGCCCTGATCTCCTTGCTCCTGGGCGTCCTTCCCTGAGCCGACGCGAGTGGACGGAAGGACGTCGCCGCTAGGGTGCCGCCACCCACTATCCGGCATGTCGACCAAGGACGCCTTCACGCGCATCTACCAACACGACACCTGGGGAGGAGGCTCCGGCCAGGGGTCCAGACCTGAGTTCAACGGCGAGTACATCGCCACCCTGCAGCGCTTTCTGCGGCTCAATCACATCCGCAGCGTCGTCGATTTCGGCTGTGGCGACTGGCAGTTCTCCCGGCTGATCCACTGGGGTGACATCACCTACACCGGGATTGACATCGTCGACTCCGTGGTGGCCGCCAACAGTGACCTCCACGCCAGCGACTCGATTCGCTTCCAGCTGTTTGAGGACCTGGCCAGCCTGCCGCCCGCTGATCTGATTCTGGTGAAGGATGTGCTGCAACACCTTCCCAACCATTTGGTGCGGGAGTATCTCGACCATTTCAAGGCCCACTACCGCTGGCTGATCATCACCAACGACGATCTGCCCCACTCGGAACTCAACCAGGACATCGAGGCGGGCGCCTGGCGGCCGCTGCGTCTGGACCTGCCCCCCTTTGAGGAGCACTGCTCCACCCTGGCCCAGTGGGTGGTGCTCACCGAAACCTCGATGAGCCTGCACAGGAAACGGGCTGAACTGATCCTGGGAGCAGGAGCACGTCAGCCTCAGCTAAAGCCTGGAATGCAGCAGGGTTGAATCCAGGCCAAGCCTTCACCCAGCAGCGGCAGTATCACCAGTTGCCGACCCTCTTGAGGGCGGTGTAGTACTCGATGATGGCGTCTTCGAGAATCGCCGTGGGTGTGGAAGGTAGCTGAATTCTTTCGCGATAGGCCTGGATCTTTTCAATCATCTCCAGGCAGTCTTCGCTGAGCAGCGCCACGAACGGATCCGGCTCTTCCGTGGAGTTGGCTCCCACCTCAGTCCTCATTGGCAAGTCCATTTCAGTCTGCCACCGATGGGCGGCCATTGGGCCGTGACTCCTGCGCGGAATGGCGAGCAGGAGCGCGCCTGTTGTTGCAGAGGCGGCACCCAGATTCGAACTGGGGATAAAGGATTTGCAATCCTCTGCCTTACCACTTGGCCATGCCGCCTGCCGGGGAGCAAACTCCCCGCAGCGGATCGTATCAGCCATGGCATGTGCACCCCCCGTCTGCTGGTTCTGAGCAACGGCCACGGGGAGGACCTGATCGCCCTGCGGCTGATCGAGGCCCTGCGGCACCAGGCCCCCGACCTGGAGGTGCGGGTGTTGCCCCTGGTGGGGATGGGCCAGGCCTATGCCGGCGCCGAAGCGGCCGGGGAGCTGCAGCGGGTCGGGCCGCGACAGCCGCTGCCCAGCGGCGGCTTCAGCAACCAGAGCCTGCGGGGACTGCTGAACGATCTGGCCGCCGGGCTGCCGCTGCTGAGCTGGCGTCAGTGGCGGATCGTGCGGCGCTGGGGAAGGCAGGGTCTGCCGATCCTGGCCGTGGGCGACCTGCTGCCCCTGCTGCTGGCCTGGGCGGGTGGCGGTCCGTACGGCTTTCTGGGCACCCCGAAGAGCGACCACACCTGGGCCACGCCGCCTCCGCCGGGATGGGGCCGCTCCCCCCTGGCCGATGGGTACCACCGGGCCAAGGGCAGCGAATGGGATCCCTGGGAGTGGGCCCTGATGGGCCACCGCCGCTGCCAACTGGTGGCGGTGCGCGATCGCCTCACCGCCTGGGGACTGCGCCGCCATGGGGTCCAGGCCCTCGCCCCGGGCAACCCGATGATGGATGGCTTCACCGCCCCTGGGCCCCTGCCGGCCTGGCTGCAGGGGCGGCGCCGTCTGCTGCTGCTGCCGGGCAGCCGCCTGCCCGAGGCCCTGGGCAACCTGCGCGGCCTGCTCGCCGCCCTGCCGTCCGCCAGCGCGACCCAGCCGATCAGTGTGCTGCTGGCCTGCAGCTCCCGCCCCAGTGATGCCGAGCTGGCCGCCCCGCTGGCTGCGGCTGGATTCACCCCGGCGGCAGCACCGCCGGGCTCCGGTGCCTCGGCCCTCTGGCGGCGCGGCCCACTGGAGTTGCTGGTGGGTCCGGGCCGGTTCGCGGCCTGGGCGCCGCTGGCGGAGCTGGGGTTGGCCACCGCCGGCACGGCCACCGAGCAGTTGGTGGGTCTGGGGGTGCCGGCCCTGTCGCTGCCAGGTCCCGGCCCCCAGTTCAAGGCCGGCTTCGCCCGCCGCCAGAGCCGGCTCCTGGGGGGAGCGGTGCAGCCGTGCCGGGACAGCGGCGAGCTGCAGCGGCGGTTGATCGCCCTGCTCAACGACGACGGGGAGCGGGTCCGGCTGGGCCGCATCGGCCGGCGGCGCATGGGACCGGCCGGTGGCAGCGCGCGGCTGGCAGCCCTGATCCTCGAGCGCCTGCTGCCGGGGTAGGGGGATGATGGGCTCGACCGCCCCCTCCTCCCCCGCACCGATGCCCGGCATCCCCGACCGCAGCTTCAACGCCGCCTGCGGTCATCTGGCCACCCAGCTGGGCATCAGCCTGGCGGCGGCCCGCCGGCGGGTGGAGATCCTGGCGGCCAAGGAGGGCCTGCGGGACACGGCCGCCAAGCTGGCCCTGGCGGAACGCCTGCTGGAGGAAACCAGAGCCAGCGGCCTCGACCGGGGCCAGTTGTTCGACGGCCAGCTGCGCTCGGTGGGCGAGGACGACCTGTTCATGATCGAGGACTGAGCAGCCCGGCTTGCCGCACCAGCGCTCCCCGACTCAGTGCTCGAAGACCTGGTGGAACCGCTGCCGGTCGAGGGCGGCGAACACCGGCACGCAGGCGAAACAGCGGCGGGCCAGCTCCCAGCGCTCCTCCCGGCGCAGCATCACCTCCAGCCGGTCGCGGGCGGCCAGCAGCCAGCGCACGTCTCCGGCGGCGTAGGCCAGCTGGGTGTCGCTGAGCTCCTCCACCCGGCCCCAGTCGGAACTCTGGGCCTGCTTGTCGAGCTCCACCCCCACCAGCTCGTTGACCACGTCCTTGAGGCCGTGGCGCGGGGCGTAGGTGCGGGCCAGGCGGCTGGCGACCTTGGTGCAGAAGATGGGGTCCACGGCGATGCCGAGGTTCTCCGCCAGCGCCGCCACATCGAAGCGGGCGAAGTGGAACACCTTCTCGATCGCCGGGTTCTCGCAGAGGGCCTTCAGCCGCGGCGCCTGCGTCTGCCCCCGCGCCAGCCGGATGCAGCAGACGTTGTCGGCGTCATCGCAGATCTGCACCAGGCAGAGGCGGTCGCGCCCATGGATCAGTCCCATGGCCTCGGTGTCGATCGCCAGAGCCCGGGCTTCTCCGTAGAGCTCCTGCCAGGTGGCGTCGAGGTCGTGGTCGAAGACGGCGAAACGGGCCGCCGGTCCGGGGCTGGCGCTGACGCTGGCAGGGGTCTGGGCCATCGTGGGGCAGGGGTTTTGCGGCCATCGTGGCCCAGCACGGACGCCGGCCAGGCCAGTCGGGCCAGAATGGGGGCCGCCAAGGCTCTGCCCCCATGCCCACCCTGGGTTCCACCCTCCTGCTCACCCTGCTGATGGCCATCGGCCTGGTCTTCTTCCTGAGGGCCGCCAGCAAGGACCGCACCACGGTGGTGGACGTCCACTCCCCCCAGCCGCCGGTGCAGGTGCTCGAGGGCCTCTCCAACTGGCTCACGGCCCGGGGCTGGCAGACCGAAACCGGCGACCCCGAGCGACAACTGCTGCGCTTCCGCGGCCAGGTGCGCTCCAGCCTGCCCCTCGCGCTGCTGCTCTCGCTGCTGGGCAGCGTGGGGGCCGCCTGCCTGGGCCTGGTGCTGCGCCAGGTGCTTCCCTCCCTCGGCTGGTGGCCCCTGCTGCTGGCCCTGGCCGGTCCGATGGCGGGTGTCGTCTACAGCCGGCGGGCGGCCAGGCCCGAGAGCCTGGAGCTGCGCCTGATGGACGGGGACAGCAGCGGCGGCAGCACCCTGCGCCTGCGCGCCCACCGCGACGAACTGATCGCCATCGAGCTGGAGCTCGGCGCCGACCTCCAGCTGGCCAGCGACGGCTCCCTGCTCTCCTCCCCGATCTGAGCCGATGCGTTGCCGTTCTGCCGCCTGGTTGGTGGCTCCAGCCCTTCTGTTCAGCAGCCTTGCCGACATGCCGGCGCCCGCCCGCGGCGCCGAGGCCTCAGCCTTGGGCGGCCAGCTCGGGACATCAGCCCCGTCGCTGGCCGGCACCGATCCGATCACCGGCCCCCGCAGCCACCTGAACCGGGACTGGATCGGCCTCCGCCCCGTCGAAGCGGACACCCCCATCCTGGTGCTCGCCGGGCATGCCGATTCCCAGGGGATCGCGGGGTCCGGCACCAGCGGCGCCGCGGTGGCCGCCGGGGCTCCGCCGATGGTCCCAGGCATCAGCGACGAGCTCTACTGGAACATGGTCGTCGCCGAGGCGGTGGTGGCCCTGGGGCAGCAGCGGGGGCTGCGCATCAGCACCTACCGCCCCCCCTTCCGCACGATCAGCGACGGCGACCACCCCAGCACCAACTGGAGCGTGGGCCGTCAGCACGCCGCCAGCGGCGGCTATGCCCTGGAGATCCACTTCGATGCCTGGGGACCCGACGGCGTCGGATCAGGGCTGATCCCGCCGCTGCATCGGCCTTTCGGCCGTCTCGACGAAAGCCTGGCTGAGGCCTTCGGTGGCTTCCCCATGGCCTTCCGTGGCGGCCTGGGGGGACCCAGGCGCGGCATCGCCCTGCTGGAGGTGGGCAAGCTGGAAGGCCGGCTGGAGCGCTCCCTGCGCAACCCCGCCACCCGCCCCGAGACGGTGATGGCCATCGCCAGCAGGATCGTCACGGCCCTCGAAGTCGGCCTGGGCCGCAGCCCCACCACCACCCCCCAGCCGCTCAGCCCACAGCCTGGTGGGGTCGGCAGCGCTCCTCCAGGGAAGGGTCTTCAAGCCAGTTCTGGGGGCGAGTGAACAGGTCGGTCAGCAGGGCCTCCCGGCTGCCTTCAGCGGCCGTGTAGCCGTACTCCCAGCGCACCAGGGGCGGCAGCGACATCAGGATCGATTCGGTGCGGCCGTTGGTCTGCAGGCCGAAAATCGTGCCGCGGTCGAACACCAGGTTGAACTCCACGTAGCGGCCGCGGCGGTAGAGCTGGAACTGGCGCTCCACCTCTCCCCAGGGCAGCCCATGGCGGCGCTCCACGATCGGCACGTAGCTCGGCAGGAAGGCGTTGCCGCAGGCCGAGGCCAGGGCAAACAACTGCTCCCAGTCCTGGTGCAGGGGGCCGACGGCCGTGCTGGCCGCCGCCGCCGGCCCCTCGGGGTCGCCACCTTTGTAGAGCACCCCGCCGGGGTCCTGGTAGTCGTAGAAGATGCCGCCCACCCCGCGGGTCTCGCCGCGGTGCTTCAGGAAGAAGTATTCATCGCACCAGGGCTTGAACACCTGGTAGTAGGCGGGATCCACCCGATCACAGGCCCCCTTGAGGGTGCGATGGAAGTGGCGGGCATCCTCCAGGAAGGGGTAGTAGGGGGTGAGGTCAGCGCCGCCGCCGAACCACCACACCGGTCCGGCCTCGAAGTAGCGGTAGTTGAGGTGCACCGTGGGCACGTAGGGACTGCGGGGGTGCAGCACCATCGAGGTGCCGGTGGCGAACCAGCGGTGGCCCTCCGCTTCGGGGCGCTGGGACAGGATCGAGGGGGGCAGGCGCTCCCCCTCCACTTCGGAGAAGTTGACGCCGCCCTGCTCGAACACCCGGCCGTCCTTCATCACCCGGGAGCGGCCACCGCCGCCCTCCGGCCGCTCCCAGCTCTGCTCCTCGAAGTCGGCCCCGCCATCGAGGCTCGCCAGGCCGGCACAGATCGAATCCTGCAGGCCCATCAGCAGGGCCTTGGCGCGGCTGCGGGAATCGGCAGGTGGCATCTCCATGGAACGGCAGCGCGGCGGGCGCGGAACATCCGCACACCTTTTCAGCCCGTCGGGGGGTCCCACAAGGGGTCGAGAGTCTCTGTCACGGGCTGAGGAAGTTCCGGGCGGCCGCCACCGGGGGGCCTCCGAGGGGCCTCCGGGGGGCCCCTGCCGGCCCGACCGCCCCGGGGCACGGCCCCTAGGATCCCGTCTCAGAACACCCGAGACGTCGACGAATGGCCAGCGCCGACACCCTATTGAAGGCGCTGCAGCCGCTCCGCGATGCCGGCAGCGGCCGCAGCCTGGTGGAGCTCGGCTGGATCAGCGACCTGCGTCACCAGGGCAGCCGGGCGGTGTTTCGCCTCGCCCTGCCCGGCTTCGCCGCGAGCCAGCGTGAGCGCATCGCCGCTGAGGCCCGCAGCGCCCTGCTGGCCGTGGAGGGCATCAACGACGTCCAGATCGAACTGGCCCAGCCCGCCGCCGCCCCCTCCTCGGGGCCGATTGGCGCCGCCGGCCATGGCCCGGGGGGGGGGCAGCTGCCGGAACGGCAGGGCATCCCAGGCGTGCGCCAGGTGATCGCCGTCAGCAGCGGCAAAGGTGGCGTCGGCAAGAGCACCGTGGCGGTCAACCTGGCCTGTGCCCTGGCGGCCTCGGGCCTGCGGGTGGGCCTGCTCGATGCCGACATCTACGGGCCCAATGCCCCCACCATGCTCGGCGTGGCCGACCGCAGTCCCCAGGTGACGGGCAGCGGCAACGACCAGGTGCTGGAGCCGATCGAGAGCTGCGGCATCGTGATGGTGTCCATGGGCCTGCTGATCCAGGAGAACCAGCCGGTGGTCTGGCGCGGCCCGATGCTCAACGGCATCATCCGCCAGTTTCTTTATCAGGTGAACTGGGGCGAGCGCGACGTGCTGGTGGTGGATCTGCCGCCCGGCACCGGTGACGCCCAGCTCACCCTGGCCCAGGCCGTGCCCATGGCCGGGGTGGTGATCGTCACCACCCCCCAGCAGGTGTCGCTGCAGGATGCCCGCCGCGGCCTGGCGATGTTCCTGCAGATGGGGGTGCCGGTGCTGGGGGTCGTGGAGAACATGACCGCCTTCATCCCCCCCGATCTGCCTGATCGCCGCTACGCCCTGTTCGGCAGCGGTGGCGGCCGGTTGCTGGCCGATGAGGCGGATGTCCCGCTGCTGGCCCAGCTGCCGATGGAGATGCCCGTTCTCGAGGGCGGAGAGAGCGGCCGGCCGGTGGTGCTCTCGGCACCCAGCTCCGCCAGCGGCCGTGCCTTCACCGAGCTGGCCGAGCGGCTGAGCGCCAGCTGCGCCCTCAGCCCGGCCCTCGCCTGAAGCGATGGCGGTTCTCAGCCCCCGGCGCGGTGGGTTCGCCGCCAAGGGGGCGAAGCGGCGTGGCCTCGGCTTCGATCCGATTCTTTGGGGCATCCCGATCGCCCTCACCCTGCTGGCGGGAATCCTGATCGCCAGCACCCAGCGCCAGCAGGCCACCACCGACTGGTACCAGCACTGGGTCACCGCGGCGGTGGGGATGGTCGTGGCCGTGTTGTTGTCCCGCGTGCCGCTGCAGCGGATCGCCCGCTTCCAGTGGCCGATCTACATCCTGATGGTCGCGAGTCTGATCGCGGTGCGGATCATCGGGGTCAGCGCCCTTGGGGCCCAGAGCTGGATCAACATCGGCGGCTTCTATGTGCAGCCGTCGGAGTTCGCCAAGGTGGCGGCCATCCTGCTGCTGGCGGGCGTGCTGTCGAAGTACCCGGTGGAACGGCCGATCGATCTGCTGCGGCCGGTGGGGATGATTAGCGTGCCCTGGCTGCTGGTGTTCGTGCAGCCCGATCTGGGCTCGTCACTGGTCTTCGGTGCGGTGCTGCTGGTGATGCTGTTCTGGTCGGGCATGCCTGCCACCTGGCTGCTGCTGCTGCTCTCACCGCTGTTCACGGCGATCATCGCCGGCACCGTGCCCTGGCTGCTGGTGGGCTGGATCCCCCTGATGGGCTGGGTGGCCTGGCGCTCCCTGCCCTGGAAGGGCATCGGCCTGGCGCTGGTGCTGGCCGTCCAGGGACTGTTCGCCGTGGGGACCCCCTGGCTGTGGGAACACGGGCTGCGGCCCCACCAGCGGGCCCGGCTCACCCTGTTCCTCGATCCGGCCCAGGATCCCCTCGGCGGTGGTTACCACCTGCTGCAGAGCACCGTGGGCATCGGCTCCGGCCAGCTCTGGGGCACCGGCCTGATGAACGGATCGCTCACCAAGCTGCGCTTCATCCCTGAGCAGCACACCGATTTCATCTTCAGTGCCCTGGGGGAGGAGACCGGGTTCATCGGCTCGATGCTGGTGGTGGTGGGCTTTGTGGTGCTGATCTGGCGCCTGCTGCAGATCGCCGGCCGGGCCGGCAGCGACTACGAATCGCTCGTGGTGGTGGGCATCGGCGCCATGCTGATGTTCCAGGTGGTGGTGAACGTCAACATGACCATCGGTCTCGGACCCATCACCGGCATTCCCCTGCCCTTCCTGAGCTACGGCCGTTCGGCCATGCTCGTCAACTGCATCAGCCTCGGGCTCTGCGCCTCCGTGGCCAGGCACAGCCGCAGCCAGCGGCGATGGTGGTGAGCCTGGGGGAACTGCGTTCATTGCTGGCGGAGGGGGTGCCGGCGGGGCGGGGGGACGAGGACAGCGTCAGGCGCCAGTGGTGGGCCGCCCTGGCCACCGTGCAGGAAGATCTGCTCGGAACCGCCCCACCCCAGCCCGGCGTCTGGCTGGCGGCGCCCCTGCCGGCCCTCTACGAGCCCGCCCTTCTGGAGTGGCTGGACGGCTGGGTCTGGACCCCGGTGGAGGTGGGCAACCTGATGCCATCGGGGCTGCCGCTGCTGCCCGGTCTGCCGCCCCCCCCGGGGACCGCCCCCCGGGGCACGGCCGGCCGGCCCGGGGGCTTTCAGCGCCTCAGCCTGCGCGAAGAGGACGGCACCGATCCGCTGCTGGTGCTGATCACGCCGGTGCTGCAGGTGGCCCTGGCCCTCGATGGCCCGCCGCAGGCGCGCCGGCTGGTGGTGCGCTTCGAAGCCGCGATCCTGTCGGCTGCCCTGGAGCTGCTCGATCGCCGCCTGGCCCAGGACGATCCGACGGCGGGTCTGGGGCTGCGCCGCCGGCTGCAGCTGCTGGGTCCGCTCCGCAACGCCCCCGACCTGGGCACCCGCTTCTGGCCCCTGCTGGCCCAGCGGCTGGCGGCGATGGCCCCCAGCGTCACCCTGCAGCCGCTGGTGCACGGGGAGAAACGCAGCGAGGGCAACGGCAACGACGCCGTCAGCAGCGAGCTGGCCCTGCTCGAAGCCCTCACCCACGAGGTGCGCACCCCTCTGGCCACGATCCGCACCCTGATCCGCTCCCTGCTGCGCCGCACCGATCTGCCGGCGGTGGTGCGCCAGCGGCTGGAGCAGATCGATGGCGAGTGCAGCGAACAGATCGACCGCTTCGGACTGATCTTCCTGGCGGCGGAACTGCAGCGCCAGCCCGGCAGCGGCCAGCCTCTGAGCGCCAGTGAACTGGCCCGGACGGACCTGAGCCGACTGCTGCTTCAGCTGGAGGCGCTGTGGCAACGCCAGCTGGGCCGGCGTGATCTCAAGCTGGTTCTGGAGATCGCCGCCGACCTGCCGCCGGTGATGAGCGACCCCAGCCGGCTGGAAACCATGCTCGGCGGACTGATCGACCGGTTCAGCCGCAGCCTGCCCAGCGGCAGCGAGGTGCGGCTGCGGCTGCTGCCGGCGGGGTCGCGGTTGAAACTGCAGCTCAGCAGCGACGACCCCGAAAGCCGGGACGCCGATGGGCTGGCGGCCGCCGTGCCGATGCCGGTGGGGCCGGTGCTGAGCTGGAACCCCGAAACCGGCAGCCTGCAGCTCAGCCGCCAGGCCACCCAGCGGCTCTTCCATCGCCTGGGGGGCCGGCTGACCGAGCGAGGCGGCAGCAACCTGACCGTGTTCTTCCCGGCCGCCGAGCGCAGCGGCTGAGGGGATGGGCCCCGGGTGGGCCGGGTTTGTTGACGGGTGTGAAGAGTCCGGCGGGCGCGCCGGAAAGGCGAAAAACACGGTGCTAGTTTCCGCCTGAAACGGTCTGCAAGTCATGCCTGATACGGCCCTCCACGGTCAACTTCCGAAGTCCATCGGCAGCACCGGTGGCTTGCTGAACTCGGCCGAAACCGAGGAGAAGTACGCCATCACCTGGAGCAGCTCCAAGGCCCAGGCGTTCGAACTCCCCACCGGCGGTGCCGCGGAGATGAACGAAGGCGACAACCTCATGTACTTCGCCCGCAAGGAGCAGTGCCTGGCCCTCGGCACCCAGCTGCGCACCAAGTTCAAGCCCCGGATCGAGGACTACAAGATCTACCGGATCTACCCCGGCGGCGACACCGAATTCCTGCATCCCAAGGACGGCGTCTTCCCCGAGAAGGTCAACGAAGGCCGCGCCATGGTGGGCCACACCCCCCGCAGCATCGGCGCCAACCCCAACCCTGCCAGCCTCAAGTTCAGCGGCAAGGAAACCCACGAAGCCTGATCCGCATCGGCCAGCACCTATAACGGCGGGGCCGAGAGCCCCGTTTTTTTTGCCTGCCTGTCGCCGTGATGCCCGGTTCTGATCGCAGCGCCTTCCTTGCCCGGATCGCCGGTGGGGAAGCAGGTGCTGACTTGGCCGTCAATCTTCTGCCCCTCAAGAAATGCTGGCCCGCCGACCTGGAGACGCCCCTGACCACCTGGCTGAAGGTGGGGGCGGGCAGCAGCCATGGTGTGCTGCTGGAATCCGTGGAGGGGGGCGAGCAGCTGGGCCGCTGGAGCTACGTCGTCAGCGACCCGCTCTGGACCCTCACCTGCCGCGGCGACCGGGGCGAGCGGTGCTGGCGGGATGGCCGCAGCGAACAGCTCCAGGGCAATCCCTTCCGCCTGCTGCGGGACGCCCTGGCGCCGTTGCGGCCTGGCCCGGTGGAGGGCCTGCCCAAGGTGGCCCAACTGTTCGGCTTCTGGGGTTATGAGCTGATCCAGTGGATCGAGCCCAGCGTGCCGGTGCACAACGCCGCCGAGGGGGCCCCACCCGACGGCTGCTGGATGCTGGCCGACAGTCTGCTGGTGTTCGACCAGGTGAAGCGCCAGATCACGGCCGTGGCCTACGTGGATCTCTCCGCAGGCGCCGATCCCGGCGAGGCCTACGACCAGGCGGCGGCGCGCATCGAGGCCCTCGAGGCCCGCATGCACGCCCCGCTGCCGGCGCACGTGCAACCGCTGGCCTGGCACGAGGCGAGTGGCGCCGAGCTGGCCACCAGCAGCAACCGCAGCCAGGCCGATTTCGAAGCCGCTGTTGCCACGGCGGCCGAGCACATCGCCGCCGGCGACGTGTTCCAGCTGGTGCTGAGCCAGCGGCTGGAAACCCGGGTGAGCCACGATCCCTTCGAGCTTTACCGCAGCCTGCGGATGGTGAATCCTTCGCCCTACATGGCGTTCTTCAACTTCGGCGACTGGCATCTGATCGGCTCCAGCCCCGAGGTGATGGTGAAGGCGGAGCCCTGCGCCGAAGGGGTGAAGGCCTCCTTGCGGCCCATCGCCGGCACCCGCCCCCGCGGCGAGGATGCCCGAAGGGATGCGGCCCTGGCTGAGGAGCTGCTGGCCGATCCCAAGGAGCGGGCGGAGCACGTGATGCTGGTCGACCTGGGCCGCAACGACCTGGGCCGGGTCTGCCGGGCCGGCACGGTGCAGGTCACCGAGCTGATGGTGATCGAGAAGTACTCCCACGTGATGCACATCGTCAGCGAGGTGGAAGGGCTGCTGACCGAGGATCACGACATCTGGGATCTGCTGATGGCGTCCTTCCCTGCCGGCACCGTGAGCGGGGCCCCCAAGATCCGGGCCATGCAGTTGATCCATGCCCTCGAACCGGATGCCCGCGGGCCCTATTCGGGGGTCTACGGGGCCGTGGATCTGGCCGGGGCGCTGAACACGGCGATCACGATCCGCACCATGGTGGTTCGGCCCCATCCCGACGGCGGCTGGCGGGTGCAGGTCCAGGCCGGGGCAGGGATCGTGGCCGATTCCCGGCCGGAGGCGGAGTACCAGGAAACCCGCAACAAGGCACGCGGCATGCTCAAGGCCCTGGCCTGCCTGGAGCCGGCCGTGGCCGCTGCGGCGGACGCCACCCCATGAGCGCGCCCCTGCTGCTCAAGGGCTTCGAAGTGGAGATGTACACCGGCCGGGCCGATGGCTCGGTGGTGGGCTGCTCGGCGGAAGCGGCCGCCGCGCTGGCCGGCTTCATGACCGAACCGGACCAGCGCAACCTGGAGTACGTCACCCCACCCGAGGCCTCCTACACCGCCCAGCTGGAGCTGCTGCTGGAGCCGCGCCGTCGGCTGCGCCGCTGGCTCCAGCCCCGCCAGCTGACCCTGCTGCCGGGCAGCACCCTGAGCCTGGGGGACAGCCGACGCTTCGAGCGCTCTGACCCCGAGAACCCGTACCACGCCTACATCGAGGCCACCTACGGCACCCGGGTCGTGACCGCCAGCGTCCACATCAACCTGGGGCTGACGGACATGAACGCCCTGTTCGCCGGCCTGCGCCTGTTGCGCTGCGAGGCGTCGCTGCTGCTGGCCCTCAGCGCCAGCTCCCCCTTCCTGGACGGGGTGGCCACCGGGGCCCACTCCCAGCGCTGGCTGCAGTTTCCGATCACCCCGCCCCAGGTGCCCCTGTTCCGTAACCACGGCCACTACATCCTCTGGATGGAGCAGCAGCTGGCCGCCGGGGCGATGCGCAACGTGCGTCACCTGTGGACCTCGGTGCGCCCCAATGGCGACGACCGCCCCCATGGCCTCAACCGCCTGGAGATCCGCATCTGCGACCTGATCGACGACCCTCTGCTGCTGCTGGCCGTCACCGCCTTCACCGAACTGCGCCTGCAGCAACTGCTGCGGGATCCCCAGGGCCAGGATCCCTTGGCCGCCAGCCCCCTGGCCGCCGGTGAGCTCGAGGCCTTGGCCGATGCCAACGACCGGGCGGCGGCCCGCTCCAGCCTCCAGGCCCAGCTGGTGCACTGGCGCAGCGGACAGACGCTGGAGGCCCGCGCCTGGATCGCCGCCGAGTTGGAGGCCATGGCCCCCCTGGCGGCGGAGCTGGGGCTGGAGCGCTGGCTGGCCCCGCTCCACGAGCTGCTCGCCACCGGCAACCAGGCGATGCGTTGGCTCGCCCGTCAGGGGCGTGGCGAAAGCATCGGTGCCATCATCGGCAGCGAGGCCGTGGCGCTCGCGTCACGGGAGAAGGCGCTGGACGCATGGCTGGAGACAGAAGCAGCCCAGGTTCCTGGAGGATCATGAACAGCAACCCCGCGCCCACCGCCCCCATGCGGCTCCAGCTGACCGAACCCTCGGTCGTTCCCGCCGAGGCCTCCCCCGGGGTGATCCGCCTGCTCACCGAACGGCTGGAGCTCGTGGAAGATCTCTGGCAGACGGTGCTGCGCAGCGAGTGCCCACCCGAGCAGGTGGACCGCCTGCTGCGGCTCAAGGAACTGAGCGGTCCGGTGGCGCCGGGTCTGGATCCGGAGGCCTCCTCCGCCGTCGACACCGACGGCATCGTGGCCTTGATCAAGGCGATGGATCTGGCCGAGGGCATCGCCGCCGCCCGGGCCTTTTCCCTGTATTTCCAGCTGGTCAACATCCTTGAGCAGCACATCGAGGAAGACAGCTACCTCGAAAGCATCAAACGGGCCCCCGCCCCCGCCAGCAACGACCCCTTCCTGCCTGCCCTGGCCAGCCAGAGCGATCCGGCCACCTTCCGCCAGCTGTTCGAGCGCCTGCGGGCCCTGAATGTGCCGCCGGGCCAACTCGAGAACCTGCTGCGGGAGCTCGACATCCGGCTGGTGTTCACCGCCCACCCCACCGAGATCGTGCGCCACACCGTGCGGCACAAGCAGCGCCGGGTGGCGGCCCTGATCCAGAAGCTGCAGGTGAACGGCCAGGGCAACCCGGACGACAACGACCGGCTGCGCCAGCAGCTGGAGGAGGAGATCCGGCTGTGGTGGCGCACCGATGAGCTGCACCAGTTCAAGCCATCGGTGATCGACGAGGTCGATTACGCCCTGCACTACTTCCAGCAGGTGCTCTTCGATGCCCTGCCCCAGCTGCGCCAGCGCATCCGCGCCGCCCTAGCGGCCAGCTACCCCGACGTGCAACCACCCCGGGACGCCTTCTGCACCTTCGGCTCCTGGGTGGGCTCCGACCGGGACGGCAACCCCTCGGTGACGCCGGATGTGACCTGGCGCACGGCCTGCTTCCAGCGACAGATGATGCTGGCCCGCTACATCCAGGCGGTGTCCATCCTGCGTGACCAGCTCAGCATCTCGATGCAGTGGAGCCAGGTGAGCGCAGCACTACTGGAATCCCTGGAGATGGACCGGCTGCGCTTCCCGGAGATCTACGAGGAACGGGCCGCCCGCTACCGGCTCGAGCCCTACCGGCTCAAGCTGAGCTACACCCTCGAGCGGCTGCGGCTCACCCAGCAACGCAACCAGCAGCTGGCGGAAGCGGGCTGGGAATCCCCCTGCGATGGCTCCTCCGGCCACGAAGCCGGCCTCACCAGCCTGATGGAGCCGGCCCCGCCCCAGGAACTCCATTACGCCTCGGTGGAGGAGTTCCGCACCGACCTGGAGCTGGTCAAGGAGAGCCTTGATGCCACCGGCCTGAGCTGCGAAGCCCTGCAGGACCTGCTCAGCCAGGTGCACATCTTCGCCTTCTCCCTGGCCAGCCTCGACATCCGCCAGGAGAGCACCCGCCACAGCGACGCCATCGACGAACTCAGCCGCTACCTGCTGCTGCCGGTGCCCTACGGGGAGATGGACGAGGAGCAGCGGGTGGAGTGGCTGCTGAACGAGCTCAAGACCCGCCGTCCGCTGCTGCCACCGGCGGCCCGCTGGAGTGCGCCCACCGCCGAGACTTTCGCCGTGTTCAGGATGCTGCAACGGCTGCAGCAGGAATTCGGCCGGCGCATCTGCCGCACCTACGTGATCTCCATGAGTCACACGGTGTCCGACTTGCTGGAGGTGGTGCTGCTGGCCAAGGAGGCGGGGCTGGTGGATCCGATGGCCCAGAAGTCGGCCCTGCTGGTGATCCCTCTGTTCGAAACAGTGGAAGACCTGCAGGGGGCCCCGGCGGTGATGGGTCGCCTGTTCGCCGACCCCTTCTACCGCCAGCTGCTGATCAGCAACAGCGACGGCGAGCAGCCCCTGCAGGAGGTGATGCTGGGCTACTCCGACAGCAACAAGGATTCCGGCTTCCTTTCCAGCAACTGGGAGATCCACCGGGCCCAGATCGCACTGCAGTCGCTCGCCGATGCCCACGATGTCGCCCTGCGCATCTTCCATGGCCGTGGCGGCTCGGTGGGACGGGGTGGCGGCCCCGCCTACCAGGCGATCCTGGCCCAGCCCAGCGGCACCCTCAAAGGGCGCATCAAGATCACCGAGCAGGGGGAGGTGCTGGCCTCCAAGTACTCCCTGCCCGAGCTGGCCCTCTACAACCTGGAAACGGTCACCACCGCCGTGTTGCAGAACAGCATGGTGAGCACCCCAGTGGACGACACCCCCACCTGGAACGTGCTGATGGAGCGGCTCGCCGCCCGCTCCCGCGACCACTACCGGGCCCTGGTGCATGACAACCCCGACCTGGTGGCCTTCTTCCAGCAGGTGACACCGATCGAGGAGATCAGCAAGCTGCAGATCTCCAGCCGCCCGGCGCGGCGCAAGAGCGGTGCCAAGGATCTCTCCAGCCTGCGGGCGATCCCGTGGGTGTTCGGCTGGACCCAGAGCCGCTTCCTGCTGCCCAGCTGGTACGGCGTGGGCACGGCCCTGCAAGCCGAGCTCGATGCCGATGGTGAGCAGATGGAACTGCTGCAGCTGCTCTACCAGCGTTGGCCCTTCTTCCGCATGCTCATCTCCAAGGTGGAGATGACCCTCTCCAAGGTCGATCTGGAGCTTGCCGGCCATTACGTCACCTCCCTGGGACGCCCCCAGAACAAGCAGGTTTTCGAGCAGATCTTCGCGTCGATCGCCAGCGAGTTCGCCCTCACCCATTCCCTGGTGCTGCGCATCAGCAACCACAGCCGGCTCCTCGACGGCGACCCGGCCCTGCAGTTGTCGGTCGACCTGCGCAACCGCACGATCATTCCCCTGGGCTATCTGCAGGTGGCGCTGCTGCGCCGGCTGCGGGAGCAGAAACGGCAACCGCCGATGAGCGAGGGGCCGAGCGACGGGCCCGGAGGCGGCGACGGCCGCACCTACAGCCGCAGCGAACTGCTCCGCGGTGCCCTGCTTACCATCAATGGCATCGCCGCAGGCATGCGCAACACGGGCTGATTCCCTGAACTCTCTGTTGATCCCCTTCCGCAGCCAGCCTTCGACCCCACGCCTGCGGGAGGGTTACGCCCTGCTCCATCAGCACGACCCCGAACCGGCCGACCTCAATCGCCTGCTGGAGGCTTGCGGCGATTCACCCCGCAGCAGCGACCGCTGGGAGCGGGTGCTGGCGCGCAGCGCCTGGCACCTGGTGGTGCTCGACCCGGGCGGCCGGCTGGTGGGCTTTGTGCGGGCCACCAGCGATCAGGCCCTCAACGCCAACCTCTGGGACCTGGTGGCCGATCCGGCCGATCCCTGCCGGGATGAGGTGATCGGGGCCCTGGTGCAGGCCGCCCTGGCTCGCCTGCGGCGGGAACTGAGCGGCTGCAGCATTTCCCTGTCCGCCCCACCCGAGGCCCTCAACGCCCTCGCCCGGGCAGGGTTTGTGGTGGATCCCGGTGGCATCCGGGCCATGGGCCTGGACCTGCGGTCCCAGGCAGACGGGTGACCGAGAAAGGGACGGGGCTGACGAGCATGGAGGGACTCGAACCCCCGACATTCAGAACCGGAATCTGACGCTCTATCCAACTGAGCTACATGCCCTGCCACGGCGGTAGGGGTCCCACAGGACCTTTCCCTCCGATGGCGGTACCTTAGCGGCTGACCGCCCCAGAACCATCCGGCTGCACCGCCTGGACCTCCGGCATTTCCGCAACATCGACGGCCTGCGGCTGACGCTGGAGGCGCCCCGCCTGCTCGTGATCGGCAGCAATGGCCAGGGAAAGTCGAACCTGCTGGAAGGGGTGGAGCTGCTCACCAGCCTGCGGTCGCACCGCTGCAGCGTCGACCGGGACCTGATCGGCCACGGCCACCCCTGGAGCCGCCTGGGCGCCCTCACCGACGAGGCCGACAGCCTGCAGCTGGAGCTGCGCCGCAGTGGCGGCCGCCAGGCGTTCCGCAACGGCAAACGGCTGGAGCGGCAACTCGACCTGATCGGCCCCCTGCGCTGCGTCGGCTTCAGCGCCCTCGACCTCGACCTGGTGCGGGGGGAGCCCGCCCTGCGGCGCCAGTGGCTGGACAGGGTGGTGCTGCAGCTCGAACCCGTCTACGGCGCCCTGCTGAGCCGCTACGGGCGGCTGCTGCGGCAGCGCAGCCAGCTGCTGCGCCGGGGACTGGCGGCCGGCCAGCGGCAGGAACTGCTGGACGCGTTCGATCAGCAGATGGCCCTGGTCGGCGCCCGCCTGCACCGCCGGCGCCAGCGGGCCCTGCGGCGCCTGGAGCCGCTGGCGGTGGCCTGGCAGCAGCGCATCGGCGGGGCCGCCGAACCGCTCCAGCTCGACTACATCAGCGGCACCCTGCTGGCGGAGGCCAGCGACGAGGAGGGACCCTGGCGCCAGGCCCTGGCGGAACAACTGCGTCAGCAGCGGCCTGAGGAGGAACGGCTGGGCCAGTGCCAGGTGGGGCCGCACCGGGACGAGGTGGCGCTGCTGATCGGCGGCCAGGCCGCGCGGCGCTACGGCTCCGCCGGCCAGCAGCGCACCCTGGTGCTGGCCCTAAAGCTGGGGGAGCTGGACCTGGTGGGCCAGGTGGTGGGTCAGCCGCCGCTGTTGCTGCTCGACGACGTGCTGGCCGAACTCGATCCTGGTCGCCAGCAGCTGCTGCTGGAGGCGGTGGGGGACGGCCACCAGTGCCTGGTGAGTGCCACCCATCTGGAGGCCTTCAGCAGCGGCTGGCGGGCCCACAGCCAGGTGGTGGAACTGCGCAGCGGCGCCCTGGTGGCCTGAGGCCCGATCCCCCTGTCGCCGCAGGCAACCTGGCGAACCACTGATCCGTGCTCCTGACGCGTATGGTGAGACCTGTTTGACCGGATTCGATGAACCAAACCCTTTCCAGCCTGCATCCCAACCCGGGATGGAAGCCCTCCGCCTCCCCCACCCACGCCATTGCACGGCCCGTCTCCGCCCCAGGCGACATCACCGACGCGGTTGGGAAACACTGCATCCTCGAGCTCTACGACTGCGATTGCGCAAGGCTCGACGACGAAGCTTTCCTCAGGGACACCATCACGACAGCAGCCAAACGCGCTGGTGCCACCCTGCTCAACCTGATCACCCATCGCTTCGAACCCCAGGGCGTCACGGGCCTGGCGTTGCTGGCGGAGTCCCACATCTCCATTCACACGTGGCCCGAATCGGGCTATGCGGCCGTGGATGTGTTCACCTGCGGTGACCACACCATGCCCGAGAAGGCCTGTCAGGTCCTGTGGGAGGAGCTCGGATCCGGCCGGCACAAGCTCACCAGCTTCCGCCGCGAGACGCCCGAGGCCCTGATCGACAGCCAGAGGGAACCCCACCTGGCCAGCGCCTGAGTGCGGGGCAAGGGGCACGCCCGGGTATCGGTCAGTTCCGATGCCCCCCGAGGGAGCGGTTCAGCTTGCCGCTCACCAGCCCCTCCAGATCCAGGGCCACGGCAGTGAAGCCGAGGTGCCTGAAGGCCTCCACCAACTGGGGGCGAAACTCCCCATGGGCGAGAGAATCCAGCGCCGCCGGCAAGCCGGCGGCGGGAATTTCAATGCGTGCTGTCTCCCCCTGGCTGCGGACCCGCAGTTCGGGAAATCCCCGCTGACGCAACCAGTCCTCGGCGGCGGCCACGCGAGCCAGCCGGGGGGCATCAATGGGCTCGCCATAGGGAAAACGGGAGGCCAGGCAGGGCTGGGCTGGCTTGTCCCACCAGGGCAGGCCCAGGGCCCGGGAGAGCTGTCGCACCCCCGCCTTGTCGATGCCAGCCTCGGCCAGGGGCGAGCGCACACCGAATTCGCGGGCGGCACGGATGCCGGGCCGGTGATCGCCCAGGTCATCGAGGTTGACCCCATCCAGCACCTGGGCCCCCTGGGCGGCGGCGGCGATTGGGGCGAGCAGGCGATGCAGCTCCCGCTTGCAGGCGTAGCAGCGGTCCTGGGGGTTGCTGGTGTAGGTGGGATCGGCCAGCTCTGCGGTGGGCAGCTCACGGTGGCGCAGGCCCAGCCAGCGGGCCTGGTCGCTGGCCTCCCGGCGCAGATGGGGCGCCAGGGCCGGCGAAACGCCCGTGATCGCCAGGGCCCTCTCCCCCAGCCGGTCGCCGGCCAGGGCGGCCACCAGGGCGCTGTCGACGCCGCCGGAGTAGGCCACCACCACCTGGGGGAAGCTCTCCAGCTGCCGGCAGAGGGCCTCCAGGCCCCGCTCCAGGGGGGCGGGCAGGGCTTCGAGCAGGTGGAGGCGGCCGGGGGTGGGCATGGCGTCGATCCTGGCAAGGCTGGGTAGCATCCGGGTCATATCCCCCCGCCCATGCCCCCCGCCGCCCGCAGCACCCAGACCCCCCAGCGCGGCACCGGGCGGGGCATCGGCATCCGCACGGCCGCCGGCAGCGACGAGCGCGCCCACGGCCAGCTGCACGTCTACGACGGGGAAGGCAAGGGCAAAAGCCAGGCGGCCCTGGGGGTGGTGCTGCGCACCATCGGGCTGGGCATCTGCGAGCAGAAGCGCACCCGGGTGCTGCTGCTGCGGTTCCTCAAGGGCCCCGGCCGCGCCTACGACGAGGACAGTGCCATCGAGGCCCTGCAGCAAGGCTTCCCGCACCTGATCGACCAGGTCCGCACCGGTCGGGGCGACCACTTCAGCGCCGCGGAAGCCACCCGCTTCGACCACCAGGAGGCCCAGCGGGGCTGGGACATCGCCAAGGGGGCGATCGCCAGCAACCTCTATTCGGTGGTGGTGCTCGACGAGCTCAACCCCGTGCTCGACCTGGGCCTGCTCGACACCGAAGAGGTGGTGCGGACCCTGGCCACCAAGCCGCCGGGGATGGAGATGATCTGCACCGGCCGGGGCGCGCCGCGCCAGCTGGTGCAGCTGGCCGACCTGCACTCGGAGATGCGGGCCCACAGGGGCCCCCAGCAGGGGTTGGAGGGCCTGGAGATCTACACCGGCGAAGGCAAGGGGAAATCCACCAGCGCCCTGGGCAAGGGCCTGCAGGCCATCGGCCGGGGGATCAGCCAGGACAAGAGCCACCGGGTGCTGATCCTGCAGTGGCTCAAGGGCGGGGCGGGCTACACCGAGGACGCGGCGATCGCCGCCCTGCGGGAGAGCTACCCCCACCTGGTGGATCACCTGCGCTCGGGGCGCGACGCGATCGTCTGGCGCGGACAGCAGCAGCCGATCGACTACGTGGAGGCGGAGCGGGCCTGGGAAATCGCCCGGGCCGCGATCGCCAGCGGCCTCTACAAGACCGTGATCCTCGACGAACTCAACCCGACGGTGGATCTGGAACTGCTGCCGGTGGAGCCGATCGTCCAGACCCTGCTGCGCAAGCCCACAGAAACCGAGGTGATCATCACGGGCCGCTGCAAGAGCCGGCCGGCCTACTTCGATCTGGCCAGCGTCCACTCCGAAATGGTGTGCCACAAGCACTACGCCGAGCGGGGCGTCGACCTCAAGCGCGGCGTCGACTACTGAGCCTGCCGGTCAGGGGTTGCCGGGCCCTTCGACCCGTTCGAGGTCCAGCGCGTCGTTCTCCAGCATCTCCACCTCCTCCGAGGCGATGAAGCGTCCCAGCAGCAGGCCCACCAGCAGGGCCACATAGAGGGTGCTGGCGACGCTGAGGAGGATCACGAAGCGCTCCCCCACCGCATTGGCCGGCAGCACATCGCCATAGCCGACGCCGGCGATGGTCACGAAGCTGAAGTAGGTGAGCCGGTCGAGCAGCAGCTGGTTGCTGGCGGCCGCCCCGAGGCTGAAGCTGCCGGGCACGAGCACCTGGGTGGCCGTGGCCAGCACGCCGCCGGTGAGGCCCAGATGCAGATAGCCCGCGGCGGCGCCGGCCATCACCAGCCCATTGACCCGCGGCACCCGGGCCAGCAGCCGCACCAGCCGCAGGGAGGTGGCGAGAAAAAACAGGCTCAGCAGCACCATCTCCACGGCGCGGAACACTCCGCCGGGCCAGGTGCCGATGAGCACCGGCACCCAGAGCCCCAGGCCTCCCACAACCCCGATCCCCCGGAAGATGTCCTGGCGCAGGCGGGCGTAGCTCATCCCGGCGATCACCGGCAGGGTCAGGATCGACTGCAGGATCAGCAGGTTGAAGACCAGGGCCAGGAGCAGGTTGGCCCCCCAGCCCCGGGTGGCCGTGAGGGGCATCACCAGGACCGGCAGCATGGCCGAGATCAACAACGGCAGGAAGCGCTTCTCGAGGGCGATCAGCCGCCGGGCTTCAACACGGCGGCGCTCCAGCCACCGCTGTCTGGCGGGAGAGAGGGGATCAGTAGCGCGGAACGTCAGGATCCACCTCCTGGCTCCAGGCATCGATGCCGCCCTGGACGTTCACCCCCTCGATGCCGTGGCGGCCCAGGGCGATCAGAGCCTTGGCGGAACGGCCGCCCAGCTTGCAGTGCACGTAGAGCCGTTTGCCGTTCGCCAGGCGCCGCACATCCTCGATCGCCTCGCCGCTCTCGATGCGATCGAGGGGCACCAGCACCGCGCCGGGAATCACCGCGATCTCGGCTTCCTGGGGATTGCGCACATCGACGAGGAGCAGATCCTCCATCTGGCCGTCGATCAGGGTCTTGAGCTCGGCCACAGTGATGGTGGGCACGCTGCCCGCCTCCTCCTGGCCGGGGGCCGAGCCGCCCACGCCGCAGAACTCCTGATAATCGATCAGCCTGTCGATCACGGGGCGCTCCGGATTGGGGCGCAGCTTCAGCTCCCGGAAGCTCATCTTGAGGGCATCGAAGAGCAGCAGGCGGCCGCTGAGGCTGGTGCCGATGCCGGTGATCAACTTGACCGCTTCGGTGGCCTGGATCATGCCGATGATCCCGGGGAGCACCCCCACCACCCCCCCTTCGGCGCAGGAGGGCACCATGCCCGGCGGTGGCGGTTCGGGGAAGAGATCCCGGTAGTTGGGCCCGCCCTCGAAGTTGAACACCGTGGCCTGGCCCTCGAAGCGGAAGATCGAGCCGTAGACGTTCGGCTTGCCCAGCAGCACGCAGGCGTCGTTGACCAGGTAGCGGGTGGGGAAGTTGTCGGTGCCGTCGCAGACGATGTCGTAGCCGGCGATGATCTCGAGGGCGTTGTCGCTGGTGAGGGCCGTTTCGTAGAGATCCACCTGGCAGTGGGGATTGATCTCGTGGATCCGGGCCTTGGCCGATTCGATCTTGGGCTTGCCCACCCAGCTGGTGCCATGGATCACCTGGCGCTGCAGGTTGCTGTGGTCCACCACGTCGAAGTCGACGATGCCAAGGCGGCCGACGCCGGCGGCGGCCAGATACAGGAGCAGGGGCGAGCCGAGGCCGCCGGTGCCGACGCACAGCACCGAAGCCGCCTTAAGCCGCTTCTGCCCCTCCATGCCGATCTCCGGCAGGATGAGGTGGCGCGAGAAACGCACCACCTCATCGGGGCTGAGCTGGACGGCACTGGTGTCGGGAGGAAGCATGGCGGTGGAGATCCACGACGCACTAACCGTCCATTCTCCACGCCAACCGCCGGGGGCTGCCCTGCTCCGGCAACCACCAGCAGGCCAGGGAACGGGGCTCCCCTGCGGCGGGGCCCTGCCCCAGGATCAGCATCAGGGTGGGGACGAAGGCCAGGGACCGGTCGAGGGCCGAAGGCACGGGCTCCGAGAGCGGATGGCTGTGGGCCGATCCCAACACGCTCAGCCCCCGGGCGCGGGCCCACTTCTGCGCCAGCAGCTGCTCCCGCGGATCGAGGGCGAAGCGGCGACGGCGCTCGGCGGCCGGCTCCCAGACATTGAGGCAGGGCCAGACGCGCCGGACGACCAAGGGATCCCGGCCCCCGATCAGCAGGGCACAGCCCTCCTCGGGGGCGGCCGCCACCAGCACGGCCTCCAGCAGCGTCAGCGCCTGCCGACCAAGCCGCAATTCTGCTGGCGTCTGTGGGTTCACACCGGTACGTTATGCATCATTCCGTCAGGAGACCTCTCCTTCCATGATCGACAGCACGACCGAGGTGAAGGAGACCATGCAGGACGACACCACCAGCAGCGCCGCGGAGGTGGATTTCACCGAGCGCTACAGCGAAGTGATCGGCAAGGTCAACGAGACCCTCGACAAGGTGGACTGGAGCCAGGTGGGCCGCATCGGCAAGGCTTCCGGCGTCCTGCTGGCCGTGATCGTGGCCCAGATCCTGATCAAGGGTGTGCTCGACACCATCAATCTGCTGCCGATCGTGCCGGGCCTGCTGGAATTGCTCGGACTGGTGGTGGTGGGCAACTGGAGCTGGCACAACCTCACCACGGGTGAAAAGCGCTCAGCCGTGATGGCCAAGCTCCAGACCCTGCGCAAGGAATACCTGAGCTGAGCCCCGGCTTTCATCACCCCCTCTCCTGGGCCGCCCCCCGGCTCAGGAGCTTTTTGATCTCTCCTTGGCCTTGGCCCAGGTAGGAGCCGCCGAAGAGGTTGGCATGGTTGAGCACGTGATAAAGGTTGTACAGATCTCGGCGGAATTCGTGGCCTGCAGGTAATGGCCAGGCTTCTGTGTAGCCCTCGAAGAACGCCTCGGGAAAGCCGCCGAACAGCCTTGCCATGGCAAGGTCCACCTCCCGGTCGCCCCGGTAGACCGCCGGATCGAAGATCGCCCCCTGGCCGCCGCTGGTGATGGCGGCGTTACCGCTCCAGAGGTCGCCGTGCACCAGGCAGGCATCGGGCCGATGGTCCGCCAGCCACTGGCCGGCACGCTCCAGTAGCGCCTGGGCCTGCCGCAGGGGTGTGCCGCTGCTGGCCAGGTGCTCCAGCTGGGGGGCCAGGCGCCGCTCCACGAAGAATCGGCCCCAGTCGTCGTCCCAGCCGTTGCGCTGGGGGATGGCACCAATGACGTTGTCGCGGTGCCAGCCGAAGGAGGCTCCGCCCCGATCCCCCGCCGCGCATGTGAGGGTGAGGCTGTGGCGATGCAGACCCGCCAGTGCAGCCCCCAGGCGACGCCACTGCGGCACTTGCGCCGCGGAGCCGCCGCCCTCCAGGTCGAGCCAAGAGAGCACGAGGATGGCCACAGGGCCCGACAGTCCGCAAGCGAGCGGCACGGGCACCAGCGGACCGTGCTCCCCCGCCGCCACCGCCAAGGCTTGCAGCCCCTCCGCCTCAGCTTCCAGGAGCGGCAACGCGGAGGCCGCGTTGGTCTTGGCGAACAGCCGGCTGCCATCCATCAGATCCAAACACCAGGCGGAATGGATGCAGCCACCGCCCACTGGAGTGCAGCGCACCAGCTCCATGCCGAGGCGTTCCGTCAGCCAGGGGGAGAGAGTGTCGGGATGGGTCATTGGGGAGGAGTCTCCTGGCCACTCTGGACATCCTCTGGCCCGTGATCTAGATCCAACAACCTTCCAGAGTATCCATGGTGAGACTCACTTCCTCCACGCGCTTGCGTGATTGAGAGGTTGGTTGAAACCAGCCTCATCGCGGCACACCATGAAGAAAGCCCACCGGAAGGTGGGCTCAAGACGACGGACCGCGCTCATAGTGAGAACGAGTTGCGCTTGATCCGGGAGCGAAGCTTGCGGTTCATGCCGAAAGCAGCCGCAGCGCCCAGGCCTGGCTCAGGCCCTGGCAGTTGGCTCTCAGGGCCCCGGCCTGGACCCAGAATATACTTATTCTTGACAAACTGAACGTTCCCAGAAGAAGCCGTCCAAGAATCAAGGATCGCCAGCTTGGCAACATCACCAGTTAGGAAATTGCAGGATGGCTCACGACCTATTGGTGTCGTAGCAAGCCGAATACCCCCCAGAAGCGTTGTCAAGCAAGTGGTACTCGACATTGCTGATCAGTTCATCGAAAAATGATCGCAAGGGCTGGGCTGCCATTGGCGTCGCCAGTGCAAGTAAGGTGTGTAATTTTGAGGATTATTACCAACCGTCAGATCCTTTAGCGCCGCACATGTCGTAGCGTCTTGCGATTGAGCGGGCTCTGAGAGGCCAAAAGCTACGAAGGCGCCCCCAAGACAGAACTTGAAAGGGATATGACGGCGAGAAGAGGAAACGAGACCGCGGATTGCGAGAAAGCCAAAAGTCATGGTGTTTGGGATGGCGGGCGTGACAGAGAAATGGCACGGAAATTCTATAGTCGGCTTGGACGTTATCGCGCCCAAGCTCAGGCGGCACAGCGTTCGACAACCAACAATGGAGTCGCCGTGATCTTGCAGCAGCCTCCATAGCTGGCTCGGCGCCAAGAACATGAGGCAAACGCCAGATCAGCTGCAGTGCATAGGCTTTCAAGAGAGCTGGAGGCCGTTTTGACTCTCCTTGCCCGCTCACAAAAGCGCTCCATGCCGTGTTGCCATACTCAACCAATTGCAAACAGGTGCATGACATTCAGAAAGCGGCCCCGGGATCGCCACGCATCTGATGCGCATGCATGTCTCAGATGCATCTTCACGGGCGTGACCCCCACCTTCAGCAGGGAGCTTTTGCACGACCCGACCACTGCTTCGACTCACTCCGGCCGACAGCCTTGAGCCACAGGAGCGCCTGCATGCCTGGCAGCATCGATGGTAATGCCGTTGTGCAGCATTGACCCCCAGCGAAAAGGACCGGACAGACGTGGCGGTGGTGGGTGCCGGCATCGCCGGCCTGACGGCGGCGGCGCTGCTGGCCAAGCAGGGGCTTCAGGTGGAACTGCTCGAAGCCCATCGCCAAAGCGGCGGCTGTGCCGGCACCTTTCGGCGCGGGCCGTACGTGTTCGATGTGGGGGCCACCCAGGTGGCAGGGCTGGAGCACGGAGGTGCTGGCCACCCCGCAGGCATCCACGCGCGACTGTTCCGCCATCTGGGGGTGGCGCCTCCGGCGGCCGTGCCGCTCGATCCCGGCTGCGTGGTGGATCTGGGCGATGGCCATGGGCCGGTGTCGATCTGGCGCGACCCGGAGCGCTGGCGTCAGGAGCGGCTGGGGCAGTTCCCCGGCAGTGCCCGCTTCTGGGCCCTCTGCGACGCTTTGCACCGGGCCAACTGGACCTTCGCCTCCCAGGATCCGGTCCTGCCGCCCCGCACCTGGTGGGATCTGGCTCAGCTGCTGGGGGCGGTGGGGCCAGGCACGCTGGCTAGCGGCCTGCTCAGCTTCGCCACGGTGGCCGACCTGCTGCGGATCACAGGCTGCGCCGGCGACGGGCGGCTGCGGCGCTTCCTCGATCTGCAGCTGAAGCTCTACTCCCAGGAGCCAGCCGATCGCACGGCCGCGCTTTACGGGGCCACGGTGCTGGCGATGGTGCAGGAACCACTGGGCCTCTGGCACCTGGAGGGTTCGATGCAGGCCCTCAGCGACAGCCTCGAGCAGGCGCTGAAACAGCAGGGCGGTCGGCTGCGGCTGCGGCATCGCGTCGAACGGCTGCGGCCGCCCGTTCAGCCGAACGAACGCTGGCAGATCATGGGCCGGCGACTGCAGGCACGCCCCGGCGATTCCCGTACGCCGGAGTCAGATTTCGGCCTGGAGGCCACGGAGGTGGTCGTCACGCTGCCCCCCCAGGCCCTGCCGGCCCTGCTGGGGGACGCCCTGCCTGCCGGCTACCGCCGTCGGCTTGAGAACCTGCATGAACCCAGCGGGGCCCTGGTGTTCTACGGAGCCATCGAGCGCAACAAGCTGCCGCCGGGGTGCCCCAGCCATCTGCAGCTGGCGGCCACCGAAGCGGGTTCCCTGTTCGTCTCGGTCAGCCAGGAGGGGGATGGCCGGGCCCCCGCCGGGCGGGCCACGGTGATTGCCAGCGTGTTCACCCCGGCCCGGCCCTGGTTCGGCGGGGAGGAGGCCGACTATCAGGCCCGCAAGCAACAGGCGATGGCCGCGATTCAGGGGGGCCTGGAACAGCTGCTGGGGGTGGGGCCTGCCGATTGGCTGCACGGCGAGTTGTCCACCCCCCGGGGCTTTGCCGGCTGGACAGGCCGGCCCATGGGCTATGTGGGTGGCCTGGGCCAGCACCCCAGCCGATTCGGGCCCTTCGGCCTGGCCAGCCGCTCCCCCCTGGCGGGTCTGTGGCTCTGCGGCGATGCCATTCACCCCGGCGAGGGCACGGCGGGGGTGAGCCTTTCGGCCCTGATGGCCTGCCGCCAGTTGCTGGCCCGGAGGGGGGTGGACCTGCGGCCCTGACCCCCCAGGCGCTGTCTCAGTTGACGCTGACGCGCACCACCCGGCCACCGAGACGCTGCACCCGCTGCAGGGCCTCGTTCATGCGGCTGTAGGGCACCCGCATCACGTAGGCACCGCTGCGCACCACCGCGTTGTTCACCAGCCCGGTGGCGGTGATGGTGGCCACCCGGCCACTGGAGCCGCTGGTGCCACGGACACCGGCCGACACCACCAGAGCCTCCTCGCGGTGACCGCGGGAGGGATCGGTGGGCTGGCCGTTGCGGGACACCGGACCATCCACGCTGGCACCCCCCTGGCCCAGGTTGGCCTGGAAGAAGGATTCGCCACTGAAGCGGGGCCGGTTGACCGACACCGTCACCGCGCGATCCTGGTGCAGGGCCCGGCCGAGCTTGAAGCGGGTGCCGGCGCTGTCACCCTTCACCGAAGCGGCGGCGCCACCGGCCAGCTGCATCAGCCAGGAAAACTGCTGACCCTGGTGACCGGCGGAATAGTCCCAGCCGTGGAGATAGGGCACCACATCGGAGCCGAAGCGCTCCTGATACTCAGGGCTGTCGATGTAGGAATCGATCTCGGCGTCGTAGCCGTGCTCCTGCAGGATCGTGAAGTGGTGCAGCATCTCGGCCTTGTTGTGGGGAGCCCGGCCGAGCAGATGCTTGTGGTTGAGCTCGATGAAGCGGTAAGGATTGCAGGATTCAAAGAAACGGGCGCGATAGAGCCCGCTTCTGGCCAGAGTGCGCACGAACTCCTGCACGGTGAGGTAACCGTTTCGGAACAGGGATTCAGCACCGACAAGACGCTCGTTCTGCATCACATACTGCTGACCCAGCACCTGCTGATAGACCAGCCGGATGATGCCATCACGATCCTGCGGCGATGCCTTCGACCAGTTCTCCTTGTTGCGATCATCTGCGAAACGCTCGATGCCAAGGGAAGGGGCTTGGACCAGGGCCATGGGAAAACTACACAAAGGGCAGGGAGAAGAGCATCGCCACGGGCAGGAGCTCAATGAAAAGAGCTCCTCAGGAGGACTTACCCGCCAGCGATGTCAAGCCGCGATTCTTACTGGATTCAGAGCGAAGAAAAGCGGATCGTTACAGCGCTCAATCCATACAATCCTTCACCACGAAGGATTGAGAAAGGACAAGAAAAGCTCAGGAGGCCAGGCGCCTGGAGGCCTCAGCCTGACGATTCCGCTGGCGCAGGGGGCGCGGACCACCGACAGGCGGCTGGGGGGCACTGGAGAGCCCGGGTGACGGGAGGGATGTTCCGGCACTGGTGGCATCCTGACAGAGGCTCTCCCAGACGGTCTCAAGGGCAGCGAGCTCGTCAGCCTGCGACCACCCCACCGAGGCAAGGCGAGCTTCGGCGCCATGGCGGGACGTCACTTGGGGCCGGGACTGAGACTGACGCCTGGGCTGGGGAAGCTCAATCATGTTTCAGGCCCCCGACAGCGTTCGCCTCCCTTTTACGACATCTCCGTGCCCCGTCCAGAGGGAAGGCAACACAATCAGACGAAAGAAATTATGAAGACAGTGCCATCCTGTACATACTGAAGTCTGGGGAAAGGGAGCGAACGTCTTCGGTGAGGAGAAAGAAGCGCGTCATGCAAACATAAAGATGCTGCCAGGTGCGCATGCTGGGCCTCAGCAATAGCCTGGTAAGTTCAGATTTTCAATGTGAAAGAGTCTTGCCATTCTTCTGCTCCTCCAGAATGAACAGTGCCCAACAGAGCACTCACAAGTCCTATTCGTCGCTGGGCAGCAGCACCAGGGTGTGCAGCCGGTCGGTGCCGAGGTCATGGGTGAGGATCCACACCTGCAGGCCCTGGCCGAGGTCGAAGACGCTGCGCAGGGAACCCTGCTGGCGGTAGGCGGCAATGGTGTTGTCCCGGGCATCGCGGGCATCCACCACGCCCCAGTCGCCACGGCGATGGCGGGCCACCAGGCGCTGCAGCGTTTCTCGGTCCACCCACTCGCGCACCTCGGGACTCACGTCCACCGGTCCGATGGCGAGGCGGGCTGCCATGGAGGTTCCTTCGCTCTGATCGACCTTACGGGGAAATCCACCGGCTCGCCTGGCCGGTAGTTCCACCATCCCCCGCGTTTCCGCCGATGCGACTGTCACCGCTCCTCAGCACAGCCGCCGCCCTCTCGGCGTTGGCTGTGAGCCTGCTGGTGTTGCCACTGATCGCGGCGGGCCTTCTGCCCCGCCTGGGAGGCTCCAGCGCCGTGGCCGCCAGCCTGCCCGATCCGGCCAGCGGGCTCACCCTGGCGGCCGGCCCACGCGCCACGGCGGTACTGGCAGGCGGTTGCTTCTGGGGCATGGAGGCGGTGTTCGAGCACGTCAAAGGGGTCACCGAGGTGGTGACCGGCTACACCGGCGGCAGCCCGGCCACCGCCGCCTACGACCGCGTCAGTGGCGGCGGCACCGGCCACGCCGAGGGCATCCGCATCACCTACGACCCGGCCCGGGTGAGCTACGGCCAGCTGCTGAAGGTGTTCTTCTCCGTCGCCCACGATCCCACCGAGCTGAACCGCCAGGGTCCGGATGTGGGCTCCCAGTACCGCTCGGCGATCTTCCCCACCGACCCGGAGCAGCGCCGGGTGGCCGCGGCCTACATCGCCCAGGTGAACCGCTCCGGCGCGCTGCCGCGGCCGATCGCCACCACGGTGGAGGACTGGCGGGGCTTCACCCCCGCCGAGGCCTACCACCAGGACTTCGTCGCCCGCAACCCGGCCCACCCCTACGTCGTGATCCACGATCAGCCGAAGGTGGCCCGGTTCAAGATGCAGTTTCCTGAACTGTCCCGTTAGGGGGGATTATCCCCTCAGCGCAGATGGTCGAGGGCGCCGCGGCCGTGCAGATCGGCCAGGGCGTCGTAGCCCCCGATGGGCTCGCCATCAATGAACATCTGGGGCATGGAGCTGCGGCCGCTGCGTGCGGCGACCTCCTGACGGAAATCCTCGTCGTCGGCCAGCTGCACCACGTGGGGGATGCCGAGGGTGCGCAGCATGCGCAGGGCCCGGGCCGAAAAAGGGCAGCCGCTGCGCACGGCGATCTCCACCCGCGGCTGGGTGGGGGCGACCGGGTCCAAGGGCCGGGCCGTTGCCGCCATTGGCCCCTGGGGTGCGGCCGTGGGCAGGAAGCCCACCAGCAGGTCGGCACCTCTGAGCACCAGGCTGCCGTGCTCGAGGTGGCCGCCCCACACCTGGCACTCGCCATCGGAGAGGCTCAGGTGCAGGTGCACCCCCTGGGGCGCCACGGTGCCCTGCAGGGTGATGATCTCCAGGTGACCCTGCAGCACGGTGGGTTCGGCCTGGCCCGGGCACTGGAAGGCCGCTTGGGAGAGGTCACCCACCACCCCGAGCACGAACCCGGAGGCGCCGGCCTGGGTGCCCAGCTGCTCGAGGCTGGCGCGCAGATCACTGCCCGCTCCGAGATGCAACGGCAG
This sequence comes from Synechococcus sp. CCY 0621, assembly GCF_019038465.1. Taxonomy (GTDB): domain Bacteria; phylum Cyanobacteriota; class Cyanobacteriia; order PCC-6307; family Cyanobiaceae; genus Cyanobium. Next base: position 17,101 of record NZ_JAFKRH010000048.1, on the reverse strand, counting down.
GGGATGCATGGCGGGATCGGGCGTCGAGGGGGTCAAGGTAAGTCCCGACCGTCCGGCGGCAGCGGCCCGAACCGGCAGCGCAGCAGCGCCAGGGCCTCATCGGGCAGGCCCAGGAACCGGTCGAGAAACGGATCGCCACTGGGGGCGATGCTGGCCACGCCCACCAGCTGCGCCTGGCCATCGCCATCGAGGGGCTGGCCCGTGGCCTGGTGGCGGCGACCCTGCACGGGGCCGGTGGTAAGCGTCGTGTCAACGATCAGATCCGGTGCCCGATAGAGCGAGCCGATAGCGAAGCGGAAGCGGGCGCAGAACCGCAGCGCCATCGCGCCGGTGGCGTCATCGAGGCTGCCGTCAAGCTGCTGGGGGTGGATCGTGATCGCCAGCCCCGGAGGCAAGGGCAGGCCCAGGAACCGGGTGGTGCGCCAGTGGAGCGGCGGAATGTTCAAAGCATCAGGGTCGAAACGCAGCCGCTGTGAACCGGTGCTGCCCCCATCGGTGAGCCAGCCCGGGCCCCCGCCCCCACGGGCGTCGTAGCGGAAGCGGGGATAGGCACCGATCACCAGGCCGCAGCCCGCCAGGGTGTGGAGAAAGCATTCAGGCATCGATCTGGACCTCCGCCTGGGTGGGGTAGGGGATCTCGATCCCCTCGGCGGCGAACAGGGCCAGCAGGGCCCGGTTGAGGCGGGCCACCTCATCTTTGAACGCCGCGTAGGTGGGCTGGGCGGAGCGGTAGTCGTAGGTGAAGTCGTAGCTGAAGTCGCTGATGGCCATCAGGCGACAGGCCCGGAAGGCCGCCAGAGGCTCGCGCGCGAACAGCGAGGCGATCAGTTCCGGGATGCGCTGCAGCTGTTCGGGGCTGGTGTCATAGGCCACGCCGATCACCATGCGGGAGCGGATCACCTGATCCATGATCTGCCGCAGACGCAACAGGACCGCTTCCCGCAAGGTGAGGTAGTCGGTCCAGTTGGGGGCCTGGATCTCTCCGCAGCAGCGCAGCAGTAACTCCCCATCGCCCGCGTCCTGGTCGAGGAACACCTGGGCGGCGCACAGACCCGGAAGCTCGGTGAGATACAAGCGGCCGTAATGCACCAGGTCGTCCAGCTGATCGGGGGTGAGATCGGCTGGCAGGGGAAGGTGCAACTCGAACACATGCAGCACCGCATCCTCCGCCTGGTCCGAACGCAGGGAGTAGTTGACGATGGTCTCCTCGTCGACAACCGAGTTGGGGATGGTGATGCGGCTCTCGTGGGTCTGCAGCTCCAGGGAGCGCAGGCCGATCTTGGTGACGTAACCCAGATTGCTGCCTATGCGGCAGAACTCCCCCACCCGCAGGGGACGGTCGGTCTGGATCGACAGACCGGCAAACAGGTTGCCCAGCAACTTCGAGGCCCCGAGGCCGATGGCCAGGCCGGGAACGGCGGAAAAGGCCAGCACGGTGGAGCCCGGCAGGCCCAGCAGGATCAGCAGCCGGTACATCAGGGAGACGCCGATGATGGCCCCCAGCACCCGGCAGACCGGCATCACCAGATTGCTGACGCGGCTCAGCTGCAGGGCGTTGCGCCGTCCGCGCAGAATCGTGATCCACTCGGCCAGGCTGCGGCCGAGGGCCTCCATCAGGAAGAAACTGAACAACCCCGCCCAGCAGAAATAGAGCGTGTAGAGCAGGTACATCAGCACCTGCAAGGGCACGCCGGTGACGTTGACGTAGTGGTCGAGCAGCAGTTCCACCAGCCGGGTGATGGGCAGGGCGACCCCCGCCAGCAGCACCCGGTGCCAGGCGATGTTGTCGACGCGCCAGATCACCATGGGGGTGAGTGGTTGGCTGGCCGCCCGTTTGGTCATTCGATAGGTGCCCAGCAGGGTCAGCACCAGCCGGAACTGAACGAACGCGAAGGCCGCCAACAACACCAGGCCCAGCAGGACCTGGAACAGGGTCTGGTCCCAGAGATGGGCCTCCAGCACGTTGCGGCGGAAGCCCCCTGGAATGCCCAGGTACCACTTGGGCGGCAGGATATGGCCGGGCCTGAGGCTGAAGGCGTCATAGATGGCCGGCGTCAGCAGGCTGGAAGCGCCGGCGGAGGGCGCCCGCTGATCCCTGATCTCCTCGTAGAGGCTGGGGATCTGGGCCACAGTGAAGGCGGAGAACCGGTAGCCGCGATCACGGCCCCCTTCGGCCCCCTCATCAGTCAGGGTGATGGAGGTGCCCGGGATGGTCCAGCTGGCGCTGGGGTTCACCCGTCCCTCGTTCAGAGCCTTCATCCCAGCCGCATCAGGAATCTCGAAAGGCTTGCGGCTGTGGGTGAAGACGTAGTCAAGAATCACCTTGAGCTTGAGGGCATATTCATCGGCGAAATCCGCCCGGATGCTCTGGGGAATCTCTGACACATCGAGGGCCTTCACCGCTTCGGCGAAGTAGCTGTCGATCAGCTCCAGTTCATTCCGCACCGCACGCGACCAGAACAGCCCGGGTGTCGCCGCCGCCCTGGCTTCGATCCGGGCGATGTCGCGGCTCACCTGTGCCATCACCACATAGAAGTTGAGCAGGGTGGCCCGCGGGCTGTCCCCCACCACCTGGTTGAGGGGCGCATCGGTCCATTGCTGCTTCAGATCCAGCAGCTGGCCATGGAACGGTTGGCTCTCCAGGGGCACGTAGGTGTTCCGACCCAGGGCGGGGGGGTCGGACACCTGGCCGGCGAGGCCCGCCAGCGGCAGCAGGCAGGCGAGCAGGAAGGCCAGCAGCGGTCGGAGCAGACGGGGCAGACGGATCAGACGGGGCACCCGGAAGCCACGGCACATGTCCCGAATGATGGCGGCTCAAGCCGCCGGCAGCACCTGGCGGTAGCCGTTCGCCTCGCACACCCGCAAGGGGGTGGCGAACAGGGCGCTGAGGGGGGCGTCCTGCAGCAGGGCGTCGCTGGGGCCGTCGCCCACCACTTTCCCCTCACGCAGCAGCACGCAACGGCTGATCTCGGGCAGGATCGCCTCGATCTGGTGGGTCACCAACAGCAGGGTGGTGCCGGTACGGGCCAGATCGCGCAGGATCGCCAGCAGCTGGTGTTTCGCCTTGAGGTCGAGCCCGTTGGTGGGTTCATCCAGCACCAGCACCTCGGGCCCGTGCACCAGGGCCCTGGCCAGCAGCAGGCGACGCCGCTGGCCGTCGGAGAGCTGAACGTAGGGACGCTGCGCCAGATCGGCCAGGCCCAGCTGCTCCATCAGCTCCGCCACCCGCCGGTGCTGGGCGGCGGTGGCCACCTGGCTGCGGCCGATGCCCACCGAGCCGAAGAAGCCGGAGAGCACCACGTCGGCGGCAGGCACCCGGCCGACGTAGGCGGCCTGCAGGTCCTGGGACACCAGGCCGATGCGGCCGCGCAGCTCCCAGAGATTCACCGTTGCGCTGCCGAAGATCCGCAGCAGGGAGCCGGGCTTGACCACGGGATAGAGCTCACGGCTGAGCAGCTTCACCAGCGAGCTCTTGCCGGAACCGTTGGGGCCCAGCACCACGGTGTGCTCTCCCGGGTGAAGGCGCAGGGTGAGGTCGTCGAACACCCGCCGGGGTCCCAGCCAGACCTCGACAGACTGGAGCTCCAGGTAAGGGGTCGCGTTGGGCATGGAGGCCATCATCGCGAGGGGGACGCCTCAGCCGATCCCGATCCACTCCCGCAGGATGCGCAGGGGCTGGTGTTCGTGGGCGCGGAAGTCAAGCTGATTGATGTTGCGCAGTCTGGCTTTTCTTCCCAGGGCCACGCCTGCATCAAAACAAGGCAGATGGCTGCAGTCGAAACGATAGGGCCGGGGATAAAACAGCATCGAGCAGAACTTGAAGATGGCCAGATGGAGGGCGTTTGTTCGCAGGTCGTTGCCCATCGTGAAGCCCACCACGAACGCCTCATCGTGAAGCGAGAAGCCTCTTGCCAGCAACAGGTGCAGGCAATCATGGCGATAGAGATCGATCATGCCCGGCAAGGCCACGGGGCTGGAGGGATTCTCCAGCAATCGCACCACAAAGGGAATGGCGTCGCTGGGGTCGCCCTTCAAGGCGGCGAGAGCATCAACGAGGCGATCGGCCCCTTCAACCTGGATGGAGGACAGCATCTCCCTTCTCCCTGATGAGTGTACTGGTGATGGCCTGGACGACGATCAGATGGTCCAACAGTGGAACCGTGAGTGGATCAGCTGGTGGATGAGTTAATGGCGCAAAAAGCAGTTCGAGAAAGACGTCGATCGCGCCGATCTCAGCAAGGAGAACTTTATTGAATTGAACTTAAGAGCTATGCATCGCCGCCGCCACGACATGTGCCTGAATGACGACAGATCCAGGTGCCAAGGGCACGGAACTCCTCCTCGTGCCTGCTTCCGCCGGGAGAGCGCCTGGTGACCCTGCCCCAGTTGCCGTGTCCGTGGTGGAGCCAGAGATCAGGGGGCCTCCTGGAGCAACGCGATGGCCAGGGCCGTGGGCAGAGGCCTTCGATCAGTGCCGCAGCTGAGCTGACGCTTCGGCAGCGGCCTCCTGGCCCGCGGGGCGGCCCCAGCCGAGCTTGCGTTCCAGCTTCTGGATCATCTTTCCGGCCAGATCCAGGCCGGTGGCCGCTTCGATCCCCTCGAGCCCGGGGCTGGAGTTCACCTCCAGCAACAGGGGCCCACGGTGGGAGCGGAGGATGTCGACGCCAGCCACATCGAGCCCCAGGGCCTTGCAGGCCTTGATGGCCATCTGCTTTTCAGGGGCGTCGAGCTGCACGGTCCGGGCCGATCCCCCCTGGTGCAGGTTGGCCCGGAACTCCCCCTCGGCGGCCCGGCGTTCGATGGCGGCCACCACCTTGCCGCCGACCACGAAGCAGCGCAGATCCGTGCCTCCGGCCTCCTTGATGAACTCCTGCACCAGCAGGTTGGCGTCGAGGCTCTGGAGCGCATTGATGACGCTTTCGGCCGCCTTCTGGGTCTCGGCGAGCACGACGCCCTTGCCCTGGGCACCCTCCAGCAGCTTCACGATCAGGGGGGCACCGCCCACCATGCGGATCAGGTCCACGGTGTCGAGGGGGGAATCGGCGAAACCGGTAACGGGGGTGTTGAGCCCGGCGCGGACGAACTCCTGGGAGGCGAAGAGCTTGTCGCGGGAGACGGTGATGGCGTGGGCGCTGTTGAGGGACGGCACCCCCATCGATTCGAACTGCCGTGTCACGGCGCAGCCGTAGAAGGTGACGCTGGGGCGGATGCGCGGGATGACCGCATCCACCGTGCCGAGCACGTCACCGCCGCGGTAGTGGACTTCGGGGTTGCGGGGATCCAGGCGGATGTAGCACTGGCGGATGTTGAGGAACTGCATGTGATGGCCGCGTTCCTCCCCGGCCTCGATCAGGCGGCGGTTGCTGTAGAGATCGGGGTTGCTGGCCAGCAGCACGATCCGCAGGCCGTCGTCGCGCTTGCGGACATGGGAATAGAGGGCCCGGCTCTCCTCGGCGCTGAGGCTGCGCAGGTGATGGCTGCCCTCCGGGTCCACCAGGATCCGGCCCACCATCGCCTGCCGTCCGAGCAGCATCCGGTAGCCCATGGCATCACGGTTGGCGAGGGTCAGCTCCACGTCCCAGCTCTGCTCACCGAGCACCAGGCGCTCGCGGATCACGTAGCGGCTCTCCGGGACGCCGGTGGTGTTGCGCACCTCGCGCTTGGCCACCACGGGAGCCTCGTGGCGCACCACCACGACCCGATCGCCCTGGAGCGGGTGCACCTCGAAGCTCACCCAGGGCTGGCCATCGCGGTCGAAGGGAACGATGTTGGTGGCATGGAGGGCGGAGGTGGCCGCTCCGGAATCGACGCGCGCCTTGATCGCCGGCAGCCCGACGTCCGGGAAGCTGCACCACTCCTCGCTGCCCACGATGATCTTGCCGTCGAAGCTGTCCATGGATCCGGGGCGGGTGGCGTGGGACGGGCCCACGAACCCCCATGCTCGCCGGGCTTTCTGACGTTGTCGACGCCGATCCAGCAGGCTGGGGGCTGTGTGCGGGCGATGGCCATGGCGGAAGCTCCCTATCTGGTGGCGCTGGCCCTGCTGGAGCAGGAGGGGAAGCGGGCCCTGCCCCTGAACGGCAAGTCGTTGACCGTGGCGGCGGCTGAAGCGGCGGAACCCGGCGACGACGGCCGCACCCTGGTGCTGGAGCTGCTGCTGCGCCTCTGGCAGCGCAGTGAGGAGGGGGCCCTGCGGCGGGCCGCCGGGGACGGCAGCCTGCTGCTGGTGGAGCTGCCGCTAGAGACGCTGCAGGAGCAGCTGCCGCGGCTGAAGGCGCGCTGGGTCGGCGGCGGCGCCACGGCCGATTTCCATTCCGAGCTGGGTGCCCTGGCGATCCGGGGCTGGCGTGTGTCGATCGCCCGCTACGAGCCGGTGCGCTTCACCGCCTGGCCCTGAGGCGCGCCCTGCGGCAGTGCCGGAGCTGGTGGGGGGACAGGGTCAACGCAGAGCTCGTCCACGAGGCGGAAGTAGGCGGCTGGATCCCGGCGGGCCATGACCCGGGCTTCTGCTTCCCGTTGCCAGCGGCCTTCGCCGTAGAGCCTGGCCAGGTCGCGCTGGTCGTGTCGGCTCAGGCCCCGGCGCAGCTCCTCCTCACCCAGATGGGGCCTTCCCCGCAGACAGCGGGACTGCACCGCATGCCAGCCCTCGTGCAGCAGGGTGTCGTTGAGATGGCCGCGGGGGCAGACCACGATCCGCCGGCTCTCGCGCAGGTAGAGCCCGTACAGACCGCGCTCGGCGCAGCGGGGATGGCTGCCGAGCACGCTGAAGCCGCGCTGCTCGAAGGCCTCCACCAACCGCTGGTACGACCAGTTGTCCGCGCGGGCGGCCCGCGTCAGCGGGTCCGTCAGCCCCACGATCGCCAGCAGCACGACCGCAGGCAGCACCACCGCCGGATGGGGCCCCTTACGGGCGGGACGGGGCCGGGTCATGGAACAGGCAAAGGGCTGCTCATGTCCTCCGAAGGTACCCGGCCGGACCAGCAGGATGGGGGGCGATTCGCCCGAGTACCCCGGCCATGAACGCCCCCACCGCCCCGGCCGATGACGGTCGGCTGGCTGCGCTGCAGCAGGAGTTTGAGCACGACGCCAGCTTCAACCAGGTGTTCGTGGTGCTCACGGTGGGCGCCACCCTGATCGCCACCCTGGGCCTGCTGGCCAACAGCCCCGGCGTGGTGATCGGCGCCATGGTGGTGGCCCCCTGGATCATGCCGCTGCAGGCGATGGCCTTCGAGATCCTGCGGGGGCGACTGCCGATGTTCCTGCGGGCGCTGCGCACCCTGCTGCTGGGGGTGGTGATCTGCGTGCTGCTGGCGATGGCGGTGGGCCATCTGGTGGCCTTCCCCAGCTTCGGCAGCGAGGTGATGAACCGCACCAGCCCCAACCTGCTGGATCTGGGGGTGGCCCTGGTGGCCGGAGCGGTGGCGATGTTCGCCAAGCTCCGCAAGGACGCGATCTCGGCCCTGGCCGGCCTGGCCATCGCTGTGGCCCTGGTGCCGCCGATGTGCGTGGTGGGGATCCTGCTGGCGTCGTCATTCTGGTGGCAGGCCTACGGGGCGCTGCTGCTGTTCGCCACCAACCTGCTCGGGATCATGGTGGGGGCCATGGCGGCCCTGGGGACGCTGGAGAAGGTGTACCGGCGCCGGCTGTTCCACAGCCGCCTGGGCCTCACCAGCGTGGCCCTCACTGCTCTGCTGGTGATACCCCTGGGCAGCAGCTTCTTCCGGCTGGTGAACCAATCCAGGCAGGAGACCAAGGCCCAGCAGCTGGAAGCGACGATTGAGCAGCGGTTGCGCAGCAGCACGATCACCCTCGGCGGCGATCCCGCCATCGACATGGTGGGCCTGAGCATCGACTGGCAACAGAACCCGCCACTGATCCGGGCCCGGGTGCGCGTCACCGATCCGGAGCTGCCGACGGCCGGGCAGGTGGCCGCGGTGCAGGAGTTCATCAACAAAAGCCAGGCACCGCTGCGTTTTCGGCTGGTGATGCAACGCACCGCAGTGGATCTGATCGGACCGGAAACCGCACCGAATCCTGCCGATCTGGAGGTGCTGCCGCCGCCGGCCCTGCCGCCCCTGCCGCGCGCACCGGAGGCGGAGGAGCTGGAGGAGAAGGGGCTGGAGGCGACCCCCTGAGCGCAGGACCGCCCAACGTCATCGCACGCGACGTGTCGCAGTAGATGTAAGGGAGAGCCTGACGCCACTCCCCCGCCATGACCCCTCCCCAGCAGCGGCCCCTTGCCCAGCTCCGCCGAGCCTGCCTGCCCGGAGGATTGGCCGCCCTGACGCTCACCATCAGCGCCTGCGGCTCCGGCGGCGGCGGTCTGCCGTCGCTGAACGGGGCCGGGGCCTCCTTCCCGGCGCCGGCCTACCAGCGCTGGGCCGCCGACTACAAGACCGCCAAAGGGTCCCTGGTCAACTACCAATCGGTGGGCTCCGGGCAGGGGGTGAGATCCTTCCTGGCCGGCTCGGTGGATTTCGGCGCCACCGACGAGGCGCTCAGCGACGAGGACTTCAAGGCCGGCACGGCCGGCAAGCGCGGCGCCGTGCAGATCCCCATGCTGGGCGGCACGATCAGCCCGGCCTACAACAATCCCGACTGCCCCGATCTCAAGCTCACCCAGGCCCAGCTGGTCGACATCTTCCTGGGCAAGATCACCAACTGGAGCACCCTGGGCTGTCCCTCCAGGCCCCTGACGGTGGTGCACCGCTCCGATGGCTCCGGCACCACCTTCAACTTCACCAATGCGCTGGCCTGCTTCTCCGAGGAATGGAAGAAGAAGGTGGGTGCCGGCAAGGCGGTGCAGTGGCCCGTCGGGCTGGCGGCCAGGGGCAATGAGGGCGTGGCCGGTGTGATCCAGAACACCGCCGGAACGATCGGTTATGTCAACCAGGCGTTCCTGCGCGGCGCTGTGAAGCCGGCGGCGCTGCAGAACAAGGCCGGCACGTTCGTCCTGCCGGATGCCAGCTCCGGAGCGGCGGCCCTCAACAACATCAAGCTCGATGAACGCCTGGCTGGGGAGGACTGCAACCCCGAGGGGGCTGACAGCTACCCGATCGTGGCCTTCACCTGGATCCTGGCCTACCAGAGCGGACAGGGGGAGCCGAAGGCGGAGGCCGTGCGCACGTTCCTGCTCTGGGCGCTGGAGGAGGAGCGCCAGAAGCAGGCAGCAGAACTGGGATTCGTTCCCCTCAGCGGCGATGTGCTGAAGCGGGCACGGGAGGAGGTGGCCAAGATCAAGGGCTGATCCAGGCCGCTGTCGCCGCCGAGACTGGCAACGGTTCGCCTGGAGACGATGAACACCCGTGCCATGGATCAGCTGCGGCGGGTCTGGTTCTTCGGCCGGGTGAGCCTGCTGCTGCTGGGGATCGAAGCCTGCAGGGTTCTGGTGCACCGGGAGCACTGGGAGGTGCTCACTCCGAATCCCCTCTTCTCCGCCTTGGTGGCCTCCGAGGTGTTCCTGCTGGGCTTCCTGCTGAATGGGGTTCTGACCGATTACAAGGAAGGGGAGAAGCTGCCCGGTGAACTGGCTAGCGCCCTCGAGAGCATCGCTCTGGAGGTGCAGGGCCTGCCGTTGCTGCAGCCGAGCGCCGAGGTGGCGGGGAGCCTGGCGCTGCTGGCGAGCTTCAGCGAAGCGCTCCTGGCATGGATGCAGAAGGCCGGGCCGACCCTGGCCTTGCTGGAGCAGCTCAACGACCTGCAGCTGGCGATCGAGCAGCTGGGCTGCCTGTATCCGGCACCGCTGCAGGCGCGCCTGCTGCTGGAGCTGGCCAACATCCGGCGGGGCGTGCAGCGCATCGACGTGATTCGCAGCACCACGTTCGTCCCTTCCGTCTATGGCATGGCCTACATCGGCACGGGGGTTCTCACCGTCGGGCTGGTGCTCTCCCGGATCGAGCCCTTCGCCGAATCCCTGTTCTTCATCGGCGTGATCTCCTTCCTGCTGATCAAACTGCTGCTGCTGATCACCGATCTCGACAACCCGTTCGGGGCCTCCCAGGCGATGTCGGTGGAGAACGTCTCGCTGCTGCCCGTCGCCGATGCGGTGCAGCGGCTGCGGCGGGTGGCGGAGCCAGACTCAACGAGCTAATCAACTAGTGTTGATGGAATCAGCGGGGCCACGTGCATGGACGAGGACAGGGCCGTGCTGGCCCGGTTGTCGCTGCTCGACCGCTACCTGCCCCTCTGGATCCTGCTGGCCATGGCCGGCGGCCTGCTGCTGGGCCGCTTCTTCCCGGCCATCCAGGGCTGGCTCGATGCCGTGCGCATCGGCAACACCTCCCTGCCGATCGCCCTGGGGCTGCTGCTGATGATGTACCCGGTGCTGGCCAAGGTGCACTACGAGGATCTGGGCCAGGCGGCGCGGGATCGGCGGTTGCTGCGGCTGTCGTTGCTGCTGGTCTGGGGCCTGGGGCCGGCGCTGATGTTCGCCCTGGCCTGGCTGTTCCTGCCCGGCCAGCCGGAGTTCCGCACCGGCCTGATCCTGATCGGCCTGGCCCCCTGCATCGCCATGGTGCTGATCTGGATCGATCTGGCCCGGGGCGACCGGGAGGCGGCCGCCCTGCTGGTGGCGATCAACGCGATCATCCAGGTGCTGGCCTATGCCCTGCTGGGCGGCTTCTACCTCAAGATCCTGCCCGGGTGGCTGGGGCTGGCCACCCAGGACGTGGCCTTCTCGATGGTGGAGATCGCCGCGGCGGTGCTGGTGTTCCTGGGGCTCCCTCTGCTGGCCGGTTACCTCAGCCGCCGCATCGGCCTGCAGCTCAAGGGACCCCGTTGGTACGAGCAGCGCTTCATCCCGTTCATCAGCCCGTTCGCGCTCTACGGCCTGCTGTTCACGATCGTGGTGATGTTCGCCCTGCAGGGCCAGGCGATCACCTCCGATCCGCTCACGGTGGCCGCCGTGGCCGTGCCCCTGCTGCTCTACTTCGCGATCATGTGGGGCGTGGCGTTCGCGGTGGGCCGCCGCAACGGGTTCAGCTACCCCAAAACGGCCACCCTGGCGTTCACGGCCGCCGGCAACAACTTCGAGCTGGCCATCGCCGTCAGCATCAGCGTCTGGGGGGTCAGCTCCCGCCAGGCCCTGGCCGGGGTGATCGGGCCCCTGATCGAGGTGCCGGTGCTGGTGGCCCTGGTCTACGTGTCGCTGTGGCTGCGGCGCCGTTTCCAGCCCCGCCCGATCGGCTGAACGGCCGCCTCCGGCTCAGCCGGCCAGCAGTTTCCAGGCGGCGATCACCAGCACCACCGCCAGCAGCCGGCGGATCCATGGCGACGGAAGCGGCGGCTGCCGCCGTAGGCCCCCAACGTGCCGCCGACCAGCACCACCCCCGCCAGCGGCGCGAGGGCCCCAGGATCCGGCAGGGCGGTAAGGCCCTGGCGCAGCAGCAGACCGGCCAGGCCGGCGATCGAGTTCACCAGGATGAAGGCCACCGACACGGCCGCCGCCTGCTTCGGCAGCAGCCAGGAGCGCAGGATCATCCAGGGCGTCAGGAAGATGCCGCCGCCGGTGCCGGTGAGGCCCGCCAGCAGGCCCAGGGTTGCGCCGGTGAGGGCCATGACCCGGCGGCGAGGCAGCCGCATCGCCCCGGGATCGGCGGGCAGGTGGCCGACCAGTCGCCAGGCGGAGAACAGCAAAACCGCCCCGATAAGTTGGCGCAGCAGAACGGCCGGCAGGGCGATGGCCCCGCCGACCAGGGCCGCAGGCACCGACGCCAGGGCCAGGGACACAAAGACATCGCGGCGGAAGTGGCCGGCGGCGATGAATTGCAGCGTGCCGACGCTGGCCACGAGCACGTTGAGCACCGGGGCGATCGCGCGGATCTCGGGCCTCGGCACACCCGCCAGGGCCAGGACGGCGATGTAGCCGGAGGCGCCGGCGTGGCCCACCGAGGCCTAGAGAAAGGCCACCGCCGCCAGGGCGATCAGCAGGGGCATAGGAAGATGGCCGCCGAGCTCAGGGGCCGGGCGGAGATGCTGCGATGAAGTTCAAGGACTACTACGCCACCCTGGAGGTGGAGCGCAGCGCCAGCGCTGAGGAGATCAAGAAGGCCTACCGAAAACTGGCGCGGAAATACCACCCCGATGTCGCCAAGGAGGCGGGGGCCGAGGAGCGGTTCAAGGAGATCAGCGAGGCCTACCAGACCCTCTCCGATCCGGAGAAGCGCCAGGCCTACGACGACCTCGGCCGCCACCGCCCCGGCGAGGACTTCAACCCCTCGCCGGAATGGGACAGCCGCTTCTCGCGCGGCGGCCCGCAGGAGGTCGACCTGGCCGACCTGTTCGAGCAGATGGGCTTCGGCGGCGGGGGCTTCGGCGGCTTCGGTGGCGGCACCGGCGGCGCCCGGCGGCCGGGGGCGGACTTCCCGATCCGCGGCCAGGACGTGGAGGTGGCCACCGAGCTGACCCTGGAGCAGGCCGCCCGCGGGACGGAGGTGGCGTTCTCGCTCAGCGTTCCGGTGCTGGGGGCCGATGGCCGGGTGGAGAAGCAGAGCCGCAGCGGCCGGATCCGGGTGCCCCGCGGCGTGGTGGAGGGGGAGCGGCTGCGGGTGCCGGGCAAGGGGGGCGACGGCATCGCCGGCGGTGCCCCCGGCGATCTCTACCTGGAGGTGCGGCTGGCGCCCCATCCCCGCTTCAAGGCCGTGGGCCACGACCTTTATGTGGAGCTGCCGATCGCCCCCTGGGAGGCGGCCCTGGGGGCCGAGATCACAGTCCCCAGCCTCGACGGCCCGGTGGCGGTGAGCCTCAAGCCGGGGATGCGCAGCGGCCAGAAGCTGCGCCTGGCCGGCAAGGGCCTGCCCCACCGGCGCGACGGGGCGGGCGATCTCTACGGTGTGATTCAGATCGTGCTGCCCGAAAAGATCGGCGAACGGGAGCAGGCGCTGTACCGCGAACTCGCCGAAGCCTCCGCCTTTAGCCCCCGCCTCCACCTCGAAGGACCCACCGATGGCTGACGATCTGCTGATTCCCGACGACGACGAGGGGTGCACCGTCGCCCTCGAGGAGTTGCTGGCCGCCTCGGGCCTGGGCCACGAGGAAGTGATCGAACTGGTGCAGTTCGGGGTGTTCCGCTGCGCCCAGCACGCGCCCGTGTGGACCTTCCACGTCCGCACAGTGCGCCTGGCCCGCCGCGCCGCCCGCCTGCGCGACGACTTCGGCCTCAACGTGTCCGGGATGGCCCTGGCCCTCACGTATCTGGAGCGGATTGAGGCCCTCGAAGGGCGGCTGCGGGAGCTGGAATCGCAGTTGCCGCGGTGAGGTTTCAGCTGGCGGAGTCGTCGTCGATCTCGCCACAGCGCTTCAGAACGGTGGTGATCACGGCTGGAGCGATGCGGAAGTCGCTGCGATGCAGTTCCCCAAACACGGCCCGGGCTGAAGGGATCAGGCCACGCAGACGGGCTATGCCAATCACTGCAGCGGTGCCGGCAACCTTCAGGCCAAGTTCCTGGGCCACCGCCCGGCCGGCCCGTTCGTCGATCAACAGCAGCACCGGTCCTGGCCTGGAGAGGGCCAGGCGGATGCTGGCCGCTTCGCCTTCGTCGAGGTCAGGTAACTCCGGCCCCTGCGGCTGATCCGCTATGACCTCCAGCCAGCCGGCCTGAATCGCTGCGGTGATCCTGGCTTCCTGATCGGTGAACCTGCCGGTGAGCACCTCATCGGCCACGGTGGCGGGAAGGAGCACGGTTCCGAACAGCTCCCGCAACCCGCCGATCCCGTTGACTCGGGCCAAGCCGATCAGGGGGCTGGCGTCGCTGATGACGATTGCAGCCACTGCTCCAGGGTGTCGAGATCTGCGCGGGTTTCGGCTTCCGTCAGGCGGATCGCCGCGATGCCGAGTCGCGAGAGATGGACGATGAAGGTGGCGGTGTCCATGTCGGCCACGCGGGCGGCCCTGGCCAGGGAGAGCTCGCCTTCGCGAAAGAGGGCCGTGGCAAGGGCTGGCCTGACTCCCGGCGCCTGCAGGAGACCTTCCTGGTCGAGGCCCATCAGCAGCGCGTCGGGATGGTCGCGGTTGAGCACCACGACCATGTCGGTCTTTGCCTGGCGCAGGGCCTCAGACGGATTGTTCTTGAGGCCGCTGACGCTCACGGCACGCATGGCCATCGCCGCAGGGAAGAACAGATAGGACCATCCTATGGCCTCTAGCCGGGGGCTTGAGTCAGGGGACGATTGTTGCGCCCAGCTACAGCCCCACCTTGCGGCGCCCCAAGGCCATGCCGGCCGCATAGCCGATCGCCGGCAGCAGCAGTCCGGGGTTCAGGGGGATCTGAACCAGCAGAACGATCCCCACCAGCCAGGGGACCAGCAGCAGGCACCCGAAGGCCAGCTGGCTGAAGTGGGAGCGGCGCGCCAGGCGGCCCGAGCCCTGCACCAGGCGGGGCACGCCCTTGCCCAGGCCGTAGCCCATCAGCACGGTCAGAACGGTGAGCAGGATCGCGCCCATGGTTGGAAGGCAGGCCCGTGGATTCTGGTGCCTGGGGGTCTGCGGGCGGCTATTCGCAGACGGGCACGTAGGGCACCGCGAGCGTGGCGATCGCGCTCGAATTGGCAAACGCACCGAGCACCTGCTTGCCGCCCCGGTTCACCGTGACGAATCGCCCGGCGAAGGTCTCGTCGTAGACTGAGGTGGCGGAGAGGCCGGCGGCGCGGGCGCGCTTGAGCAGATCGCCCACGGTGCCGCCGGGAATGGCGACGCCGAACGTCGTCCGCACGCCGGCCGAGAAGGCGAAGACCCGCAACGTGCCCCGTTTGAACTGGGCCGTACCAACGATTCCCGCCGGCGCCTTGGGCCCTTTGAGCCTGTAGACGACAGGCAGCGGCGGCCCGCCGAGCTCACACCCGGTGCCCGGATCGGAGAGCCAGCCGGTCGCGACGGCTTCGGCTCAGGTCATGCCGAGACGCAACGGACCGATCCCGTCGAGGCGGAGCACCGGGCTGGATCCGCGACCATCGGCCCATGCCGATCCGGCCGCCAGCAGCAGGAGGGCCCCCATGGCCCCAAGCCGTGCAGCGCGAAGCAGCGTGTGGCCGACCAGGCGTGTCATGGTCAGAGTGTATGGGCACCAGCTCCGAGCCCCGCCTGATCGACGGCCCCGACGACGCGCCGGCCACCGTGCTGCTGGCCCATGGGGCCGGGGCACCGATGGACAGCCCGTTCATGGCGGCGATGGCCGGCGGCCTGGCCGCGGCGGGCTGGCGGGTGGTGCGCTTCGAGTTCGGCTACATGGCCCGGATGCGCGAGACGAGCCGCCGCCAGGGGCCCGAGCGGATGCCGGTGCTGCAGGAGGCCTTCCGCCAGCAGGTGCGGCTGGAGACGGGCGAGCGCCCGCAGCGGCCGCTGTTCATCGGCGGCAAGTCGATGGGCGGGCGGGTGGCCAGCCTGCTGGTGGATGAACTGGCCGCCAGCGATGGGGTGCGCGGCTGCCTGTGCCTGGGCTATCCCTTCCATCCGCCCGGCAAGCCGCTGCAGCTGCGCACCGAGCACCTGGCCGCCCTACAGGCGCCCACCCTGATCCTGCAGGGGGAGCGGGACACGTTCGGGAGGCGGGAGGAGGTGGAGACCTACAGCCTCTCGCCGGCGGTGCAGCTGGGCTGGATCCCCAGTGGGGACCACAGCTTCAAGCCCACCAAGGGCTCGGGCCTCAGCGAGGCGGAGAACTGGGCGACGGCGGTGGCGTGGAGTGATGGGTTTCTGAGGGAGGTGGTGGTGGGGTGAGCCTTTCGGCCAGGGAGAACGTCCTCGCGTCTCAGTTTGTCCGGCAGATCCTGACCTGCCGGATCGCTTGCCTTGGTGGTCGTGGTTGAGAACTGGGCTCTGTCTGCGGTGTTATCCGGACTTACCTGACAGCAGCGTTTCGATCAAACCAATCACGCGTTCTTCCAGCTGATCGATACGCCGCAACAGCCGCGCTTCTGTTTGTGCCAGAGCTTCCTCGCTGACTCCGCCACGACCAGCTCCCGCTACCGACAGCGAGCGTGCAGGGGCGGGCCAGGCACCATTCGCAAACACGGAGCTCAGATGGTCCCAGGTTTTCTTCTTGTTGGGAGCTGGGCCCAGGGCGGCCTCCAGATGGGCATGGGCGGCTGCGGCCGTGCGGAAGCGGGCCTTGAGGGCCGCCGGATGGCATTGGTCCTTCGGCAGCAAGGGCTGGGGGGACTCACTCAAGGCACCGATGGCCTCCGCCGGCGCCACTTCATCCACCAGCTGACGGATCGCGGCGTTCTGTTCGCCCACGGTGCGGAACAGATCGGCGTCGCCCTTGGCCATGCGCGCCATCAGCTCGCCGAAGCGATCGCTCAGTTCCCCCATCAGCCCTCTCTTCCTCCGCGAAGCAGGCGGCGCATGCGCTCGATCAGCCGTGTGATGCTGAAGATGCTCCAGTAGCCAGCCTCATCCTTGGCGGCATCAAGCTCTTCCAACAGCCCATCGAGGGCCTGTTGTTTGTCTTCGAAGGCTTCCAGCTCCCGGTGCATGTCCTGGGCGATGCGGAGGGCTTCCGCCTTCTCCTGGCCCAGGGCCATCAACCGGCCCTCGTAGCTGCGCAAGGTCTCCAGAAATCGCTCGCGAGCCACCGTGAGCTCCCTGGAACGGCGCTGCAACTGGGCCCTCGAACGGGTGAGGGAGGCGTGGCTGTTGCGCATCGCCTGGTAGTGGTGCTCAATCTGCTCCCGGCTCAGGGCGCTGAGATCGGCTGGGAAATCCCTGGTGGAGCGGATGCCCTTGCACTCCAGAGGGGCCTGGGCGGGATCAGGAGCCACCGGCATCGATTCAGGGTCGGGCACCAGGAGGCTCAACTCCCCTTGCTCGCTGTCGGCCATCGGATCAAAGACGGGATCTCCAGCTGAGCATCGAAGGACGGGGAATGGCCAGTACAGACCATGAGCTGGTCATGATTCGACTCACATTTCTCTAACTGAGACGGCCTTCCTGACCAGATCTGGTCTGGGGAGTAACGGCAATAACCTGCTGCACCTACTAGCTTCCCTTGGCGCAGGTTGGGGTTACCCCGATTCGGTGGACAAGTGTCAGGGCTCCACGGGTGAGAGTGTACGGGTGTTGATGGACTGCTGCTCGTAGTCGATCGGGCTGAGGTAGCCAATCGTT
>NZ_JAFKRH010000047.1 GCF_019038465.1 Synechococcus sp. CCY 0621 | reverse complement strand
CCGGCGCCTTGTCTTGGTCGGGTTGTTCATTGATGGACAGTCTGAGGGTCATGGCGTGACTCCTATCGACCTGTCCACGAAACCGGGGCAACCCCACTTGAGCCTCGACGAAATCGATGCCGTGCTTGGCCAGGTTGGCCTCGCTCTTGACCGGGTCGAAACCCACATCCGTTGTGAGCTGATTTTATACCTTTTCCGCTCTCATCGGCATCTGGATCGCCGCCTCCACCTGCAGCCAGGGTCAGACTTCAGCAACCCCTGCTACGAAACGATGGCGCACCCGTCTGCCGCGCAGATCGCCCGCCTGGGGCGCCAAGGGGTGGCCCTGTTCTTCGTGTTCATGCTCAGCGCCGAGCTGCCCGGCCAGATCTTCCACCTCGCCCGGCACCTGATCGGGCCGGGGCCCGGCGCCATCGCGGAAAGCCTCGAACACCTCGGGGTGCTGCTGGTCTATCTGCTGGCCCTGGTGTGCGCCCTGTTCCTTGCCCAGCAGGAGCTCTGCCGCACGCGCCTGCTGGCGTCCTACCCGCCACACGAGCCCGTCCCCCTCGCCATGCATGTGCTCGGCCTGGTTTGGGGCCTGCTGGCGGTGTTCCTGCTGCGCTGAGCGAGGCCTAGCCTGAAGCATTGGCTGGTCCTTCGCAGGGAAAGTGGCACCGATCTTCGAGACCTGGTGAGGATGGATCCCGCCGCAGACCTGCCGATGGAGCCAACGCTCGAAACCCTCCTCGCCTTCTACGACGAGCGCATGGGAAGACCTCTGCCAAGCACCCTGTTGCCCACTGATCAGCCCCTCCACTGGCAGGAGCAGACCCTCTTCAGCACGGCCCAGACGGCGGAGCCGCCCTACCTGCTCCAGAGCACGATCGATTCCTTTCTCAGCGAGGCCCCCCTGGGCTATATCAACGTGGGCTTCTGGGGCCATGGCATGAACAGTCACGCCCTCTACTACCAGCGCGGCACCTTGGTGCAGCCTGTTTCTGCGCCTGGCCTACGGCGGCTTCTACGACGACAACGAAAGAGCCGCCCTCCAGATCAGGGCCACCATGGAGTGGTTCGCCGGTTTTTTGCCGATCGTCAGCGAGCGGGCTCGCCACTGCATCGTGGTGGATTCCATGGGGGATGCCCTTTTCCGGATCTGCCTGCACGACGGCGAGGTCATCGAAGGCGATGGGCCCCTGTTCGAGCTCGGGCGCGGGCCGGCCGCCGCGTTGAAGCCCCTGCTCAAGTGGGCCTGACGATCAACCGCGCCGCAAGCGGTTGGGGAAGAAGCGCACCGGCGGCTTCTCCTCCGGCTCCGGCCCAGCCCGGTGCTCCGCCGCAGCCGTTCCATAGGCGGCCAGTACGGCGCGGGCCTTGTCCTGGTGCTCCTCGCGCAGGGCCTCCGGCGCCTCGATGCGGACGCCACCAGCGAAGCCCAGCAGCCAGGTGCGCAGGTCCACGTCCCGCCGCAGCGTCCAGGGGGGCAGGTCGAACTCCACCGGGTAGGGGTGGCTGTCGCCGGCGGGGTTGGGTGCCAGCCGATGGGGCGCTTTGGGGTGTCGCCACCAGCTGTCGCCCGGCAGGGGCTTGGAGAAGCGGGTGTGCTCGATCGGGAAGCGCAGCACGCCTTCGCGGATGAAGGCGAAGGCCCAGTCCTCACACGAGAAGCGCAGGGTCACCAGGTGGCGGGACCGGGTCTTGGCCGAGGCGCCGGCAAGGGCCAGTTGCTCGCCGAGGTCGTCACCGCAGTCGATGCCGCCGCTGAGGTGCAGCAGCCGCCCGGCCCGCTCCACGGCCTGCTGGTGGACCTCGTCGCTGCGGCGGTTGCGGCTCTCACTGCGGCGCAGGGCCAGGCGATCCAACCGCTCGGTGCGAATCAGCCCGTGGGGCTGGCCGACGGCATCCTCCTCATAGAGCAAGTACCAGCCGATGGTGTGGAAGATCAGCTGCAGCGGCCAGACCCGCAGCTCCCCCACCGGGCTGTCGGGGAAGCTGACACCCGAGGCGTAGCGCTCCAGCACCACGCGCCGGTGCTCGAGGATCGCTGTATCGATCGCCTCCGCCTGCCGGTAGCCATGGCGGTCAGCGGCCAGCGAATCCGGCCGCACCAGGGCGGCGTCCACCACCGAATGGTTGGCGTAGGTGCGCACCGACGGCATCGCCTCGGGACTGATCCCGCCCCAGCGCAGCCGCTGCTCCAGTTCGATCAGCAGATCCTGGGCCGAGGGGTCCCCCAGGCGGCCGGCCGCCTGGCTCACCACCCCGTGGATCTCGCGCAGCCGCGGCGCCGACAGCAGCGCCGTGCCCAGGGCATAGCCGTGGCGCACGTTGTCGTTGCGCACCCGGAAGCCATAGGGCGTCAGCAGCTTCTCCAGGTCCTTGCGCAGGGTGGCGGCCTCCCCCGGCAGGTAGGCGCCGGGGATCTCCTCCATCGCCTCGATCAGGTGGCCGGGCAGGTCGCTGCCGTCCTCCCGGTCGAACGGCTGCTGCAGCACATGGCGCAGAAGGGTGAACACCCGCGCGAACACCGGCCCGTCCCCCAGGGGAGGCAGCCCCCCGTTCACCCCGCCTGCCGCGGCCGGCAGCGGGGCCAGCTGGATCGGGGCCTCGACGGGGTGGGCACAGGTGAACCCCTGCCGCTCCAGCCAGGCCAGGTCGGCCCGCAGGGCCGCCGCATCGCCGTAGCACTCCCCATGCAGCCGCCGCAGCAGGGCCGCCGCCCGATCCGCCAGGTCACCCTCGGGCAGCGGCGACACGATCGCCTCCAGCTCGGCGGCGGTGACGGGATCGGTGGTGGCCAGGTCCGGATAGCGGCTCAGCAGACGCAGCAGATAGAGGAGGCGCTCCAGATCGAGGAGGCGGGAGTAGCCATGGCGCTGCACCTGCCGCTCCCGGTTGGTGGCCGAGCGGATGCGCTGGTCGAGCCGGGCCAGCTCCTCGGCCAGCACCGGCTCCAGGGACGCGTGGTGGGTGGGCACCATCGCCACCACGGCGGCGAAGCCCTCGGCCCGGCTGGGGCCGAAATGCGGATCGGCCAGGGCCGCCGCCAGCTCCTTGATCAACGGCTCGGGCACCAGGCGCTGACGGCGCTGGTTCCACTCCAGGCAGGTGGCCAGGGGGGTGAACAGCCACCAGCCGATCCACTCCACCGGCGCCGGCAAGGCCAGCGCCTGGGTGAGGGCCAGCCGCCAGGGCCGCCGGGCATGGGTGGCATCGACGATCACCGGGCGGCCAGCGGCCACGGCCGAGCGGATCCGCTGGTGCAGCACCTGCTCAATGGCGCTCCAGGGCCCCTGCACCGCCGCATCGCCAAACACCTCGGCGCGGATCGCGTCGGTGGAGAGCACCACGGCCGGTGGCTCACCGGGCCCGCTGAGCAGGGGCGCCAGGGCCCGGGCCAAGGTGGTCTTGCCGCTGGCGGGGGGGCCGATCAGGAGGTGGCAGCGCAATCGGGTCATCGACCTCAGCCCAGGTACGGATCCAGGAAGCTGAGTGGCCGGGCCATGGTGGCCGAGAAGCCGAGGATGCCGGGGTCGCGGTGGCTGTAAAGGAGGGTGTCGTCAGCCTCCAGCAGATAGGTGCCGCCGCGCTGGGTGAGGAAGTCGTCGCGGGGGACGTAGGTGCGCCAGTGGCCCAGCACCTCGGCCATGTTGCGCAGCCGCACGGTGGCCAGCTCGAAGGGGCGCTGGAAGCCGCGGCCACCGGCCCGTGCGAAGAACGAGCCCCGGATCGGCGGCAGGGGCCCCGCCTGGATCGTCTCGTCGTCGGCGATGCGCTGGGGGGCGCTGCGATCGCCGGTGTAGCCGCGCAGCACCTCCGCCAGGGTGCCGGGGGAACCGATGCCGGCGCACATCAGCAGCAGGTTCGGCCAGGGCCCGCCGGCCTGCTTCAGCCCCTCGTAGAGGCCCAGGTCGCGGTGCAGATCCGGCGCAGCGTCCACCTGCAGCCGCTCGCTGGGGAAGCCGGTAAAGCCGCAGAAGCGCTCGCGGCCCGTCCCGTCGCCGATGCCGATCGCCAGCACGGCGATGCCGGCGGCCTCCAGCTGCGGCAGCGCCGGCACCAGGGCCTGGGCGTACTCGAGACTGTCGAAGTCGCCCAGCTGGCTGAGCAGCACCACCAGCCGCCGCCGGCCACGGCCCATGCCCTGCACCGCCGCCAGCCGCTCCAGCAGCAGGGCGGGGGCGGGCGGCCGGGCAGCAGCGGCGGCGGAGGCGGTCACGGGCAGGGGGTGGGTCCGGGCCCGACCATGGTGGCGCGGGCCAGGAACCCCTCGGCGGCCAGCTGCAGTGCCTGGTGCCGCTTGGGGTCCATCTTCTCCAGCATCCGCACCATCATCGAAAGGCGGGGATTGGCCTGGAAGAAGGCGCGGTGGCGGTCGATGAAGCGCCAGTAGAGGCCGTCCCAGATCTCGCACCAGGGGCCCTTTTTGTAGTCGCCCATCTTGAGGATGTAGTTGGAGCCGCCGATGTAGGGCTTGGTGGCGAACAGGCCCCCATCGCTCATCTGGCCCATGCCGTACACGTTCGGGCCCATCACCCATTCGTAGGAGTCCAGGTAGCGCTCCATGAACCAGCGGTGCACCTCGTGCGGGTGGATCTCACACAGCAGCATCAGGTTGCTGATCACCATCAGCCGCTCGATGTGGTGGTTGTAGCCAAGCCGGTTGACGCGCTCGATCGCCGCGTCCAGGGGCGGCAGGCCGCTGCTGCCGTCCTCCCAGCAGGGGGCGAGGCGGCGGTGGTGGTTCCAGAAGTTGGCGCTGGCCTGGCGCTCACCGTGCACCCGGTCGATGCCGCGCACGAACTCGCGCCAGCCGATCACCTGGCGCAGGAACCCCTCCAGCGAGGCGATCGGCACCGGCTGGCCACCTTCCTGCCGGCGCTGGGCGTGCTCCAGGGTGGCGGCGATCACCGCCGCCGGCGTCAGCAGGCCAATGTTCAGCAGGGGCGAAAGCAGGGAATGGTGCAGGGTGGCGTGTTGCTGGCTGAGGGCGTCCTCAAACGGCCCGAAGCCGTCGAGCCGCTCCGTCAGGAAGCGCTGCAACCAGGCCGCCGCCCCGGCCTGATCGAAGGGAACCCACAGCGGCCCCAGCTCCCCAGGGTGGTCGGGGAAATGGCGGGTGATCAACGCCCGCACCTCCGGCTCGTGGGGGCTGGCCGGCACCGCCGGCAGGGACGGCTCCACGTAGCTCTTGGGCAACTTGCGGCGGTTCTCCACATCGAAGCTCCAGCGGCCGCCGGTGGGGGAGCCATCGGGCTCGAGCAGCAGGCCGAGGCGGCGCCGCTGGCGCTCGTAAAAGGTCTTCATGAACGGGCGGCGGCGGCCCTCGAACCAGCTCCGGCTCTCGGCCACCGATTCCAGGAAGGCCGGCGAAGGCAGCACGCTGAGCCGGACCCCCTGCTCGGCGCAGAAGCGCTGCAGCCGCGCCTCGAAGACCCTGTCGGCGACCTCGGCCACCCGTAGCTCGCGCCCGTCTCCCAGCTCGGCCGCCAACCGCTGCCAGAACGGCACCCCCTCCGACTCGGGCAGCTCGACATAGCGCACCGCCACACCCCTCTCCAGCAGGGCATCGCGGAAGCTGCGCATGGCCACGAAGGTGTGCAGCAGCCGCAGGCGGTGGTACCGCCAGGTGGAGGCCACGGCCAGGTCCTCGATCATCAGCACCCGCTGGCCGGGGGCGAGCTGCAGGGGTGAGGGGCTGAGCCAGTCGGGGTGGAGCTGGTCGCCGAAGATCAGGGTGAGGGTCACAAGGGGAGGCTGGCGGGTCGGCTCCAGCGCTGGCGGTGGGTCTGCCCGGGGTCGTAGAGGCGCACCTGGCGCTCCAGATCGAAGCGGCGAGGGCTGCCGCCGAAGCTGCGCGGGTCGGAGCCGACGCCGGCCAGGTAGGCCCAGTTGCCCGTGTTCAGGGCCGGGTGGGCATCGATCAGGGCCCACTCGAAGAAGCGCGCGCCCCAGATCCAGGGCAGCCTCAGCTCGTTGACGAAGTGGGAGGCCACCCACTGGCGCCCCCGGTTGGAGAGGTAGCCGGTGGCCAGCAGTTCGCTGAGCTGGGCATCGATCAGGGGATGGCCGGCGTCGCCGCGGGTCCAGCGGACGAAGCGCTCCCGGTCTTCCACCCAGTCGGGTGTGCGGTTCTGGAGGCCGCCGGGCGCATGGAAGGCGTCGCCGTGGCGCTGCTCCGACCAGAGGAAGAACTCGCGCCAGAGCAGTTCCTGTTGCATCCATTCCGAACCTTCATCAGCACCGTGGAGCTCCTGGTAGCGGAGAACCTCCTGCCAGATCCGCCGCACCGACAGCGAGCCCACCCCCAGGAAGGGGGAGACCTTGGCGGAGAACTCCGTCCCCACCAGCCCATTGCGGGTGGCCTTGTAGTGGCGCAGGCCATCGGAGGCGAACAGGTAGTGCTGCAGCCGGGCCAGGGCCGCGGACTCATCGCCGGGGAAGGAGAAGGCGCTGCGGGGGTCGGCCGCGGCAGCGGCCGGCGGGGCGGCGGGCGGCACCAGCCAGGACCGAGGGAGGTCGTCCCAGGCGTCCCCCAGGCCGGCGAGATCCGGTGGGGGCAGGGGCGGTTCCGGGTCGCGCTCCAGGCCGCGCCGGAATTGGCTGAACACCGAGGGGAAGCGCTCGGCCGCCACCGGCCAGGTGCCGAACAGGCGGCTCTCCTGCGCCTGCAGCACCGCCTCGGGCTGCACCATCGGGCGCAGCTCGGCGAGGGCGGCCGCCGTGATGTGCTGCGGAAAGGCCAGCAGGGGAATCCCCGCCGCCGCCAGGCGGGCGTGCAATGAGGCAAGAGCCTGGGCCTCCAGCTGCCGCTGGTGGGGGCCCCGCAGCCGCTGGCCCTCGGGCCGGCAGGCCAGCACCAGCAGGCGGGCGCGGCGCTGTCGGGCCAGCGCCACGGCCTGGTGCAGGGCGGGCTGGTCATCGAGGCGCAGCTGGCCCTCCAGGGCCAGGGCGATGGTGACGGCAGCCGCCATCGGTGTTGCCAGAGGAGGGACCAGGGTGGCAAAGGCAGACCCACCGCCGCGAGGCCAGTCCCCGTGATCCAGGCCCCCACCCCCGCCCTGTTCATCGGCCATGGCAGCCCGATGAACGCGATCGAAGCCAACCGCTTCACCCGCACCTGGGCCGCCTGCTTCGCCGCCCTGCCGCGCCCGCAGGCGATCCTCTGCGTCTCGGCCCACTGGGAAACCCAGGGGGTGCAGGTCACGGCCATGGAGCGGCCGCGCACGATCCACGACTTCCGCGGCTTCCCTGCCGAGCTCTTCGCGATCGATTACCCCGCGCCCGGATCCCCGGCTCTGGCGGAACGCCTGCAGCAGCTGGTCCCGGAGATCGCCCTCGACCACGGCTGGGGCCTCGACCACGGCACCTGGTCGGTGCTGCGGCCCATGCGGCCGGCGGCCGATCTGCCCGTGCTGCAGCTCAGCCTCGACCGGCGCCGCAGCCCCCGCGAGCACCTGGAGCTGGCCCGGCGCCTGCGGCCCCTGCGCCAGGAGGGGGTGCTGGTGCTCGGCAGTGGCAACCTTGTCCACAACCTGGGGCGGATCCTCTGGGGGGAGGGGGCCCACGGCTGGGCCGAGGCCTTCGATCAGCTGCTGGCCGAGCGGATCAGCTCCGGCTCCCTGGAGGACCTGCTCGATCCCCTCGCCCTGGGACCCGAGGCGGCCCTTGCCCTGCCGTCGCTGGAGCACTACCTGCCGCTGCTGTACGTGCTGGGGGTGCGGGATCCCGGCGAGCCCCTGGCTTTCTTCAACGCCGAGGTGACCCTCGGCGCCATCTCGATGCGCTCGCTTCAGGTTGGCGGTGGTGGCGGCAGCGGCGTTCCATGACGGATTGCTGCGGGCCAGGCCGGAGCGATTGCGTATCTTAAGGATTGCTCTACATTTTGGCCCATGAGGGAGACGCCCGTGCACCGATCCATCGGACTGCTGACCGCCACCGGCCTCACCGGCCTGGCCCTGGTGAGCCTGACCATGACCTTCCTGGGCTGAGTCAGGGCTGAGTCAGGGCGCCGCCGGGAGGTAACCGGTGCGGCTCAGAAAGACCCGCAGCGCGTCGGGATAGCTGGCATAGCGCTGTTCCGGCCGCCGGCAGTCGCCCTTGGCGTTGTAGCCGGCCTCGCAGGCGGTCAGCCCCCAGTCGGAGCGGCGGTCGTAGAGGCCCAGCATCCGCTTCCAGCCGCTGTCGAATTCCCCCACCAGCGCCTTGGTGGCCAGCCAGGCGGCCAGGAAGCCGTTGGCCTCGCTGCGCTGATCGGCCGGCTCCCGGAACCAGCTCTCCATCTCCTGCAACCGGCGCCGGTGCAGCGGCAGCACCTGGGGGCGATGGCTGATGTCGACGAAGCGAGGGCCGTTCAGCTGCCAGATCTGGCTGGGGGCGCTGCTGCCGGCGTAGCTGGCGAACCGATAGAGGAAGCGGTTGTCCACGTCCACCAGCAGGAAGCGGCCGTTGCCGAGCGGGTCGCTGGCGCCATTGGGCCCACCGTTCACCGGATCGCCGCGCACCTCGAACCAGCGGCGGCCGTCGGGGCTGCTGGTGAGCACGCGGGTGTCGTTGCAGCAGTGGGCGCCGCCGGTGAACGAGGAGAGCAGCACTTCCGGGTAGGGGTTGGCGGGATCCATCTCCACCACCTGCAGCACCGAATCGATGCTGCCGGGGCCGATCCGCAGCGCCCCCATCAGCTGACCGACCACCTTCCCCTCCACCCGGACGGTGGCCACAGGCTGGACCTCATCCATGCCATCGGGCTTGGGCTGGCGGCGGTCCTCCAGGACGGCCACCACCGGCCCGTTGCTGATCACCCGACCGGGCGGTGGCGAAAGGGCCAGCAACAGGGCGAGCAGCATCGGATTGAGCCCTACTGGCAGCCCTGGACCGAGATCCGGTAGCTGAAGCCCAGGGCGCCGGGGTCGCTGCTGGCGCCCACCTTGAAGTTCATCTGGCTGGCCTGCTTGCCCGGAATGGCGGGGAAGGGGCCGAACATGCGACCGGTGCCGATCGGTGGATTCATGACCTCATTGATCACCTGCAGATTGGTGCCATCACTGAACTTCATGAAGCCGCTCACAGGATATTTCGCACCGGCGTCGGAGGAATTGGCCGTGAAGAAGAACTTGAAGCTGCTGTAGGGACGATCGACGATGAAGTCGGTGTTCCAGTTGTCCCTGCCGATCAGCTTGTCTCGGCCGACCCGCTTGGAGACGATTGGAGTGGTGCCGTTGCCCCCGATCGGCTGCAGGAAGGTGCAGCGCTGCTGGGCCTCGGCGGCGGAACCAACACCGAAGGCGAGCGAGGCGCTCAGCAGGGAGACGGCCAGAGCTTTCATGGCGGCAGATCAACTGATTTCGACCCTAGGCCGCAGTGGGCACCTGGGCCGTCAGCGGTCGAAGGAAAAGAGGCGCCTCCAATCGTTCTTCATGCTGATCACGATCCAGCCCTGCCTGGTGGCTTCGTCGTCCAGCGCCGGGGTGAAGCTGCCCACCTGGGTGTCCGGCAGACCCCTGGCGGGGCCGTAGGCATACTCGCGGCGGGCGTCATCGTGAAGCACCACCATCGCCAGTCGCGGCCCGTCGCCGGCCTTGGTGTACTCCAGCATCTGCCGGTCACCGCTGGAGTTGCCGAAGGCGGCGGTGGGCCGCCGGCCGATCATCAGCTGGATGCCTTCCGGCTTGGCGGCGTCGTTGTCGTTGAGCAGCAGCCGGGGCTCCTTGGTCAGGACGGGCCGGCCGCTGCTGTCGTAGCCGTAGCGGGTGGCGCCGGCACTGCCGATCACCTGCTCAGGCGGGATGCCATACAGCTCCTCGGCGTAGACGCGCACGAAGTCCTGGCCGCCACCGGTGACGATGTAGGTCTTGTAGCCGTTGGCGCGCAGATAGCGGAGCAGCTCCTGCATCGGCTGGTAGGTGAGCGCGGTGTAGGGGCGCTGCCAGCGGGGATGGCGGGCCGTGGCCAGCCACTGGCGCACATCGGCGCGGAAGGTCTCCAGGGGCATGCCGCTGAGGGCGGTGGCGGCGAGCTTCTCGAGTTCGGCTCTGGTGGTCACCACCCCGGGCACCCGCTCGAGGATGAAACGCACCTGCGGGTAGACCGGCTGTTCCACCCAGAGGGTGCCGTCCTGGTCAAAGGTGGCGATGCGCTCTTCGGGCGGCACGTACCGGGGGCTGCCGGGGTCCGTGGTCTGGCGGACGAAACTGACGATGCCGTCCCGGGCCGCTCCCGGATTCCAGGAGGGCAGCGGATCGGCCGGCGGGGAGATGGCGCCGGCCCAGCTCGCCATGCCGGCCAGCAGGGTCGCAGCGACCAGGCCCCCCAGCAGGAGCAGGAACCAGCGGCGGCGGAGGGACAGGGTCACGGGGCGTCAGGCTCAGAACTTGCGCAGTTCCCGGCGGATCTTGAGCGGATCGCCGGAGTGCTTCTGGTTGAAGAAAAGCATCGGCACCCCGGCCAGCAGCAGGCCGATCGCCACGACGACGCCCCAGGAGATCCACGGCCTGCCCTCCGGCGGTACCTCACCAGGCCGGAGCCGACCCCGGAGCCGCTGCCGCGTTGAGCGCCTGAACCTTGCCATCGCTGCAGTCTGCTGGCCCGGCTGAGCCTTGAGTCTGTCGGGGCCGGGGATCTCGATCCGCTGATCCCGATCCGCTGATCCCCAGCCCGATCCCCGCAAGGGGGTGAAAGGATTCCGCGATCGCTCCAGCCCGCCCGCCATGGACATGTCCTCCCTGCTGCTAGCGACCGGGGGCCACCAGATCGAAGCGGCCGAGACCCTGATCGAGGTGGGCCGTTTCATCGTGATCCTGTTCGCCGCCCGGGCCCTGGCGGAGCTGATGGTGCGCTTCCGCCTGCCGGCCATCCTCGGCGAGCTGGTGGCGGGGGTGCTGATCGGCGTTTCGGGGCTGCATCTGATCCTGGCCCCGGAGCTGGGCGGCCAGCTCAACGCCGTCGCCGAGGGCGCGATCGCCGCCCTGGCCCACGTGGGGCCGGAACAGGTGCAGGAGCTCTACGACCACAGCTTCACCAACCTGCAGGCGGTGGCCAAGATCGGCCTGCTGGCCCTGCTGTTCCTCACCGGCCTGGAGAGCGAACTGGATGAACTGATGGCGGTGGGGGGACAGGCGATCACGGTGGCGCTCACCGGGGTGGTGCTGCCCTTCGCCCTGGGCACCTTCGGCCTGCAGTTTCTGTTCGGCGTGCCGCTGCTGCCGGCGATCTTCGCCGGGGCCGCCATGACCGCCACCAGCATCGGCATCACCGCCAGCGTGCTGGGGGAGCTGAAGTTCCTGCGTACCCGCGAGGGACAGACGGTGATCGGGGCCGCCGTGCTCGACGACATCCTCGGCATCGTCATCCTGGCCGTGGTGGTGGCGCTGGCGGGCGGCGAGGGCTTCAGCCTCGGGCCGATCCTGAAGCTGATCGCGGCGGCCGCGGTGTTCGTGGTGGTGGCCCTGTTCCTCAGCCGCACTGCCGCCCCCTTCTTCGACTGGCTGCTCGATCGCCTGCGGGCCCCCGGCGAGGTGGTGGTGGCCGCCTTCCTGGTGCTGTCGCTGTCCTGCTTCGCCGCCCAGGCCTTCGGGCTGGAGGCGGCTCTGGGGGCCTTCGCCGGTGGCCTGATCCTGAGCGCCTCGCGGCACCGTCACGCCATCGAGGACGCGGTGAAGCCCCTGGTGGCCCTGTTCGCCACCTTCTTCTTCGTGCTGATCGGCAGCGGCATGGATCTGTCGGTGCTCAATCCCTTCAACGCCGCCAACCACGAGGGGCTGGTGATGGCGGGTTTCCTACTGGCGGCCGCCGTGGTCAGCAAGGTGGC
Organism: Synechococcus sp. CCY 0621; assembly: GCF_019038465.1. Classification (GTDB taxonomy): domain Bacteria; phylum Cyanobacteriota; class Cyanobacteriia; order PCC-6307; family Cyanobiaceae; genus Cyanobium. The sequence goes on along the minus strand of NZ_JAFKRH010000047.1, from coordinate 12,356 downwards.
GGCCGGCTGGAGCTACCTCAGCAGCGGGCCCACCAACCGGCTGGCGGTGGGTCTGGGGATGATGCCCCGCGGCGAGGTGGGCCTGATCTTTCTGGGGCTGGGCACCCAGACCGGGGTGCTGGGGCCGTCGCTGGAGGCGGCGATCCTGCTGATGGTGATGGGCACCACCTTCCTGGCGCCGGTGCTGCTGCGCCTGGTGCTGGCTGATGCCGGTGAGGGGGCAGAGGCAGTCGGATGAGGACCCCGGCGCGGCCCTGGCCGGGCCATGGGAAAGTGGCCCAAGCTTGCTCCGTGCCCGTGCCAAACGACAGCGGTTCCTCCAGGTCGGTGATCGTGGGCCTGGTGGCCGTGATCGGCTCGCTGGGCGGCCTGGCCCTGCTGGTCTGGGTCACGGTGGTGATGCTCGACCTCAAGCACCTGAACACCTCCGGCTTCACCCTGCCCTGAAGCAGACCCCTAGGGGGAGGATGGGCGGCAGCGGGCATGGGCGGCCACAAGGCTGGCCTGGAGGGCCTCGGCCTTGAGCGGCTTGGCGAGCACGTCATTCATGCCCGCCTGCAACGCCGCCTGCCGCTCCTCGGCGGAGCTGAAAGCAGTGACGGCCACGATCCAGGGCCGCAGCGGCCGTCCGGTGGCGGCACGGATGCGGCGGGTGGCTTCCAGCCCATCGGGCCGGGGCATCGGCACATCCATCAGGATCAGATCCGGGTCGAGGAGCTGCTGCCGTTCCAGCGCCTCCTGGCCATCGACGGCGAACTCCGGCCCATAGCCGAGACGCCGCAGCATCAGCTCGCAGAGGCGCCGGTTCACGGCACTGTCATCCACCACCAGGATGCGCAGGGGCCGGCGGCCACCACTTCCACCGGCAGGTGGAAACGGAACACACTGCCGCGGCCGAGGGTGCGCTCCACCTCGATCGTGCCGCCAAGGGCCGCCACGAGCTGCTGGCTGATGGCCAGACCCAGGCCGGTGCCGGCATGGGGCGCGTTGGCGTTGGTGGTGAGCTGACGGAAGGGTTGGAACAGCAGTCCGATCTGATCGGCAGCGATGCCGACACCGGTGTCTGTGACGCAGAACGACAGGCTGGTCGCGCCTGCCCCCAGCGCAGGGGCTGAACCGGCCGCCGCCTCAATGGAGACAACGACGCTGCCGGCGTCGGTGAACTTGATGGCGTTGCCGATCAGGTTGAGCAGGATCAGGCGCAGGCGGATGGCATCGGTGCGGATGGACTGGGGAACCTCCGGGCCGATCAGCAACGACAGTTGGAGCGCCTCGGCCAGGGCCAGGCTCGAACAGGTGGCGACGGTGTCCTCCAGGAGCGGGCGCAACTGGCACGGGGCCAGGTCGAGCTGCAGGCTGCCGGACTCGATCTTGGTGGAATCGAGGATTTCATTGAGCAGGCTGAGCAGGGCCTCCCCCGAGCTTTGGGCGATGTCGAGGCACTCCCGTTGCTGGGCGGAGAGTTCGGTGGCCAGCACCAGGCCCAGCAGGTAGGTGAGTAGCAGCGGGAACTCCTTGCGCTGCAGCTGGGCGAGCGAGAAGTCGATTCCAAAAAACCCACCAGCTCGCCGTCGTTGTGGCGGATGGCAGCAAAACCACTCATGAAGGATCCGAAGGCGTCCGTGTAGGGCTTGGTGCTGACGGTGGTGAGGCCAGTGCGGGCGGCCTCAAGCGTGTCGACCGACGGAGCGGTAGAGAGGTCGCCGACACTGACGGCGCTGGCGGGGGCACTCGGGTTCTGGATGTAGTAGGTGCTGTCGATCGTGAAGCGGAGGCCTTCGGGCGTGACGATGAACACGTAGGCGTCATAGATCTCAGGCACGAGCCGGCGCAGCTTCAGCAGGGGCGCGCTGGCGCGGCGATAGTCCGGAGTGCCTGTCTGCTCGGGCCGGCTGATGGTGGCGACGACGCTGGGGTCCATCTGGCTGGCGGCGATGGTCACCAGCTGGCGCAGATTTTCTCGCACCTGGTGGCGCAGCCATCGGGTGGCGCTCCAATCGTTGAAGCTGAGCGCCACCGCCGCCACGGCGAAGATCGTCGCGGCCAGCACAATGCTCTCGCGGCGAATGCGCTGGCGACTCCAGTCAGCCAGAAAACCTCGTTGCGCGGCCTGTGTCCTGCCTACAGCGGCGGCCACCTGATCGCCGCTGGGCCGGGCACCAGGCGACGGGGGGATGAGGAGATGTGAACCGCCTTCAAGTCCGTCGCGGCAGCCTGCGAACGTTTGATCAGGTGATCAGGCTGCCCATGCCCGCGAACGTGGCTCCCCGCGAAGCGGCCCGCCTGGAGGCCCTGAAGGACTACCGCATCCTGGATACGGACACGGAGCAGTCGTACGACGACATCACCTTTCTGGCCGCCCAGCTATGCGATGTGCCCATCGCCCTGATCAGCCTGGTGGATGCCGATCGTCAATGGTTCAAATCCAAGGTGGGCCTTGATGTCAGTGAAACAAGCCGCGATGTGTCCTTCTGTGCCCACGCCATCCTCGGCGACCAGACTCTGGTGGTGAAGGACGCCCGAGAGGATGAACGCTTCCGGGATAACGCGCTGGTCTGCAGCGAACCCAACATCGTCTTCTACGCCGGGGTGCCGCTAAGCACACCGTCAGGGGCCCGGATCGGATCCCTCTGCGTCATCGATCGCCGCCCCCGGGACCTCAGCTCCCTGCAGATCCGATCGCTTGAGACCCTGGCCCATCAGGTGGTGCTGCAGCTGGAACTGAAACGTGTCTCTGATCAGCTCGCCGGCGCCTTGCAGCGCATCGACGTGATGGAGCAGCTGATCCCGATCTGCTCCTACTGCAAGGGCATCCGCAACGATCAGGGCTACTGGGGGACGGTTGAGGCCTTCATCAAGAGCCACGACAACGTGGAGTTCTCCCATGGCGTCTGCGATGCCTGTATGGCGAAATACTTCCCGGAAGTGGCGGCGCTCGGCAGGGAAACGTCAGGGCAGGACGATCCGCGCTGATCGCACCGGCTAGGTGTGGCCGATCGCCGCCTCCCCGCGCCGGTGGATCTCACAGGCGTAATCGGTCCAGGTGCCCTGGCCCCAGTAGCGGAAGCAGCTGGTTTCCAGCAGCAGCAGGTGAAGCAAGGCCCGTTGATAGCGAGGGGTTCGGGTGACGCCGGGATCCTGGGCCACCAGGGGGTCGAACAGCTGGTGGAAGTGGGCGCTGAGCTGGTTCATCGGCTCCAGGACATTGGCGTAGCCCTCCACCCAGCTGAGGTCGTTGGTCCAGGAGGCGCCGGCCATCGAGAAGGTGGGATCGCTGGCCTGGAGCTGGGCGATGGCCGCTGTGGTGGCCTCGGGTGAGGGGGTGGGTGAGCCGTCCAGCTGCTGCCAGAGCTTGTGCTGTTGCACCGCCTGAATCGTCGGGAATTCGCTGGCTGCCACACCGGCAGCCTCGAGCAGCTCGAGATACTCCGTGCCGTTGATCGCCACCGTGGCCTGCTCACTCCCCTTGGCGGCGATGGCGTGATGGGCCTGGAGGAAGGCGGACGGGAACTCATTCATCATCACGCCGCCGTTCTCGCCATCGGCAATCTGCGACACCAGCGATGGCACCGTGGTGGCTCCCAGTACCTGGCGGCCAAGACCGAGGGCTTCGTAGCAGGGCTGCATCTGGCCCACCAGCTTGGTGTCGGATCCCTGGGTCTTGATCAACACCGTGATCGACACCTCGGCGCCGCTGGAGTTGCGCGCCACCAGCTGGTTGGGAAGGTATTTCTGCTGGTGAGACAGGCTGGTGCCATCAAGGTTTTCGACGCTGTGCTCCTGCACCAGCAGCCAGCGATAACCACATTCCTTGAGGGCCTTGACGAACTCAAACAGCGTGTCGGGATGGTTGGGCAGGTGCATTTCCGGTGGCGAAAATCCCTTCACCCGCGCCAGGGCGCCCCGGCCAAACATGGCGGCAAACTGGTGCTGCCAGGCCAGGATCTGCAGCTTCAGATCGGGGATGGGGGTGGAGGGGGCCACGGCGTGGCTCCAGAAGGTGCCGAGCCACTCCACATGGGGCTGGAGGGCGGGATCGCAGGCGAGCTGCTTGAGGGCATCAAGCACATCGCGCCGGCCCATCTGCTCCAGGCCCCAGAGCAGATTGCCCGAATAATCCAGCATGATCCGGGGATTGCAGCCCTCCCCGATCAGCTGGGGAAGGAGGTCGACCAGGCGCCGGTAGCACTGGGCAAAGGGTTCGGCGTTGTGGTTATCACCTTCACCCTGGTTCTCGAACATGTACTGCAGATGGGAGATCAGCTCGCCATGCGCCCCGGCCGGAATCGTGGGCTGGTGCATGTGAAGCGCGCAGGCAAACCCGGAACGGATCTCCTCCAGCCTGAGGTTGGTGCGGGGCAGAAACACCGGGCCGGGCTGCTGCACCAGGGCAAGGATCTCCGCTTCTGAACCGGCGATCGGCGGCAGGGCAGGGTCGGTCATGGCTGGGGTGGGGTGCCCGCGCGCTGGGCAGGTCGTGCGGGATCAGTCTGCGGGCCAGGGGGAAACACGGCTGTCGCCATCCCTGCGCCAGGCTGGGTCCATGACGTTGCCGGTGCCAGGAGAACCCAGGCCATGACACCCCCAGGCCTGTTCCGGCGTTGGCGGGGGGCCGCAGCCCTGGCCGCCACAGCCATCCTCGCCGTGGGCGGGCTGGCGCTGCACGGGATCGGCGTGGGCCGCGGGGGGCCGGCAGCGGGCGCCACCGACAGCGAACTGGCGGCGGAGGTGGGGCGCCGCTACGGGGGCATGAAGCGTCTCCTGTTTCCCGGCCAACCGGAGATGTCCGTGGCCGAGTGGCTGGCGCGGCCCAAGGACCGGCCGGCGGTGCTGGTCGATGTGCGCGAGCCGCACGAACGGCGCGTCTCGATGCTGCCGGGGGCGATCACGAAGGAGGACTTTGAGCGCAACAGCGTCCGCTACCGCTCCTGGGTTGTGGTTCCGTACTGCACCATTGGCCTGCGCAGCGGGATCTTCACCCGGGAGCTCAGGGTCCGGGGGTTTGAGGTGCGCAACCTGGCGGGCAGTGCGCTGGCCTGGGCCCATGCCGGCCTTTCGTTCGAAGCCAGAGGCAAGGCCACCCGCCGGGTGCACGTCTTCAACGCCGATTGGAACCTGCTGCCCCGCGGCTACGAGCCCGTCGTCTCGAAGGAGCTCCCCAATGGAGGAGAGGAGGCTCCAAGAAACTGAACCAGTCCCACGAAGCCGATCGGCCCCACATCCGATGCAGGCGATGAAAGATCTGAGCCAAATCCAGCTGGTTACAGGTGAGGCCGCCGTCCGGTCCAACGGCGCCACCGGCAACCGACTCCTAGGGTTGAAACACTTAAGGCAACACCAGATGCAGAAACCACTCCTCCATCTGGCAGCCGTGCTTGTGGCCCTTCCGCTGCTGAGCCCGGACCCAGCCGTGGCACAGAAGCGTATTCCCAAACTGCCGGGCAACGACCAATGCCCGCTGGGCTATGTGAATGATCTGAAGCAGCATTGCAACTCGCCCATTTACTACCAAGTACGGCCCACCTACGGAAAGCCCTGTCTGTCGGGATGGATGAACATCGGGGCGGGCTACTGCAAGAAGAAGACGCTGGGGATTTTCTGAGGCGCCAGGCTGGATGGGGGTCACGTCAAGGGTGAGGCAGACAGGGATGGACCGCTCTGCCTAGGATCGCCCCTGCATCCGATCGGCACGGTCAGCCCCTTGAGGCATCGGAGCCATCCCATGCCCGAGGTTTCCATGCCCGCAGATCCCATGACCGCACCGATCCAGGCCCTTGCTGCCCCCGGTGCCGGGCAACCGCTCCAACCCTTTGCCTACACCCCCGGCCCGCTGGGCAGCGAAGAGGTGGAGATCGCCGTCGAGAGCTGCGGCATCTGCCATAGCGATCTCTCCATGCTCGACAACGAGTGGGGCATGACCGCCTATCCGTTTGTTCCCGGCCATGAAGTGATCGGCCGGGTGGTCGCCCTCGGGGAGCACACGAAGCGTCTGAGCATCGGCGACCGGGTTGGTCTGGGCTGGTTTTCCGGCAGCTGTGGCGCCTGCGACCAATGCCTCTCCGGCAACCAGAACCTCTGCCTCAAGGCCGAGGCCACCATCGTCGGGCGCCACGGAGGCTTCGCCACGCGGGTGCGGGCCCAGTGGACCTGGGTGACGCCCTTGCCGGATGGGCTGGACACGGAGAAGGCCGGCCCCCTGCTCTGCGGAGGGATCACCGTCTTCAACCCGATCGTGGAGCTCGGCATCCAACCCACCGACAGCGTGGCGGTGATCGGGATCGGCGGCCTGGGTCACATGGCCCTGAAGTTTCTGCGGGCCTGGGGATGCGACGTCACCGCCTTCACCACCAGCGACTCGAAACGGGAGGAAGCGCTCCAGCTGGGCGCCCATCGCACCTTGAACTCCCGCAATGCCGAAGAACTGGCAGGGGCGGCGAGCAGCTTCGACTTCATCCTCAACACCACCAACGCCAACCTCGACTGGAACACCTACATCGCCGCCCTCAAACCCAAGGGCCGGCTGCACACCGTGGGGGCCGTCCCTGAACCGATCGCCCTGGCCGCTTTCCCGATGATTCTCGGGCAGAAAAGCCTCTCCGGTTCACCCCTGGGGAGCCCATCCACCACCGACAAGATGCTGCAGTTCAGCTGTCGCCACGGCATCGCGCCCACCACGGAGTTCTTCCCCATGTCGAAGGCGAATGAAGCTCTGGATCATCTCCGCTCCGGCCAAGCCCGCTACCGCGTCGTGCTGATCAACGACCTGGGGTGAGGCCCACCTGCCAGCATCCCAAGCCGGGGAGGCTCAGAACGAATCCTCCGTCTGGCCGGCGAAGCAGCCGGCGTAACTCTCGCTGCCCAGCAGCTTCTGGAACACGAACTGGCAGATCGCGGTGCCGGGATGCACGGCGAGCGGAGCGGGACCGAAGTTGCTCATCTCCAGCACCTGCTGGCTGTCGATCCCCGGCCCCATGAAGGGGGCGCTGATGTGCACCATCAGGCCCAGCCGCGCAAAACGGCTGCGGCCCTCCAGCCAGCCGCACAGGCCGGGCCCCAGGCGCAGCCGCTCCTGGGTGATGCCGAGCACCGTCTCGCCCGGCATGATCAGGATGTGCTCGCCCTGGGGCACCACGATCTTCTCGGTGAGCGTCCGGTAGTCGGTGTGCTCGCGCACCTCGATCACCTCGTGCACCTTGCGGAAGACGCGAAAGGTGCTGGCGAGGGTGAGGTCGAGGGAGGCGGGGCCCAGCCGCTCGGGGTCGAAGGGCGTGACCGTGATGGCGCCGCGCTCGATCGCCTGCAGGATCGCCTCTCTGCCGAGAACGGACATGTCTTTGGCTGGGCACGGGCGAGGGTGGATTGTCTCAGGCGGTCGGACGGGGCCCAGCGTCCAGGTCGTCGATGGACTGCACCAGCAGATCGCGGCCGCTGTCGTACACGACGCGCGGCGCCGGCCGGCCGGCCTCTGTGGCGCCCAGTCGGCGGGCGGCGGCACGGCGGCGCTTCAGCTGGGGATCGGCGTTGCGGGCCGCCTGGGCCCAGGCCTGGCGGCGCCGATTGCGGGCGGCGATGGCACGGTTGCGCCAGTGCTGCAGCGGCAGGCGGGCCAGGGGCAGAAGCAGCAGCAACAGGGCGTAGCCGATGGCGAACCGCGCCAGCCAGGCCACAGGCGGCAGCCAGGCGGGCGTGATCGCCAGCAGCCACGGCGCGAGCACCAGCAGGGCCCCGGCGGTGAGGCCATAGGCGAGCCGTTGCCCGGCTCCGGCCCGGCTGAAGCGAAAGGCCCGTTCGCGCAGGGGCGGCACCGGCCCATCCACGCCGGCCGCTCTGGCGGGCAGGGAGGGGAAGCCATAGATCAGGTCCCCGTCCTCACTCACCTCGGGGCGGCCGTCGAAGCGCAGCAGCACCGGCAGCATGGCGGCATCGGCGAGGTCACGGCGGCGGTCGGGATCGGAGGGGCAGTCGGGCAGATCGAGCAGCGGAGCCAGGTCCTCGGCGATCACCACGCCACCGCGCTGGCGCAGGAAGGCGCCGATGCGGCGCCAGCGCTGCGGCTCGAAGCGGGCATTGGGATCGCCATCACCGAACAGGATCGAGAACACGGCGCTGAGGAAGCCCAGGGAGGCCGGATCGGCGCCCTCGCCGGGCAGGTCCCAGAGCAGGCTCCACAGCTGCTGCGGCGTGACGGAGGCGGAGCCCTGGCGCGCCGGGGCCCGAATGCCGGAGACGAGCAGATCCAGGATCGAGAGGGGCACCTGGGCCAGCCCCTGCAGCAACGCCAGGCCGGCATCGTCGCCGTCGTCGCTGGTGAACAGCCGCACGATCAGCAGCACCGACAGGATCAGCACCACCAGGGTGGTGACCAGCAGCAGCACCAGCCCGAAGCTGAGCCGGATCAGGCGGGCGGCCAGGCGCAGGGCCGCCTGCAGCCGGGCCTGCAGGCGCCGGCGGCCGCTGAGGGCCAGCAGCCGCATCCGGAGCGCCGGAGGGAAGACGAACAGCAGGGTGCCGTCCTCGGCCACCTGCAGGCGACCGGACACGTCGGCCACCAGGGCCAGCAGCCCCGGCTCCACCTCCTGCAGGGACAGGCCGGTGCCCGCAGCCACCTCGCCGACGCTGCAGCGGCGCCCGCGGTTGCCGATCCAGGCGAGCAGGGTGGCCTCAACCGGCATGCAGCCCATCCGCCGCCAACTGCCGCAGGGCCAGCCGGTCGGTCTTGCCCACGGGGGTGAGCGGCAGCTCAGGCAGCACGCGGATCTCCTCCGGCGCCTTGTACCCCACCCGGGCCCGGGCGAAGGTGATCAGTTCGGCTTCGCTGGGGGCGGGCTGATCGGGGCGGAGGGTGACGTAGGCCCGCACGTTCTCGCCGTGCACCGGGTCCTGGATGCCGATCACCCCCACCAGATCCACGGCCGGATGCTCCGAGAGCGCCTCCTCCACCTCCTGGGGGCAGATGTTGGAGCTGTCGTGGACGATGATCTGCTTGCGGCGGCCGCAGAACCAGAAGTAGCCGTCGGCATCGACCCGCATCTCATCGCCGCTGTCCAGCCAGCCCTGATGGATCGTCTCGGCCGTGGCTTCGGGGTTGTCCCAGTAGCCCAGCATCCGGGAGGGCGCCTGGATCCAGAGGCGTCCCTGCTCACCCGGGGCCACCTCGTTGCCGTCCTCGTCGCGCAGGCTGGCGCTGAACCCCGGGCAGAGCCGGCCGACGGAGCCGATCCGGTTCGGGCCCGACGGGGGCGCCAGGGTGGCGTAGCCGATCTCGCTCATGCCGAAGCATTCGTCGATCCCGAAGCCGGCGGCCCGGCGGAACTCCTCCTGCAGCTGGTGGGGCACCTTGTCGCCGCCGCTGATGCAGAGGCGCACCGAGCCCAAATCGGTCGGCTGGAGCCGGTCATCCCGCAGCAGCTCGAACAGGGCGGCGGGCAGCATCAGCAGCAGCGAGGGCCGGTGGCGCCGCAGCAGGGTTTCCACGGTGGCCGCATCAATGCGGCTGGCGATCGCCGCGGAGGCGCCGGCGGCCAGGGCAGCCAGGACAAGGGCGCAGGAGGCGATGTGGGCCAGGGAGCTGCCGGCCAGCACCTCCTCGCCGGCCTGGAGTTCGCTGGCCTGGATGAAGGAGGTGAGCACGGCGGAGAAGCTGGCGCGGCTGTGGGTCACGCCCTTCGGCCGGCCGGTGCTGCCGGAGGTGAAGAAGAGGACGCAGGGCTCGTCGGCGGCCAGATCGGGCCAGGGCGGGGCCTCACCGCCGGCGGGTGCTGCGGCCAGCAGGGGCTCGAAACCGGAGGGATCGTCGATGCGGTGGCAGCCAAGGGGCAACCTGCCCGCCACGGCGCTGGCCTGCACATCGGCCAGCCGTTCGCCGTGGAACACCAGGGCCGCGGCGCCGCTCACCGTCAGCGAATGGTCGATCTCCGGCGGCACGTAGCGGTAGTTGAGCGGGGTGAGCACCAGGCCGCTGCGCAGCCCGGCCAGGTAATGGACGACCAGCTCCACCCGGTTGGGGATCAGGGAGGCGAGCCGATCACCCCGCCGCAGGCCCAGCCGCTGGTAGGCCCTGGCCAGCTGCTCCACCTGCCGATCGAGCTCGGCCCAGCTGATGCTGTGGGTGAGATCCTGCAGCGCCGGTGCCGCCGCGTCACGCCCCAGGCCGGCCTCCAGGAGGAGGGTCAGGTCGACGAGTGGGGCCAGGGGCGGGCCTTGGTGGGGCATGGAATGCCGTAAGCCCGCCCACTCTGGCAGCGGTTTGGGGACGCCTGCATGCCGGAAGTCCAGCGTCGAAGGCAGGCGCCTGAGTGACGTGGTCCTGCGGATGATGGGAAAGAGGCTCAGCGCAGGAACTTCCTCGCGTCCTTGAGCAGCAGAAGCAGTTGCTGCTGGCGCAGCGGCGATGCAGTGAATCCGAACCGGGTGTAAAAGCGTGCCGCGTCTTCGTCGATGGGATGGGTCAGGATCGCCCGAATTCCGGCCTGCTCAGCGATGACCAACGTCCGATGGATGGCGTCCTGCAGCATCCCGACACCGAGGCCACGTCCCTGGTTCTCCCGTGACACCGCGAGCCTGGCCAGGATGACCAAGGGCAGCGGAAATCGCCCCATGCCCTGGCGGATGCGCTCTGGCGCCTCCACCGTGTCGACCTGGCCCACGGTGAGGCTGAAATAGGCGGCCACGCGGTTCTCCTCGTCGGCGACGACGAACGTTCTGGCCGAGCCACTGGTCTGTGCCTGGCGGGCGTGGTGCAGTAGCCAGTGATTCAGTGTGGGCCTGCCGCAGTCAAAGCCTTCCAGCCGGTGCTGGGCGGCCAGCGGCTCCGGCGGCCGCCAGGTCACTCGGCGTCCCAGGGGGCCTGCCTGGCGAACAGATCACGCAGACCCTCATTGGCCTGTGCGGGGCGGTCCAGCAGAGCAATCAGGGCCTGGGCCTGGGAGCCCGAGACCATGAACAGACGCTGATCAAGGAGCGTCTGCTCTGCAGCGAGACAGGCGCTGTCGAGGATGAAGTCGGTGAGCGACTTGTGGGTCACCTCGGCGGCACGGCGCAGCACAGCTTCCTGTTCCGGCGTGGCGCGCAGGCCGAGCCGGGCTGAGCGCGCAGGAGGCGAAGCTCCGATGGCAGCCATGGCGAACCCTCTCCCACTTGAACAGCTGGACAACGTTAGTACAAACGACGCACGCAAGCGGTGAGGAGGCGTCCCGCAAGGCTTGGCTAAGGGCATGGCATCGCGGCGAGGCTTCTTCCCTCTGCCACCTACGAGCGCCTGGGCGCGTTCATCGCCGAGCGGATGCGCATGGGCCCCAGCGCAGCACGTGACTGAGAGCGGTTGAAGCGGATGCTGAGCCGCGTGCCCATCCGAACGATCGGCCGCAAGGCCCAGCACTCAAAAATCAAAGCTGCCGGCCAGGTCTTCGATCGAGCGTCAACTGGCGTCCCATGGCTCAGACGACAAACCCAAGGATCTGCCCCACAATCGCCATCACCTCCTCCAGCTGGGAGTCGTTCAGTCGCCCGATCGGATGCGGGCGAGCGCCCCTGGCGCGCCAGTCGAACGATTTGAGTTGCTGGCACAGCACGTAGCTGTGGGTGTCGGGCCGATCGGGAATGGGACCCAGATCCACAGCAAGGGTGGAGCCACGGTTGGAGGGGGCTGAAGTCATCGCACAACCGACGACCAGGCCCACGGTGGTGTGGAAGGAAGCGGTGGAGAGCACCGCAAAGGGATGGTGATCCTTCATCTCGCGGCCGACCTGGGGGTTTTGGTCGATCCAGATCACATCGCCGCGATCGGGCACCCAGCCTTGGACGGCACGGCGGGGACTCACTCGACGACCTCAGCCCCAACCGAACGGAAGGCCATGGCCTCGGTGGGTTCGCCAGCCATGGGCACGTAGGCCGCCAGCCGTTCGGCCAGGGAAAGGCGACGCTGCACCGGCCGGATCATCACGCCCCCCTCCACAACGGAGAGTTCCACGGCCTGATCCACCTGAAGCTGAGCCTCACGGGCAATGGAGGCGGGCAAGCGGATGCCAAGGCTGTTGCCCCAGCGGCGCAGGGCCTGGCGGGAAGGGGTGGCAGCCATGGGACTCAGGCGTATAAACAAAAGGATAGACACTTCGGGTCGATGGGGCGGCACACCCACACCCAGAGCCGGGTTGGCCGTAGCCGCAGCAAGCCCACGCCAGAAAGGATCCAACCAGGGGCGATGGCCTACCGGGCCGCCCAAAACCAAACCTGGCCCGGTCTCCCGGCAGCCGCCAGCCCGGCCCCGGCGCAGGACGTGGCCCGCCGGATCCTGGGAAGCGCATGGTGGGCCGGGTTCACCTTCAACGGCATCACCGCCTATGGCGATGGCCACGACA
>NZ_JAFKRH010000046.1 GCF_019038465.1 Synechococcus sp. CCY 0621 | reverse complement strand
TCACAGCACGTGCCAGATCGTCATCCGTGATCTCCGGAATCTCGGCATACTCTTCAGGCTGGATCACATGCGCATCCACACGCTGTAGATCCGAGCGGATCGGGTCATCAGGAGAAGTGGTGGCGAAAACGAAGTTGCTCTCTTGCATTGGCCTTACGCATCGAAATGCTCTGACGGAAAAAGGAACGCTGGGTGTAGATGATCACGACCATGCGACCATCCAGCAGACCCAGGCAGACAGTCCGAACCTCACCATAGTCGCGCCAGCGGTCTTCAAACTCCAGCGTCGGCCCGGCAAAGACACGTTCAGCATCGAGAAAATCCAGGCCTCTCTGCTCCAGAGTCCGCAGCCGCTTGAGGGGATCAAAGCGGATCACCGCCCTGCGAGGCTGGGGTGGAGCCGCTGACTGAATCCGCGAGCTGGGTGGGCATGGCAAAAGGGAGAGGGAACCTCGAAGGGCAAGTGCCAACCCCCGTCTCACCCCATCGAGGATGCCCCATGCCCCTGCCACCACCTACGAGCGTCTGCGGCACTAGATCGCCGAGCGGATGCGCATGCGCCAGGTGGTCAAGCGGCTGGTCGGGGCCGAGAACACTGACGTTCAATGCCTCACAACCAATGCCTTCCGGCTCAACTCGATGAGGACATGGGTTTCAAATTGCCGGTTCAGCTCCGGCAGAACACGAAGCAGCAGGGCGGTGAGATCCTGGTTGCCGATGTTGCCCGTGGCCACAAGCAGAAGCCTGGCGGGAGTGCCGCGCAAGAGATGACTACGGACGAAATCCGCATCCTTACTGAAGACAACTCTCCCATCGCTGTCGGCAATGGAGGAAACCATGCTGTCGGCACTGCGATTTCCATCAGGTAGATCAAGGGTGTGCAGGACGTCGCAACCCAATTGCTCCAGCGGCCTAACGAGAGATCGAGGCAGCTGGGCATCCAGCAGGATCCTCATGCAGAAAGGAGATCAACCCGCTGAACTCGGGAAAGCTGGGTTGCGTACTCAAGCACTGCCGTGATGTCTTCAGCCTCGAGATCTGGATAATCGGCAAGAATGTCAGCCGCGCTCATCCCAGTTGACAACAGTTCGAGCAGCATCTCCACGGGATAACGCAAGCCGCGGATGGTTGGCTTTCCATGGCAGATCTCAGGGTTGAGGGTGATGCGCCCAAGCTGATCTGTCATGACGGTTTCCTGGCTTCCCCAGCCTAAGGGGGACAGCAGATCACGACCTTGAGCTGGTTCTGGCGCTGGCATGGGGATCTTTTTGGCCTCTCCCTCACCTGTGCCACCCCCCGTCTCACCCCCGCCAGGATGCCCCAATGCCCCCGCCACCCTCCGCCACCTACGAACCCCTGCGCGCGTTCATCGCCGAGCGGATGCTCATGAGACCCATCGATCAGCCCTTGATGCTCATGGAACTGCTCGGCCGCCGCAGCCCCGCCCCCGCGCAGGACGTTGCCCGCCGGATCCTGGGAAGCGCATGGTGGGCCGGGTACACCTTCAACGGCATCACCGCCTATGGCGATGGCCACGACAGCCTGATCGGCGGCGACGCATTGAGCGATGGCGAGCGCGACGCGCTGCTGGAGCTCTGCCGCCAGCGCCTCGATGCCTGCCACCGCCTCTCACCAAGGCGGTGAAGCGTCATCAGAGGTTCGAGGCACCAACTGGATCTCCACATCGCAGCCAAGCACATCGGCGTAGCGACGGAGAGTGGACAGTGCGGGCAGGTGCTTGCGGGATCCCTCGAGCCGACTGATGGCGCTGCGCGTGGTGCCCATCCGCACGGCGACCTCCTCCTGGGTGAGACCGGCCCGCTGGCGTGCCTCGAGGAGCTGCCGGAGCAGACGGAATTCCACGGCAGCCTCCTGCCGCGCTTCGCTGTAGCCCGGCACCTGATCGAGTCGGGCGCGTTCGGCGCCGCGATTGCGGTTGACCGGTTGATAGAGGATGTCAGCCATGGCGTTTGACGTTCCTGAGGCGTTCGCGAGCGATGAGGAGCTCACGCCTGGGTGTTTTCTGGGTCTTCTTCACGAAGGCATGGAGCACGGTGATCACCCGCCCACTGCAGAAGCAATAGAAAGCCCGCCCGGTACCGGAACGGCCCATCGGCCTAAGTTCGAACAGGCCGCCGCCCATGGCCTTGGAGTGAGGAGGCCCGAGCTGGGGACCGTGATCTTCGAGGAGGTCGAGCAGCTCGTCGCATCGCGCCAGCAGATCCACGGACCAGTCCTCGATGTCCTCGCGAACACGAGCGTTGTAGTACTCAACCCGAAACGACCCTTCCATGTTAGCGCGCGTGCTACGTGCCCACGGGGCGGGCCCGCTGATGGGCTCTGGGCGCCAGGTCGTTGTGGGGTGAAGGAGAGCGCGTGAGCGCCATGGCAGCAAAGCTTCTCCTTTATGAGTGCCACCCCCGTCACACCCCAGCCAGGATTCCCCCATGCCCCCGCCCCCCACCGCCACCTACCAGCGCCTGCGGCACTTCATCGCCGAACGCATGCGCATGAGCCACATCGACCAGCCCTTGATGCTGATGGAACTGCTCGGCCGCCGCAGCCCAGCCCCCGCGCAGGACGTGGCCCGGCGAATCCTGGGCAGCGGATGGTGGGCCCGGTGGTCACCGGCAACGGCATCAGCCGCTATGGCAACGGTGCCTACTGCCTGATCGGCGGCGACGAACTGAGCGATGGCGAGCGCGACGCGCTGCTGGAGCTCTGCCACCGGCGCCTCAATGCCTTCCGCGAGCAGCGCGGCGAGGAGGCGTTTGCCCACCGCAGCCGCCACCGCAGCCCGATCAGCGGCTCGGTGAAGTACAGGGTTCACCGATGCGCCCAGGGCCGCTGCGAGTGCTGCGGTGCGCACGAGCACCAGCGGGCCCTGGAGATGGACCACATCATCCCCAAGAACCAGGGCGGCTCCGACGCCATCAGCAACCTGCAGGCGCTCTGCTTCCGCTGCAACGCCGGCAAGCGCGACGGCTGTTTGCCTACGCAAGAGGGCGCACCGACTTCCGCGGCGTGCAGGCCAGCTACGGCCACCGCGAAGCGGGCTGTGTGTTCTGCGCGCTGGAGGGCAGCGGCCGGGTGCTGCTGGAGAACGCATTCGAAGCTCTGCATCGCCGGCGCCTACCCGGTGAGTGAGGGGCACAGCCTGGTGATCCCGCGTCGTCATGGGGCCGATGGGCTGGAGCTGCACCAGCCGGAGTGGAACGCCGTGGTGGAGCTGCTGAAGCTGCGGCGGGAGCAGCTGAATGCCCAGGACGCCACGATCAGCGGCTGGAATGTGGGGCTGAACTCAGGCGAGGCGGCGGGGCAGACGGTATTTCATGCGCACTGGCATCTGATCCCGAGGCGCTTGGGGGATTGTGCGCAGCCCAGGGGTGGAGTGCGTGGGGTGATGGCTGGGAAGCAGGGGTACTGAGCCCAACGTTCGCCATCACCAGGCCGCATGAACACAGGATCTAGAAAATGATTGCCTGGGGGCGGCCCTGGTGCATGGTGGTGTTATACGGTAGAATTATAAGAGAGGTAAGCTCTGGTGCATGCATCTCATGCTTCAATCAGCATTGTGTTATCTAGAACCCAAGCGAAGTGGCATAGTGGCCACATCATTCTAGAGCTAACTATCGGACTGGCTTCTTAAGAAAAATACCGGGAAGGTGCTACCCGTTGCCCTCTAACGATTTTAGAGATTCTCACGCGACGATGCATGCTCTACTAGAAAAGAAATGAAAAGGCTACTGCCTGCTGCTTATGCTCTTGAGATGTTCTACCAGTTTCCTGGTCTCAGCCTCAGCATTCTCGAACCAGTCAGTTGACCAGATCCGGTATATCTCCCAGCCAAGATTTTCCAGAACTGACTGCCTGTACTTATCGCGATCACGAGCAGCCCTGGCCGAGTGATAGGTAGCTCCATCGCACTCCACCCCAAGTAGATAGAGTTCGGGCTGCTTCGGATGAACTACAGCCAGATCGATAAAATAATTCGCCACTCCTACTTGGCATTCGACCTGATAGCCATTGCGCTCAAGAGCCTCGGCAACCACGACCTCGAAATCACTATCGGGAGGGCGACCGGTTTGGCGGCCCGTATCCAGGCTCCTGGTTTCCACATACTTAAGGTAGTCCTTCAGAGCATGCACGCCAAGACTGGAGGTGGTCGTAGGGTGGATCTGGCTGGACTCCATGGAAGTGACCAGTTCAATGCCGTGCTTGGCACGGGTGAATAGCACGTTAAGGCGCCGGTGACCACCGCCTTGGTTGATTGGGCCAAAGCGCATCGCTAATGGACCACCAGGTTCCGCCGGCCCATAGGTGGTTGAAATGACGATGGTGTCTCGTTCGTCACCCTGCACCTTTTCAAGCGCCTTGACGAACAGCTCTTCGCTGCTGTCAGTAAGGTCAAGGCGCCGGCGCAGTTCCTCGTGGTGAATGGAGAGTGTCTCGAGTTGCTCGGCAATCTCTTCGGCCTGGGACTCATTCATGGCCACCACCCCCAAAGTGCGTTCTGGATGCAGTTCCAACTGCTCCAGCACCACATCACACAACAGGGTTACTTCCGGCAGGTTGATGCTTCTCACGTAGCGGGGGGCTTCCACCAGGTGACGGTTGATGGCAAAGTCCCGATCACAGGAGGGGAAGACAACCAGCTGGTTGTTGTAAAACTGTCGATTCGAGAAAGCAATCAGACTGCCATGGCGAGAGCGGTAGTGCCACTTCAGTCTCCTCACCGGATTGAAGCTCTTAGTACAGAGGTCGAGAATCGACTCTTCATCAAGTGCCTCGGTATCAACTTCTTCTGACTCTTCCGAATCTTCTGAGGAGGAGCTGCGTTGAAAAAAACTGGTTGGAGGTAGCTGCTTGGGGTCTCCGACCACGACGCATTGCTTTGCGCGACTGATCATCCCAAAGGCTCGTTCTGGTGGCATCTGAGAGGCCTCGTCCACAATCACGAGATCGAACTGTTCGATCGCTTCCCGCGGCACCAAGGAGGCCACGGTGGAGGGTGACATCATCCAGCAGGGTTTCAAGCCCCGTAGAGCATTTCCGGCGTAGTGGAAGAGGTGACGCAGAGGGCGGTGCCGCTTTTGCTTGTTGGTTTCGTTATCAATCAATCCCAACTCTGTGAACTCACCTCTTCGGCCCTGGTTAATGCCACTTGGTAGCTCGTAGCGATCGCGGTGAATCTTTGAAATCACTTCAGCGCGATCGAGTTGCATGAGCTGCTCTTCCGTTTGGTGGAATCGCTTGCGTCGGTTTACCTGATCAACAGCTTGAAGACCCTTGAGAGCAGGACTGGCGTCTGCGATTTCGCCCAATTTGCTTCGCACTACATTCCAGTAGTAGATGGTGCTCCAGTGTGTGGATTGGACGTTTCTGTCCATCAGCACCTGAACCAGTCGTCGGTCTGTCTTACCTGGTAAGGCTTCCATCAATTGATGAAAACGAACCCACTGCGGAAAGTCTTCCCGTAAGGAAAGGGCCGACTCCAACCAGAAGGTCAACTCCTCATGGAGCAATGACTCCAACTCCTTCACTGATTCGTCACCCACATACTGCGGACTGAACTCCGCCACGGCGGCGAACTGCGTGGCTGCCTGCTCCTCTTGCTCGACTGCGCTGACCAGATCCGAGCCTCGGGCGCGTTGCGAACTGATGTACTGAGCTGATCCCTGCTCCAAGCATCGCCGCTCCATGGCCAAAGGAAGCCGCATCTCCCGGAGCTGGCCAATCCAGGCCAACACAGCCTTCAACGTTTCTGGCGCAGTTCCGGCAAGATCAGGACCCAGCTGCTGATGTAGATCGGAGGACGCACTGATCACCGCAGCCTGTCGACGGCTATGGAGTTCGAGATCCAGAGGTGCTTCGAGTAAGGCACTGCTCGACAAGCCATCCTGCAGACCGAGGGCTTCCCAGTCGTTGAGCAGCTGGTGATAGCTAGCGATGGCCTCTTGAACCGAGGCCAGCAACGCCCCGATCGGTTGTTGTTCCCCTCCTGTAGGGATGAGCTCTTCTTCTGCCAGCAGTTGTCCCAGGCGAGGCATTAGCTGGCGTCCAACCAGCCCGCTAAGTCGCTCCAGTTCAGGCTTGGCAAGGCCAAGAAGTAGGGGGTCCAGGTTCCCCAATCCGCCGGCACTCAACAGTTCCTTGTAGGTCGTTGCTGCCGTCACCACCTCCTGAACCCGTTGTAGGTCAGGGGATGGGCCAACGATTGCCTCAAGCTCAGGAAGGGGGAAGAGGGACTCCAGCTCCTGGAACCGCAAGACATTCTCGAACCAACCCGCCATCTCGGCCCCGTCACTGATGCCTGCAGCCACGGCCCATGCGGCATAGGGCGTCGCTTGTTCCAACAGTTCTTGGTCCCTATGACTTGTTTGAAGCTGACTGCGAAGCTCCGCCAAGGTCAAACCCACAACGCTCCTGCCTGCCCACAACTCATGGGTAGCCAGCGCTTGAAGATCCCCGTTCAGGCCTCCTTCAAACACCGCCAGCACCGCCAGGGCATCGGTTACGGATGCGGTTCGTGCCAAAGCAAGAAAGGCGGCTGTCGCCGGCTGACCACTGATGTGACCCTTGTAAGAAGCCAACTCCTTGGCCACGGAAACCGCTTCTCTCAGGTTCAAGCCGTCTGAACACCATTTCGCCTCACACTCGGCTGGATACCTTGCTTGCTGATCCAGAAAATCAGCAAGCCGCCGCAAGCCAAGCGGTCCTTGCGCTTCCTCCTTTATCCCGAGTTTCCTAGCCAGTTCAGATGCTCGCTTGTAGGAGCCGGCCAAGCTGCTGAGCAACTTGTGGAGCCCCTTCCTCGTTTCCAGGACTCCAGCCTCCTGCCGCAGCTTCTGGGCATCGACCTCGGTGGGGATGCTCAGGCCATCACGCTCCAGCTCACTACGGGTTTGCTCTAAATCATTCTTGGCTTGAAGGGTAGAGACCATGGCCTCCAAAGGTGCCTCCCAAAACTGGCCACTCCGATGCTTTGCCGCGTTGGGAGTCAGTGCGGCTACGCTGCGCAGCACGGTTGGCAACGCCTGCAGATGCTCAAGCGTGAAGCTGCTCAGACTGTGACCGGCGATACCTTGCTCAACGGCGATGTGGATCCGTTCCAACAACGCCTGAACCCCCGAAATCCTTAAGCCCCACTCCTTGGCCGCCGAGGAACTCAGGAGCTGCGCCGCCATTCCTCGCTCGCAAGACTGCCTGAGAACTTCGGAGGCTTGCTTGAGTTGAGCCGTGGAGCACGTTTTGGGCAACGGTGTCTTGCTCAAGCCCAACGATACCCGCAGCTCTTGCAGCGAGGTATAGTGGGTCAGCAGATCCTGCAACCGATGGGAATCGGCCTTCCAGATCGGTTGGTCTCGTAGCTCCAACACCCATCCAGGCAGAACGTTCAGATGGTCCAGAACTGCAGCAAGGGCCCTCACGGAGGAACGGCTGAACTGATCAACCCCGAGGCCAGAACCCGTGGCATCACAGGCCACCTGGACTCCTTCCGCCTGACCACCCAAGCGTTCAAGGCGTTGGCTCAAAAGTTCCCGATCAGCGGCGGTCTTCGGCATTGCCAACTGACCTAAGGACCACCCGTTCCACCGAGCCACGAAATCACTGATCTGAGCTGTTGCTGGTAGTGGATCTGGAAGCCGATCAAAGCTGGAGGACAGCTTGTCTGCACTGGCTTGCTCCGCCCTTAGAGCCTGAAATAAACCCTGCGCGACGCCGGAAACCTCAGAGCTGGAAAGCAAGGGCAGCAGTGATTCCTGCTCGATAGGCAGCGGATCGGGAAGCTTCTCAACGGCTGCCGCGTCGTCTCGGGCACGCTGGCGTACATCTTTGAGTGATATGCCCGTTAGGTCTTCCCCTTGGCCTGCTAGTTCCGATAGTTCCTTGAAAGCGTCAGCCCATCGCTGAGTCAGATCAAACAATTGATCACGGCCAAGCGGATCCCCAGGGCGGACTCCAATGGCCATGAAGGCGAGAAGGAGCTCATCGAAATCTACCGATGAGACGAGATCGGCCAATTCAGCATGAACTTGAGCTATCTGCTCAACTTGTGGACGGGTATAGGTCGTTGCTGCTGGTAAGTCCACCTTGAATTCAGTTAGCTCAAGCCCAGCGGCCAGCAACTGCTTTTTCAGCTTGACCTCGGTCCAAAGCAGCTCTTGGTGACTTTCCTCCTCTGCTCCATGGCTTTGGTTGAGAAGCTGGGAAAAGGTATTAAGCTGGTCACGCAGTTGGTTGAATTCACCTAGGGCAGCATCCCGCCGAGGGGGCCTGGGTCGAGGCAGTAGGAGGCGCTCTCCCAACTCGTCATAGACCTCTCGCTTGTTCGTCTTATCAGAAGCAATTCGCAGGCAATAGGGTTTGAGCCCAGCCTCTGCCAGACGGGTGTAGACCACATCGAGGGCAACCTTCTTCTCGGCCACAAAGAGTACGCGCTTACCCGCATAGAGAGCGTTGGCAATGATGTTGGTAATGGTCTGACTCTTACCGGTGCCTGGAGGGCCCTCAATCACCATCGAACGCCCACTCATCACGTCGGCGATGCTGGCGAATTGACTGGCATCGGCTTGGGTGATCAAAATCGGAACCTTTTGAGCAATCGTGGGTTGATCCACATGGACGTCCTCTGCCACAATCTCAGCCTCACGGCCTTGTTCTTCTGCCGTCAGCTCTGCAGCCAGCAATTGCTTCACCAACACTGATGATTGGACGATCTGGGGGTCAAGATCCTCATAGAGACCCAGGCCACTGAAATTCAGCAGCGCAAGATTCAGGTTTGGGCGTACTGCCCAGCCTTCCACCTCGGCAACAGCCCTAGCAACCTGTTCAAAGTAAGCCTTCAAGTCCCCACCGTCCTCAGTCAAGTTCGGCAGCGGGAAATCAATTAAAAAGTCCCGCCGCAAGCGTTCCTTCAAGGTGACATTGCCAACAGGAGCATCTTCTGTACCCCTCAAGGAGAAGCTCTTGGCTCCTCCACGGGTTGAGGATTTGATCAGTTCGACGGGTAACAGAATCAGGGGAGCAAAAAACGACTTGTTCTTCTCCGACCACTCCAGGCAACCAAAGGCCAGGTAGAGGATGTTGTTTCCCGTTTCTTCGATCGAACTGCGTGCGTTCTTGCGCAAGCCCTCTGCCAGGCGTTCCAGGCGTTGCGCCAAGAGCAACACTTGTAACGTACCGTTTTTGCCAGGAGGAGTCGTTTCTGAGAAGGACAGGTCGTAACTGGGATTGATTCCTTGCTTCTCTGCCCATTTGACCAAATTCTTCGTCGCACTGCTTTTGCCTCCTTGCTCAAATTCTTCTCTCACCTTGGAACGCACTCGATCTTCTGCCTGGGCCAACGCTGGACTGAAGTTCTTGTCACCTGAACTGTCGGCAAGAACCTGCTGATATAGGGGATCCTGCTCCCGAGCCCGATCAAGAGCAGCCTTGAACTCTTCTCCTTCCAGCTTTTTCTCTTCCTCTTCTGGAGGATCGGGAAGCGGCTTGAGTTCGAGCGTGGAGCCTGAGCAGAGAGTGTTCAGAACTGCTTGAGGGTCACAAGCAACAAAGCGCATCAGCCTTGCTGTTCTCGAGCTCGTGAGCGAAAGGTTGAGAAGATTATTCCTGGACGTCAAATCCAGAAGTTTGTTGCGAAGCCCTTCAAGGGTGGGCAGAAGGTGGCTGTTGACATCCTTTGATGTGAACGGCATCCGCTGCTGCTCCTTGGGTTACCAAATGATTCCTATGTTCACTTTAACACAGGGAAACATGCATCGTGGTTCGCAATGGTGACTTCGCCCCATTGATCATCCGAATAATGCTGCCCCTGAGTGGCAGGCAAGAAGCTATCGCTTTCGAAGCAGAATTGCCGGCGGCCTGTCCACTCCAGGAGCTTGTTAGGCCTGCTCGCGCTTGAAGCCACCGTCAATACCTCCCAGGTAGTCAGAGAACTCAGGATAGAGCAGCGTCTTGTGCGTAGTTAGCATGAACATAAATGACCCAAATAGCTGGAGATGCGTATAAGTATTTTCGCCCGGCCAGATGATTCTGTGCTTCAAGTTGGCGCCCTTCACCATCGGATATGCGACGTTGAGGCCGTCTGGGCCGAAGTAACTGAACAAGCCATCGGAAAGGCTGAGTATCAAGTTGTGTTTGTGCCGATGCTGAACATCGGGGCTATACATGCCATCAATCTCATTCTCGATGTTGCTTAGGTCGAAGTCCAGCTTTTGGCAGATCAATACGCTAGGGACAAGGTCGAAGGGATAGTTGACTGGATCGAAGTTGCCCGGATGCATTCTCCGAATCACCGATGGGCTTTTAATTCTCTCGCCGATTGCCTTGACTGCTGCAAGCTTGTTCAGCGTATCAGCGAACTGCAGCTTTGATATCTTCGACTTCACTTCGCCAACGCAAAAGATCGACTCAATCGGAAAGAACCGTTGTCGATCGCCTTCCTCGTACATCGGCGTCATCTTGGAGTCAAAGATCACGATGTCGCATTGCGTACTCACATCCTCCATAGCAGAAATGATGAATCCCGTTGAAACGTCAAGGCCGCGCGGAGTAATGAACTTTAAGAAGTCCCGAACAATTGACTCACGGTACATCCCGTATTCACCCGCATGGCGCAGACATTTGTTCTCTTGGTCGTAGAAGACATCAGTGGACACCGTCGAGAATGCCGCTCGAAAGATGTCGGCTCGCTCACGAAAGAGGCAGTTAAAGATTTCACTACTCACGGGTGCACTCCAAAGGCCTAACGCTGCCCCTGAGTGGCAGGCAAGGATCCTTTGGTGGCGAAGCACAGGGATGAAGGCGGCCTGTCCACTCGAGGGGCCTGTTCGACAGCCCCGTCTATTAATGTCAAGTCAATCCTCAGTAATATCATCGTAATCATCATCTGGTTCATTACAGCAATTAGGGCAATAGTAACCAGCGTCAAGTTCAGTTCTGGGGTACTCGTCTGCTGCGACATAGTCTGCAAAAAGATAGTGGTCGCCAATAAATGCGTTGCATCGCTTGCACGTGTTCGCAGCGTATCCATGTCTAACTGTCTTGCTGTATCTTGTCTTAATATTGGCTCCGTGTCGATTTGCAAGGGCTATGTGGTCAAGGTTAAATTCGCATTCATACCCCGCGTCTCCCCTTAACGCGCCAACCTTCATCGCGGAGTGACATTTCCAGCACTTGCCATCGATGATTAGTAGCTTGAGGCGTGGCATGTGTTCATTGCACTTAGGGCATTTCGGATTTAGACACACATCCACAATGTCAGGCTTAAGAACCTCTTCTTCGACTCGGCTCAGCTCTGTATCCGACTTCAGCTTAAAGACTAGCAATGGAATGCCATTTGCCTTGTAGAACTCAATAGTTGATTGTTCGGGTGAATGCGATACTACAATTTCAATTGCTGCAACAACATCTCCTTCCTTGCTTAGTAGCCCAATGTCTGGCCTGCATGCCCCGAGGTTGTACTCTTCCTCAGCATGAGCAGTTCGCTTGAGCAGGTTCCCCAAATGGCAGCCACAGCATGCCTCGCATTTCCATTGTATCGATATTCGCTCCCCAGCCTGAAGTGACTTAGAGATTCTTTCATGCAAGAGCCTCTTGAAACCAAAGTGTAGAACTGTCTCTGGGCTGCAATTCTGGCTAAGATTCTTGTGCGCAAAGTGAGGACGGACCTTTTCCCCCATTCGATGAACCATCTCTTTATGGCACGATGGGCAGTAGTAGGCACCACCCCGTTGGGCCGCATCTGCTTTGACAAGTTCCCCTTTTTCATTATTTGCAAATGAGTAGAGAATCTCTTTGCCCATCCTGTTGGTGCCTCCTGCCGCTCACTTCAGTATAAACTTATCAGTTTTTAAGTCTGTTTTCTGGTCTGTCGAACGCTCAAGATCAGAAGCGGGGGATAGCCTCAGCATCAAAAGCAAGCTCCGCTCCCGTCTTCTGTATCTTGATGTTAGATGCTGGGATTAATGGGAGGTTCAAGAGCAAGTGGCTCACGCCTAGTGGATAGAAGATCTGTTGCTATGGATCCAGGAAGGATTCGTACAGGATTACCTGTGTATTGCCAGTCTGGATTTCGAGAAATCACAATTTCCAGGATAACAGGAACCGCTCTTCTTGTTACGCGAACCCAGCGTTCAATTGCGTTTGCCGAAGTCCGTGAATAATCGAGATCTCGCCCCAGAAGGTACTTTGTAACAAAGTGGTGTCCAAAAGAGGTCGGCAGTATTTGGCTCGCTGCAGCCTCAAGCCTGGGAAACTGCCTAACCCAAGATGCAGGAAGAACTCGACAATGCCTTAATGGTGTGATCTTTCTTGCCGCAAGATAGGGCAGCGAGCAAAAATACGCATCGTCGCTCACAGGCTTTGCATGTCTCTCGTACATAACAACAGCCAGGCGAGGAGTTTTTGACTCAAGTCGCCTGAGCTGCCTCATTTTATATGATGGATACAAGCCGTCATGAGATTCAGCCTTGGCCTCGTAAAAGCCCGTTCCAGTGATGCGATGATCTAAGTCAGTCACAACAATTGCAATATCACCGTGGTCTTGCTCTAGTCGTCCCGTGGCTTTGTACGCCTGAACTGCCATGTAGAGGTTGCTCCTGCGATTAATCTCCCCTTGATGGCCGCAAGGCTGACCCAAAGCGTTGCGGATAGAATGGATCAGTCTATTTGAAAGCAGATCCTCGTTCCTGTCAACATCATTCATGGCATTTGACTCCACGTCAAATGCATCATTGATTTCAGTGGCAATTCTCTCGACGCAAACTTCGCGAAGGCTTTCCATCGTTTTAGTCACTGATTTTAGTTATGCATCTAACGCTCGCCATCACCTGGCCGCAGTGAGCCGGGCGACACAGAAAAATCACTTTGGTGGCGGCTCAGGTGTATGGCGATGTTAGGCATGAGCCGCGTAATCAAAATTCTCGAAGGGGTCATCTTGGCTCGAAATGGCAGGCCACGTGAACTCATATCTCTCCTCAACGGGCCAGTCCTCAGGGAACTTAATACGAAGCATGTCGCCAATGGACGGCTCCATACCGTCATCGCCCTCGTACGTGTAGCACGCCCCACTGATCGAAAGAGACTTGCTGCCTGGCCCGTATTCTTCGCCCATAAACTGAGCTGAAAGCAAGATGTTCAAGCCACAAAAGGCGTCCATCATTGAGTCGAAGGTAGCCAAGTGAAAGTTCTCGTGGCGGTTATGTTTCGACTTGTTGTACGCCTGGTACCAGGGTAATGGGTGATCCGACAGCCAAGGCGCGAATGGACGCCGGATTCCAGCTGCGCCCTTCCACCCCGGGATTCGCACTTGGTATGCCGAAAGGCTGTGAGACAGATTAATCAGCTTGTAGTCGCCAATGTTCAGGTTCTGGCCTGACGTGGCCCTTCTGTATTCGTTGTCGAGGAATATTGCAGTGAAGTTGGCCTCGATTTCGACACACGATCGCATCAGTAGTTGCTGGATGCGGTGCGAGTACGTACTAAGGTTGGCATCGCTCGGCTCAACATAAGAGAAGAGCTCGAGCACGTCCTGCTGGATGAGTAGGAAGGCGCGCACATAGTGCCGTGGGTCTTTCGCGTACTTCGGATGCAATAAATACATCCACCGGCCGCCCTCGGAGTAGCTCCCGTCTGCGAACTGGCGACAAGTTCTTCGGTACGGCCTGGTGATGCTCATCGCATGCCTAACGCTGCCCCTGAGTGGCAGGCAAGGAGTTATCGGTATCGAAGCAGAATTGCTGGCGGCCTGTCCACTCCAGGGGCTTGTTCGAAGGTGTCCTTCTCAACAGGCAGCGATTGCTGACCTTCGCCTCTTCAGCAGAGCTCAAGACACCTCCGCCTCACTTCTCACACTGGCGCTCAGCTTCAGACCCAGTGCCGATACGACTTTGAGGATGGTGTCAAAGCTCGGGCTTCGCTCCCCCGATAATGCCTTATAGAGGCTCTCTCTGGATAGTCCTGAATCCTTGGCCACTTTGGTCATCCCTTGGGCGCGTGCGATGTCACCCAAGGCTTTGGCAATGAATGCAACATCTCCATCCGCCTCCTCGATGCAGGCCTCCAGATAGGCCGCCATCTCTGCCGGAGTTCGTAGCTGTTCGGCAACGTCGTAGGGGCTGGTCTTGACTTTCATCAAATCTCCTCCGTCAGGTTATCTGCCAGCAGAAGGGCCTCATCGATGTCCTTGACTTGTGAGGACTTGTCTCATCCAGCCAACAGGATGATCAATGCGGAGCCCCTCTGCAGGTAGTAGACCCTGTATCCAGGGCCATAGTTGATCCGCAGCTCCGAAACGCCAGCCCCTACGGGTTTGACGTCACCAGGATTGCCGCCGATAAGACGTTCGATCCTGGCCTGAACCTTCGCCCTGGCCCTCAGATCACGCAGATCCGCAAGCCACTGGACGAACCGCTCTGTCTGGCGGACTTCAACCATAAGCCAACTGTAGCCTCTCGGCTACGGCCACGCAACGCTGCCTTGCTGGCTCCCATCAAGGACGACACATCCTTCGAACGCTGATTGGACGGATCCGCATAAACCACCCCTTTCTATCCCTCCTTCGGCATAAGACGACTAAAGGATCTTTGCTTCACTGAGCAAATCCCTCGCTGCAGCAAGCATCCGGCTTTGGTCGTCAATGCTGGCTGACACGTTATCCGGACCCGCATAACATCGCCACAGCCCAGTCCCCTTCCTGGCTGGCGATCCACGGAAAGTACAGCGGTTCAGGAAGCGGGTCTCCCATGTCCGACCAGGCCCCACCCCCCGGCCTCTACCAGCAACTCCTCACCGAGGGCCTGGAGCAACAGCTGCGCCAACTCCAGGAAACCCTGTTCGCCGCCGACGGTCTGGATCCCCAGGAAGCCCCGCGCCTGTTGGCCCGGCACCTCGCGGGTCTGGCGCGCGTTGCCCTGGAGCACCTGAGCGGTGGCTCCACCCCTGAGCACCAGCTGGCCCTGGTGAACCAGCTGGTGGGCCTGCTCCAGAGCCAGGCACCCCGCGCCATCTCCCAAGCCGACCTTCTGCACCCCTCCGCCCGGCTGCTCTCGGAGATCCGATCCACGGCACTCCTGCCCGGCCAGGCCGCCACCATCCGCCCGCTCATCCCCCTGGCCGACAGCACCCTGCTGGTGAACGCCAGCGGCGAACCGTCGGTGGGGCAGGCGCTGATCCACGAAATCCCCTCCGCCCAGCGGATCGACCTGCTCTGCGCCTTCATCAAGTGGAGCGGCCTGCGCTTGCTTCAGCCGGCGCTGGATGGGTATCTACGGGCACAGCCCCGCCGTCCGTTGCGGGTGCTCACCACCGTCTACCTGGGCGCCACCGATCGCCGCGCCCTCGACTGGCTGGTGGCCCATGGCGCCGAGGTGCGCGTCAGCTACGACACCCGCCGTACCCGCTTGCACGCCAAAGCCTGGCTGTTCCATCGGCCTGGCCTCTCGGGCGCCGCCCCTGCCTCCACCGCCTACATCGGCTCCTCCAACCTCTCCACCGCCGCCTTGCACGACGGCCTGGAGTGGAACGTGCGCCTCTCCGCCCACGACAACGAGGGGATCCTCGCCAAGTTCCAGGCCGCCTTTGAGAGCTACTGGGAGGAGGGCGAGTTCGAGCCCTACCGGGCCAGCGAACTGGAGCAACGCCGCTTTGATCGGGCCGTGCGCGAGGAGTCGGCGGGCGACTCGGCGGCTGACGCCACCCCGCTCAGCTTCTTCGACATCCGCCCCTACGCCTACCAGCAGGAGATCCTCGAAAAGCTCGCCGCCGAGCGCAGCCTCCATGGCCGCTGGCGCAACCTGGTGGTGGCCGCCACCGGCACGGGCAAAACCGTGATCGCCGCCCTCGATTACGCCCGCCAGGGCGGTCCGGGGCACCCGAGTCTGCTGTTCGTGGCCCACCGGCGCGAAATCCTGCATCAGAGCCTCGCCACCTTCCGCCAGGTGCTGCGCGATGGCTCCTTCGGCGAACTGCTGGTGGACGGCCAGCGCCCCAGCCAGTGGCGCCACGTGTTCGCCTCGGTGCAGTCGCTCGCTGGGCTGGATCCGCTGGACCTGGCGCCGGACACGTTCGACGTGGTGATCGTCGATGAGTTCCACCACGCCGCCTCCGCCAGCTACGAGCGCTGGCTGCGCCACCTGGCGCCCGTCCTGCTGCTGGGCCTCACCGCCACCCCCGAGCGCACCGGCGGCGAGGACATCCTCCATTGGTTTAGTGGCCGGATTGCCGCCGAGCTGCGCCTCTGGAGCGCCTTGGAGCAGGGCCTTCTGACACCCTTCCACTACTTCGGCCTCCACGACGGCACCGACCTGTCGCGGATCGAGTGGCGCCGCAACGGCTACGCCACAGAAGCCCTGTCCAACCTCTACACCGCCGACGACGCCCGCTTGCGCCTGATCCTGCGCGAACTGGCAGACAAGATCACCAACCTGGATTCGATGCGGGCCCTGGGCTTCTGCGTGAGCGTGGAGCACGCCCATTGGATGGCCCGCAAGTTCGTGGCCGCCGGCCTGCGCGCCGCCGCCCTGGATGCGTCCAGCCCCCGTGACGAGCGCGCCGAGCAGATCCGCCGCCTGCGCGCCGGCGAGCTGCAGATCCTGTTCGCCGTGGATCTGTTCAACGAAGGCCTCGACATCCCCGAGATCGACACGGTGCTGTTCCTGCGGCCCACCGAGAGCGCGATCGTTTTCCTGCAGCAGCTCGGCCGCGGTTTGCGCCTCTGCCGGGGCAAAAGCTGCCTCACTGTGCTGGATTTCATCGGCCAGGCGCACCGGAGCTTCCGCTTTGATCTGCGCTACCGCGCCCTGCTCGGCGGCACGCGCGACCAGCTGGAGCAGCAGATCAAGGAAGGCTTTCCCTTCCTGCCGGCCGGCTGCAGCCTCCAGCTCGATCGGGTGTCGAGCCAGCGGGTGCTGGCCAATCTGCGCGAGTCGCTGCCCAGCCGCCGGCCCCAGCTGCTCGCCGAGGCCCGCCGCCTCGGGCGCTGTTCGCTGGCGGGGTTGCTGGAGGGGCTCGGGATGGAGCAGGGGGAGTTTTACAGGGTGGCGGGTTCCTGGGCGTTGCTGCAGCGGGAGTTGGGGTGGTTGGCCGGGGCGGCCTCAGGGGAGCCCAGCGACGATGAAATGCGGCTGGGGCGGGGAGTGGGGCGTTTGCTCCACCTGGACGACGTCGACCGCCTCTCGTTCCTCCTGCAGGGCCTCGCCCATGGACAGCCGCCTGAGGTTCGGAACCTGAGCGAAACAGACCGCCGGCGTTGGCGCATGCTGCTGCTCCAGCTCTGGGGATCGTCGCCGGATCGCCTTGCTCTGCAAGACGCGCTGGATCGTCTCTGGGCCTGTCCAGCCTTTCTCGATGAGCTGCGCGAACTGTTCGCACTCCTGTTGGAGCGCACCGACCACCTCGCCCCTCCACTGGTGTGGGATCAACCCGTGCCCCTGGCTCTCCACGCCCGCTACAGCCGCGCCGAGATCTACGCCGCTTTTGGGTTGATCACCGATAACCAGCAAACCACCGGCCAGTCGGGGGTGTTGTTTGATCGGGCAACTCAGTGCGATGTCTTCTTCATCACCCTCAAGAAATCCGAACGCTTGTTCTCCCCCACTACCCGCTACAACGACTACGCCATCTCCCCGTGGGAGTTCCACTGGGAGAGCCAGAGCAACACTCGGCAAGCCTCACCCACGGGCCAGCGCTACATCCACCACGCCGAGCGTGGCAGCCGGGTGATGCTGTTCGTGCGGGAGGAAAGCAAGCGCGGCGGGGTGACGCTGCCGTTTCTGTGTCTGGGGTTCGCGGATTACGTGAGCCACGAGGGGGAGCGGCCGATGGCGATTCGCTGGCGGTTGCAGCGGGCGATACCGGCGGCGTTCGTGCCGGAGTTGGCGTTGGCGGTGTGAGGGGGTGAGTCGAAGATGCTGCTCAGCCTCAGCGCAACGTCAGTAGTGAAGTGTTGGGTTCCTTGATGAACGCCACGATCACATCCCGCCCGGTCAACAGAATCCTTGACATATTTTGAGTGCTGGTGTTGCCCACAACCAGCCACAGCACCTTGGGTGGTGCACCCCTTAAAAGGCTCAGTCCACGAAAGTCATCATCCTTCGTGACGATGGTGTACCCACGCTGCTGAGCAAAGCTCCAGATTTCAAGATCCGTTGCACCCTTGAGGCCTACATCGCGAATGTGGATGCTGCCTGGAAAGGAGCCAGCCATTGCAGATGCCAGACGGGGACTGAGATTTTCATCAAACAGTAGGGGCCCAGCCATCGGAGCAATCAGGCGGTCGTAAGGTCACTCAGTCGCTTTTCACGATCTGCCGCATAACTCAAGACAGCCTGAAGATGCTCCACCCGCAGATCAGGAAAATCGGCCAGGATTTCCTCCTGACTCATGCCGCTGGCCAGGTACTCCAACACATCCGAAACACTGATGCGGGTGCCAGCAATGCAGGGTTTGCCGCTTCGGATTCCCGGCGTGCAGGTGATCAGAGGAATTGCTGCTGTCACCGTAGATCCATCCAGCGATTTCTCTCAAGGATAGGCGAATCCAAGGGTCACCATCAACGAGAACGAGCGGCCGATGGCGATTCGTTGGCGGTCGCAGCCGCCGATTCCCGCGGCGTTCGTTCCGGAGTTGGCGGTGTGAGGGGGGAGAGCCCTGCGGCTCAACGTGCCGTAGATCCCCCTGATTCCCGAAGAATCCTCATCGCATCGTGGGCAACGACAATCGCAATCCCCTGATGGCTGCCCAAGGCCAGCAGGTCGTCATCGTCGTCCTGATCCCGGCTGACGGGGCCTCCCAGATCAGCAGGTTCCACGCGCTCCACGAGAGCGGCATAGCCATCAAACAGATCGGCAACCGCCACGCCAAGACGCTGGATCGGTTCCCTGAACTTCGTGCGCTGCAGCACACCTTCCAACTCGGCGAGCATAGGAACGGTGCTGATCAACTGAACCCGCCCCAGGACGGCTGCATCGATGAGCTGCCCGGGAACTCCCTGCCAGATCAGGCCGGAGATGGCCGTGTTGGTATCAAGAACCAGCCGCAAGCCGCTGACCCTTGCGGTACGCGCTGATCTGCTGGTTGATCTCTTGCCGGGTCAGCACCTCCGGCGGGTCAGCAGCAAGAGCAGCCCTGGCGTCTTGCAGACGGACAATGCGGTCTGAGGCCAGCTTGTCTCGCAGCAGGCGCTCGATCGCTTCTGGCGCCAGCAGACCAGCTCCGCTGGCTTCCGCCGCCAGCGCATCAGGGAGGGTGATCTCGATGGTGGTCAAGGGTGCGCCCCAACCATGAATGGGTTTGAGGCTAGCCGGCATCTCCACCCAAAGGCACCACCAGCACCGCCGCAGTCAGTGCCTTCACCTCGCTGTCTGCAGGCTGCAGCTTGGTCGTGTGACCAGCGAGCGGGTGCTGGCCAACCTGCGCGAGTCGCTGCCCAGTCGGCGGCCCCAGTTGCTGGCGGAATGCCTCAGCCTCGGGCGCTGTTCGCTGGCGGCCGCACAAGGCGATTCCGGCGGCGTTCGTTCCGGTGATGGCGTTGGCGGTTTGAGAGGGGTTGGGGAGCTTCGTCACAGAGGCTTGGCCCATGCCGCTTAGCCTGAACGCAGGACAGGGAGTGAGACCGACATGAGCTACCGCATCCGGCTGCTGGAAACGGAAGAAGGCTGGTCGGTGAGCTGTCTTGACCTGCCGGGCTGCCACTCCCAGGGATCCAGCCGGGACGAAGCACTGGCGAACATCCGCGAAGCGATTGCCCTCTGGCTGGAAGTGGAAGCTGAGGAGGGTGGCGTGCGCAGTGTGGAGACACTGGAACTGGCGTTTTAAATGCCGCGTCTGCCGGGGATCAGTCAGAAGGAAGCCGTAAGAGTGTTTCTCAAGCTGGGGTATCGGATCGTCCGCGAATCCGGTCATCTGATCCTGAGCAATGGTGAGCGGCGCCTCGTGATTCCGCGCCACGACCCGATCAACGCCATCACCATGGGCGCGATCGCCCGTGATGCAGGTCTGAACGCCTCAGCAGTTCCGCCAGCTGCTCTGATGGCCGAAGAGGAGCGCCTCAGCGGTGTCCTCCCCCCTGCGGCCACGACCACAAGGCCATGGGCGCGCACGGCCGCCACCGCGAAGGCGTGCTCTAGCACCAGCCCACCGCCACAGACCTGCTGTTCATCACCCTGCGCATAAGCGAAGCCCTCTTCTCACTCACCACCCGCTACCGCGACCTGGCCCTCGGCCCCTCCCTGTTCCACTGGGAGAGCCACGAGGGAAGCGGCCGATGGCGATCCGCTGGCGGCTGGAGCGGGCGATTCCGGCGGTATTCGTACCGGTGATGGCATTGGCGGTTTGAGGGGGTGCGAGCGACGGCGAGCGGTTCGAGGCAAACTGGTGATCAGTGGATCGGGCAGACGGGCATGGCCGATGTGAAATCACTTGAGGAGGCCGTCGAAGCCCTTGACCCTGGGGCCCTGGCGGAGTTCAGACGCTGGTTTGCTGCATTCGATGCTGCGGCGTGGGACCGCCAGCTTGAGACCGACATCGCTGACGGCAAGCTCGATGCTCTCCTGGCGGAGGCAGAAGACGACTACCGCAACCAGCCACACCGTTCGTTGTGAAACACACAGCATCGCTCAGATTCTGGCGCTGCTATCAATCTTTACCTCCGCAAGTCCAGGCTCTCGCCGATAAGAACTTTGCCCTTCTGAAGGCTGATTCCTCCCATCCGTCACTCCAGTTCAAGCTTCTGGCCGGTCGCAGGCTCCACAGCGTGAGAGTTGGTCTCCACTACCGAGCCCTGGGCCTGCCGACCGATGCCGGCGTTCATTGGTTCTGGATCGGTAGTCATGCCGAGTACGACCGGTTGGTCGGCGGCTGAACACCGCTGCATCCGAGTGCTGCTGTTCGTGCGCGTCGTCGCCGGCTTCTGCTCAGTAACACGGGGCAGGTAGGGCAAGGTCACCGAGCCATTTGTTTGCCTGGGGTTTGCCACGTATGAAAGCCACGAAGGGGAGAGCCATGGCGATCCGCTGGCGGCTGGAGCGGCAGATCCCGTCGATGTGGCTGCCGGTAATGGCGTTGGCGGTGTGAGGGGGGGCACAACGCCAAGTGGGAAGGCACCTGGCCAACCCCTGCCTGCTGGCCATTACCAGGCCTCCAGGTGCAGATCGGCCACATTGGTGAAGGCCTGATCCGCCGTCACCAGGGCGCAACCTTCGCTGAGGGCATGGCTGGCGATCAGCAGATCCATCGCCGCCAACGGCTTCCCGTTGCGATCGAGATCGGCCCGCAGCCGGCCATACACCCTGGCGCAGGTTTCCGACCAGGGCAGGATCTCCAGGGTCTTGAGAGTGTTCTCCACCAGCGCTTGCAGCCGCGACGTTGGCGGCAGCTTCTCCAGGCCGTAACGGATCTCCGCCACCACGATCGACGACAGGCAACAGCGTTGCTCACACACCCAGGTATCCAGGCACGGCGACAGGCCTTTCAGAAAGGCGTTCACGGCGTTGGTGTCGAGCATCAGCCTCCCCTTTGCCGCAGCCATCAGAGGAACTCCACCGGTTCCGCAGGGCGCGTGTCGCGCAACCCCTCGAAAAACGCTTCCAGCTCGGCGTGGAACCCAGGCTCCTGCAGCAGGTCATCCCTTTGATCCAGCAGGGCGCGGGCCGATGGCCGCACCGGTGTGAGCACCACAGCGCCACTCTCGGGATCGCGATGCACCTCCACCTCTGTGCCCTCAAAGCGGAACTCGGCCGGCAGCCGCACCGCCTGGCTGCGGCCGTTGCGGAACAACTTGGCGCGCATGACACCCCACAGTTGATCGATATCAAGTCTAGACCAGGCCTGCGCTCCCATGCCGCCTGCTGCGGGATCCGCGGCGCCGGCTCTGCCGCGGCGCCCCTCAACGTGGCGTTGCCGGTTTGGAAGGGAGCACCGGTGGATCTGGAGCTCGTGAACCACCTGCGCGACGAGCTGGCGGTGCACCGCGGCGGCCGGCTGGTGAGCTTTGACTGCCGCCTCTGCTGCGAAGGCGTTGCTCGTGGCCGCGAGGCCCTGTGGTTGATCGAGGCCTGAGACAGCTCAGGACGAACAGCTGTAGTGCGACACCCCTCCGGCGTTGAAGAATTCCCTGGGCCTCATTCGGTCATAGGTCGCCGCCAGCTCCGGCGGCAGGGCGTCGTAGGGATGGCGGAACACCTCCTGCAGTTCCCTGACCAGGTCGTAATCACCCTGCGCCGCCTGTTCGTAGGCCGGGGCGATCAGCCATTCGCGCCAGCTGACCGCGGGATTCACGTGCTTCATCGCTGCCGATGTCGCGCTCAGGTCGCCACTGCCCGTCACCTCATGCCGCCAGCGTTGCAGCCACTGCGTCCATTGGGCATCGAGCTCCTCTGAGCAGGGCATGTAGAAGCTCTCCTGCAGGGCCGAGACGTGCTCGGGGATGTCAGACAGCCTGCGAAAGAAGATCGTGTAGTCGGCCTTGGAGGCCACCATCAACTGCAGCAGGTCCTGCACCAACTCGGCGTCGTAGTGGATCAGGCCGAGCTTGCTGGCCCACATCGCCTCGAGCTCCTGGCCCATCGCTTCCGCGAAGCCGTCGCGGATCTCATCCAGCCTCGCCAGCGCCTCTGGGTTGCCCTCGAGCAGGGGCCGGAGAGAGGCCCAGACCATCTGGAAGTTGGCTTCGGCGGCCACCGGTTGGTTGAAGAAGGAGAAATGCTGGCCGCCGCCGGTCCAGGGCTGGAAGCGGGGATCGAACAGTTCGCAGAAGCCGAAGGGGCCGTAGTCGAGGGTGTACCCCCCCGCCGCGCAGTTGTCGCTGTTGAAATTGCCCTGGCAGTAGCCCACCCGCATCCAGTTCGCCACCAGAGACGTGAGCCGTCCGCGGAACAACCGCGCCAGTTCCACCACCTGATCAACGAAGTCCAGGGCCGGATCGATCTCCTGGCGGTAGTTGCGCTCGATCAGGTGCGCCACGATCATCCGCAGCTCGTTGCGCGCCTCCGGATGGGCAGCGCTGCGGGCGCGGCGGGCGAACAGCTCCAGCTGGCCGACCCGAAGAAAGGACGGGGCCACCCGGGTGGTGATCGCCGCCGGGTTGTCCACCAGGATGTCGGGATCGAACGAGCGGGAGTTCGGCGAATACCAGGGCCGGCGCACGGTTTCCGATCGCGAGACATAGAGCGTCAGCGAGCGGGAGGTGGGCACCCCCAGGGCGTGCATGAACTCCTGCGCCAGAAACTCGCGCACGCTGGAGCGCAGCACGGCGCGGCCATCGGCGCCGCGGCAGTAGGGCGTCGGGCCGCCGCCCTTGAGTTGCATTTCCCAGCGCCGGCCGCCAAAGACGCCTTCGAACACGGAAATGGCCCGGCCATCGCCGTAGCCGTTGCCGGTGCCGAACGGGCACTGCTGGATGTATTCGCTGCCGTAGATCGAGAGGGCATAGCCGGTGGCCCAGCCATACGGGCGCATGGGCGCTGTGGCCACGCTGATGTCGCCGGAGAACAGCCGGCGGAAAGCTTCCTCATGGGCCAGCCCATCGCCCAGGCCCAGCTCATGGAAGAGGGTGCGGCTGTGCGCCACGAGCTCCGGCGCCGGCAGCGGGGTTGGAATCACCGGCACGTAATGCCCCGAGAACACCTGGCGGGGCCTGTGATCCTGACCATCGCCAGTGGCCTGGGGATCCGGCCGCAGGGAATCCAGCAGCGAGTAGTCGGCCCGCTGGGCAAAGTCCGAAAACGTGCTGGTTGTCACTGCTGTCGGCACTGCTTGCTCTATGGCTGTCGGCACGGGTCTCTCACTGACGCTGAGGTCACCATCCTGGCGAGCAGCGCCCGCACGGTGACGGATCACCCGTCAGCCGTCCCAGAGCTCCGCCAGATCCAGCCGCAGCCCCTGGAGTTCCGGCTCCCCTTCCAGCACCGCCAGGCCCTCCAGCCGCTGCGGTTCGCCACTGGCGTGCCAAACCTCCACGCCACGGGTTTCGGGCAACAGCAGCCAGCCCAGCCGGGCCCCATTCGCCTGGTAGGTCGCCATCTTGCGGCGCAGGTCAGGCAGCCGGTCGGATGGGCTGGCCAGCTCCACCACCAGATCCGGGCAGAGGGGCGGAAAACCCTGGCGCGCTTCGCTGGAGAGGGCCTGCCAGCGTTCCAGCCGCACCGCGCTGGCATCCGGACTCAGCACGGAGCCATCCGGCAGCAGGAAACCGGTGGAGCTGTCGAACACGCACCAACCGGGCTGGGTGCGGGCCCACAGACCCAGCTGAACAGCCAGCTGGTTGTTGCGCCGGCCGGTTTCGCCGCCTGCAGGGGTCATCTCGATCAAACGCCCGTCAGCCGCCAGCTCCAGCACCGCTTCCGGATTGGCCGCACAGAGTTCGGCGAACTGGGCCGGCGTGAGCCGCAGCGCTTGGCTGAGTTGGCGGGGCAGGGTAAGCATGGCCCTGCGGAGGCGCACACAGTTGATTGGATCCTAGGCAGGGTTCAGGCGTCCCATCACCAGCCCCCCATACCGACGCACCGCGCTGCGGTGATCCACGTCGGCCCTTAGGCCGATGAAGCCGTCCGGCCGCACCGCCAGCAGGGTGAGGGGCCCCAGGCCCAGGCTGGCCGCTTCCTCCAGCCGCACGGCCACCACCGCCTCCACCAGCGCCGGCGGCACCGAGCCGGCGGCCCTGTCGGCCTCCAGGTCGGCCTGCAGGCCGGCG
The DNA here is from genome assembly GCF_019038465.1 of Synechococcus sp. CCY 0621. GTDB lineage: Bacteria > Cyanobacteriota > Cyanobacteriia > PCC-6307 > Cyanobiaceae > Cyanobium. The sequence goes on along the minus strand of NZ_JAFKRH010000046.1, from coordinate 49,547 downwards.
AGGGCCTCCGGAGGCGCTTCCGGGCCGGCCAGCAGCAGCAGCGTGTGGCCGCAGCGGTGGCTGAGCGCGTGCAGCAGGGACGCACCGGCCCCGGGCGGCAGCGCGATCGTGGTGGGCAGGCGCTGTCCGGCAGCAAAGGGCTGGCCCTCGCCACCGCCGATGATCGCCGAGCCGGCGTAGCTGACGTTCATCTCGGTTTCCGCCACCACCTCCTGCTGGCGGGCCACCGGGTTGGCCAGCATGGCGGCGATCGCCCGGTCGCGTGCGGCGCGCTCAGCGCGCTCCTGCAGCCCGTGGGCCTGCTCGGTGGCGTCGCCCGAGCGGCAGATCTGCTGGGCCACCGGACGCCGCTCCTGCTCGTAGCTGTCCAGCAGGACCGGGTCTGCGGCCCCCTGGTGCACCAGGGCCAGCTTCCAGGCCAGGTTGGCGGCATCATGCAGCCCGCAGTTCATGCCGTGCCCCTCGGCCGGGGAGCAGACATGGGCGGCATCGCCGGCCAGGAACACGGGCCCGGCGCGGAAGGCGCTGGCCACCCTGCTGTGGCAGTGGAAACGGCTGGGGTTCTCCACGGCGCTGAAGCGGGCCTGCGGCAGGTAGCGCCCCAGCACGGCGGCGGCCTCGGCCACCAGATCGCCCTCCTCGACGGTGGGCCGCAGGTACACCCGCCAGCGGCCCTCGGGCAGGGCCGTGAGGATCAGGGGCGAGGCGTCCAGATACGCCGCGTTGACCTCGTGGCTGTCGGCCCAGCCCTCCACCGCCGCATCGAACACGGCCCAGGGGCGGCTGATGCCATGGCCTTCGAAGTCCAGGCCGCTCAGCGCCCGGGTGGTGCTGCGCATGCCGTCGCAGCCCACCAGCCAGCGGGCCTGCACGGTTTGCTCCACCCCGTCGCCAGAGACCACCGTGGCGGTCACCCCGTCACCGTGTGACTCCAGACCCACCAGCCGGCAGGAGCGGTGCACCGTGCCCCCCTGGCCCTCGAGGTGGTCCGTGAGGATGGTTTCGGTCACTTCTTCGGAGAGGCCGAGGTTGAAGCCGAAGCGGCTGCCGCACTCGGCCAGATCCAGTTCCCCCAGCCGCTGGCCATCGGCGTGGATCAGGATCCTGCGCTGCCGGCAGCCGGCCTCGAGAAACCGGTCCACCAGCCCCAGCGCCTCGAAGATCTCCAGGGAGAGGGGGTGGATCACCGTGGCCCGGTCCCAGTGCAGGGCTTCGGCGCGGGCGTCGATCAGCAGGTTGGGAACGCCGCGGCGCTGCAGTTCCCCCGCCAGCAGCAGGCCGGTGGGACCCGCCCCCACCACGAGCACGCAGGTCTGGCGGGGAAGGGATGACGGCATGGCACGCAAGCGGGTTGAACCGCCGGGGGGCACACTAAACCGATCCCAGGGACTCCGCTCTGGCCAACCCATTCCGCTCTCTGGCCGCCGCCCTGGCCGGGGGCCTGACCCTGGGCGCCGCAGCGGTGCAGGCGGCCCCCAACGGCACCTGGCTGTCGCAGCCCCAGATCTGGTACTACACCTCCCGGCAGTCGCTGAACGGGGTGATGGCCGACATCCGGGGCAGCGACTTCAAGGTGGTGTTCCTCGATGTCCGCAAGGTGTCGGAGGCGATGCAGCAGGAGGCGGCCCAGGCGGCCCGGCGCCAGGGTCTGCTGCCGGTGGTGTGGGTGCAGTCGCCCCAGTACCGGGGGCTGCGAATCGACCAACTGGTGGCCGAAGCCCGCCATGGCGACGCGATCCAGGTGGACGACCACTTCTTCGCCAACTACTCCTTGGAGGACTTCTATCTGCTGCGTCGGCTGTACCCCAAACCCATCTTCTGCAGCATCCAACCGTTCCAGGCCAGTCTTCTCCCCACGGCGGGCTGCAACCAGCTGGATGTGCAGTGCTACAGCGCCCCGCAGTTCCAGCAGTGCATCAAGCTGGCCGACCGGCTCGGCGCCGTGGTGAGTCTCTCCAGCGAGAACACCCTCAAGTACCGCAGCCAGCTGGGTGAGAGATCCTTCAACACCTTTCTCTGGCAGGGGCCCTGACGGGCGGGGCGTCCTGCGGCGCCAGATAGGCCCCGATCGCGCGGAAGATGTCATCGGCGGCATTGCAGTAGACACCGCTGGCATCAAAGGCCTCTTCGTCGAAGGTGACCGCCACCGCCACCGCGATCTTCCGTGACGGCAGGTAGGCCATCACCCCGGCCTGCCCGGAAAACAGCGGGTTCTGCAGCAGCCAGGGGCCCGAGAGCACGATCCCGATGCCATAGGTGTAGACGTCGCTGAGGGTGGCGCAGGTCGCACAGCCCTCGATCGGCCGGCCAAAGCCCCGCAGCGTCGGAGCGATCTGCAGCCTGTGGCTCTGCGGCGACAACAACCGGCCCGTTCCGATCGCCTCGGCGGAGGTGGCCATGTCGTGGATGGTGGTGAACTGCACAGCGCCGCGGGTGATCGTCCACGACGGGTTCCAGAAGGTCGACTCCTCGTAGAAGCGCGTCCCCGCCGGGATGCCGAGGCTCTGGCGCCGTTCCGACGAGAAGGCGTGCAGCACCGGCGGCGCGATCGCGGGGGTGCCGCCGGGGTCCCGCGTGTTGCGGAGCTTCAGGGGCCCGAAGATCCGCTCCTGCATCAGCACGGGCATCGTCTGCCCCGTGATGCGCTCCAGCGCCAGGCCCAGCAGGACGTAGTTCGTGTGGGCGTAGTTCCAGCTCGTGCCGGGCTCGTACCAGAGCGTCTTCAGGTCCGCGTAGGCGAGCAGGTCCTGCACGGAGAACTGCCGGAACGGGTTCTCGAGCAGGGTCTTTTCGAACGCGGCATTGCCGATCACGTAGTCGCGGTAGCCGGAGGTCATCCGGGCGAGCTGACCGAGCGTGACCCGCTCCGCATTCGGGATCTCCGGCAGCCACCTGGCGAGCTTGTCGTCGAGGCTCACCCTGTTCTCGTCGACCAGTTGCAGCAGCAACGTCGCCACGTAGGAGATGGCGATCGCACCGTTGCGGACGTGCATGTCCTCCGTCGCGGGCACCCCCGTCAGGGATTCGCCCATCGCCTCGGTGACCACTTCCTTGCCGTCGATCGTCACCCGCACGATCACCGCCCTCAGATGGTCGTCGGCCATGCGCTGGCGAACGATCCGCAGGATGCCGGCCGCCGGCGGGACGCCCTCGGCGGTCCCGGCCTGGACGGGGGCCGCTCCGCCCAGGCAACCCGCCAGGAGAGCACCGAGGACCCGTCGTGCCTGTGGGGCGAACCAGCGACGATCCACACCGGTTCGGGCAGCAAGCGGCAACGCTACGCGCCCTGGCGCCTGCCGATCCCGGTGAGCTTCCTACCCTGCCCCCGATTGCGACATGCCATGTCCAGCCCCCATGGCCTGCGTCGCTGGGCCGCCCCGCTGCTGGTGGTTGGTGCGCTGAGCGCTGTGATCGGCACGCCCGCGGCAGCCGGCCCCCCGGCGGCCCCGGTGACGCTGGACTTTTCCGGTCAGACCTACCGGCTGCGCTGGTCGTCCCAGCACCAGCACGAGTTCACCCCGGCGGGCCAGGACGACCTGAGTCGCTGGACGGACATGGTCACCATCAACACCTACTCCGGGGTGCGTGATGGGGAAGGGCTGGCCGAGGTGGCCAACCGGGCCCTCGCCAACTACCGGCGCCACGGGGCCACGGTGCTGCGCACGGCTTCCATTCCCCGCACCGCCGACCGCCCCGCCGAGCACCTGGTCGTGGCCCTCTTCCCCACCCGCGCCTTCAGCGAAGCCGTCTTCGCCCGCTGGCGCCAGACTGACGGCCACGGCACCGCCGTGATCGTCAGCCACCGCATCCATGGCCCGAAGGCGGGGGACGCCATGGCGGCCTGGTGGCAGGCGAATGGATCCGCCGTGGAACGTCGCCTGATGGCCCTCGATCCGATTCCCTCCCATCGCGTCCTTGAGCCGGCCAGCCCTTGAGCCGGAGCAGCAGCTTCCCCGCCGTCAGCCGTCGCGATCCAGTGGCTGCCCCTCCAGAAAAGCGATCACCTCATCGCACCAGCGGATCCATTCCTGCTCGAACAGGATGCCCCGGCGCAGGGTGAGGTAGCGGTACTGCTCCTGCAGCGGCAGGGCTGGGTGGCTGCGGAACAGGGCCTCCTTCTCCCGATAGGAGGCGAGCTGGCCGGCATGGACGGCGCGGCGGCGGCGCACCTCCGCCAGCAGCTGGGCGGGCTCGCTGTAGGGGCCGCCGAGCACCTTGACCAGCAGGTCCTCGCGGATCGGGGTGGGCAGCGAGGGCTCGGCGGCCCACTGGCTGAGCTCCCGCCGGCCCGCCTCGGTGATGGCGTACACCTTGCGGTCCGGCCGTCCCTGCTGGGGCACCACCTGGCAGCGGACCCAGCCGTTCGCCTCGATCCGCGCCAGCTCCCGGTAGATCTGCTGCTGGCTGGCGGTCCAGTAGCAGGCCATCGTCTCCTCGAACTGCTTGCTGATGTCGTAGCCGCTGGCGTCCTTCTCGCAGAGCACCGTGAGGATCGTGTGCGCCAGGGCCATGGCAGGGAGGAGATCGCGGCGGCTGGGGAGTCGATCCTGGCCCAGCCGCCGCCGGACCCGATTGACCTACCAAACAAGTTGCGCATACACTTTGGCGCATACCCAATCTGTTGCATAGCTCTGTGCCTGGCACAGGTTGTGCCGGGCAGAGGGGGTCCCGCCGCCGTCCCCCCATGGATTCCGCCCCCGCGATGCCGCCAGCGCTGCTGAGCGCCCTGCGACGGACCCGCTGGGGGCCACCGATCGCAATCGCTGCGGCCGCCGCCGGCCTCGCGATCGCCGTGGCGGTGTCCCGCCAGCCCCGCCCCCAGGTCCAGCGCCCCCTGCCGGTGGCGGTGGTGACCGCCCAGCCAGTGACCAGCTACCTCACCAGCCGCGACTACACCGGCGAGGTGGTGGCCGGCCGCAGCAGCAGCCTCGGCTTCGAGCTCCCCGGCACCCTCGAGCAGGTGCTGGTGGAGGAGGGGGACCGGGTGATGGCCGGCCAGCCGTTGGCCCACCTCGACCGCCGCCGGCTCCGGGCCCAGCGCCAGCAGTCGCTGGCCCAGCGGGATGTCGCCCGGGCCGCCGTTGAGGAGGTGCGGCAGCAGCTCACCCTGGCCGAACTGCAGCGCGACCGCCGCCGGCGGCTCCATGCCCAGGGGGCGATCTCCCGCGAGGACCTCGACCAGCAGATCCATGGCAGCGCCGCCCTGCGCAGCCGTCTGGTCCAGGCCGAAGGCCAGGTCGAGGAGGCCGAGGCCCGCCTGCGCCAGATCGATGTCGACCTGGCCCGAAGCGTGCTGGTGGCCCCCTTCGACGGCACGGTGAGCCGGCGGCGACTCGATGAGGGCGTGGTGGTGAGCGGCGGCCAGGCGCTGATCACCCTGGTGGAGTCCGCCCCCCTGGAGGCGCGGGTGGGGGTGCCGCCCGACGCCGCCCAGGACCTGCGGCCGGGGCAGCGCCATCCCGTGCGCGTCGGCGATCGCCGCCTGCAGGCCACCGTCAGCGCCCTGCTGCCGGAACTCGATGCCGGCAGCCGCACCGCCACTGTGGTGCTGAGGCTGCCGGCCGAGGATCTGCCGGTGGGGGCCACGGCCCGCCTCAGCCTGCGGCGCACCGAGATGGGCGCCGGCTTCTGGCTGCCCACCACCGCCCTGGTGGCCGCCGAACGGGGCCTCTGGTCGGTCTATGTGCTGGTGCCGGCCGACGCCGCGCCAGAACGGGGGCGGCGGGTGGCCCGGCGCCTGGTGGAGCCCCTGCACACCGAGGGCGACCGCTCCCTCGTGCGCGGCACCCTGCGCCCCGGCGACCGGGTGATCGCCGCCGGCACCCACCGCGTCGTGCCCGGGGTCCGGGTGACGGAGGCGCCCTGATGTTCGACATCTTTCACCGGAACCGCCAGCTGCAGCTGCTCACCCTGCTGCTGGTGGTGGTCTGGGGGCTGTCGGCCCTGGTCACCCTGCCGCGGCTGGAGGACCCCCTGATCACCCAGCGCAACGCCCTGGTGGTCACCGCCCTGCCGGGGGCCACGCCGGAGCGGGTCGAGTCCCTCGTGACCGAACCCCTCGAGGAGGCCCTGCTCGAGCTGGAGGAGGTGGACCACCTCGACTCCACCTCCTCCACCGGCACCTCGGTGATCGCCGTGAGCCTCAAGGAGTCGATCCGCCAGGTGGCGCCGGTGTGGGGCAAGGTGCGCAGCAAGATCGACGACGCCACCCCCGACCTGCCGCCGGAGGCAACGGACCCGGAGTTCCGCGACGGCAACATCGGCGCCAGCGCCCTGATCGTCGGCCTCACCTGGGAGCTCGATAGCCCCCCCAACCTGGGCCTGCTGACCCGGTTGGCCGACGACCTGGCCAGCCGCCTGCGCGCCCTCCCCGGCACCGACCGGGTGGAACTCAGCGGCGAACCCGAGGAGGAGATCCGGGTGGAGATCGGCGCCCGGGAGCTGGCCCGGCTCGGCCTCACCCCAGGCGGGCTCGCCGAACGGATCGCCGCCAGCGACGCCAAGGAGGCCGCCGGCCAGGTGCGGGGCCCCCGCAGCGAGCTGCTGCTGGAGGTGGATGGCGCCCTCGACTCCCTGGAGCGCATCCGCGCCATCCCCCTGCAGACCGGCGCCGACGGTGCCGGCGCCCGCCTGGGGCAGGTGGCCGCCGTCAGCCGCGGGGTGCGCCAACCCGCCTCCCGCCTGGCCCTGGTGCGGGGCCGACCGGCCGTGGTGGTGTCGGCCACGGTGGCCTCCAGTGCCCGGGTCGACCTCTGGGCCCGCCAGGCCCGTGCCCAGCTCGACGCGGTGCGCGCCACCCTGCCCGAGGGCCTGGGGCTGCACACCGTGCTCGACCAGAGCCGCTACGTCCAGGAGCGTCTCGACGGCGTGATCGGCAACTTGATCACCGGCTCGCTGCTGGTGGTGGCCGTGTCGGTGCTGATGCTCGGCGGCCGGGCCGCCCTGGTGGTGGGGGTGGCCCTGCCCCTCTCCGCCCTGATGGTGTTCGGCTGGATGCGGGTGCTGGCGGTGCCCCTGCACCAGATGTCGGCCACCGGCCTGGTGATCGCCCTGGGGCTGCTGATCGACAACGCCATCGTCGTGGTTGACGAGGTGCAGCAGCGGCTGCGCTCCGGCGACAGCCCCTCCGCGGCGGTGCGCCACTCGGTGCGGTACCTGCTGGTGCCGCTGCTGGCCTCCACCCTCACCACCGTGCTGGCCTTTGTGCCCATCGCCACCTCACCGGGGGCCACCGGGGAATTCATCGGCACCATCGGCCTCACCGTGATCCTGGCCCTGGCCAGCTCCCTGTTCCTCTCGCTGACGGTGATCCCGGCCCTCACCGCCCGGCTGAAGCCCTGGCAGCCCCTGGGGCCGGGCATGCGCTGGTGGGAGCAGGGCATCACCCCGGCCCTCCTCGACCGCCCCTACCGCCGCTCCCTGCTCCAGACCCTGCACCATCCCGGGCCGGGGGTGGCCCTCTGCCTTGTGCTGCCGCTGCTGGGGTTTCTGGCCTTTGGCAGCCTCGAGCAGCAGTTCTTCCCGCCCACCAACCGCGACCAGTTCCAGATCGAGCTGCGGCTGCCCCAGCAGAGCGCCCTGGGGCACACCGAGGCCCTGGCGATGGCGGTGCGGCAGCGGATCCGTCAGGACCCCCACGTCGACGACGTGCACTGGTTTCTCGGCGAGAGCGCGCCGGCCTTCTTCTACAACGTGATCGCCTCCGAGGAGAACGCCCCCCACTACGCCCAGGGCCTGGTGCAACTGCGCGGGGCCGAAGGGGTGCGGACGACGATCCGCTCCCTCCAGCAGGCGCTGGATCAGGAGTTCCCCGAGGCCCAGATCCTGGTGAAGCAGCTGGAGCAGGGGCCCCCCTTCGAGGCGCCGATCGAGCTGCGGCTGGAGGGGGCTGATCTGGAGCAGCTACGCCGCAGCGGCGACGAGCTGCGCCGCCACCTGGCCCAGCTGGAGCCGGTGACCCACACCGCCGCCAGCCTGAGCGAGGCCGTGCCCCGCCTGGCCCTGGCGGTGGACGAGGAGCAGGCCCGCCGCAGCAGCCTCGACAACCGCGCCATCGCCCGCCAGCTCCAGGGCGGCCTTGAGGGCAGCGTCGGCGGTTCGATCCTGGAGGGGGTCACCACCGTGCCGGTGCGGGTGCGGGTGGCCGAGGCCCAGCGCAGCGATCTCCAGCAGGTGGCCTCGCTGGATCTGGTGGCGCCCGGCAGCGAGGCACCGATTCCCCTCGGGGCCCTGGCCGGGCTGCGGCTGGAGCCGGAGCTGGCCGCGATCGAACGGCGCGACGGGCAGCGGATCAACACGGTGCAGGCCTTCCTGACGGCGGGGGCGCTGCCCGATTCCGTGCTGCGGGACTTCCGCCGCCAGCTCGAGCAGGAGGGCTGGCAGCTGCCGGCCGGGGTGAGCCTGGCCTACGGCGGCGAGGCCGATGCCCGCGGCGAGGCGGTCGGAAACCTGCTCTCCACCGTGGGCGTGCTGGCGATCCTGATGACCGCCACCCTGGTGCTGTCCTTCCGCTCCTTCCGGATGGCCGCCCTGATCGCGTCGGTGGCGCTGCTGTCGGTGGGGCTGGCGGCCCTGGCCCTGAGGCTCAGCGGCTCTCCCTTCGGCTTCACCGCCATCCTCGGCACCCTCGGGCTGATCGGGCTTGCGGTGAACGACGCGATCGTGGTGCTCACCGCCATCCGCGCCGATCCGCTGGCCCGCAGCGGCGACCCTGCCGCCACCGCCGCCGTGGTGGAGCACGCCACCCGCCATGTGCTCGCCACCACGATCACCACCGTGGTCGGCTTCCTGCCCCTGATGCTCGATCCCTCCGGCTTCTGGCCGCCGCTGGCGATCGCGGTGGCCGGCGGCCTGGTGGGGGCCACGGCCCTGGCCCTGTACTACGTGCCGGCCGCCCACGGCCTGCTGGCACGGGCCACCAGAGCCGCGCCTGGCCAGACTTCCCTGCGTCACCCTCCGAGTCCTGCGGCATGAAGCGTCTTCCTGGGGTGCGGGTGCTCCTGCTGGCCCTGGTCCTGGCCGCACCCCGGCAGCGGCGTTGATGCCGCCGCGGCCCGCCGCATCGGCCGCTGGGCCTGGCCGAATACGCCGTGCCCGGAGCCGCCATCGCCCTGGTGCAGGACGGCCGGCTGACGCTGGTGGAGGGCTTCGGGGTGCGCGATCTGGCCACCGGCGCCCCCACCACCGCCGACACGGTGTTCCAGCTGGCCAGCGTCTCCAAGACCTTCACCGCCGCCACGGTGGCCGCCCTGGTGGATCGCAGGAAGCTGGACTGGGAGCAGCCGATGGTGTCGCTGCTGCCGGACTTCCGCCTCCATGACGCCTATGCGGGCCGTTGGGTGAATGCCCGGGATCTGCTCACGCACCGCGCCGGCTTCCCCGCTTTCTTCGGCGACCTCTTCGATCACCTCGGCTACGGCGACGCCGACGTGCTGCTCCGGATCCGCTACGTGGAGCCCGCCACCTCCTTCCGCGACCGCCCTGCCTACTCCAACATCGGCTTCTTCCTCGCCGGTGAGCTGGCAGCGAAGGCCGGCGGCCAGCCCTTCCCCGAACTCACCCGCAGCCTGATCTTCGAGCCCCTGGCCATGACCCGCACGGGCGTGGCCAGCACCCTGGTCGGCAGCGCCGCCGTCCCCGGCAGCCTCACCGATGTGAGCCGCTCCCATGCCCTGGTGGGGGATCGCCTGCAGGTGGTGCCCCCCAACCTCAGCGCCCTGTTCATCGCCGCCGGCGGCTTCGCCAGCAGCGCCAACGACCTGGGCCGCTTCCTCACCCTGCTGGCCCGCGGCGGCGAGATCGATGGCCGGCGGGTGCTCTCGGAGACGGCCGTCAAGGCGATGTTCGAGCCGGTGATCGCCGAGGAGCCGGGCTTCGCCGAGTTCCCCCCCATCGATGCCGACTCCGGCTTCGACTACGCCCCCGGCTGGGGGGTGTACCACTACAACGGCCTCAAGGTGCTGGAGAAGGGCGGCGCCCTTGATGGCGTGCGCACCCTGCTGCTGGTGGTGCCCCAGAAGCGCTTCGCCGTGGCGATCCTGGCCAACCGCAACCTCACGGCCGCCCCGGCGAGGCCGACCTGCAACCCAGGATCCGGGCCCAGGCCCGCCGATGCGAAGCCGCCGTCCCGGCCCCTGGCGGCCTACACCGGCACCTACATCAACGACCTGTGGGGCACCTGGACGGTGGCCGAGCACAACGGTTCCCTGGAGGTGCTGGCCGGTCCGGCCCGCTACCGGGCTCCGCTGACCCCCTGGAACGGCGACACCTTCCACCTGCTCTGGCCCGGGGTGCTCTCCGCACCGGTGCAGGTGCCGTTCGCCAGCGATAGCGCCGGCCGGGTGAGCGGCTTCGATTACCTGGGCTACGGATTCCGGCGCGTGGCGCCCTGAAGGGCCACCCTGAGCGTTGGATCGCCACGTTGCCGCCATGCCACCACCCCTCGGCCGACGCCAGCTGCTCTCCCTCTCCGGCCTGGCCCTCGGGGCTGGTCTCTGGCAGGTCTGGAAACCGGCCACGGTCCGGGCCGCTATCACTGCCGCCGCCGGCCTGGCGGCCCCGCCCCGCAGCGGCACCCGCCTGGTGCTGATCAGCGATCTCAACGCCGCCTACGGCTCCACCACCTACATCGACGAGGTGCACCGCGGTGTGGCCCTGATCCCACCCCTGCGCCCGGACCTGGTGATCTGCGCCGGCGACATGGTGGCGGGCCAGAAGGCGGGACTGGGCCGCCAGCGGCTGGCCGCCATGTGGGCGGGCTTCGATCGCAGCGTGCTCGCCCCATTGCGCCGTGCTGGCCTGCCGTTCGCGCCGGCCATGGGCAACCACGATGCCTCCGGCGCCAGCGCCGCTGGCCGCTTCCTGTTCGCCGACGACCGCGCCGAGGCGGCCCGCTTCTGGCGGGCGCGCCGCGACAGCCTCGGTCTGCGCTTCGTCGACAGCGGCAACTTTCCTTTCCACTACGCCATCCGCCAGGACGACGTGTTCGTGCTGGTCTGGGACGCCTCCACCGCCCAGGTGCCGGCGGAGCAATGGCGCTGGGCCGAGCGAATCCTGGCGGGCCCCGCCGCCCGCTCCGCCAGCCGGCGCCTGGTGGTGGGCCACCTGCCGCTGCGGGCCGTCAGCCAGGGCCGCGACCGGCCCGGGGAGGTGCTGGCGCAGGCGGCGGCCCTGCAGCAGCTGCTGGAGCGCCATGGGGTGGAGGGCTACGTGAGTGGCCATCAGCACGCCTACTTCCCGGCCCGCCTGGGCCAGCTGGACCTGTTCCACCTCGGCGCCATGGGCAGCGGCCCCCGCCGGCTGCTGGGCCAGACCACCACCCCCTTCCAGACCCTCACCGTGCTGGATCTGGTCGGCAGCCCGCCCCGGCTGGTGGACACCAGCTTCGATCTGCGCACCCTGCGGCGCATCGACCCGCAACGGCTGCCCCGTTCGCTCCGCGATGCCGCCGGCCGGGAGCTGCAACGGCGGCCCAGCGCCTGAACTGGCGGGGACCGCGCCGGCAGTTCTATCGTCGCCGCCATCGCAAGCCGATGTCATGAAGCTGCCGGAAGGCTGGCGGATCTACGCCCTGGTTGTGGGACTGAACGTGCTGGCGCTCTCGCTCTGGTGGGTCGACCGCGACGCGGTGCCCCACCCCTCCGCCGGCGGCATGGGCGCCTGGATCGCCGCCCGCCTGGGGTCCTGAGTTGCCCGTGATCACGATGAACAGCCAACACCTGGGCCTGCGGCCACTGGTCGCCCTGCTGGCCCTCCTGGCGGCGGCGCCGCAAACCGCTGCGCTGGCGGCGACACCCTCCCCTGCCCCGCTGGAAGGCACCGCCTGGGTGCTGGAGCGGCTGGGGCAGCGCCAGCCCCAGAACGGCACCAGCATCACCCTGCGCTTCGAGGCTGGCCGGGTGGCGGGCAGCGACGGCTGCAACCGCTTCGGCGCCCCCGTCACGGTCCGGGGGACGGGCCTGCAGGTGTCGGCCCGGGGCCTGAGCACCAAGATGGCCTGCCCGCCGGCGGTGATGCAGCAGGCCGAAGCCTTCCAGACGGCGCTCACCAGCAGCCGGGGTTTCCGCCTCGACGGCGAGCGCCTGCGGCTGCTCTCGGCCGACGGCCGGACCCTGCTGGAGCTGGTGGCCCAGTCGCAGCGGCTGGTGGGCAGCACCTGGCGGGTGGCGGGGTTCAACAACGGCCGCCAGGCGCTGGTGAGCCCGATCCTGGGCACCAGCCTTTCGCTGCGGGTCGTCAAGGCCGGCCAACTAGCCGGTTCGGCGGGTTGCAACCGCTTCACGGCGCCGGTGCGGCTGGAGGGCTCCCGCCTGCGCATCGGCACCCCGGTGGCGACCAGAAAGCGCTGCGCCGGCGCCGGGGTGATGGAGCAGGAGCAGCAGTTCCTGGCCGCCCTGCCGACGGCCTCCAGCCTGCGACTCGAAGGCGAGTCCCTGGAGCTGCGCCGGGCCGACGGCGCCATCGCCCTCAGCCTGCGGCGCGTTCCGGGGCCCTGAGAGGCACGTATGGATCTGCCAAGGGTGGTGTTCTTCGGTCGCACCGGGGCTGACGCGCTGGCGTTCTTCAACCTCGATCTGGCGGACTGGCGGGGCCAGCGGGTGCTCGATTGCCCCGGCGGACCCGGTTCCTTCACCGCCCTGGCCCGCGCCGCCGGGGTGGAGAGCGTGGCGGCCGATCCCCTCTACACCCTGTCGTTGCCAGAGCTGGAGAGCCGCTGCCGCGACGACGTCGCCTTCACCATGGAGCGCCTGGCCCTGAGCCCGACGCTGCGGCCGGACTTCGACCAGGCCCGGTTTCGCCAGGGAAAGATGGAGGCCCTCGAAACCTTTCTGGCCGACCGGCGGGACCATCCCCAGGCCTACCGCGCCGCGGCGCTGCCCTCCCTTCCCTTTGAGGCGGCCAGCTTCGATCTGGTGCTCTGCGGCCATCTCCTCTTCTGTTACGCCCCGATCGCCGACGGCGGCCTCAGCGAACAGCCCGACTTCGACCTCGACTGGCACCGGCGCGCCCTGGCCGAACTGCTGCGGGTGAGCCGGCAGGAGCTGCGGATCTATCCGGCCCACACGATCGAACGCCACCCCCGGGTGCATCCATGGGTGGAGCCCCTGCTGGCCGGCCTGCCGCCGGGGTGGCAAGGGCAACTGGAGCCCACCACCTATGACGAAGGCTTCGAGGGCGAGACGCCGATGCTGCGGCTGCGGCGCCACGTCGCGCCTTGCTCCAACGGGCCAGGGGCCCATTGATCACGGATCCCACACAAGATTTCGTAAATCTCGATACAAAAAGCGGGGAATGTAACGGGTCGTGGCTGGTTTCTGCCACGCGAGACACACTGAAAAAAACTGCACCAGGAGCGAATTCCCATGACGTATCTGACCTGGAGGCGGGAGCTGGTGCGCTCCGCCATCGATCAGATGCTCGCAGCCACCGATCCCGACCGCGGCCCCTTCGGTGATGGGGGTGTGCTGTTCAACGCGATGATGCAGAACCTGAGCCAGAGCCTGCCGGCCCTGGAGATCGTGGCCGCCGCCGACGACATCCTCACGGCCCACCGGGGCTTCTGCGAAGGTCGCAGCTGCGAGGTGGCCCAGGCCCTCAAGGTCTGCCTGTCGATGCCAGCGGAGAAGCAGGGCCTGGAGCGGCGGCTCGTGCTCGACCGCGAGCGGGTGGAGCAGAACGCCCTCAGCCATGACGCCAGCCTGCTGCTCGTCTGGGATGCCCGGCGCAGCAGCGCCATCGAGGAGCTCGGTGTCGCCGCCCTCAGCGAGCGCTTCCCCTGCCAGGGCAGCGAGGCCCGCTGGAGCAGCGGCGAGTTCGTGGCCCTGCTGGAGTCCCGTGCCCTGCAGTGCCGCCGCACCCGCGTGGCCCAGGAGATCGTGGCGGAAGATCCCGCCACCACCCCCTCGGGCGGCACCGTGGTGCTGGTGTTCCCCACCGACGCCGGTACACGCCCCTGGGTTGCCACCGTGGCCGTGGCCCTGCGCTCCGAGGAGCTTCCCGAGAGCGAGCCGCCCAGCCTCGACGGCTACCAGGCCATGCGGGTGCTGGTGGGCCCCACCAGGACGTCGGCATAACGGCCGAAGGCTTCCCCCTCGCTGAGGAACAGCCGGGGGATCACCAGCTCACACTCCAGCAGCAGCAGCTCGCCGCCCTCGTCGCGGATCCCGTCGATGCGGGCGTAGGGCAGCACGCCGAAGCGCCGGCGCAGGCGCTCCTCCACCGCAGCGGCCCAGCGCCGATCCGCCGCACTCGCCTTCCCCAGCCGGTTGCGGCCCCCGAACCCTTCGTGGGCGATCCAGCCCCCTGCCGCCACGCTCTTGACCACGGCGTGGGAGAACTCTCCGCCCAGAAACACCGCGCTGAGCTCCCCCGCCTGGCAGATCTGGGGCAGGAAGCGCTGCAGGCACACCTCCCCGTCCCGCGCCAGCCGCTCCAGCCAGCCATCGGCGTCCGCGGCCGCCACAGCCGCACTGCCATCGGCCGCGGTGATCGCCAGGCGAGGGCCCGCACGGCGCACCCGGTAGGTGTTCCAGCTCCTGGCGCCGATCGCCGGCTTGAGCACCGCCTCGCCCCAGCCGCACGCCTCCAGAAGCGCCGCCAGCGAACCGCGCCAGCCCCGGGGCAGCCAGCGACTCGGGATCAGGGCCACCCCCTCCCGCCCCAGCTGGGGCAGGTAAGCACTCTTGGCGTGACCCGCCTGGATCACCGGCAGCGGATTGACCAGCGGCACCCCGAGGCCCTCGAGCTGTTCCGCCAGGGCGCTGATGCGGGGAAGGAAGTCGGGGTGGCGATGGCTTTCGCGGCAGTCGCGCACGCTGACCCGATCGAAGCGCCCCCAGTCGGTGGTGGCGCCGTCGGTGGGTGATGGCAGGGGTACCAGCTCACTGGCAATGCCGCGATCGGCGAGGAAGGCCCGCAGGGCCGGCGTCTCGTCGTGGATCCGCCCCAGGTGCAGCAGCGCGATCAGACCGGCAGGATGCCCCACTCACGCTTCACCTGCACGCTGGTGATCTCCCAGGCCTCCTCGGCGGCCACGACCGGGCCATGGTGGTCGACCGGTGTCAGGCCCCGCCTGGCGAATTCGTTCTGCAGCAGCAGCTGGAACAGCACGCTCTGGGACACCAGCCCGTTGAGACGCTCCTCGCCCCCCACCCGGTCCATCAACACTGGATGGCCCTGGCAATCGCGCAGGGCCCGCAACTGCTGCTGCAGCCAGACCCGCTCGTACTGGAGCATGGCGTCGTTGCAGCGGGACAGGTTCTCCCGATAGCAGCCGGCATGGCACTTGATGGCCCCTTCCGACAGGCCCGCCGCAGCGCCGGCCTCCTTCAGGAGTTGCATGGCTTCGCTCAGAAAACTCACGGTCGTTCACTGATGGCTCTCCAACGCTAGAAACGGCAACGGCCATTGCCCACGGACCCCAGACGGTGGCAATGATCCTTAGCGCAGGGGAACAAATACCAAAGCCAGTGGCGGTTGCTACATCCCTTGGGTGAGCGCCGACCGGATGCCGCTGAGCCACTCTTCAGAGCCACTGCTTGCGACGGAAAAAGAGGTACAGGCTGACGCCGATCACGATCATCACCGCCCACACCGAGTAGTACCCACCGCGCCACTCCAGCTCGGGCATCTCCTTGAAGTTCATGCCATAGACACCGGCAATGAACGTGAGCGGAATGAAGATCGTCGAGATGATCGTCAGCACCTTCATCACCTCGTTCATGCGGTGGCTGAGGGTCGACAGATAGGTGTCGTGCATGCCGCCGAGAATGTCGCGGTGGGTTTCCACCAGATCGATGATCTGGATGCAGTGGTCGTAAAGATCACGCCAGAACACCCGACAATCAGCCGACAGCAGCGAAGATTCGCTCTTGCAGATCATGGCCACCTCCTCCCGGATCGGCCAGACGGCTTTGCGCAGGCTCAGGATCGACCGCTTGAGGCTGTGGATCTCCTTGATGTCTCCGGGGTGGGGATCTTCCAGTAGCCGGTCATCCACCTCCTCGATGATGTCGCCCATCCGCTCCACGGCGAGGAAGTAATGGTCGACAACGGCGTCCAGCAGGGAGTAGGCGAGGTAATCGGCCTTCATCCAGCGGATGCGGCCACTGGAGGCCCGGATGCGATCACGGACCCCATCAAAGACATCGCCATCATCCTCGAGGAAGGAGATCACGAAGTGATCACCGAGGATCACACTCACATGTTCGATATCAATGTTCTGGCTGTCTTCGTTGAAGGCGATCATCTTCAGCACCATGAAGACGTAGCCCGGAAACTCCTCCACCTTGGGCCGCTGGGTGGTGTTGGCGATGTCCTCCAGTGTCATCGGATGGATGCCGAAGCACTCGCCGAGGCGCTCCACCAGGTCGACGTCATGAACGCCACTGACGTTCATCCAGGTGATGCTGTCCTGGCGCACCACGTCAGCGCAACTTCGCACCGACACATCCAGCTCTTCCGACCAGCCGTCCCCGTCGTAGTGGATGACATCGATCTGCACCTTCGCCAACCGTTGCTCGCCCACGAACACCACGGCACCCGGTGAGGATCCGGGCCTGATCCGCCTGCTGCGGATGCCGCTGCTGCCGGCAGCGCTGCGGAGGCGCTGGGATTGTCTCGATGGCCTGGTCTTCATCACCCGGCCCGGATGCCATGGAGTCGTTGGGAGCCTATCGGCATCCCGAGTTCAGAGAAAGTCCGGCCGCAGCGCCTGACTGCGCGCCAGCGACTGCTGCAGGGCCGACCATTCCTCCCCCACCACCATCGCTTCCAGGGATGCGAGGGACTGGCGGTAGTGATCCAGGGCCTCCAGCAACGCCGCCCGGTTGGCGCGCGCCATCAACATCCCCAGCTCCGGATTGCCGCCGCCGACGCGGGTGGTGTCGGCAAAGCCAGTGGAGGCCAGGGCCCGCACCAGCTCCGCCCCGGCCGCGATCTCGCCGCCCCCGGCATCGGCCGCCTGCAGCAGGGCCGCCCCCGCCAACACCGGCAGGTGGGAGATCAGGGCCACGGCGCGGTCATGGGCCTCGGCGCCGCAGCAGAGCCAGCGCGCCCCAAGCGCCTCCGCCAGCTCCCGCACCGCCTGCAGCGCCGCCGGATCGGTGCCGGCCTCGGGAGTTGCCACCCAGGGCCTGCCGCGGAACAGGCCGGCCTCCCCCGCCTCCACCCCGGCCCGGGCGGTGCCGGCCATCGGATGGGAAGCCACGAAGCGGGACGCACCAGGGCCGTCGCCGGCCCCCGCCAGCACCCCCCGCCAGCAGCGCAGCACCGGCCCCTTCACCGAGCCCACATCGGTGACCACCGCCCCAACCGGCAGGGCCGTCACCAGGGCGGGATGCGGATCCAGCAGGCGGTCGAGGGGCAGGGCCAGCACCACCAGCCCGCAGCCAGCCAGTACGGCCGGATCGGTGCTCACCTCGGTGGCCAGGCCGCGCTCCCTGGCCCGTGCGGCGGTGGCCGGCCGGTGCACCAGGGCCCGCACCTGCGCTCCGGCCGCCATCAGGTCCAGCCCCAGGGAGCCCCCGATCAGCCCCAGGCCCACCACGCCCACCGGTTCGCGCTGCCAGAGGGGTGTCATCGTCGCTGCGGATCGGCTGGGGCCAGCTTCCTACGATCCAGCGATGTTGGAAGCCCGCGCCCACCAGCACCTCAAGGCTCTCCTGCAGCGAGAGGGGGTGGAACGCTGGCCCCATCACCTCACCTTGAGCCGGCTGGTGGCCCGCAGCCTGCGCCGCGCCGACCACACCCTGGTGCGGCTGGCCCCCGGCACCGCCCCCAGCTGGTGGATCAGCCTGCTGGTGCCCCTGGCCCTGAGCGAAACGCCCCTTGCCCTGGTGGTGACACCGGCCCTTCGCCAGCGGTTGCTGCTGGTGGAATGGCCGCGCCTGCGCAGCGTGGGGCTGGAACTGCCCTGCTGGGAAGGGCCCGGGGCACCGGCCGGCTCCCAGCTGTGGCTGCTCGACCACCGCGAGCTGGTGACGGCCTGGCGCAACGGCGAGCTGGGGGACCGGCAGCTGGTGATCCCCGAGGCCGAGTTGCTGGACGTGGCTCTGCGCCAGGCCCTGGAGGTGGAACTGGAGCCCCGACACTGGGATCAGCTGCGCCGCGCCCAGCCCAGCGCCGAAGCCTGTCTGCTCAGCCTGCACGAACGGCTCAGCCGCCGGGTGCTGGCCCATCCCCGCTCCCCCCACCGGCTGGTGGCCCTGGCCGATGACGACGAAGCCCCCCTGCGCCACCTGCTGCGCCTGCTCGAACCCCTGCCGGAGCCGTGGCCCCGCTGGCTGAGCGCCGGCGCCGGCTGGAGCAGCTGGGCCCGGGTGGAGCCGTCGTTGCTGCAATGGAACCTGCTGCGCCAACCGCTCGAACCCCTGGGCGAACTGGCCGGCCTGCTGGTGGGACGGGGGGCGGTGCTGATCGGTGAGCTGGCCACCGGCCGGGCGGCGGAGGGCCAGCCCGCTGCCGCCGCCGCCCTGGGGCTGGTGCCGGCGGTGGTGCTGGATCTGGCCGATCCCCCCCTGTCCGACCCCCTGCCCCTGTTCGCCCCCCTGCGCCAGCCGCTGCCCAACAGCCCCCACTACGCCCAGCACCTGCTGGAGGAGGGCCGGCGGCTGGTGCTGGGCCAGAGCGGCCTGACCGTGGTGCTGATCGACGATTCGGCCCTGTGCCTGGGTCTGGCCAGCGGCCTGGCCGCCGAGTTCGGCAGCCGGGTGTGCCACCAGAACACGTCACCGGAGAGCAACGGCGTGGTGTGCTGCAGCTGGAGCTGGTGGCTGGAGCACCAGCCGCGGCTGCCCCTGCCCTGCCAGGTTGTGGTGGGATTGCTGCCGATCGCCAGCCTGGAGGATCCCCTCACCGCCGCCCGGGTCGGGGTGCTGCGCCAGCAGGGCCGTGACTGGTTCCGGGAACTGCTGCTGCCGGAGGCCCTCAACCGACTGCAGCGGGGTGTGGCCGGGCTGCGGCGCAGCGGCGGGCGGCTGGCGGTGCTGGATGGCCGCCTGCGGGGCCGCAGCTGGGGACGGCTGGTGTTCACCGCCCTCGAACCCTGGGTGGAGCTGTCCCGGCTGCGGCCCGACCCCTAGCCTGCCTCCAGTTGCCGTCTGAGCCCTGATGGGGGAAGCCAAACGCCGGGCCGAACAGGGACTGCCGCCCCGGGACAAGCCACGCGTCAGCAAGGCCAAGGACGTCGACACCTCGCCCCGGATCGTCGCCTGGCTGCCCCTGACCCGCAACCAGGCCTCCCGCTTCGTGGCGATCACCACCAAGGGCGCCTGGATCGGCATCGGCGGCCTGGCCCTGCTCTGGGTGACAGTGCGCTTCCTCGGCCCGGCGGCCGGCTGGTGGACCCTGTCGGACGGCTGAGGAGACACCGCCGCCGCGGAGAGGCCGGGTGCCGGTCTCCGCATATGAGCATTTGCACCTAGCAGGAATCGGAAGAAATCCTTATGATCTGCGGATCGTGATGGGCACCTTCCATGTTTCTCCGGCTGGCCGAGCAATACCGCTCGGCCGTTGAGGATCTGATCCTGAGCCTGCAGGCCCTGGCCGTGTCTCTGAAGAAACAGGGTCATGTGGCCACCTGCTACACCTGCGGCGATGGCCGCGACGGCCATGGCGCCTCCTTCGTGGCCGACCTGGGCGACAACCACATGGTGCGGCTGCTGGTCTCCGATTTCGGCATCAGCTGGGTGGAATCCCGCAACGGCCAGGAGCTGGTGAAGCTGGAGGGCGCCGACGCCATCCAGGAACTGCAGCGGGTGGTGCTGGTGTTGCAGCCCTCCACAGAAACCGTCGCGGCCCCATCCTGACGGGCCCGCTGATCAGCCGGCGGCGGGCAGCTCCTCCAGCTCAGCGGCGTCCTCTCCAGCCTGGGGTTTGGCCGCCGCCAGCTTGGCCGCCGCCGCCAGCGGTTTCATCGAGTTGGCGGTGACCTCGGAACCCTCGGTGAGCTTCTGGCGGGTGAGCTGCTCGATCACCTCCTTCGGCCCGGGGTTCTGCTCCAGCCAGGTGATCGTGTTGTCGCGGCCCTGGCCGATGTTGTCGCCCTCGTAGCTGTACCAGGCGCCCTTGCGGGTGACCACACCGGTTTCCTCGGCCAGATCCAGCAGGCAGCCCAGGGTGCTGATGCCGCGGCCGAAGAGGATGTCGAACTCGGCGATCCGGAAGGGGGGCGCCACCTTGTTCTTGGCCACCTTCACCTTGGCCCGGATGCCGTACTCCTCGGTGCCACGCTTGAGCGTCTGGATGCGGCGGATGTCGAGACGCACCGAGGCATAGAACTTGAGGGCGTTACCACCGGTGGTGGTTTCCGGGTTGCCGTAGGTGACGCCGATCTTCTGGCGCAGCTGGTTGAGGAAGATCACCGTGCAGCCGGATTTGCCGATGTTGCCGGTGATCTTGCGCATGGCCTGGCTCATCAGCCGGGCCTGGCTGCCCACCGCCAGGTCGCCCATCTCCCCCTCGATCTCCGCCCGGGGCGTCAGGGCCGCCACCGAGTCGACGACGACGACGTCGACGGCGGCCGAGCGCACCAGCTGGTCGACGATCTCCAGAGCCATCTCGCCGGTGTCCGGCTGGGAGACCAGCAGGTTCTCGATGTCGACCCCCAGGGCAGCGGCATAGACCGGATCGAGGGCGTGCTCGGCGTCAACGAAGGCCGCCACGCCGCCTCGCTTCTGAACCTCGGCGATGGCGTGGAGGGTGAGGGTGGTCTTGCCGGAGCTCTCCGGCCCGTAGACCTCCACCACCCGGCCCTTGGGATAGCCGCCCCCCAGGGCCAGATCGAGGGTGAGGGCCCCGGTGGGGACCGTTTCCACCCGCATGCGGGAGGCATCCCCCAGCCGCATGATCGAACCCTTGCCGAAGTTGCGCTCGATCTGGGTCAGCACCAGGCCCAGGGCCTTGTCGCGCTCAGCGGCGGCCTTGGGATCGCCGCTGGGGGCAGCGGCGGAGACGTAGGAGGTGGACGGGGAGGGAGAGCCGGAGGAGGCAGAGGAGGCGGAGGTGGCCCTGGAATCGGCAGGCATGGTGGGGGTGGGTGATGGAACGGGCCGCAGCAGGCTGGAGCCGTCGAAGCGGTGGGTGGAGGCAGAGATTGGGGGCCGGAACCGGGCGCCATCCTGTGGCCTCTGGACAACCAGTGCCACCCGGGGACTCCGGCGTATCAATCTGTAGTACGGGCGTACTCTAGCGGCTCATGGCCATTGCGCCAGGGGGGCTTCGAAAGCGGCGGGCTCCAGCCAGCGGATCCCCAGGGGTGCCAGCCCCTCGCCGTCCCCCGGGCCCAGGTATCCCCACGCCACCAGGTAGCAGCGCACCGCCTCCAGTCCCGGCATCCGCCGCACCAGCTCGAGGGTGGGACGGCGGTCCTCCACGAACCACAGGGGGCGCTCGCCTGGATCCCGCTCCGCCACCAGCCGCCCCAGCACCGAGGGCTTGCTGCCCTGTTCGTGGCCGTAGAGGGCCAGGGGCTTGAGGCCAGCGGCGGCCAGCAGCCGGGCGGCGAAGGCCCCGCCCTTGGTGGTGAGCACGGCCCAGTCGGCCCCCTCCGCCGCCAGCCGGCCCAGGCGCGCCTCCACCCCGGGGTAGAAGCGGTGCAAAGCCAGCCAGGCGTCCAGATCGGTGGCGATCGCCTCCTGGCGCAGGTCCTCGAGCGCCCGCTGCAGCTGCGCGGTGCTCCAGCCCCAGCGCTCCAGGGCCCGGGCCAGAAAGGTGTCGTAGTCGGCCACGGCGGCGGCGAGATCCATCTCGGGCCGCCCCAGCTCGGCGGCCATCAGCACCATCTCCCAGCCCTTGTGGATCAGGGGCCGCAGCCGGGCGAAGCCCGCCGGTGCCTGCTCCGGCAGGTGCCACAGGGCGGTGGCGGCACCACTGGCACAACCCCCAGCCACCAGGGCCAGGGCCGCCCGCCGGGCCGACCACCAGTACTCGACCATGCCGTCCACCAGCACGCCATCGAAGTCGAACACCAGAAGCGGGCGTTCAGGCACCGGTGGGAAGGGGAGAAAAAACTGGGCCGCTAGGATTCGAACCTAGGAATGTCGGGACCAAAACCCGATGCCTTACCGCTTGGCGACGGCCCAATCAAGCCCATGGGATGGGAAAAGACGTCGGTCCGAAACCGGCGCCTTGCTAGTTACCCACAGCGGCTGGTCCTTCGTCAACTCGCCGGCGGCCACCCCGGTGCCAGGCCCCCTCAGGCGGGAAAGACCCGCAGCCGCTGCTGGCGGCCGCGGCCGAAGACCGCACTGCGCAAGCGGTAGTGGTGCACCAGCTCGGCCTGCAGGGCCCGCACCGCCTCGCTGCGGGGCAGCAGCTCCACCGGCCGGCCCTGGGGCAGCACCACCTGCTCCACCGCCAGCCGGCATTCCTCCAGGGCCGCATGGGCGTCATCGGGGCGGTCCGCGCCGACGCCGACCGGCTCTTCCCCATCCACAGTGCCGCCTCCCCCCTGGCGCCGCTCCAGCAGGCGCTCCATGGCCCGCTGCAGCTGGTGGGGGGTGTCCGACTTGATCACAAGGATCGGCAGGCCCAGGTCGCGGGCCTGGCGCCGCAGCTCCGGATCACGGCCCAGCTGGCCGCGCACGCTCAGCAGCGCATCGGCCTGCTCCGGCTCCTCCACCACCTCCACCGGCAGCTGGCGGCGCCGCACCGCCTCCTCCAGCTGCTGGGCCGCCACTCCCACCCCGTAGATCCGCAGGGCAGGGGCCGCCACTGGCCGGGGCGCCGTCGGATCGGGTAGGGGCACCACCGCCAGAGGAGCGGGACCGGGGCGCCGGGGGGCCACGGCAGTGGCCCAGGCGGGCGGCGGGGCCGGGCGGACGGGGCCGTCTTCACGCAGCAGCAGGCGGCCGTCGCTGCCCAGCTCCCGCGCCTGGGGGTGGGTGGGCTGGCCCCGCAACAGCAGATCCACGGTGCCGGCCACATCGCGGTGCACGAGCCAGCGGTGGCGGCTGTGCATCTCCACCGCCAGGGGGAAGGTGGGCTCGGCGGCCCGTTCCAGCACGGTCTTCTGGGTGCGGCGGCGGCGGGCCTCCTCGTCCCCCAGGGTCACCGACTGGATCCCGCCCACCAGATCACTCAGGGTGGGGTTGCGGATCAGGTTGGCCAGTTCGTTGCCGTGGGCCGTGGCCACCAGCATCACGCCCCGTTCGGCGATGGTGCGGGCCGCCTGGGCCTCCAGTTCGGTACCGATCTCATCGATGACGATGACCTCGGGCATGTGGTTCTCCACCGCCTCGATCATCACCTGGTGCTGCAGCTCCGGGCGCGCCACCTGCATGCGCCGGGCCCGGCCGATGGCGGGGTGGGGGATGTCGCCGTCGCCGGCGATCTCGTTGCTGGTGTCGATCACCACCACGCGGCGCTGCAGGTCGTCAGCGAGCACCCGGGCGATCTCCCGCAGGGCCGTGGTCTTGCCCACCCCGGGGCGGCCCATCAGCAGCAGCGACTGGCCGGTGTCCAGCAGGTCGCGCACCATGGCCACAGTGCCGAACACCGCCCGACCCACCCGACAGGTGAGCCCCACCACGTCGCCGGTGCGGTTGCGGATGGCGCTGATCCGGTGCAAGGTGCGCTCGATGCCGGCCCGGTTGTCGCCACCGAAGGGACCCAGGCGTTGCAGCACCGCCGCCAGGTCGGAACGTTCGATGGCGTCGCCCCCCAGGGCCAGCACACGGCCGGGGTAGCGGGCCTCCGGCACCCGGCCCAGGTCGAGCACCACCTCCAGCAACCCCTCCCGTTGCTCTGGCCCCGCCAGGGCCCGCTGCACCACCGGCGGCAGCACGGCCAGCAGACGGTCCAGGTCGTCGGTGACCCGCTGGGGGGAGAGGGACGGGTGGGGCGAAGGCTCCAGGGGGCGCCGGGGGGAGCTGCCCATCGTTCTAGCCAGGCCTCAGGGCCCGGCGACATCGCGGGCCAGCCAGGGGTCCACCAGCGCCGCAGCGATCTCCAGGGCCCGGGGCCAGAGTCGGGGCAGGTCCAGCAGCCGCCGTCCCTCCGCCTGGGCCTCCTGCAGCAGCGGCTGCAGCTGCCGGCGGGCCACCCCCCCAAACGCGACCCCAGCCACCCCGGCCGCCCGCGGCCCGGTACCGGTGCGCCCCAGCACCGCCAGGGTGTGGGCGTTGGTGCCCCCGGCCAGCTGCAGCGGGCCCGGCGGCGCCAGCGGAGCCAGCCGCTCCAGCAGCCCCACCGCCGCATGGGCCGTGCCGGCCCCGACGTCGCCGCTCATCGGCCGCCCATCCAGCTGCCAGAGGGGGCGGAAACCGGCCCCGCGCAGCAGGCGGAACCGCTGCCACAGCTCCGCCGCCAGCCCTTCGGCCGTGGCGCCCCCCTCCAGGCCGGCGCTCACCGCCACCCGGCGCAGGGCCACGCCGCTGGCGGCCAGCTGCAGCACCCGTTCGGCGAAGGCGTCCAGGCGTCCGGGCCGGGTGTGCAACTCCACAGCGTCCGGGGCCAGCTGCGCCAGCAGGGCCCCCACGGCAGCCGGCTCCAGCACCTGGCTGCGCTCCTCGATCAGCCCCAGGGGGCAGGCGGGCAGGCAGCGGCCGCAGCCGTAGCAGCGCTGCTCCACCACCCCCCGCCCGTCGATGGCCAGGGCGGGGCAGACCCGCTCGCAGGGCCTCGGGCAGGACGGCGGACAACGCTGCGGATCAAACCAGGCCTTGCGGAAATGGGGGTCGAGGCCATCGCTGAGGCTGACCATCAGCCAGGGGCGCGCCGCGCCGTGGGACTCCGCCCAGGCCAGGCCGCGGCGGGTGGCGGCCACCACGGCCGGGTCGGCCGCCACATCGATGCAGTGCACCCCGGCCAGGGCATGGATGCCGGCCAGATCCTCGATGGCGGCCAGATCCTGGTTGCTGGCCCCGCCGATCAGCTTCACCCAGCACCCGTGGGCCAGGGCCTGCTCCGGGTCCCGGGCCATGGCCGCCATGGGGTGCGCAACGGGGTGGGCCGATCCTGCCACCAGCAGGGGGGCTCAGCCGGCCTGGGGCAGCTCCGGCGTCGCCTCGGGCTGGGCGAGCCCCAGACGGTTCACCAGCCAGGGGGCGGTGAACCCCTGCAGGCCCACGGTCATCAGGATCGTCAGGAACACCAGCCCCTTGAGGGCGCCGCCGCCGGGCACCTCGGCCCGGTCGAGTTCCAGGGCGAAGAGGCTCACCACCGCCGCAGTGACGATGCCGCGCGGAGCGATCCAGCTGAGCAGCGCCTTCTCCTTCCAGTCGAGGCTCGGCAGCCCCAGGCCCGTGAGCTGGATCAGCGGCCAGCGCACCAGCATCAGGGCCACGACGCAACCGACGCCCCCCAGTCCCAGGGGGCTCAGCTCCGCCCAGGAGACATCGGCCGCCAGCAGGGGGAACAGCACGGTGATGGCCAGCATGGCCAGCTGGCGGATCAGCGCATCGAGCTGGGTGGCGGCCGCATCGAGGCGCAGCCCCACCACCACCCCGGCGCTCACCGCCGCCGGCAGGCCCGATTGCGGCAGCAGGGCCTCGCAGCCGCTGAACATCAGAAACAGCACCCCCAGGGTGAGTTGCAGCTCCAGGCCATTGGGCTCAGCCGTCCCCTCCCCGCCCCTGGCCGCCGCCAGGGAGCCCAGGCGGCGGAGGGCCTCCGAGAGCAGCAGGCCGGCCAGTCCGCCGAGGGCCACCCCGCCCCCCAGGCGCAGCAACAGCCGGGAGGCCACCTCCTGCCAACCGCCCAGGTCGCCCAGGGTTACCTGGAGCAGCACCAGGCCCAGCACCGCACTCACCGGTTCGAGGATCAGACCTTCGGCCTCCAGCAGCTGGCCCAGCTTCGGGGCCAGCTGAAGCTGGCGCACCATCGGGGTGACCACCGTGGGACCTGTGGCCAGGGCGATCGCGCCAAAGACCAGCGCCAGCGACCAGGGCAGGCCCGCCAGCGCGTGGGCCAGCAGGGCGGCCACGGGCAGCCCCAGCACCAGGCGCACCAGCACCAGTTGCAGCACCGAACGCTGCAGGTCGCGGCCGGCCAGGCGCAGGTTGAGCCCGCCATCGAAGAGCACCAGGCTCACCAGCAGGCCCACCAACGGCTCGAGGCCGGCGCCGAGGTTCTCGGGGTGGACGATGTCGAAGCCGGCATGGCCCGCCAGCAGGCCCATGCCCAGCAGCAGCACCACCGCGGGCTGGCCGGTGACCCAGGCCGTCGCCTGGGCGAGGGAACCGGCGAAGAAGGCCGAACCCCAGATCAATGCCAGCCGCTCACTCAACGCGCTTGGAGTCCGCGGGACCGGCCAAGGCTATGTGGTGGACCCGGCTCAGGCAGGAACGAGCTGTTCAAGGGGCTGCCAGCGCAGGGCGCGGGCGCCGCCCATCTCCACCACCAGCTTCAGCCGCGGTTCGCGGCGGCAGAGGTCGCAGAGGGCGGCGAGCTCGGAGCTGCTGAGCACCTGGCCCTCCAGCAGCCACAGCAGCACCGGCCCGTCGCCCGCCAGCTGGGGACCCAGCAGGGGCATCACCCGCTGCACCTCACCCACGGCCGCCGCCCGGCCGACGCTGTGGTGGCCCAGGTGGGGCGGACGGATGCCATGCAATTGCAGGAGATAGGCCTCCGGATCCCCAAGCCCGCGGGCGGAGGTGAGGTGGGCCCGGTAGCCGGCCGCCCGCAGCCGCCGCAGCAGGCGCGTTTCGGCGCCCCCCTCCAGGGGAACGAAAAGGGCGAGGGCACCGCAGCGCTCCAGCTCGGTGCGGAAACCACGGCCGGTCATCAGCAGAGGCATCGGGAGCGGCAGGCGAATCGCCGGCTGAGTCTGGCAGCCGATGAGGGGCCCGGGGGTGGTGGTGCACACCATGGGGTAGTGTTGACTCTTGTGCTGATGATCTGTGCCCGTCCGCTAGCCGGGCCTCCAGAGAACAGCACGGGGTCCGTCAGTGGTGACGAACCCTTCCTGGCCCGTACGACTCCTGCAACGCTTCGTCGTTGTCGCGAGCGTCGGGATACTGCCCGAGGCCTCACCGCTTCCGGCAAGTCCCAGCCCGCTGATTCGCCTCGCTAGCCCCTGACCTTCGGGTCAATCTGCGATTCCACGAATTCAGCCCCCCCGCCGCCCAGCGGGTCCTCCACGGATTTCGGGCCCTGGCCCTGAATCCATGGCGGCACGCCGCGGCTGTCCAGCTGGTGTTGTTCTCCCTCCCATGTCCATCGGCATTCTTGGGAAGAAGCTGGGTATGTCCCAGTTCTTCGACGAAGAAGGCAAATCCATTCCGGTCACCTTGATCGAAGCGGGTCCCTGCCGCATCACCCAAATCAAGAGCGAAGCCACCGACGGTTACACCGCGGTGCAGCTCGGCTTCGGCGACATCCGCGAGAAGCTCGTCAACAAGCCCGCCAAGGGCCACCTGGCCAAATCCGGCGAGGCGCCCCTGCGGCACCTCAAGGAGTACCGGCTGGAGGCCATCGACGGTCTCGAGCTGGGGGCGCCCGTCACCGTCGGTGACTTCAGCCCCGGCCAGAAGGTTGACGTCAGCGGCGACACGATCGGCCGTGGTTTCTCGGGCCTCCAGAAGCGCCACGGCTTCAGCCGCGGCCCCATGAGCCACGGCTCCAAGAACCACCGCGAGCCAGGCTCCATCGGCGCCGGCACCACCCCAGGCCGGGTCTACCCCGGCAAACGGATGGCTGGCCGTTACGGCGGCAAGCAGATCACCACCCGCGGCCTCACCATCCTCAAGGTGGATGCGGAACGCAATCTGCTCGTCGTCAAGGGCTCGGTTCCCGGCAAGCCCGGCGCCCTGCTCGACATCCGCCCGGCCCGGCGGGTGGGCGTCCCCGCAGCGAACTGAGGAGAACACCCATGACTGACTGTGTGATTCGCGACTGGCAAGGCAAGGAGAGCGGCAAGGCTCCCCTCGACCTCAAGGTCGCCAAGGAAACATCCGCCAACGGCCTGCTGCACAGGGCCGTCGTCCGCCAGCTGGCCCATACCCGTCAGGGCACCGCCAGCACCCTCACCCGCGCCGAAGTGGCCGGTGGCGGCCGCAAGCCCTACAAGCAGAAGGGCACCGGCCGGGCCCGCCAGGGCTCGATCCGCACCCCCCTGCGGCCCGGCGGTGGCGTGATCTTCGGACCCAAGCCCCGCAGCTATGCCGTGGCGATGAACCGCAAGGAGCGTCGCCTGGCCCTGCGCACCGCCCTGATGAGCCGCGTCGCGGACATCATCGTGGTGAAGGGCTTCGGCGCCGGGCTCGACACCCCCAAAACCAAGGAGATCACCGCCGCCCTGTCCCGCTTCGGCATCGAGGCCGGCGACAAGGTGCTGCTGATCCTCGATGGCGCTCCCGAGGCGGTGACCCGCTCGGTGCGCAATCTCGAGAAGGTGAAGCTGATCGCCGCTGATCAGCTGAACGTGTTCGATCTGCTCCATGCCAACAAGCTGGTGCTCAGCGAAGAGGCACTGGCGAAGATTCAGGAGGTCTACGGCGATGTCTGAGCGTTTTGCAGGCCGGTTGGCGGACGTGATCCGTCGCCCGCTGATCACCGAGAAGGCCACCCGGGCCATCGAGATCAACCAGTACACCTTCGAGGTGGACCATCGGGCCGCCAAGCCCGACATCAAGGCGGCCGTCGAGCATCTGTTCGACGTCAAGGTCGTCGGCGTCAGCACCATGAATCCCCCCCGCCGCTCCCGTCGGGTGGGTCGCTTCGCCGGCAAACGCGCCCAGGTGAAGAAAGCGGTGGTGCGCCTTGCCGAAGGCAACGCCATCCAGTTGTTCCCTGAGTCCTGAGGGATCTGAAACGTCATGGCAATCCGTAAGTACAGGCCCAACACTCCCGGCACCCGCACGCTGGTCGTCACCGACTTCAGCGACATCACGGGCAAGAACCGGGAACGGGGGCTGGTGGTGTCCAAGCACCGCCACAAGGGCCGCAACAACCGCGGCGTGATCACCTGCCGCCACCGCGGCGGTGGCCACAAGCGCCTCTACCGCATCGTCGACTTCCGTCGCGACAAGCACGGGGTGAGCGCCAAGGTGGCTGCGATCCACTACGACCCGCACCGCAACGCCCGTCTGGCGCTGCTCTATTACACCGACGGCGAGAAGCGCTACATCCTCGCTCCCGCCAACGTGGCCGTGGGCCAGAGCGTCATCTCCGGTCCGGACGCCCCGATCGAGAACGGCAACGCCCTTCCCCTGTCGGCGATCCCCCTGGGCTCCAGCGTCCATAACGTCGAGCTCTACGCCGGACGCGGCGGCCAGATGGTGCGCACCGCCGGGGCCAGTGCCCAGGTGGTGGCCAAGGAAGGTGACTACGTCGCCCTCAAGCTGCCCTCCACCGAGGTGCGGCTGGTGCGCCGGGAGTGCTACGCCACCCTCGGTGAGGTGGGCAACGCCGAACAGCGCAACACCAGCCTGGGCAAGGCCGGTCGCAAGCGCTGGCTGGGCCGCCGTCCGGAAGTGCGCGGCAGCGTGATGAACCCCTGCGACCACCCCCACGGGGGCGGCGAAGGCCGGGCACCGATCGGCCGCTCCGGTCCTGTCACGCCCTGGGGCAAACCCGCCCTGGGCCTCAAGACCCGCAAGCGCAACAAGCCGAGCAACCGGTTCGTGCTGCGGAAACGACGCCGCACCTCCAAACGGAGCCGTGGCGGACGCGACTCCTGATGACCCACACCGCTCTGCTGTTCGCCTGATCCGCCATGGGACGCTCACTCAAAAAAGGCCCGTTCGTCGCCGACCACCTGCTTCGCAAGGTGGAGAAGCAGAACGCAGCCGACGACAAGACCGTGATCAAGACCTGGTCACGGGCCTCCACCATCCTGCCGATGATGATCGGCCACACCATTGCCGTTCACAACGGCAAGGCCCACGTGCCCGTCTACGTGACGGAGCAGATGGTGGGCCACAAGCTGGGCGAATTCGCCCCCACCCGCACATTCCGCGGTCACATCAAAGACAAGAAGGGAGGCCGCTGATCCGATGGCAACCACCACACCCGACACCCAGGCCCTGGCACACGGCCGCTTCATCCGCGGTTCCGTGTCGAAGGTGCGCCGGGTTCTCGATCAGATCCGGGGTCGCACCTACCGCGACGCCCTGATCATGCTCGAGTTCATGCCCTACCGCTCCACCGGCCCGATCACCAAGGTGCTCCGCTCCGCGGTCGCCAATGCCGAGCACAACCTCGGCCTCGATCCGGCGACCCTGGTCATCAGCCAGGCCAGTGCCGACATGGGACCCTCCCTGAAGCGGTTCCGGCCCCGGGCCCAGGGCCGCGCCTTCGCCATCAAAAAGCAAACCTGCCACATCAGCATTGCTGTGGCAGCGCCCACCGCCTGACCCCCGAGGACACCGCCCGATGGGACACAAGATCCATCCAACCGGCCTGCGCCTGGGGATCACCCAGGATCACCGCTCCCGCTGGTACGCCCCAAGCAAGACCTATCCCGTCCTCCTTCAGGAGGACGACCGGATCCGGTCGTTCATCAACAAGAAGTACGCCGCCGCCGGCATCAGCGACGTGCTGATCGCCCGTAAGGCCGACCAGCTCGAAGTGGAACTCAAGACCGCCCGTCCGGGCGTTCTCGTGGGCCGCCAGGGCAGCGGCATCGAGGAGCTGCGCACCGGCATCCAGAAGACCCTCGGCGACGCCCACCGTCAGGTGCGCATCAACGTGGTCGAGGTGGAGCGGGTCGACGCCGACGCCTTCCTGCTGGCTGAGTACATCGCCCAGCAGCTGGAGAAGCGGGTGGCCTTCCGGCGCGTCATGCGCATGGCGGTGCAACGCGCCCAGCGGGCCGGGGTGCTGGGTCTGAAGCTCCAGGTGAGCGGCCGCCTCAACGGCGCCGAAATCGCCCGGACGGAGTGGACCCGCGAGGGTCGCGTGCCCCTGCACACGCTCCGCGCCGACATCGACTACGCCACCAAGGTGGCCACCACCACCTACGGGGTCCTGGGCATCAAGGTCTGGGTGTTCAAAGGAGAGGTGCTTCCCGGTCAGCAAGACCAGCTGCCCGTGGGTGGAGCACCGAAACGCCGGGCGAACCGCCGGCCGCAACAGTTCGAAGACCGCTCCAACGAGGAGTGATCAGGAGGCCTGAACCATGCTGAGTCCAAAACGCGTCAAGTTCCGAAAACAGCAGCGAGGCCGCATGCGCGGCGTCGCCACGCGCGGCAACACGATCGCCTTCGGCGATTTCGCCCTGCAGGCCCAGGAGTGCGGGTGGATCACCTCCCGTCAGATCGAGGCCAGCCGCCGTGCCATGACCCGCTACGTCAAGCGGGGGGGCCAGATCTGGATCCGGATCTTCCCCGATAAGCCCGTCACCATGCGGCCTGCCGAAACCCGCATGGGTTCCGGTAAGGGCAACCCGGAATTCTGGGTGGCCGTGATCAAGCCGGGCCGCATTCTCTTCGAGATGGGTGGCCCCGAGATCACGCCCGAAATCGCCAAGGAAGCCATGCGTCTGGCCCAGTACAAACTGCCGCTCAAGACGAAGTTCCTCGCCCTGGCCGATCAGGTGGCAACCGCCCCCGAACCCGCCCTCGCAGTGGAGTCCTGACCATGGCCCGTCCCACCATCACCGATGTGCGTTCGCTCAGCGACGCCCAGATCGCCGAACAGATCGATGGCGTCCGCCGCGAACTGTTCGACCTCCGCTTCCAGCAGGCCACCCGCCGTCTGGAGCACCCGCACCGCTTCAAGGAGTCCCGCATCAAGCTGGCCCACCTGCTGACGGTGCAGGAGGAGCGTCAGCGCTCCACCGTCGCCTCCTGATTCCCCCCTCGATCCCCATGGCACTCAAGGAAAGGGTCGGCACCGTCGTCAGCGACAAGATGGACAAAACGGTGGTGGTGGCGGTGGAAAACCGCTTCCCCCACCCCATCTATCAGAAGACCGTCCGCCGCACCACCCGCTACAAAGCCCACGACGAAGCCAACAGCTGCCGCGTGGGCGACCGGGTCCGCATCACCGAGACCCGTCCCCTCAGCCGCACCAAACGGTGGGCCGTGGCTGAAGTTCTCTCCACCACCAGCGCCGGCTGAGGAACCCCCCATGATTCAGCAGGAAACTTTCCTCAACGTCGCTGACAACAGCGGCGCCAAGCGCATCCAGTGCATCCGGGTGCTCGGCACCAACCGTCGCTACGCCCACGTGGGCGATGTGATCGTGGCCGCCGTCAAGGACGCCATGCCCAACATGGGCGTCAAGAAGTCGGATGTGGTCAAGGCCGTGGTGGTGCGCACCCGGGCCACGCTGCGCCGTGACACCGGCAACGCCATCCGCTTCGACGACAACGCCGCCGTGATCCTGGGCAACGACAACAACCCCAAGGGCACCCGGGTCTTCGGTCCGGTCGCCCGGGAACTGCGCGAGCGCAACTTCACCAAGATCGTGTCCCTGGCTCCGGAGGTGATCTGAGATGGCCACCGCAACCCCCAAGGCCCGGCCCGTCGAGCGCATCAAGATGCGCATCCGCAAAGGTGACACCGTCCAGGTGATCGCCGGCAAGGATCGGGGCAAGACCGGCGAGGTGCTGCGCACCCTGCCCAACGAGAACCGTGTCGTGGTGCAGGGCATCAACCTGCGCACCCGCCACGTCAAACCCACCCAGGAAGGCGAGACGGGCCGCATCGTCACCGAAGAAGCGTCCCTGCACGCCTCCAACGTGATGCTGTATTCCACCGCCAACAAGGTCGCCAGCCGGGTGGAGATCGTCGTCCAGGACGACGGCAGCAAGAAGCGCCGCCTCAAAAAGACCGGGGAGGTGCTCGACTGACCGCCCCCCACCGCGCCACCCCGCACGGCGCCCCCCCCCGCTTCGCTTCCCTGCTCCCCTCCCCCGTCCGCCTTCTGACCACGTCCAGAAGCGCCCCCCCATCCCCCCGTCATGTCACTCAAACAGCGCTACCGGGAGACGATCCAGCCCAAGCTGCTGAAGGATCTCAACCTCTCCAACGTCCACGAGGTTCCCAAGGTGGTCAAGGTCACCGTCAACCGGGGCCTCGGTGAAGCCGCCCAGAACGCCAAGGCCCTCGAGGCCTCGATCACCGAACTGGCGACCATCACCGGTCAGAAGGTGGTGGTGACCCGCGCCAAGAAGGCCATCGCCGGCTTCAAGATCCGCCAGGGCATGCCGATCGGCGTGGCCGTCACCCTGCGGGGCGAGCGGATGTATGCCTTCCTCGAGCGTCTCATCCACCTGGCGCTGCCACGCATCCGCGACTTCCGCGGCGTGAGCCCCAAGAGCTTCGACGGACGGGGCAACTACACCCTGGGGATCCGGGAGCAGATCATCTTCCCCGAGATCTCCTTCGACAAGATCGATGCCATCCGGGGGATGGACGTCACGATCGTGACCAACGCCCGTAACGACGAAGAGGGCCGGGCCCTCCTCCGCGAAATGGGAATGCCGTTCCGCAATACCTGAGCCCCCTCCCGGACACGACCATGGCCAACCACGACCCGATCTCAGACATGCTCACTCGCCTTCGCAACGCGAGTGAAAAGCGCCACGAGCGCACCAGGATTCCCGCCTCGCGGCTTTCCCGCAGCATCGCCAACGTGCTGCAGCAGGAAGGCTTCATCGCCGCCATCGCCGAAGAAGGCGAGGGCGTGCAGCGCCAGCTGGTGCTTGAGCTGAAATACAGCGGCAAGCACCGCCAGCCCACCATCCGCTCCGTGCAGCGGGTGAGCAAGCCCGGCCTGCGCATCTACAAGAACACCCGCCAGCTGCCCAAGGTGCTGGGCGGCCTCGGCGTGGCGATCATCTCCACCTCCCGGGGTGTGATGAGCGACCGTGATGCCCGCAAGCAGGGCGTCGGCGGCGAAGTGCTCTGCTACGTCTACTGATCCCAGGAGTTGTTCCATGTCTCGTATCGGTAAAGCCCCGATCCCCATTCCCGACAAGGTCACCGTCAGCCTCGATGGCCTGGCGGTCACCGTGAAGGGTCCCAAAGGGGAACTCAGCCGCGTTCTCCCGGAGGGCGTCAGCGTCAGCCAGGAAGGCGGCACGGTGGTGGTGAGTCCCACCAGCACCCACCGTCGCTCCCGTGAGCGCCACGGCCTCAGCCGCACCCTCGTCGCCAACATGGTGGAAGGGGTCAGCCAGGGCTTCACCCGCAAGCTCGAGATCGTCGGCGTCGGCTACCGCGCCCAGGTCCAGGGGCGCAAGCTCGTGGTCAGCGCCGGCTACAGCCACCCGGTGGAGATGGTTCCCCCCGAAGGAGTCACCTTCTCGGTCGAGAACAACACCTCGGTCTTCGTCTCCGGCCCCGACAAGGAGCTGGTGGGCAACGAGGCGGCCAAGATCCGCGGCATTCGTCCCCCCGAGCCCTACAAAGGCAAGGGCATCAAGTACGAAGGTGAGCGGATTCTGCGCAAGGCCGGCAAGACCGGCAAGAAATGAGGTCTGCTCGAGCGTCATCCGTCTGATCCCCCATGTCTACCCTCTCCCGCAAACAGCAGACCCAGAAGCGTCACCGCCGCCTGCGTCGTCTGCTCTCCGGCACAGCCGCCCGTCCCAGGCTGGCCGTGTTCCGCTCCAACAATCACATCTACGCCCAGGTCATCGACGACGACGCCCAGAGCACCCTCTGCGCCGCGTCCACCCTCGACAAGGACCTGCGCACCAGCGTCCAGGCCAGCTCCACCTGTGACGCTTCCGTCGCGGTGGGCCAGCTCGTCGCCCAGCGCGCCCTCGCCAAGGGCATCCAGCAGGTGGTCTTCGATCGCGGCGGCAACCTGTACCACGGCAGGGTCAAGGCCCTTGCTGACGCCGCCCGGGAAGCGGGCCTTCAGTTCTGATCCCTGCTCTCACCATGACCGAAACCAACGACCAGATCCAGACCGGCGCCGTGCCTGCGGCCTCCGATGTCCCCGCCGCTGCTGAAGGCCAGCAGGAGCAGCGCCGGGGCGGCGGTGGCGGCGGTGGCCGTGGCGATGCCAAGGGCGACCGCCGGGGCGGCGGCGGCCGCGGCCGTGACAACCGTCGCGGCCAGGAACGTGACTCCGAATGGCAGGAGCGGGTGGTGCAGATCCGCCGCGTCTCCAAGACCGTCAAGGGCGGCAAGAAGATGAGCTTCCGGGCCATCGTCGTTGTCGGCAACGAGCGCGGCCAGGTGGGCGTGGGTGTCGGCAAGGCCGGCGATGTCATCGGCGCTGTCCGCAAGGGCGTGGCCGACGGCAAGAAGCATCTGGTCAAGGTGCCCCTCACCCGCACCAGCTCGATCCCCACCCTCAGCAACGGCCGCGACGGCGCCGCCAGCGTGCTGATCCGGCCGGCTGCCCCCGGTACCGGGGTGATCGCGGGCGGTTCGATCCGCACCGTGCTCGAACTGGCCGGCATCAAGAACGTGCTGGCGAAGCGGCTGGGCTCCAAGACCCCGCTCAACAACGCCCGCGCCGCCATGCAGGCCCTCGAAGGCCTGCGCACCCACAAGGAGACCGCCAAGGAGCGGGGCATCTCCCTCGAGCAGATTTACTCCTGAGGCCCGCCATGACGTCCTTCTCTCTCAACAACCTCCAGCCCCAGAAGGGGTCCCGCAAGCGCAAGCTGCGCAAGGGTCGCGGCATCGCCGCCGGCCAGGGCGCCAGCTGCGGCTTCGGCATGCGCGGCCAGAAGTCCCGCTCCGGCAGCCCCACCCGCCCCGGCTTCGAGGGTGGCCAGATGCCCCTCTACCGCCGGATCCCGAAGCTCAAGCACTTCCCGGTCATCAACCCCACCCACTACACCGTGATCAACGTGTCACGGCTGGGTGAGCTGAAGGCGGGCAGCACCGTCAGCCTCGACTCCCTGGAGCAGGCGGGCCTGGTCACCAGCCCCCGCTACCCGCTCAAGGTGCTCGGCAACGGCGAACTCACGGTCAAACTGACGGTCCAGGCCGCCGCCTTCACCGCCTCGGCCCGCGCCAAGATCGAAGCCGCCGGCGGCAGCTGCGAGATCATCGACTGAGCCCGGGGCGTTGCCCTGCTTCCAGCCCGGAGCCGTCTGCCCGTAGCCTTGTGCTGCGGCAGGCGGCTCCGGTCGTATCGACCCGTTCCCCCCACTCCCGTCATCACCATGCTCCTCAGCAGGGGGCGCAATCCGAGCGCCGCTGAAATCCTCGTCCAGCTGGTCCAGTCGAAGGGCCTGCGGGATCGGGTGCTCACCACCCTGGGCCTGCTGCTGCTGGTGCGACTCGGCATCTACATCCCGGTGCCCGGCATCGACCGGGTCGCCTTCCAGGACTTCATCCGCCAGGGCGGCCAGCTGATCGGCTTCCTGGACATCTTCACCGGCGGCGGCCTGTCCACCCTGGGCGTGTTCGCCCTGGGCATCCTGCCCTTCATCAATGCCTCGATCATCATCCAGCTGATGACGGCGGCCCTGCCCCAGCTCGAGGAGCTGCAGAAGAACGAAGGCGAGGCCGGCCGGCGCAAGCTGGCCCAGATCACCCGCTACGTGGCCCTGGGCTGGGGGATCCTGCAGAGCATCGTCTTCGCCCTGATCCTGCGGCAATACGCCCTGCCGGGCCTGCCGGAATGGCTGTTCGTCGTCCAGACGAGCCTGGCCCTGGTCACCGGTTCGATGGTGGTGATGTGGGTCAGTGAGGTGATCACCGAACGGGGCATCGGCCAGGGGGCCTCCTTGGTGATCTTCATCAACATCGTGGCCACCCTGCCCAAGGCCCTGGGGTCCACCATCCAGCTGGCCCAGAGCGGCGACCGCGCCACGGTGGGCGGCATCGTCGTGCTGGTGCTCGTCTTCCTGGTGACGATCGTGGGGATCATCTTCCTGCAGGAGGGCAGCCGCCGCATCCCGATCGTGAGCGCCAAGCGCCAGGTGGGCGGTGCCAGCAGCCTGGCCTCCCGCCAGAGCTACCTGCCGCTGAAGCTCAACGCCGGCGGCGTCATGCCGATCATCTTCGCCTCGGCGGTGGTGTTCCTGCCGCTCACCATCGCCAACCTCACCAAGAGCCCCTGGCTGATCCGGGTGGCGGGCTACCTGAACCCCACCAGCAGCACCCCCTGGGTCTATGCCCTGGTGTACTTCGCCCTGATCTGCGGCTTCGCCTTCTTCTACGCCTCCCTCACCGTCAACCCGGTGGACATCGCCACCAACCTGAAGCGCTCCGGCGTCGCCATCCCCGGAGTGCGCCCCGGCTCGGCCACCGCCGACTACCTCTCCGGCGTGTCCAACCGTCTCACCCTGCTGGGGGGCCTGTTCCTGGGCGCGATTGCGATCATCCCCTCGGCCGTGGAGGGCGCCACCCAGGTGCGCACTTTCCAGGGTCTGGGGGCCACCTCCCTGCTGATCCTGGTGGGCGTGGCCATCGACACCGCCAAGCAGGTCCAGACCTACGTGATCTCCCAGCGCTACGAAGGACTGGTCAGGCAGTAGGTCCCGTTCTCCCGTCTCCTCTCCCATGAAACAGCGACTCCTCTTCCTCGGCCCCCCCGGCGCCGGCAAGGGCACCCAGGCCGAGCTCCTGGCCGAGCACCACCAGCTGCTGCATCTCTCCACCGGTGAACTGCTGCGGGCGGAGGTGAAGGCCGGCTCCGCCCTGGGCCAGGAGGCGGAGGCGGTGATGGCCCGCGGCGAGCTGGTCAGCGATGCCCTGGTGCTGGCCATCGTGCGCAGCCGCCTGGAGGGCCACCAGGGGGGTTGGCTCCTGGATGGCTTCCCCCGCAACCTGGCCCAGGCCGAGGCGCTCGACGGCCTGCTGGCCGAGCTCGACCAGCGCATCGAGCGGGTGCTGCTGCTGGAGCTGGAGGACGGGGTGCTGATCCAGCGCCTGCTCTCCCGTGGCCGGGCCGACGACAACGAAGCGGTGATCCGCAACCGCCTGGTGGTGTACCAGGAGCAGACCGCCCCACTGATCGACCACTACCGCCAGCTGGGCCTGCTCCACAGCGTCGACGCCTCCGGCACGGTGGCGGAGATCGGAGAAAGGATCGTAGCCAGCCTTGTTGACTGATGTGATAAGGTAGCTGTTTGCAAATTCGGAGAGCACAACGCCCATGAAGGTGCGTGCCTCAGTCAAGAAAATGTGCGACAAATGCCGGGTGATCCGTCGCCACGGCCGGGTCATGGTGATCTGCACCAACCCGAAGCACAAGCAGCGTCAGGGTTGACCCCCCACGCTTCCACGGCGGCCGCCTTCGGCCGCCACCCCCATTGCCCTCTGATCGTTTCCTGACGTGGCTCGGATCGCCGGTGTCGATATCCCTCGTGACAAGAGGGTTGAGATCTCACTCACTTACGTGTACGGGATCGGGCTCACCAGGGCCCGCAAGATTCTCGCCAAATCGGGGGTCAGCCCCGACATCCGGGTGAAGGACCTCAGCGATGGCGACGTGCAAAAGCTGCGCGGCGCCGCCGATTCCTTCGTCCTCGAGGGCGACCTGCGCCGCGAAGAGGGCATGGCCCTCAAGCGCCTGCAGGACATCGGCTGCCTGCGGGGGCGCCGCCATCGCATGGGCCTGCCCGTGCGTGGTCAGCGCACCCGCACCAACGCCCGCACCCGCCGCGGCGCCCGCAAGACCGTGGCCGGCAAGAAGAAGTGAGGTCCGGGCCTCCGGGCCCGTTCCGCCTTCCCTGCCTGCCCCCTTCCCCGGCCCGTGGCCCCTCGCGGCAGCCACCGGGCCCCGGTCCCGCCGCCCTCCTCTCCCGGAGGTCGTCACCGGGACTTCCCCCCAGTCCTTTGATCACCTCCCTGCTCCCGCAGGGTCACCGCCATGGCCAAACCAGCCAAGAAGACAGGCCCCAAGAAGGCCAAGCGCAATGTCCCCAACGGGGTCGCGCACATCCAGAGCACCTTCAACAACACGATCGTCTCCATCACCGACACCGCCGGTGAGGTGGTGAGCTGGTCGTCTGCCGGCGCCAGCGGTTTCAAGGGAGCCCGCAAGGGCACCCCCTTCGCTGCCCAGACCGCCGCCGAAGCGGCCGCCCGCCGGGCCCTCGAGCAGGGCATGCGTCAGATCGAAGTGCTGGTGCGCGGTCCTGGCTCCGGGCGCGAAACCGCCATCCGGGCCCTGCAGGTGGCCGGTCTCGAGATCACCCTGATCCGCGACGTCACCCCCCTGCCCCACAACGGTTGCCGCCGGGCCAAGCGCCGTCGGGTCTGAGCCGTCCGGAGGCCTCCGGCTTCCCACCCGACTCCCCAGGGCCGCTGCCGCGGCCACCTTTCCTTTCCCACCTCCTCTGACCGTGTTGCACTACCAGATCGATCGGGTCGAGCACCAGGTCGCCGACGACCGTTCCCAGACGGGCGTCTTCCTGATCGGCCCCCTGGATCGGGGCCAGGCGACCACCCTCGGCAATGCCCTGCGGCGCGTGCTGATCGGTGGTCTCGAAGGAAGCGCCATCACGGCGGTTCGTCTCTCCGGGGTCAACCACGAATACGCCACGGTGCCTGGTGTGCGCGAGGACGTGCTCGACATCCTGCTCAACTGCAAGTCGGTTCCCGTCAACAGCCGCAGCCGTGATCTCGAGATCGGCCGGCTGATGGTCAACGGCCCGGCCCGTGTCACCGCTTCGGATCTGCAGTTCTCCCCCCAGGTGCAGGTCATCGACGGCGATCGGGAGATCGCCACCGTGGCCGAGGGCCACAGCCTGGAGATGGAGGTCCACGTGGAGCGCGGCATCGGCTACCGGCCGGTGGATCGCCACAACGAGGACACCGCCGCCATCGACCTGCTCCAGATCGACGCGGTCTTCATGCCCGTCCGTCGGGTCAACTACACCGTCGATGAAACCGCGGTCGGCGAAGGCGGCTCGGCCCACGAGCGCCTGCGCATCGAGATCGAGACCAACGGCAGCGTCACCCCCGACGACGCCATGGCCCAGGCGGCCAACCAGCTGATGGAGCTGTTCCAGCCACTGGCCACCCTCACCATGACCGAGGAGCCCGGCCTGGAGCCCGAGCCATCGGCTGAGGCCCAGATCCCCCTGGAGGAGCTGAACCTCTCCGTCCGCGCCTACAACTGCCTGAAGCGCGCCCAGGTCAACTCCGTCTCCGACCTCATGGGCTTCAGCTACGAAGACCTCCTGGAGATCAAGAACTTCGGATCCAAGTCCGCCGACGAGGTGATCGAGGCCCTCGAGAGGATCGGCATCTCCCTGCCCCAGAGCCGCACCAGCGGCTGAAAGGCGGTTCCCCCCTCCCCGTTTCGCCACCTTTCCCGTCCCCACCATGCGACACCAGTGCCGAGTCCCCCTGCTGGGACGCCCCGCCGACCAACGCAAGGCCATGCTGCGTGGTCTGACCACCCAGCTCATCCGTGAAGGCCGCGTCACCACCACCAAGGCCCGGGCCAAGGCCCTGCGTGATGAAGCCGAGCGCATGATCACCCTGGCCAAGGACGGCACCCTCGCCGCCCGTCGCCGCGCCATCGGCTACATCTACGACAAGCAACTCGTCCACGCTCTGTTCGACAAGGCCCAAGACCGCTACGGCGATCGCCAGGGTGGCTACACCCGCATCATCCGCACGGTGCCCCGCCGTGGCGACAACGCCGAGATGGCGATCATCGAGCTGGTCTGAAAAGGATCGCCCTTTCGCTGCAGTACGAGGGCTCCTCGTTTCACGGCTGGCAGCGTCAGTCCGGCCACAGCAGCGTTCAGGAAACCCTGGAGGGGGCCATCGCCGCCCTCGACCCTCACCGTCCCGCCCAGGCCGTGGCCGCGGGCCGCACCGACAGCGGCGTCCATGCCGCAGCCCAGGTGGTGCATTTCGATGCCTCCGGCCCCATTCCCGTGTCCCGTTGGGCGAAGGCTCTCAACGGCCGCCTGCCGCCCACGATCCGGGTGAGGGCCGCCGCCGAGGTCCCCGCCGACTGGCACGCCTGCTTCAGCGCCACCTACCGGCGCTACCGCTACACGATCTTCAACGGCCGCAGCCCCAACCTGTTCCTGGCCCCCTGGAGCTGGCATCGCTACCAGTGGCGCCTCGACGAGGCCCGGATGGCCCGCTGTCTGGAGGCTCTGCTGGGGGAGCACGACTTCTCCGCCTTCCAGAGGGCGGGCAGCCGCCGCGCCCATGCCCGCACCACCGTTCAGGACGTGCACATCGAGCGGCAGGGAGATCTGCTGGTCACCGAGATGCAGGCCAGCGGCTTTCTGTACGGCATGGTGCGCCTGCTGATGGGCCAGCTGGTGGCCGTCGGGGAGGGCCGCCTTGAGGCCGAGGAGTTCCTGCACCGCTGGCGCAGCGGCGCCCGCCACGCAGTGAAGGAGGCCGCCCCGCCCCAGGGGCTTTGCCTGCTGCGGGTGGGCTACCCAACGGACATCTTCCCTGGGGCCGCCTGGTATGATTGTCAACCGCGATTTCTGTTGGAATCGCGCGATCCTCCCGCCGATCCGTTCATCGGCGTTCCGATCGGTTGAGAAGCTCTGCAGGGTGCCCCGTCCGGTGGCCCCACGCAGATAGCGTCTCGCCGAATTCGCCGGATCCGGCGACACGGTAGGGTCGAATCTCCCTGTCCCGACCCATCCGGCTGCGATGGGCTCACCCCAAACCGGCCAGCCGGCGCGATGAACAAGACAACCCCACCCTCCATCGATTCGCTTGAGCGCCAGTGGTACCTGGTCGACGCAGCGGACCAGACCCTCGGCCGTCTCGCCAGTGAAGTGGCCCAGGTGCTGCGCGGCAAGAACAAGCCCACCTTCACGCCTCACCTCGACACCGGTGATTTCGTGGTGGTCATCAACGCCGACAAGGTGCGCGTCAGCGGCAACAAGGCCACCCAGAAGATCTACCGGCGCCATTCCGGCCGTCCCGGCGGCATGAAGACCGAAACCTTCGAGCATCTGCAGGCCCGTCTGCCGGAGCGCATCATCGAGAAGGCGATCAAGGGCATGCTTCCCCACAACGCCCTTGGCCGCCAGCTGTTCCGCAAGCTGAAGGTCTACAAGGGCGCCGAGCATCCCCACGCCGCCCAGCAGCCCCAGCCCCTCGCCCTCGATCCCGCCACCGCCGCCCAATGACCAGCACCTCCAACCGCGTCGTCTACTGGGGCACCGGCCGTCGCAAGACCGCCGTCGCCCGTGTGCGGGTCGTCCCCGGCAGCGGCAGCGTCACCATCAATGGCCGCCCCGGCGACAACTACCTCAACTACAACCCCGTTTATCTGGCGGCGGTGAAGGCCCCCCTCCAGACCCTCGGCCTGGAAGCCCAGTACGACCTGCTGGTCAACGTGCGCGGCGGTGGCCTCACCGGCCAGGCCGATGCCATCAAGCAGGGTGCGGCCCGCGCCCTCTGCGACCTGTCGCCCGACAACCGCAAGCCGCTCAAGATTGAAGGCCACCTCAGCCGCGATCCCCGGGCCAAGGAGCGTCGCAAGTACGGCCTCAAGAAAGCCCGCAAAGCTCCCCAGTTCTCCAAGCGCTGATTTTCGTTATGCCGAAAGCCGACATCCATCCCACCTGGTATCCGGACGCCAAGGTGATCTGCAACGGGGAGGTGGTCATGACCACCGGCTCCACCCATCCGGAACTCACGGTCGACGTGTGGAGCGGCAACCACCCCTTCTACACAGGCACCCAGAAGATCCTCGACACCGAGGGCCGGGTGGATCGCTTCATGCGCAAGTACGGAATGGGCAGCACCGATTCCGCCTCCGGTGCCAAGAAGGCCGCCAAGCCTGCCGAGGCGCCCGCCGCCGTCGAAGCCGAGACCCCGGCGGCCACGGAAGCCTGACTCCGTCCTCCGTCAGCCTGAGATCCTCAGACCGACACCGGCCGCCCGAATCAGACAACTGATTCGGCCCGGTTTTTCTCCGGCCGGGTGCCCCCAGCACCCGGCTTTTTCCGTTTCGGGTGCCGCCCATGGATTCCGAGCTGCTGCAATCCCGGCTGGACACCGCCTGCCGCACCTTCCAGACCCTGGAGCGCCAGCTGGCCGACCCGGCGGTGGCCTCCGATCCGGCCCGCCTGCAGGCGATCGCCCGTGAGCGGGCCCGGTTGGAGCCCCTGGTCAACGATTACCAGCGGCTGCGCAAGCTGGAGCAGGAGCGCGACGAGGCCCGCTCCCTGCTGAAGGCCCACCGCGATGATCCCGCCGCCGAGGAGCTGGTGGCCCTGGCCGCCGAGGAGCTGGTCAACCTCGAGGGCCTGATCACGGCCCTGAACGCGCGGCTCACCCTCAGCCTGCTGCCCTCGGATCCCCGCGACGAGCGCAGCGTCATGCTGGAGATCCGTGCCGGGGCCGGCGGCGACGAGGCCAGCCTCTGGGCAGGCGACCTGGCCCGCATGTACGAGCGCTATGCCCAGAACCAGGGCTGGCAGGTGCAGCCGGTCAGCGCTTCTGAGGCCGACCTGGGCGGCTACAAGGAACTGATCCTCGCCATCCGCGGCGATGGGGTCTACAGCCAGCTGAAGTTCGAGGCGGGCGTGCACCGCGTGCAGCGGGTGCCGGCCACCGAGTCCCAGGGTCGGGTGCACACCTCCACCGCCACCGTGGCGGTGATGCCCGAGGCCGATCCGGTGGAGGTGCAGATCGATCCGGGGGATCTGGATATCAGCACGGCCCGCTCGGGCGGCGCCGGCGGCCAGAACGTCAACAAGGTGGAAACGGCCGTCGACCTGCTGCACAAACCCACCGGCATCCGGGTGTTCTGCACCCAGGAACGCTCCCAGATGCAGAACCGGGAGCGGGCGATGGAAATCCTGCGGGCCAAGCTCTACGAGCGCCAGCTGGCGGAAGCGAATGCCGAGGAGCGCTCCGTGCGCCGTGCCCAGGTGGGCAGCGGCGACCGCAGCGAGAAGATCCGCACCTACAACGCCAAGGACAACCGGGTCACCGACCATCGGCTGGGACGCAACTTCTCCCTGGAGCCCGTGCTGGCCGGCCAGATCGAAGACCTGATCGGCGCCTGCATCGCCGAGGAGCAGCGCCAGGGTCTTGAGGCGCTTGCCCTCGAGGCCACCGGCACCGGTGGATGAACGCGGCGAATGGGCGGAGTGGTTGAGCGCGAGGGCGATTCAGGCGCCGATGACGTACTTGGCCCACTCCTGATGCTGGCCGGAGCGGATGCGCCGGTTGGCCTCGAAGCTCAGGCTGCCCAGGGGGCGGCGCGGCTCCCGTGCCAGGGGCATGCCCGCCTCCCTGGGGGTGCGGTTGCCCTTGCGCACGTTGCAGGGCAGGCAGGCGGTGGTGACGTTCTCCCAGACGTCGGTGCCGCCCCGGCTGCGGGGCACCACGTGGTCGATCGAGAGCTGCTCGCCACTGAAGCCGCAGTACTGACAGGCGTGGCCGTCGCGGTGGAAGACGTTGCGGCGTGTGAGAGGGAGCGGCTTGTAGGGCACCCGCACGAACTGGCGCAGCCGGATCACCGTGGGCAGGAAATGGTCGGGGCGAATCGTCTTTTCAGGGTCGTGCTCCAGGCCTTCGGCCTTCCCCTTGAGCAGCATCACCATGGCCCGACGCCAGGTGGTGATGTTCAGCGGTTCGTAGGACGCATTCAGAACGAGTACGTGGCCCATTCCAGTCCGCTGGATACGCGGCATGCTAACGGGATTCCCATGAAATCCATGGTCCACCCCCTGCACCGGCGTCCATGACCAG
The DNA here is from genome assembly GCF_019038465.1 of Synechococcus sp. CCY 0621. Lineage (GTDB taxonomy): Bacteria > Cyanobacteriota > Cyanobacteriia > PCC-6307 > Cyanobiaceae > Cyanobium. Next base: position 5,043 of record NZ_JAFKRH010000046.1, on the reverse strand, counting down.
CGCCTCGCTCGCCCCCACCAGTGCGACGGAGGAGACCCAGCCGTCGCGGCAGCGGGCCTGGGTGGAGGTCAACACCGCGGCCATCCAGGCCAACGTGCGGGCCCTGCAACGCCACATCGGAGAGGCCACCCAACTGATGGCCGTGGTCAAGGCCGACGCCTACGGCCACGGCGCCCTGCCGGTGGCCCGGGCCGCCCTGGAGGCGGGGGCGGCCTGTTTCGGCGTCGCCACCCTGGCGGAAGGGGTGCAGCTGCGTCGCGCCGGCATCTCCGCCCCGGTGCTGGTGCTGGGCAACCTCACCCAGCCCGAGGAGCTGCGCAGCTGCCTGCGCTGGCAGCTGATGCCGACGCTCAGCAGCATGCGGGAGGCCCTGCTGTGCCAGAACCTGGCCAGCGGCAGCGGCCGCACCATGGCCGTCCAGCTCAAGCTGGACACCGGCATGGCCCGGCTCGGCGCCGACTGGCAGGAGGGCCCCAGGCTGGTGGCGGCCCTGCGGGGCATGGAGGCCATCGAGCTGGCGGGGATCTATTCCCACCTGGCCTGCGCCGATGCCCCTCCGGAGGAGGACGACGGCCTCAGCGACCTCCAGCAACGGCGCTTCGAGAGCGTCCTCTCCAGCCTGAACGAACAGGGGCTGCCGGCCGGCTGCCGGCACCTCGCCAATTCGGCCGGCACCCTGCGGGGGCACCAACAGCACTACGACCTGGTCCGGGTCGGCCTGGCCCTCTACGGCCAGCCGCCGGCGCCCCACCTGGCCGGTGTGGTGTCCCTGCGGCCAGCCCTGCAGATCCACGCCCGCGTCACCCTGCTGCGCCAGGTGGGGGCGGGGGTCGGCGTCAGCTACGGCCACCGCTTCCGCACCAGCCGGCCCAGCCTCCTGGCGGTGGTGTCGATCGGTTACGCCGACGGGGTGCCCCGCCAGCTCTCCAACCGCATGGACGTGCTCTTCGACGGCCGGCGCCTGCCCCAGGTGGGCGCCATCACCATGGACCAGCTGGTGATTGACGCCACCGAGGCCCCCCGGATCGAGGTGGGCAGCCTGGTCACCCTGCTGGGCGAGCAGGGGGGGGAGACGATCAGCCCCCTCGACTGGAGCGAACGCTGCGGCACGATCCCCTGGGAGATCCTCTGCGGCTTCAAGCACCGCCTGCCGCGCCTGGCCGTGCCCCCGGAGTCCGAGGCGGCGACCGAGCCCTGATAAGCTCTCTTGGCCACTGGAGAGGTGGCTGAGTGGTTGAAAGCGGCTCCCTGCTAAGGAGTTACAGAGGGCAACTTCTGTCGAGGGTTCGAATCCCTCCCTCTCCGTTTCCGGCCCTTCCAGGGCCGTCCACGCCAGGTTTGCTCAGAGCCTGGCGATGCTCCTCCGCCCGACACAGGCGGCCCGCACGCTGCCCGGCCTGAACCGGCCACTCCTGCCGCACGTTCAGATTCAGGCGTCCAACAGGGCGGTGGCAATGGCCGGCAGCAGGCTGGCATCGGCGGCCCGGGCCCGTCCCTCGCTGAACACCACCAGCAGCATCGGCGCCTTGCCCTCCACCTCCACATAGGCGGCGTCGTGGCGCGCCTGGCTCATCCAGCCGGCCTTGCTCCACAGCCGGGACCCCTGCGGCAGAGCAGCCCCGAGGAAACCATCCACCTGATTCTCGGGATCGGCGGCCCGACCCTCGGGATCGAGGGAGCGTCCCAGCAGGGCCATCATGCGGCGGCAGGCCGGCGGGGACACCGCGGCTCCGGCCATCACCGCGTGCAGCAGGCGGGCCGTGAAATCCGTGCTGAGGCGGTTGCGATTCTCCAGCTGGGCGCCGTAGAAGTCCCGCTCGCGGCCATAGGGCCCCTCCGCCCAGGTCTTCTGGCAGGCGTTCACCCCCGCCACCTCGCTCCAGCCAAGGCGCGCCAGCCAGTCGTTGACCACCTGGCGCTGGCGGCACCAGGCCGCCGCCCGAGCGGGGGGCAGGGACGGGCCGCTGGTGGTGCCGGTGAGCAGATCCACCACCAGGCTGGTGGCGTCGTTGCCGGAGTCGCGCACCATGTCGGCCAGGGCTCGGCGCAGTTCCGGACCCTCCTCGATCAGCTGGCGTTGCAGCCAGGCTTCGGCGGCCACCAGATACACCAGCTTCACGACGCTGGCGGGATAGCGCGGCCTCTCCCCCTCCCAGCTGGCACCCGTCACGGCCTGGCCCCAGAAGGCCTCCTGGCCCAGGCCCTCGGCGGCGCCCAGCAGGGAAGCCCCGTAACGGAGCCAGGTGATCGAGACCTGCTCCCCCAGCCCCGGGCGCCCCTCCTCCTCCAGATGCCCGATGAGCTGGCGCAGGGTCTGGCCCATGGCCTGATCCGGGCTGTAGAACGCCATCAGCGGCGGCACCTTGCGATGGCGACCTTAGGCACCCTGCCGGCGCCCGGCCGCACGTGGACCCTGACCCGGCCGCTGCCGGCCTACAGCCGGCCGCAGGGCCCGGGCCTGGCCACCGAGATCCACGCGGGCCGGCACCTCAGGGTGCTCGACAGCGCCGAGTCCCGCCTGCGGGTGCGGCTGCACGAGGACGGCTACCCCTGCTGGGTGGAGGCGCTCGCCCTCGAGAGCCACGGCCAGCCCGCCCCGCCGCCGCCGCTGCCCCGCCTCGATCGCGACAGGATCGCCGCCCGCCTGGAGGCGGTGCTCGCCTTCGCCGAGGCCGCCCGTCACCAGCCCAACCGCTACCTCTGGGGGGGCACCCTGGGTCCCGATTTCGACTGCTCGGGGCTGGTGCAGACCGCCTTCGCCCTGGCCGGCATCTGGTTGCCCCGGGATGCCTATCTGCAGGAACGCTTCTGCCGCCCGGTGGCGGTGGCCAGCGGCGTCACCAGCCTGCTGCTGCCGGGGGATCTGCTCTTCTTCGGCACCCCTCGGCGCTGCACCCACGTGGCCCTGCACCTGGGCGGGGGCCGCTACCTGCACAGTTCCGGACGCCAGCACGGCCGTGACGGCATCGGCATCGACGACCTGAATCCCCGCAACCGGGATCCGGTGGCCTGCCACTACCGGGCCGAACTACGGGGCGCGGGGCGGGTGATGCACAGCCACGACGGCAGTCCGCTGCCTCCCTGAGCGGGTACCGTGCAGCCTGAGCTGGGTGGGGCCATGGCGGAGACCGCCAGCCTGTCGGTGGTGGTGCCCCTCTACAACGAGGAGGCCAGCATTCCCCTGCTGGTGGAGAAGCTGCTGGCGGCCCTGAAGCCCCTGGGCCGTCCATTCGAGCTGGTGCTGGTGGACGACGGATCCAAGGACGGCACCCCGGCCGTGCTGCGGCACCTGGCCAGCCAGGTGCCGGAACTGGTGGCCGTGTTGTTGCGGCGCAACTACGGGCAGACGGCCGCCATGGCGGCCGGCTTCGATGCCAGCGGCGGTGGGGTGATCGTCACCCTCGACGGCGACCTCCAGAACGATCCCGCCGACATCCCGCTGCTGCTGGGCCGGCTGGAGCAGGACGACCTCGACCTGGTGAGCGGTTGGCGGCAGCAGCGCCAGGACGGAGCCCTCAACCGGCTGCTGCCCTCCCTGGTGGCCAACCGGCTGATCGCCCGGGTGACGGGGGTGCGTCTGCACGACTACGGCTGCTCCCTGAAGGCGTACCGGCGGGAGGTGGTCAGCGACATGAACCTCTACGGAGAACTGCACCGCTTCCTGCCGGCCCTGGCCTTCATCGAAGGCGCCCGGATCGGCGAGGTGAAGGTGTCCCACCAGGCCCGTCTCTACGGGCGCAGTCATTACGGCATCGACCGCACCTTCCGGGTGTTGATGGACCTGCTGACGGTGTGGTTCATGAAGCGGTTCCTGACCCGGCCGATGCATGTGTTCGGCTTCGCCGGGCTGCTGGCCCTGGGGGCGGGCCTGGCCATCGCCTTCTGGCTGGTGGGCGAGAAGCTGCTGCTGGGGGCCGACATCGGCAACCGTCCCCTGCTGCTGATGGCCGTGCTGGCGATCCTCAGCGGGGTGCAGCTGTTCAGTTTCGGGTTGCTGGCGGAACTGCAGATGCGCACCTACCACGAGAGCCAGGGCCGACCGATCTACCGGGTGCGGGCCACGCTGCGCGGCGGCGCCGGCTGAACTTTTATGTCGCCCCCCGCTCCCCTGAGAACCCAGGCAGGAAGGGGTCCTTACAGTACCGGCGGTTCCTATTGGCCCAAGCCATGACTGGTGAATTTGCCGTTGCCTGGATGCCGTCCGTGATGGTTCCCCTGGTGGGAATCCTCGGCGCAGCGGTGGCCATGGCCCTGCTGTTCAACGTGATCGAGGCGACCGACTGACGACGGGCCCAGGCCCCAGCGTCACTCGCCTCCCCTTCCGACGACCCCCTGATCCGCCCCCCATGACCGTGACCCCTGTCGCCGACCCCACCGTCGGCAATCTGGCCACCCCCGTTAACAGCAGCTATTTCACCAAGGCCTTTCTGAACGCCCTGCCGGCGTATCGGCCCTCCCTCTCCCCCAACCGTCGTGGTCTTGAGGTGGGCATGGCCCACGGCTACTTCCTCTACGGGCCCTTCGCCTACACCGGCCCCCTGCGTGCCACCGAGTTCGCCAGCACCGCCGGGCTGCTCGCCACCATCGGCCTGGTGTCGATCCTGACCATCTGTCTGTCGATCTACGGCACCGCCGGCAGCGGCCCCAACGTCCAGCCCGCCGACGCCACCATCGACAACCCTCCCGCCGACCTGTTCACCAAAGCCGGCTGGGCGGAATTCGCCAGCGGCTTCTGGCTGGGTGGCTGCGGTGGCGCCGCCTTCGCCTGGTTCCTGTGCAGTACCGCCATCCAATCCCCGCTGGCCAACATCGCCGGTGGCGTCTGGAGCGTCGGCTGAACCAAGCCCGCCCTGCTCACCGGATGACGTTTCAAACCCTGCCTCGGCAGGGTTTTTTATTGGCTAGACGTCTGTGCTGATCCGGCTTCAGACGACCTGGCTGAAGTTGAAGCCGATCACATGATCGTCGAAGTCGCGGTCACCACCACCGAGGACATCTTCCAGACCGAAGAGATTGGTGCCCAGGCTGCGGAAGTGGCCGATG
>NZ_JAFKRH010000045.1 GCF_019038465.1 Synechococcus sp. CCY 0621 | reverse complement strand
CCAAGAACATCCTGCTCAACGAAGGTCTGCGTGCCTGGATGGCGCCCGCCGACCAACCGCACGAAAACTTCATCTTCCCTGAAGAGGTTCTGCCCCGCGGCAACGCACTCTGATCCTTTCCCTGCCAAGCCATGGCCCCTTCGGGGGCCTTTTTTGTTGGCCCGCCAGACCTTCCACCGCTATGGCCATCGGCTCGGCACCGGTCCGAAAAGCTGGTTACGATGGTCGGGTTCCGTCAGCAGTGACGTGGTGATCGACGGAAACGTCTGATTGAAGGGCTCGGCGACGACTGGCCCAAGTGGGTCTCACTCCGCGCCAGCGGATTCGGTGGGTCCAGCGGCGGGCAAGTTCAACGTGTTGCTCCTTTCAAAGGTTGTTTTCGTTCTCGCCGCAGGCGTCGCCGGCTGGCATCCAACCCACAGGAGGAGGTGTCCATGACCCCAAGTTGTCCCATCCAGGGTCTGCTGATCGCGGAGAATGCCGGCTGATCACGGCTGCTGACTCCTGATCCATCGGTTCCGCGCCAGAGCGGACCCGGCGAGAGCCCCCGACACCGTTTCCCCAGGTTCGCCTGGAGATGACGGAGTCGGGGGCATCGTTCATGGGGGGCTTGCTCCTCTCGGCGACGATGTCAGCACGTCGCGGATCAAAGGGGCGGCGAGCCGCACCGCCTGCCTGGAGGGATGGGAATGTTCGTCCCTGTAGAGAATCTCCCCATCGGCGGAGCGGTACGTGCAGGCCCCTCCCGGGCAGAAGAGGTCGAACAGATCCACCACCTGCAGCGTTCCCCGCTTCTCCAGTTCCGTCAGCAGGTTGTCGAGGGGCTGGCGTCGCCGCAGGGATTCCGTCCGGTCCGGCATCAGGCAGGGGCCGCCGAAGGGGGAGAACCACTGGGGCACGGCACTGGCGGGGTGGCAGTTCGCCTCCCGGGCGAAGGGCAGGCCGTTGAGCACCGCCAAGCGCACGCCGCGCCGCGCCAGGCTGGCGGAGAAGTCGGTGAGGCCGACCCTCAGGGTCTGCAGGATCAGCCGGCTGCCCGGCCCCTGACTGGGCGGCGAGAACATCACCATGTCGTTGACGAGGAACACCCAGTCGCCCGGGCGCAGCTGTTCCACCAGCCCCGGCACCACCCGGTTCCAGTAGGCGCGGTTGGTGGCGGCGAAGGGGCCGCTGCCGCCGAGGGCGGCGAAGTTGCCCACCGGCGAGGCGGCCCAGGCCGAGGTGATCGTCACCGCGTAGTCATCGTTGGCCACCAGTTCGTCGAAGGCGCCGGCGAAGGAGGCCGAGAAGGAATTGCCCACCACCAGCACCCGGTGGCGGGCCGTGGCGAAGTCCCCGAGGGTGCAGGCCTCGATGGCGATGGTTTTGGCTGCTTCGCCGTCGTTGGCCAGGACGCAGGGGGATCCCTGCCAGGTTCCGGCCGCACCGGCCACCCGATAGGGATCCACGAGCGATTCCACCCCCATGCCGGCGGGGATCGGGTTGCGTCCGGCGTAGAGGCTGAACGGAGGCAGGTTGTCAACACCGATCAGCAGCCCCGCCCCGGCGGCCAGGCCGCCCACCCCGATGGCGATCGTCTGGTCCCGCCGCGGGGCCCAGCTGGCCTGTCTGAGGGGCTTTTCCACCCAGCGGTAGGAGGCCACCGACAGGAGCACCATCAGGCCGATCTGGAACGGCAGCGACCACCAGTGCAGGCCGATCGTCCAGCGGCTCAGGGACAGCACGCCCCAATGCCAGAGATAGAGGGAGTAGGAGATCAGCCCCACCTGCACCAGGGCCGGCCGGCTGAACAGCCGATGGGCGGCGGTTCCCTGCCGCAGGCTGGCGATCAGCAGCGTGGTGAACACCACGGAGGCCACCGTGGCCGGAACCGCCCAGGCCAGCGGCAGCAGCATCACCCCCACCAGGCCCAGGACCGCCGCCAGGGGCGGCAGGCGGGCCAGGCCCCTGGCGGCGGCCGGCCAGACGCCGCCGGCGCAGAACAGCAGGCAGCCGGCCCCCATCTCCCAGAGCCTGGGCGGCATCAGGAAGTAGGCGGCGGCCTGCTGGCTGGGATACAGCTGAACGAAGGCGATCAAGGACGCCAGCGAGGCCACCCCCATCACGGCGAACAGATTCCGCTGGCCGCCAGCTCCAGGGCGCGCGAAGCCCGTCAGCCAGGCCACCAAGGGGAACAGGAGGTAGTACTGCTCCTCTACTCCCAGCGACCAGGTGTGGGTGAAGGGGTTGAGCTTGGTGGCGGTGCCGAAGTAGTCGGTGGCCTGCCCATGCAGATAGACGTTGGAGAACCCGAACAGGGCGCTGATCCCCGTGCGCAGGGCCGTATGGGGGCGGGGGATCACCAGGCAGGACAGGATCCCCACCACCACCACGAAGACCAGCAGGGCCGGCACGAGCCGTTTCAGGCGCCGGCTGTAGAAGCCGAGCAGCAACTCGCCCAGGGAGTGGGCCGGACGGCGGGTGAGGGAGGCGGTGATCACAAAGCCCGAGATCACGAAGAAGACGTCCACCCCCAGATAGCCGCTGGGCAGGAGCCGCTCATCGATGTGGTTGAGGATCACGGCCACCACGGCCACGGCCCGCAGGCCGTCGATCTCGGCCCGGTAGCCGCTGGGCGAGGCGGGTGCGCTGCCTCTGGCCAGGGAGTCCTGGGAGCCGATGGCCTCGATCACGCGCCCACCCCGTCGCCACCGTCTGCCGGGCCACCGTCCCTGAGGCCGGCCAGCACCAGCACGCCCACCGCCGTGGGCAGCAGCACGGTGCACACCCGCAGCACCAGGATGACGGCCAGAGCCGCCGATCGTTCGACACCGAAGGCCACCGCCAGGCCGATGGCCGTGGCCTCCGCGGTACCGACCCCCGCCGGCAGAAAGGAGAGGACGCCGCCGAGGGCCATCGCCGTGCGAATCACGGCGGCCTGGGGCAGGACCAGGGGATCCCCCAGCAGCTGGAGGAGGCCCATCAATGCCGCCGCCTCAATCAGCCACACCAGCGCCGCCAGGGTGGTGCCCACCAGCAGGGGCCAGAGCTGCAGCAGTTGGCGCAGCCGGCTCACCGCTCCAAGGGCTTCACGAAGCAGGCGGGTGAGACCGCGCCAGCGCCGGTGGGCCGGCAGCCGGTCGAGAAACGCCTCCAGGCGCCGCAGGGCGGCTGGGTGTGTCAGCAGCCAGCCGCTGATGGCCAGGGTCCCCCCGGCGGCCAGCAGGGCCGGCAGAACCCTTCCCCCCAGCCCCCAGGCGAGCACCAGCAGGGCTCCGGCCAGGTCCGTCACCCGCTCCGCCAGGGTCACCCCCACGCCCACCTGCATCGGGATGCCGTGGCGACGCTGCAGCCACAGCCCGCGCAGGGCCTCACCGCTTCGCCCTGGTGCGGCCACCAGGGCGAGGCCGGCCGCGTAGATCCGGCTGCTGGGACGCCAGGCCAGGGGGTGTCCCAGTTGCCGCAGATAGAACTGCCAGCGCTGGAACAGGAGCACGTAACCCAGGGCCACCAGCGCAGCCACCACGAGCCAGCACCACCAGGGCAGTGCCGCCAGGGAGCGCATCACGTTGGCGAAGCCGAACCAGAAGCTGAGCCCCAGGTAGAGGACCAGGGTGGCCACCAGGCCGAGGAGCCAGCGCTTTTTCATCAGCGGCCAGGGCGACGCCGTTGGCCCGGAAGTGGGGCGCACACCAGCGCGCTCATGGCGTGAAGCGCAGCTTCTGAGCCGCATAGAGACACATGCGCGCCAGGATCAAACCCTCCTTCACGTGGGCGATGTTGGAGCTGCCGTAACTGCGCTCCTGATACCTCACCGGCACCTCCACGATCTTGAGGTTGAGCTTGGCCGCGCCGAAGAGCAGGTCGAAATCTCCGAAGGGGTCGAAGTCGCCGAAATAGGACCGCCCGGCCTTGAGGCGCTCGTAGTCGGCCTTCCAGATCACCTTGGTGCCGCACAGGGTGTCCTTGAGCCGCTGGCGCAGCAGCCAGGAGAAGGCCGCGGCGAAGAAGCGGTTGGCGGCTGTGTTCAGCGGCGGCATGGCGGCGCTGGTGCGGGGGTACACCAGCCGGCAGCCGTTGACGAACTCCCCCCGGCCCTCCGCCAGGGCCTTGTAGAAGCGGGGCAGATCCTCGGGGCGCACGGTGAGGTCGGCATCGAGGATCATCAGCACCTCCCCCTCGGCCTGATCGAAGCCCAGCCAGACGGCGTCCGCCTTGCCGCGGCCGCTCTGGCGCAGGGCCCGCAGCTGCAGTGGGCCGCGGTAGGTCGCGCAGACCCGCTCGATCTCCGCCCAGGTGTCATCGGACGAATGGCCTTCGACGAACAGCACTTCGGTGGCCGACCCCAGCAGGGGCATGCGCTCGATGGCGGCGGCGATGTTGCCCGCTTCGTTGCGGGCCGGGATCACCACGCTGACGCTGGGCCGGCGCTGGGCCGGCGTGGCGGGCCGGGCCACCAGCCAGTGGGTGAGCCCGAACTGTTCCAGCACGGGCAGCTGGCTCAACCAGCGGTTGGCCAGGGGGGCCAGCAGGGGGAGCCGGCGGGGCAGCAGGCAGCGGTGCCCCTGCTTGAGCACTTCCCAGCCGGCCAGGTCGAGCAGGTTCTGCACGTCCCTGGGGGTGAGCCAGCTCTCGGGCGGCTGGGGCTGGCGCAGACCCAGGGTCTCTGCCGCCTTCAGCAGCGGCTGCCACAGCCAGTTGTGGAAACTCACCACCAGCCGGGTGCGGTCGTGGCAGAACGCCGCCAGTCGCTCGAGCACCCCCTGGACGTCCTCGAGGGTGTTGAGGGTGTTGGCGACGAGAATCACATCGAAGGGCTCGCTTTCCCCGATCGCCTCCGGGTCAATGGTCGCCGCCTCGGCGCAGAGGATGCGCAGGTTCGGATGGGCCGCCCGGGCGACGGCCGCAATGGCGGGGTCGCGCTCGATGCCCACCCCGTGGCTCGGGCGGGTGGCAGCCAGCAGATCCCCCAGGCCGCAGCCGATCTCAAGCACCCTCAGTCCCGGAGCCACCAGCACCTGGTGCAGCCGGTCCAGGTCTTCGTAGTAAGCGCGGTTGCGGCGGTGGAACCGTTGCAGCCCCTCGGGCTGGAGCGTGCCGTTCATCGCAGCAGGGCCAGGGTGCCGGCCACATCGAGCCGCAGGCCGCTGGCCACGGCCCGCAGCGTCCGCAGGGTGCGGTTGCCGGGGTCGAGTCTGGCGGCGGCATCGAGCGCCACCTGGGCCTGGCCGGGGTGGAAGCGGTAGAGCTGCACGAAGCCGAGGGCCATCAGGGCATGGGGATTGGTGGGTTCGAGGGACACGATGCGCTGCAGGGTGTCGACGGCCCCATCGGCGTGCCGCTGCAACGCCTGGGCCAGGGCCAGACCATAGAGGTCTTCCAGGTCAGCCCCCTCCTGGAGTCGGGCCCGCAGCAGCCGCTCCCCCTGGGCGAGATAGATCTGCTGGGGATCGCGCTGGTTGATCTGACCCACCTGCCGGAACAGCAGATCCAGCTCACCACGGCGCAGCAACCTCCCCAGGGCGAGCAGCTGGTCGATGCGGTTGGGGGGCGCCCCGCCATCAGGTCCGGTGGCGACCTCACCGGTGGCCGCCACTGTCAACGTCAGCGGGGCGCTGCGCAAGGCCAGCGGCCGCCCCTGGCCGTCGATGGCGCGGGCCCGCAGCCGGTAGGAGCCGTCGGGCAGCCCGGCCGGCACCAGCAGGGCCAGCCGTTCGCGGACCTCCAGGCAACCGCCAGCACTGGCGCGCACCATCCCCTGGCCGATGCCGCGGTCATGGCGCCAGTCCGGCCGCCAGTCGAGCAGCAGCAGACCATCCCGCAGCTGGGCCGCCGGCCCTCGCAGGCGGCTCACCAGCACGGCCTCGCTGCCCGGCCGCAGGGGAGCGGGAGGCTCGACGCTGAGATCCAGCAGGAGGCTGGGATCCGGCCCGCAGGCCACCGGCGTCACCTCCAGGCTGAGGTTCCGCCGCCCGAAGAGCTCGGCGCTGCTGCCGTCGGGCAGGGGCCAGCGGCCGGCGGCCTGGAACGCCGGCGAACGGCGCACCATCCCGTCGAGGGCGGCCTGGCGGGCGTCGCTCATCACGCCCTGGTCGCCCCCCTTGAGCAGGAACCAGTCGAAGCCGGCCAGGTCCCCGCCGAGCTGGTCGACGGGGGCCACGGTCTGGCGGGCGGCGACGCGGAAGTCCTGGCGGCGTCCTTCGGCGTCGAGATTGAAGGCGTTCAGGCCCTGGCTGTCGGGCAGAACCGCCAGGGTGGAGAGCTGGTGCGGACTGCGCTGGCGGATCGTGGCCACGATCGCCTCCAGGGGCCATGGGGGGCCGGCGATGGGAGGCCGCGGCGGAAACCCGGTGGGATTGGCCGCCAGGGCGAACTGGCTGGCCAGGGCCCCCCAGATCCCCAGTCCCACCACCACCAGCCGCCAGCTGGTCGTCCAGCGACCGGTGGCCGAGGCCAGCAGGATCCCCAGACCGAGACACAGCTGGGGTACCAGGGGCAGCACGAAGCGGAAGTCCTTGGTGCTCATCAGGGTGGCCAGCAGCAGGGCCCCGAGCGGAAAGCTCAGCCACCAGGCCAGCCTGTGCCAATCCAAGAGGTTGGGTGGGCTGCCGCGGCGGAGCCATCGGCTCAGCAATCCTCCCGCCACCACCACCGCCACCAGGGTGGCCCCGGCCATCGTGGGCAGCAGGCGGGGATAGAACAGCCAACCCGCCAGGGTGTTGGCCTCCAGCCCGTCCTGGTACAGCACCCCCCATTGGCGGGCCTTGTTGACGGTGGAGAGGATCGTCAGCCAGTTCTGGCTCCACCAGGGCCAGGCCAGGGCCGTCGCCGCCGCCACGCCCAGCAGCGACTCGGCCAGGCGGGTCGGTCGGCCCCGCTGGACCAGGGCCGCCAGGGCCATCCAGGCCAGCGCCAGCAGGGGCAGCCAGAGCATCACCAGGCCGGTCGGGCGGGTCAGTACGACCGCCCCGAGCCCCAGGCCGCCGCCCAGGCTCCAGAGCCAGGGGCGCCGGGGGCTGGCCAGAACTCGCACGGTCAGCAGCCACCAGGTGGCCGTGAGCACGGCCGTCAGGCTGAAGTCGATCAGGTAATCGCTGCGCTGGTTCAGCAGGGCCGGTGCGACGCTGCACAGAAAGGCGGACCAGAGGCCGGCGGCCCGGCTGTGGGCCAGGCGGCCCAGGCCGTACAGGCTGCCCAGCAGCAGGGCCTGGAAGAGGCTGTTGGAGAGGATCGCGCTGCCATACCCAGGCCCCAGCAGGCTGAACACCGGTGCCGTCACCAAATAGGTGAAGGGTCCCCGGTAGGTGGGGGTTTCGGCCCACAGCCGCTGCCACCAGAGGGGATCGAAGGGCGCGGCCTCACCCAGCACCTGCCAGACCCCCATGGCGCGGCTCAGGTGTTCCCCCTGATCCCAGGCTGGCGGCAGGCCATGGCGCTGCAGCCAGAGGACATCCAGGAGCAGGCCCGCCAGCCACAACCCCAGCAGGATCCAAGCGTCCCGGCCGCGCGCCAGCCTCATCGGTCCGCTCCTGGAGCTGCGGCCAGCAGCCAGGGCTCAAGCTCGGGGGCCTGCAGCTGCACGGGCCATCCGGCTGGCAGTTCCTGGCGGCGGATCCACACCCGATCCCCGGGAGGAACCTTTTCCGGCGCCCCAAGGCGGGGAATCAGCCTGGGGCTGGCCAGGGCAACCAGGATCAGCCCTGCGTGCTCCTCGCCGCTCAGGGGAGCGGCGGCGGCGGCGGCAATCGGCCCCGCAGCGAGTGCCTGCGCCGCCGCAGGGCGCGCCAGGGCCTGGCGCTGCACGGGGCTTCTGTCGGTGAACAGACCGGCCTGTACCAGAACGACCAGGGCCAGCCAGGGACCGATCAGCAGGGCCCCCAGTCGGTGTGCGCTGCGGCGGCACCAGAAAACCAGGGCCCAGGCCAGACCCAGGCCCACCGCCGCCATGGCGAACTGTTCCGGTGTCGGCGCGAGGCTGGCCACCCCATTGGCCACAAGCCGTTTGGCCGGCGCCCCTGGCCAGAGCACCACCGCCGCCGCCAGGACCAGGGCCATTCCCAGGCCCGCGATGCCCAGGCTGGCCCAGTGGGCAGATTTGCCGACTGCGGCGCTCCAGGAGCGCAGGCCGGCGGTTGCCGCCAGGGCGACGAAGGGGGTGAGCTGCAACCCGTAGTACGGGGTCTTGGTGCGGAAGGCGCTGAGCAGGAGAAGCATCAGCAACGGATAGAGAAGCAGCAGCAGGCGCCTGGTCCGCTCCAGCGGTGCGGCTAGCCAGCTGCGCCAGCCCGCCAGGGCGAAAAGGCTCCAGGGGAAGGTGTTGGCCGGCAGGTTCCATACGTAATAGAGGGGACCGGCGCTGTAGACGTCGCTCTCGGAGAGGTAGAGAAGCTTCTGCCAAAGGCCCGCCACCACCGGCAGGCCGAGCACCCGCAGGCTCAGGCCCAGCCAGAGCGCCACCGGCAGCCAGCCGAGGGCGAGGCCGAGCCAGAAGGCGGGCCGCCGCAGCACGGGACGCCGCTCCAGCAGGACAAAGGGCAGCAGGGCCAGCACGGGCAGCGCCACCATGAAGCCCTTGATCAGGAAGGCTGGGCCGATCCAGGCCCCGGCCAGCATGGCCCAGTGCCGTTTGGGGGTATCGCCGGCCCGCAGCAGGGCCAGGATTCCCAGCAGCTCCAGGGCCACCAGCGGCATGTCCTGGCTGGCGAGGTGGGCGTAGTCGAGCCACAGGGGGGTGAGCGCCAGTACGGCGGCGGCAACCCATCCGTCTCCATCACCGCCGAGCAGGCGCCTGGCGAGGGCCGCGGTGAGCAGCAGGGAGGCCACGGCGGCGACCAACGACGGCACATGGGCCACCCAGGGGGCCAGGCCCAGCAGTCGGTAGGCCGCGGCGATCAGCCACGGCAGGCCGATGGTGCGATCGAAGACGACCTGGTCCCACCAGGGAGGAGCCAGCCACTGGCCGCTCTGCGCGATCCAGCGGGCCTGCAGGGCGTAGTAGCCCTCGTCGTGGGCCAGGAAGCTGCGCGGCGCCGCCGTGAGCAACAGGGGCAGGAAGGGCAGCGTCGCCCAAAGGGCCTTCATGGGCGGCACTCTGGCAGCACCCCTGGGTACCGGACGTTGTGTTTTCTGGCACATGGACACTGGATGGACAGGTTCCCCTGGGTGATTCTTCGGTTGGCGCATTGCGCCGCTTCCGTGTGAGGAACCCATGAAACTCTTCCAGCAACTGCTGGTTGCTCCCGCAGCCCTCGGCCTGCTCGCCCCTGTGGCGGTTCAGGCAGCTGAGCTCAACATCGACGGCGTCAACAAGTACGCCGCCGAAGAGCAAGTCACCAGCATCAACCAGTTTTCCGACGTCAAGCCGACCGACTGGGCCTTCCAGGCCCTCTCGAACCTGATCGAGCGCTACGGCTGCGTCGCCGGCTACCCGAACGGCACCTACAAAGGCGGCCAGGCCATGACCCGCTATGAAGC
>NZ_JAFKRH010000044.1 GCF_019038465.1 Synechococcus sp. CCY 0621 | reverse complement strand
CCATGACCCGCTATGAAGCGGCGGCCCTGCTGAACGCCTGCCTCGACCGGATCACCGAAGTGACCGACGAGCTGAAGCGCCTGATGGCCGAGTTCGAAAAGGAACTCGCCGTGCTGCGCGGCCGTGTGGATGGCCTGGAGGCCAAGGTGGGTGAGCTGGAAGCCACCCAGTTCTCCACCACCACGAAGCTGACCGGTAAGGCCACCTTCATCATGGGTGCCAACAGCTACGGCGGTAACGCCCAGATCGCTCCGGTGGCAGGGGTCTTCCTGCCTGCCGTCCCCGCCGACCCAGCCTCTGTGCTGCTGCCCGCCAGCCTCGTCGGGGCAGGCGCGCCGATTCCCGCGTTCGTTCCCGGTCCCTTCGGCCCCAACGCCGCCGGCCTGGGCTATGTCCCCAACACCTGGGCGAACCAGGCGCGTCAGACCCAGGGCGCCACGGCGTTCAACTACGACATCCAGCTCAACTTCGACACCAGCTTCACCGGCAAGGACCTGCTGCGCACCCGGCTGCGCGCCGGTAACTTCGCCCAAGGCCCCTTCGGTCAGCCTGTTGTTGGCCTGAACGCCACCGAAGCTGGCTTTGAAGAGAACTGTGGCCTTGGCGTTGACTGCGGTGACGTGGTCGCGATCAACCGCCTCTTCTACCAGTTCCCCCTGGGCAGCAGCTTCACCGCCACCATCGGTGGTCGGGTCCGTCAGGACGACATGCTCGCCGTGTGGCCTTCCGCCTATCCGGCTGACACCGTCCTCGACATCTTCACCTACGCCGGTGCCCCCGGCACCTACAGCCTCAACCTGGGTGCTGGTGGTGGTCTGTGGTGGAAGAGCGGCGGCTTCAGCGTGAGCGCCAACTACGTCTCCGCCAACGGTGACGTGGGCAACCCGATCGCCGGCACGGCGAACTGCGGCGGCATCGGCAACGCCTGCTCCGCCCAGACGGGTACCGCCCAGATCGCCTACACCGGTTCCAACTACGGCATTGCGGCGGCTTACACCTACTCCTCGGGCACGGCCGGTCTCTACCCCGGCAACGGCACACCTCTGGCCACCATCTTCCAGACCAACGCCGCCGCCACCAACTCGGTGGGCATCAGCGCCTACTGGCAGCCCAGCACTTCCGGCTGGGTCCCCTCCATCAGCGCCGGCTGGGGCATCAACCGCAGCAACTACAACGGCACCACCACGCTCAACGGCGCCACGGCACTCGTTTCCACCACCGGCGTCACCAACGCCACCAGCCAGTCCTGGTACGTGGGTCTGCAGTGGTCTGACGTGTTCATCAAGGGCAACTCCGCCGGTATGGCCGTCGGTCAGCCCACCTTCCTGACGTCCGTCAGCGCCGGCCCCACCGTCTTCGGTGGACCTGCCGCCGCCACTGCCATCGTTGATGGCAACTACGCCTGGGAGTGGTGGTACAAGTTCCAGGTCACCGACAACATCAGTGTGACCCCTGCGCTGTACTACCTGAGCGCTCCCCTGGGCCAGATCTCCAAGAACATTGGTGGTCTGCCCAACAGTGGCTCCGATTTCAACAACTTCGGCGGCTTCCTCAAGACCACCTTCAAGTTCTGATCCTTCCGGATCAATCTCCTCTCACAACACCCTCAAATTCGCCCGGCTGCAAAGCAGCCGGGCTTTTTTTGCTCTGAAGACAGAATGCCGCCCACCGGCCAGCGCTGTGCCCCCCGTCCCACCGGGCTCATGTCCTTTCCCGGTGGGGTCCATCAAGGCTCATGTCAGCTGGGATACCCCTTGATGTGCTCAGGCCTGTCTGGAGAGTCGATGGATTCCTATACCTTTGCGCCGTCCCCCTCGCGGGGATTCCTCTTTTTGGTGTGAGGACCAATGAAACCCTTCCAGCAACTTCTGCTGGCGCCTGTGGCCCTTGGGCTGCTGTCGCCACTTGCCGCTTCGGCCGGTGAAATCTCCCCCTCCCAGAGGGCGGAGATCTCCACCTACATGGAGCAGCAGAACATTGACAGCTTCAAGGCCTGGGAAGCCCAGAACCAGGTCACGAGCGTCAACCAGTTCTCCGACGTCAAGCCCACCGACTGGGCCTTCCAAGCCCTGTCCAACCTGATCGAGCGCTACGGCTGCGTCGCCGGCTACCCGAACGGCACCTTCAAGGGCGGCCAGGCCATGACCCGCTACGAAGCGGCGGCCCTGCTGAACGCCTGCCTCGACCGGATCACCGAAGTGACCGACGAGCTGAAGCGCCTGATGGACGAGTTCGAGAAGGAACTCGCCGTGCTGCGCGGCCGGGTGGATGGCCTGGAGGCCAAGGTGGGTGAGCTCGAGGCCACCCAGTTCTCCACCACCACCAAGCTCCAGGGTGATGCCGTCTTCGTGATCGGCTCCAACTCCTTCGGTGGCAACCAGGGTCTGCCGAACCCGGCTGTCGGTGTGCCGGCCGGTGCGGCCAACGCCTTCCCCGCCAACAACCGCCGCAACTGGGGCGCCACGGTCTTCAACTACGACCTGCGCCTCAACCTCCTTACCAGCTTCACCGGCAAGGACCTGCTGTACACCCGTCTGCGCAGCGGCAACTTCAACAACAGCCCCTTCGGCGGCCAGCCGTACAACCTGATGGCGCTGGATCGCGCCTTCTCACCGGTTGGTGGTGCTGATGTCGTCAACATCGACCGTCTCTACTACCGCTTCCCGATCGGCCGCGACTTCACCGCCCTGATCGGCGCCCGGGCCCGCAACACCGAGTTCCTGGCGATCACCCCCTGGTTCTACCGCTCCGAGATCCTCGACGTCTTCACTCTGCACGGTGCCCCCGGTGCCTACAACAAGGCCACCGGTTCCACCTTCGGCCTGATGTGGAAGCAGAACGTCAAGAAGGGCAAGCCGTTCTTCGCGATCTCCACCGCCTACGTCGCCCCCAACGGTGACAACGGCAACCCCAACCAGGGGGGCCTGCTGGGCGAGCGCAGCCGCGGCACCTGGACCACCCAGGCCGGTGTGGCCGGCAAGAACTGGCGCTTCGCCTTCGCCTGGAGCTACGTCCAGTGCGGCCAGAACTTCCGCCGCGGCACCTCCTTCGCCCAGCCGGCGGTGGATTGCACCAACATCAACAACAACTTCCTGGGTTCGGAGAACTTCGGCACCAGTGCCGCCTACTCCAACAACTTCGCCACCACCTTTGCGTGGCAGCCCAAGAAGAGCGGCTGGATCCCCTCCATCAACCTCGGCTGGGGCTACAACGCCATGACCCAGCCTGAGCTGAATCCCCAGACCCTCACGATTGGCAGAGGAGCAACCGCCGTCCGGGTGCCCACGTTCAACACGGTCCCGACCTTCAACCAGTCGGCCAACCGCGGCGCCAGCCAGTCCTGGAGCGTGGGCCTGCAGTGGTCCGATGCGTTCATCAAGGGCAACGCCCTCGGGATGGCCGTCGGTCAGCCGGTCTTCGCCACCTCGCTGCGCAACGGCGAGACCCCCCAGGACGGCAACTTCGCCTGGGAGTGGTGGTACCGGTTCCAGGTCACCGACAACATCAGCGTGACCCCGGCACTCTTCTATCTGAGCCGCCCCAACGGCCAGTTCACCACCATCGGCCAGTCGAGCAGCGTGCTCGGCGGCCTGATCCAGACCCAGTTCAAGTTCTGATCCTCCGGGTCACCTCCAGGTCTCCTGGCCTGGGCGTTCCTTCCTCCTCACGCTTCCTCACAACCCCGCGCCCCCCTTTCGAGGGGGGCTTTTTTTTGGGACGCCAGGCGGCGGGCCCATCGGCGATGCTGGTTCCAGACGGCGCTTCCAGCGCATGGCCAGGACCCCTGCCGACCACTACGCCACCCTCGGGGTCCCCCCCGGGGCCAGCACCGCCGAGATCAAGGCCGCCTACCGCGCGCTTGTCAAACAGCATCACCCGGATGCCGGTGGCGATCAGCGCACGATCCTGGCCCTCAATGCCGCCTGGGAAGTGCTCAGGGACGGCGACCGTCGCCGCCATTACGACCATGGCTCCGGCCTGGGGGTAGGGGGGGCACCACGGAGCGGTGGCCATGGCTCCGGCCCGGGCAACGGAGCAGCCCAGGGACGTCGCCGGGGTGCGGGGGCGGCCAGCGACGAGGAGCTTCTGGGCTGGCTCCAGCAGGTGTACGTGCCGATCGACCGGTTGATCGGCCAGGTGATCAATCCCTTCCCGGCCCAGCTTCGCTCCCTGGCGGCCGACCCCTACGACGACGACCTGATGGAGACGTTCTGCGCCTTCCTTGAGCAGAGCCGCACCCGGATGGAGAAGGTGGAGGCGCTTTACCGGTCCCGGGCCTGCCCGGCGGCGGCGCGGGGGTTTGGCCTCAGCCTCTACCACTGCCTCAGCCAGGTGCAGGATGCCCTGGTGGAGCTGGAGCGCTACACCATGGGTTATGTGGACAGCTACCTACACGACGGCAAGGAGATGCTGCGCGAAGCCAGGTTGCGCCGCAGCCGACTGAAGGAGGAACGGCGCCGGGTGGAGCTCTAGGCGGCGGGCATCGCCTCGAGCTGGTCGAGCCGCAGCCAAACGTCCGGCACGGGCCGGCGCCAGCGCAGCTGGGCGTAACTCCCCTGGATGGCGAGGATCTCCCCGGGCCCCTCGAACAGGTAGGCGGGGGCCACCGGATCACTGGCGCCGGCCTCCAGGCTGTTGGTGTAAGCCGATCGGTTCACCCTCACCAGGGCGCCCTTCTTGAGGCCCGGGGCAGCGGCGGGCGCGGAGTCAACCATCTTGCGGAGGAACGGTCGGCCCAGGTTAGGGCCGCCGGAACCTAACCTCGGCACAGGACTCCGATGACCCGTGGGCATGCGCTTGCTTCTGCTCGGATGCACCGGTTTCGTCGGCCGGGAGCTGGTGCCGTTCCTGCTCAACCTCGGCCACCAGCTCACCCTGGTGAGCCGCCGGCCTCGGCCTGACAGCGAGGCGGCCGATCCAAGGATCACCAATCTCTGCTTCGATCTGGCCGACCCGGCCAGCTGGAGCCAGCCCCCCTTGCTTGAGGCGCTGGCAGCGGCCGATGGGGTGGTCAACCTGGCCGGGGAGTCGATCGCCGACCAGCGCTGGACCCCCGCCTACCGCCAGCGGCTGCTCGACAGCCGTCTGGTCACCACGACGCAGCTGGTGCGGGCGATGGCGAACCTGGCCAAGCCTCCCTCGGTGCTGGTGAGCGGATCGGCTGTGGGGTATTACGGCACCAGCCTGGACGGGTGCTTCACGGAAGCCAGCCCGCCGGGCGACGATTTCCTCGCCCGGCTCTGCGCCCGCTGGGAAGCCGCCACCCAGGTCGCCCCCGAAGCCTGCCGCGTCGTGGTGTTGCGGATCGGCATCGTCCTCGGCCCCGACGGCGGTGCCCTCGGCAAGATGCTGCCCGTGTTCCGGGCCGGATTCGGCGGGCCGGTGGGCAGCGGCCAGCAATGGATGAGCTGGATCCAGCGCCACGACCTCTGCCGGCTGATCGCCACCGCCCTCGAGGACGCCTCCTTTGCCGGTCCTTACAACGCCGTGGCCCCAGAGCCCACCCGGATGGCGATCTTCGCCTCCACTCTGGGCCGCGTCCTCGGCCGGCCCAGCCTGCTGCCCGTGCCGGGCCCCCTGTTGCAGCTGCTGCTCGGCGATGGCGCCAAGGTGGTGCTGGAGGGGCAGCAGGTGAAGCCCGAGCGGCTGGTGTCCCAGGGCTTCCACTTCCAGTTCACCGACCTCAGCGCTGCCCTCGCCGCTGCCACCAGCCCAGAGCGCCGCTGAGCAGAGCCGCCGCCATCAGCAGGCCGATGGCCGGGGTGAACAGCGGTTGCCACAGCTGCTGGAAGAGTTCCAGGGGCGCGTCCAGCTGCTGGCCATGCAGCACCACCGCCACGGCAAAGAAGAGGGCTCCGGCCAGGACGAGGAACACGTCGGCCACCAGCACGATGTCGAGGACGCGGCGCAGCTGGGCGCCGGGGCCCGTGGCGGGGGTGCTCATGCCGTTGGGGTGAGCCGGGAGGGGGCGGGAATCCCGGGTGTGCCCAAACCTAAACTCGACCGGACTTGGTGTCCCGTGTGCCCCTTTCCCCTGCTCCCAGGATCATGCTGATCAGCAACGGTCATGGCGAGGATCTCAATGGGGGATTGATTGCCGACGGCCTGCGCCAGTGTGCGCCCGGGGTGGAACTGGCGGCCCTGCCGATCGTCGGCGCCGGCTCGGCCTACGCACGCCGGGCCCTGCCGCTCCTGTTCCAGGGCCGGACCCTGCCGTCCGGAGGCATGGTGTACCAGGGCCTCAACATCTGGAAGGATCTGGCCGCGGGCTGGCTGCAGCAGAGCGTGGCCCAGCTCTGGACGGCCTGGCGCCAGGGACGCCACTACGACCTGGTGGTGAGCATCGGCGACCACGTCCCGCTGATCTTCGCCCTGCTCACCGGGCGCCCGACGGTGGTGTTCCTGGTTTCCACCTCGAGCTTTTACGAGGGTCGGCTGCGGCTCTCGGCCCTCACCCGCTGGTGCTGCCGCCGCCGGCGGGTGCGGGTGGTGCTGACCCGCGATGCCTTCAGCGCCCGCGACCTCCAGGCCCAGGGACTGGCCAAGGCCCTGTTCCGCGGCTACCCGATCATGGACATGCCTCCCCCTGACCCTGGCCAGGTGGCCCGCCAGGAGGGCACCCGCACGCTGGCGCTGGTGCCGGGCAGCCGCTTCCCGGAGGCCTTGCACAACCTCGTTCTGATGCTGCGGCTCTGCAGCCAGCTGGGC
This sequence comes from Synechococcus sp. CCY 0621, assembly GCF_019038465.1. Taxonomy (GTDB): domain Bacteria; phylum Cyanobacteriota; class Cyanobacteriia; order PCC-6307; family Cyanobiaceae; genus Cyanobium. The sequence goes on along the minus strand of NZ_JAFKRH010000044.1, from coordinate 28,977 downwards.
GGCCTGGCCGGGGATGGCCGCTGGCGCTTTCTCGTCGCCGTTGTGGAGAGTCCCCACTGGCGGGAACTGGAACCCCTGGCCGCGTCCGTGGGCTGGCAGGTGGATCTTGCCGGTGGCGCGCTCCGCTCCGCCTCCGCTCGCCTGGAGGTGCGCCTGCTGCCGGGGGGGCTGGCCTCAATCCTGGCCGCCAGTGATCTGGTGGTGGGCATGGCCGGCACCGCCGTGGAGCAGGCGGTGGGGTTCGGACTGCCGGTGGTGCAGCTGGTGGGCCGCGGTCCCCAGTTCAGCTACGCCTTCGCCGAATCCCAGATGCGGCTGCTGGGTCCCACGGTCCACACCGTCGGGAGGCGGCCGGCCGAGCGCGGCGAGCTCCAGGAGGCCGCCGATCTGATCCTGCGCCTGCTGGCCGACGCTGACCTGCCGGCGCGCTGTGCCGAGGCCGCCCTCGAGCGGGTCGGGCCGCCGGGGGGCTCGCGGCGGATCGCTGAAACCGTGCTCGACACCCTCGCCGAGGGCCGGTCGCTCAGCTGAGCCAGGCCTTCACCTTCTCAAGGGCCTGCCAGCCCGGCCGGCGTTGCAGGCCATCGGCGATCGAGCCTTGCAGTTCGCCCGCCAGTTCGGGGGCCATCAGCATCACGCGTTTCACCATGTCGATGTGCTCACGCACACCCTTGGCGCCGGTCTCCAGCATCGCCACGCTCAGGTTGATGCGGGCCTGGGGGTCCTGGGGATTGAGCTTCACCGCGTTGCGGGCCGAGGGCAGGGCCGCCTGGGGTTGGTCCAGCAGCAACTGCAACCAGGCCAGGCAGGTCCAGCCCGCCGACTGGCGAGGCTCCTGGGCCGTGATCTGCAGGAACTCATCGATCAGGTCTTCGGGCGCCGCCCCCTGCTGGTAGCGGGCGATGGCCTGGTCGAAGCGGGAGTCCTGCTGGGCCGTCATGGCGGCGGGGGGTGGCTGGGTGGGGATCGTCAGACTCCCATGCCGCGGGGCCGTGGCGCCACCGCCGGGCCCGGGCTCAGACGGCGAAGGAGCTGCCGCAGCCGCAGGTCTGGGAGGCGTTGGGGTTGGTGAAGTTGAAGCCGCCGCCGATCAGGGCCGAGGAGAAATCCAGCTGCATGCCGTAGATGTACAGCAGGCTTTTGGGGTCACTGACCACCCGGAAGCTGGGGGCGCCGGCGGGTTCGTAGGTGTAGGTCTCGTCGTCGGGAAGGATCTCCGATTCGTCGATGAAATCCATCGTGTAGCTCATGCCGCTGCAGCCGCCGGAGCGCACGCCCACCCTCAGCACCTTCTCGCCCCCCTGGGACGCCATCAGGGTGCCGAGCTGTCGCATGGCGGGTTCGGTGATCAGGATGCCCTTGCCATCCACACCGGCTGTGGCTGTGACGGTGGTTGCGGCATTGGCCGCGGGGGTGACCGTGGCGCTGGGGGTCTGGACGGGGGTGCTCATCGGGCGAAAGGGGGACGGATGGATGGGATCGGGCCGCCGGACGACGCGGTGAACGACCACTCTATGGAGATCCTTCCGCCGTGGGTAGGCTCCGGTCCATAGAGTCAGGGCCTTCGTGGGAATCCAAGGGTGCGGGTCGCCATCGTGGGTGCGGGTCTGGCTGGTCTGAGTGCCGCCGTTGATCTGGTCGACGCCGGTCATGCGGTGGACCTGTACGAATCCCGTCCGTTCATGGGGGGCAAGGTCGGCAGCTGGGTGGACCCGGACGGGAACCACATCGAGATGGGGCTGCATGTCTTCTTTTTCAACTACGCCAACCTTTTCGCCCTGATGCGCAAGGTGGGTGCCTTCGACAACCTCCTGCCCAAGGAGCACTGGCACCTGTTCGTCAACCGTGGCGGGGACCTGCGGTCCCTGGATTTCCGTTTTCCCGTAGGGGCTCCGTTCAACGGCCTCAAGGCCTTCTTCACCACGTCCCAGCTCGACTGGATCGACAAGCTGCGCAATGCCCTGGCGCTCGGCACCAGCCCGATCGTCCGGGGCCTGATCGATTACGAGGGAGCCATGACGGTGATCCGCTCGCTGGACGCGATCAGCTTCCAGCAGTGGTTCCTCAGCCATGGGGGCAGCCCCCGCAGTATTCAGAGGATGTGGAACCCGATCGCCTATGCGCTCGGCTTCATCGACTGCGAGGCCATTTCGGCCCGCTGCATGCTCACCATCTTCATGATGTTCGCCTCCAGAACGGAGGCCTCCAAGCTCAACCTGCTCAAGGGTTCCCCCCACCGCTGGCTGACCGGTCCGATCCTCGACTACATCCAGGCCCGGGGCGGCCGGCTGCACCTGCGCCACCGGGTCAGCGAGGTCCGCCACGAGGAGCGCAACGGCCAGACCGTCGTCACCTCCCTGGTGCTGGGAACCCCGGAGGGGGAGAAGCGGGTGGAGGCCGACGCCTATCTGGCCGCCTGCGATGTCCCCGGAGCCCAGCGGCTGCTGCCCCAGGCCTGGCGCCGTTTCCCCGAGTTCGCCGCCATCGACCAGCTCGAGACGGTACCGGTGGCCACCGTGCAGCTGCGTTACGACGGCTGGGTGACCGAACTGGGCGACGGGGCCGGCCCCCAGGCCCGCCGCGCCGATCTGAGTCGTCCGGCCGGTCTCGACAACCTCCTCTACACGGCGGATGCCGACTTCAGCTGTTTCGCCGATCTGGCGCTGGCCAGCCCGGCCGATTACCGGAGGGAGGGTCTCGGCTCCCTGCTGCAGTGCGTGCTCACCCCTGGGGATCCCTGGATCCCGTTGAAAACCGAGGAGATCGTCGCCCACACCGATCGCCAGGTGCGCGAATTGTTTCCCTCCGCTGCCGGGTTGCAGCTCGTCTGGAGCAACGTGGTGAAACTGGCCCAGTCGCTGTACCGGGAAGCCCCCGGCATGGAGCCCTTCCGCCCCGACCAACGCACCCCCGTGCCCAACTTCTTCCTCGCCGGCAGCTACACCCGCCAGGACTACATCGACTCGATGGAAGGGGCCACCATGAGCGGTCGGCTGGCGGCGGCTGCCATCCTCAATCAACCCGTGGCGCTTGCCACCTGCGCGGCGGTGGCCTAGGAGCACAACCATGGGCAAATGGCTTGAGCACAGCGTCACCACCGAGATCCAGGCCCCCGTGGCCAGGGTGTGGGAGGTGTGGAGCGATCTGGAGGCCATGCCCCGCTGGATGCGCTGGATCGAATCGGTGGTCACCCTCGACGACCCCGACCTCACCGACTGGACCCTGGCGGCCCAGGGCTTCCGTTTCCACTGGAAAGCCCGGATCACCGAGCGGGTCGATTCCCAGAGGCTGCACTGGGAATCCGTGGGTGGCCTGCCCACCAAGGGGGCCGTGCGTTTTTATCCCCTCGGGCCCGACCTCACCGCCGTCAAGCTCACGGTGAGCTATGAATTGCCCGGCGTGCTTGCGCCGCTGATGGAACCCACCATCATGGGTGGCATCGTCACCAGAGAGTTGCAGGCCAACCTTGACCGATTTCGCGACCTGGTGGAACAGGGTTAGCGGCCGTTTCGGCCTCGCCGCCCTGCTGCCCTTCCTGCTTGCCGGATGCGCTGCTGCCCCCACAGTGCAAGCGCCACCGCCGCCGGCGCCCCCCAGGCCGGCCTCTCCTGCAGCGGTGCCTGGGGCGGTTCCAGCGGGGTTGACCCCGCTGCCCACCTCCCAGCAGGTGGTGGCGGCCTTCCCGGTGGGTCGTAAGGATCCCTTCGGTTCCCTGGTGGCGGAGATGGTCCCGGGGGCTGCGGGCGGTGCTGGGGTCGTGGCGCCCCCCGCCCCCCCGCCAGCCTTTCTGCAGGACTTCCGCGTCACCGGCGTGATCGACAGCGGCGGCCAGAGCGAAGCGGTGGTGACCTACAAGCAGCTCAGCGGCAGCCTGCGGCCGGGTGATCGGGGCGGCCGCAACACCGATCTGCTGCCCACCGGCTGGAGCGTGGCTTCGGTGGATGTGGCCAACGGTCGACTGATCCTGCAGAGCGGCAGTCGCAAGGTCAAGGTCGAACTCTGAGGGCCCGGCTGCAGGCCGCCACCAGACCCTCCAGGTCGTGGGGCTCGGCCTCCCCGTCCACCCGTCCGAGCCTCTCCCTGCAGCGCTGGCTGGTCTGGGGGCCGATCGAAATCACCTGCACCCCGTCCAGCTGCTGCATCCAGGCCTCGCCGAAGCTGCCGGCCAGCAACTGGGCGGTGTGGTCCACCGTCTTGCCGCTGCTGAACGTGATCGCATCCAACCCGCGCCGCTCCAGGGCCTGCAGGGCACCGGTGGGCAGTCCTGCGGGACAGCGCGTCTCGTAGGCGGCCACCTCCACCACCCGGGCGCCGGCCGCCGCGAAGGCCTCCGCCAGCAGCGTGCGTCCGCCACTCTGCACCCGTGGCAGCAGCAGCCGTTGCCCCCAGCCCGACACGGGAAAGTGCTCGATCAGGCTGTCGGCCACAAACGCCGGTGGTACGAAATCGGCGGGTGCCCCCAGGGCCTCCAGCGACTGGGCGGTCTTGCGCCCCACCGCGGCCAGCCGGACCTGTCTGGGCCTGCGGGCCAGGCAGGTCCCCTGGCGCAGCAGCCGCTGCTCCACGGCGTCCACCCCGTTGGCGCTGGAGAAGACGATCCAGTGGAACTGATCCAGTTCCGCCAGGGCATCGTCGAGGGGGCCCCAGTGATCGGGTGGACCGATCACCAGGGCCGGCAGGTCGATGACACGGGCCCCGGCCCGCTCGAACAGCTGGCGGGCTGCTCCCAGCTGGGTTTCGGCCCGGGTCACGGCGACGGTGCGGCCCGCCAGTGGCAGTGGCAGTGGAGGTGGCGTGCCCATCAGGCGTCCAGCCGCACGAGCGCACCGGCCTGCTGGGCCAAGGCGAGGGCCTGCTGGGCTTGGCCCTGGTGTTCCAGCAGGGCGATCGCCTTGCGGAAACCATCCCGGGCCCCGGGGATGTCGCCTGCCAGCAGCAGAGCGGCCGCCAGGTTGCGCTGGGCGTCGGCCTGCTGCGGTTCCAGGGCCAGGGCTTGTCGGTAGGCGGCGATGGCCTCCAGCAGGCGGCCCCGCTGGCGTTCGATCAGGCCCAGGTTGAACCAGGCCAGGGGAAGCTCCGGGCAGAGGCGGGTCACCGCTGCCGTCAGGGCTGCCGCCTCTTCCAGGGCCCCCTGGCGCAACAGCAGGGCCCCGAGGTTGAGCCGGGCCCCCAGGGTCAGTCGCTCCTCCAGGGGCAGCTCCAGCGCCTGGCGGTACAGGGCGGCAGCGGTGGCGGGCTCCCCAGGGCTGCGGGCGATGGCGAGATGGAGCAACAGCTCATAGCGTTCGGCGGGTGACCCGGCCCCGACCCGGGCCAATCCCTCCTCCAGCAGGGCGATGCCCCTGGCGCGCTGGCCCTGGCTCACCTCGAGGGCGCCGAGCTTGGCGCAGGCGTAGGGGTCGCCGGGGCGGGCGGCCAGCTCCGCCTCCATGGCCTGGCGCAGGCGTGCGGCCTTGCCGGAGGCCGCCAGCAGTTCCGGCCGGTAGCCCTCGTGCACCAGGGCCGGTTCTCCGCAGGCCAGCACCTGCCAGTGGGGCTCCTGCTCCAGCAGCGTGGCCACGCTGTCATCGACCATGGCGTGGTAACGGCGGCTCCAGCGGATCGCGGTGTGGCGTCGGAACAGGCGGCTGACGCTGGAGAAGGGGGACTGGGCCGCCCCCACTTCCTGGCGCAGCAGGTTGATCAGCAGCGCCTGTGGCTGCTCCATCAGGGCGCGCAGCGGCGAGCGGGCCTCGGGTCGCAGCCATTCGTCGCCATCCAGCACCAGCACCCAGTCGCCCCGCACCAGATCGAGGGCGTGGTTGCGGGCAGGGGCGAAGTCCCCTGGCCATTCCAGGTGGTGCACGCTGGCGCCGCAGCTGGCGGCGATCGCAGCGGTGCCGTCGTCGGATCCGGTGTCCACCACCACCATCTCGTCGACGAAGCCGGCCACCGAAGCCAGGCAGCGCTCCAGCCGCTCTGCTTCGTTGCGCACGATCATCGACAGGCTCAGCATCGGACGCCGCGGGGCAGGACGGTCGTGCCAGGAGGCTAGGTGCCGGTGAGGGCTCAGTCGGTGAAGTCCGTGCCAACTGCTGCGCCGGGGGCGAGGCCGAGGCGCCCCAGCAGTTCGCCCTGGGCCAGGGCCATCTGACCCGGGGACCAGGCGGCCGGAATGCCTGGCTCCAGCAGAGGTTGCAGGGCCTGCCAGGCATAGGGGCTGCCGTACACGGCCAGGCCCGCCAGTCGGCCGGCGGCCTGCAGCTGGCGGATCACCGCCGGCCAGGGATCCGGGCCGTCGGCCCGGCCGCGGAACGGATTACCGCGCACGAACAGCTGCAGCAGCACCGGACCCTCGCCCAGCCGCTCCAGGGCCAGGGGGGCCTCCCCATCGCCGCTCCAGGGGGAGGGCCCCTGGCCGTCGATCAGGCAGGCCCGCCATCCTGCGGCCGCGGGCAGGGCCAGGGACGGTGCGGTTGCTGACAGGAAGGGGCAACCCAGGCTGTTGTCGAGCCGGATCAGGTTCACCCCGGGGCCGCCTCGCACCGGGCCCTGTCCCTGCTGCTCCAGGCTGCGTTGCACCAGTTCCAGGGCCAGGGCCTGGTCGGGGCCGGAGGGGCCATTGCTGAGCCGGCCCAGGGGGGCAGCGGCGCTGGGGTCATCGCTCGCGGGGCAGCGCCCCAGGGCCAGACGCCGCCGATCCAGGCTGGCCTGCAGCCGCTCCAGGCTCAGCCTGCCGCTGTGGACGGCCGCCACGATGGCGTCGATCGCCCCGTCCGCATCGCCGGGCATCAGCACCAGGTCGGCCCCAGCCTCCAGGGCCAGCACGGCGGCTTCCGAGGCGCCGTAGCGGCCGGCGATCGCCTCCATCACCAGGGCGTCGGTGACGATCAGCCCCTCGAAACCGAGCGCTTCGCGCAGCAGCCCGGTGAGCACCGGTCGCGACAGGGTGGCCGGGTGTTCGGCATCAAGCGCCGGCAGCAACAGGTGGGCGGTCATCACCGCGGCCACCTCGGCGGCGATCGCGTCCCGGAATGGGGGCAGCTCCACAGCCTCCAGGCGGGCGCGGCTGTGGGGCAGCAGGGGCAGCTCCAGGTGGGAGTCGCTGGCGGTGTCGCCGTGCCCGGGGAAGTGCTTGGCGCAGGTGAGCACCCCTTCGGCCTGGGCGCCATGGCAGAAGGCGGCCGCCAGGGCACCGGCGGTGGCCGGGTCTTCGCCCCAGGCCCGCACATTGATCACCGGGTTGGCCGGGTTGTTGTTGACGTCGCAGACCGGGGCGAGCACCCAGTTGAGTCCGAGCTGGCGGGCCTCCCGGCCCGTGCAGGCCCCGTAGCGCCGGGCCAGATCCAGGGCCAGGGCGGGGTCGGTGGCGTGGATCCGGGCCAGGGCCAGCGGTGGCACCAGCCAGCTGGCCCCCTCGAAGCGCTGGCCTACCCCTTCCTCCACATCGGCGCAGAGCAGCAGCGGTTCGCTGGCCCAGGCCGCCAGCTGGCGGGTGCGCAGCCGCAACTCGGCGGCGCTGCCCCCCAGCAGGATCACGCCGCCCACGCCGCGCTGGAGCAGGCGCTGCAGGCTGGCGTTGTCGAGCTCCCAGCGGGGATAGCGCCGCTGGCCATCGGCCGGATGGCCGCTGCAGCGCACCACCAGCAGGGCGGCGACGGCGCGGTCCAGGGCCTGCTGCGGGTCGATGGGTGGCGCCATCGGGCGAATCAGACCTCGGTCTCAGAGTCGGTGTCGGTGCCGCCAGCCGGATCCGCAGGGCCCTCGTCGGCACCGCGCTCGCGCCGTTCCGCCTCCAGGCGCTGCAGCAACCCCAGCACCGTGTTGCCCTTCTCCAGGCCCCGGTCGAGGACGAACACCACGTCCGGTGTGCGGCGCATCTTGAGGCGGCGCCCCAGTTCCCCCTTCACGTAGGTGGAGGCTGCCTGCAGGCCGGCCATGGCCACCTCCCGATCCTCGTTGCTGCCGAAGACGCTCACGAAGATCTTGCAGTGCTGCAGATCGCCGGCCACCTCGACGCTGGTGACACTCACCATGCCGTGCTGGACCCGCTCGTCCTTGATGCCGCTGATCAGCAGCTCGCTCACTTCCCGGCGGATCAGGGCCGCCACCCGTTCCACCCGTCGGCTCTGTGCCATGACTAAGAAACCGGGCCCAGTTGCACCATGGCACGCAGCACCAGGCTGAGGCTGACCATGCCGCTGATCAGGGCCCCCACCAGGGCCACCGCCGTGACCGGGTTGCTGCGCCGCCGGGCCAGGGGTTCGAACACAGAGTTGAACACCCCGAGGCTGAAGGCGATCAGGTAGCGCGGATAGCGGGTGATGTTGACGAAAAACTCCTTCATGGCCTCGGTAGCGGTCCTGGTCGGATGCTGGCTACTCTGCCGCCCAGGCCCACGCTTAGTCGCCCCGGAGGGCCCATGGAACTGCATCAGTTCAGACATTCCGCCTTTTGCGAGAAGGTGCGCCTGCTGCTGGCCCGCAAGGGTCTCGACGCCACGATCGTCGAGGTGACCCCCGGCCTGGGGCAGCTGGAGCTGTTCCGGCTCTCTGGCCAGCGGCAGGTGCCGGTGCTGGTGGATGGGGGCGAGGTGATCGCCGATTCCACCGCCATTGCCCTGCACCTGGAGGCCTCCCACCCCCAGCCCCCCCTGCTGCCGGCCGATCCGATCGCCCGCGCCAGGGTGCTGCTGCTGGAGGACTGGGCCGATACCGCCCTGGCCCGGGGTGCCCGCCTGGCCCTGCTCCAGGCGGCGGCCGCCGACCCAGTGCTGCGGGCGGCCCTGCTGCCCGAGGCCACCCCGGCGCCCCTGCGTGATCTGGTGGGGGCCCTGCCGGGTGGCCTGCTCGGCTCCGCCACCGAGGCGATGCGCGACCTGCTCGGGCCCTGCGAGGTGCGGCAGCTTCACCGCAGCCTCGAGCAGCTCGCCCTGCTGGTGGCCCAGCGCCCCTACCTGGAGGGCGATGGTCTCACCCTGGCCGACCTCGCCGTCGCGGCCCAGCTGTACCTGCTCAAGTTCCCCGTCTGTGCCGGTGCTCCCCTGGCGGGGCGGGGCGTCGAAGGCATCGCCGACAACCCCGTGCTCGAGCCGCTGTTCGCCTGGCGCGACCGGCTGCTCGCTGAGGTGGGTCGGGACTGAGGCCTGGCACCGCATCGGGCCTCGCACCCGCCAGGATGGGCTCCACCGAAGTCCTGGCCTTGTCCGATCCGCTGCTGCGGGAGCTCGACCATTACGTGGTGCTGGAGCCTGGCCAGGGGGAGCGCATCCTCACGGCGGCCGAAACCCTGCTCTGGCTGGCTGGTCATGTGGAGGCCCTGGGCGATCCACCTGCCGACCTGGCCGATCTGGCCGATCCCGAAGCCCGGGCCGGCCGGCTGATCGACACCGCCTGTGAGCTGGAGCTGGCGCCGGGTTGCGCGATCCAGTGGTTCGCGGTGCGGCTGGAGCCCCCCGGCTGAGGGAGCCGGTGGGGATCACTCGGGGGCTTCAGGGGGCTGGCGGGGGTCGCGCAGCACCGAGGGCAGGGCCTCCAGCACCTGCAGCGCCACCGCGGCGGGGAGGCCCCCGTCCTGCACCACGGCCACGTCGGCCTGGGCGTACAGCGGCCGACGTTCCTGCAGCAGGGCTTGCAGGCGGCCGGTGCGATCGGGCGCCTCAAGCAGGGGCCGCCGGGTGGGATCGGCGGCCAGACGCCGCAGCAGCTCCGTTTCGGGGGCATCGAGCCACACCACCACCCCCTGGCGCATGTGACCCCAGTTCTCCGGCCGGGTGACCGCCCCACCGCCGGTGGCCACCACCAGGGAATGCCAGCTGGCGATGCCATTGAGCACGCTGGTCTCGAGGGCCCGGAAAGCCTCCTCGCCCTCGCTGCTGAAGATCTCGGCGATCGGCCGACCGGCGGCCTCGGTCAGGGTGGCGTCGGCATCGATGAAGCGATAGCCGAGGGCCTCGGCCAGGGGCTGCCCCACGGCGCTCTTGCCGGCCCCCATCATCCCCACCAGGTAGATGTTGAGGCCATCGAGACGGCGGGCCAGGTCCCGGTGCGAGGGGCGGGGCGGGGCGTCATCGGCTGAGGCCATGGGTTCGCGGTCGGCGGCGGTCCGGACCCCGTTTCTAGGATGGGCGTCCCCTGGGCCTCGGCGATGACCGCAACCCGGTTGACCGCCTCTCCCGCGGCACCTTCCCCCACCAGCACCGCCCACGGGCGCGGCCGGCCCTGTGTGATCACCCGCCGGGCCACGTTCAGTGCCAGCCATCTGTACCGGCTGCCGGAGCTGGACGAGGCCGAGAACGCCCGCCGCTTCGGCCGCTGCAGCCTGGCCCCGGGCCATGGCCACAACTACGAGCTCACCGTGGCGATGGGCGGTCCCCTCGACGGCGACGGCATGGTGCTCAACCTCTCGGACGTCAAGCACGCCATCCGGCGGGAAGTCAGTGACCCGCTCGACTTCCGTTTCCTCAACGACGTCTGGTCGGAGTTCGACCTCTCCCGGCCCGAGGGGCGGCTGCCCACCACCGAAGCCCTGCTGCTGGCCATCCGCGACCGGCTGGCCCCCCATCTGCCGCTGGTGGCCCTGCGGCTCCACGAACAAACCAACCTCTGGGCCGACGTGCTCTGCGGTCCCACCATCGATCCCATGGAAGCCTTCCTCTCGATCCGCACCCACTTCGCCGCGGCCCACCGCCTGGCCCGGCCCGAGCTCAGCCAGAGCGAAAACGAGGCGATCTACGGCAAGTGCGCCCGCCCCCACGGCCACGGCCACAACTACCTGCTCGATGTCACCGTCCGGGGTCCGATCGATGCGCGCACCGGCATGGTCTGCGACCTGGCCGAGCTGCAGCAGCTGGTGGCCGACCTGGTGGTGGAGCCGTTCGACCACACCTTCCTGAACAAAGACGTGGAGCACTTCGCCGGTTGCGTTCCCACGGCCGAGAACATCGCGCTCCACATCGCCGACCTTCTCTGCGCCCCGATCGCCGCCACCGGCGCCCGGCTGCATAAGGTGCGGCTGCAGGAGAGCCCCAACAACGCCGCCGAGGTCTTCGCCGAGACGCCACAGCTGGAGATGCTGCCGGCGGCCCTAGAAGCCCTCGCGGCCGTTTGAGTCCGGCGGCGTCTGTGCCGGTGGGCGAGGCGGTGGCGGATCCCCGCCGAAATCCCTCCCGGCCCGAGCTGCGGCTTGTGCTGGCGGTGAGCCTCGACGGCCGCCTTGCCCCGGCGGAAGGGGGTGCCGCCCAGCTGGGTGGCAGCGGTGACCGGCAGGTGCTGGAGGAGGCCCTGGCCTGGGCCGATGCCGCCCTGGTGGGGGCCCAGACCCTGCGGCGCCACGGCAGCACCTGCCTGATCCACCGGCCCTCGCTGCTCGAGGCCCGCCGCCGCCAGGGACGCTCCCTCCAGCCGATCGCCATCGCCGTCAGCCGCAGCGGCCGGTTGCCCGCCGCTCTGCCCTTTTTCCGCCAGCCCCTGGTGCGCTGGCTGCTGCAGCCCGCTTCGGAGCCTCCCGCTGAGCCTGCGGTGGGTTTCGAACGCCACCTGCCCCTGCGGAGCTGGGGCCAGGCCCTGGAGGCCCTGGGCGGGCTGGGGCTGCGACGGCTCGTGGTCCTGGGGGGCGCGCAGCTGGCGTCCTCCCTGGCGGCCGAAGACCTGCTCGATGAACTCCAGCTCACCGTCTGCCCCCGGCTGCTCGGGGGCTCCCATGGCTGGTTACCGGCCGAGGCCCGGGTGGCCCCGCAGGCCCGGGCCGGCTGGCGCCTGGTCGAACACCGGGCGCTGCCAGGGGACGAACTGCTGCTGCGCTGGCGCCGCCCCGAGGATCAGGGCGCAACCTCCTGAAGCCCGAGGCTGCCGCTGCCAAACCGCTTGCCCAGTTCCCGCAGCGGCATGTCCCGCAGGCTGTCGGTGGGCAGGCCGAACATCCTGGCCAGGCAGCGCTTCACCACTTCCTCGCTGTCATCGCCGAAGCGGCCGCTGACCATCTCGGTCAGCACCCCCAGGCTCCTGCCACTGTTGTCGGTCTCCTCGATCAGGCATTTGCTGGTGGGCACCGCCAGCTTGCGGCAGGGATCCTGCAGGCTCTTCACCAGATCCGTCCGTCCGGCGGAGGCCGTCTCCACGCAGACCCGGGTCAGCTGGTTCTCCAGCTGGGGGCGCAGCAGCAGCAGCACCGGGCGCAGCAGCCCGGCCCTGGCCGGCGCCGGGGGCAGGACCAGCGCCGTGGCCGCCGTCAGGAGCATCAGGATCCGCAGGGGCTTGGCCATGGCGGGGGAAGGACGCTCGGTCGCAGGGAGTCAACCGTTAGTTTTGCGCCTGCCCCGTCCCCCTGTGTCGCCACCGGCCATGGCCGAGCTGCAAGTCCGCTGGCACAAGGCAACGCAGGACATCCCTGAAGACCAGTGGCAGGCGTTGGTGGGGGGTGCTGGCAAGGAACCGGCAGACGCCGTCGACCGCCCCTTCTACGGCTGGCGCTGGTTGCACCACCTGGAAGCCAGCGGCAGCATCGTGCCCCGTCAGGGCTGGCAGCCCTGCCATCTTGGGGTCTGGCGCCAGGGGCGGCTGGTGGCCCTGGCGCCCCTGTATCTGAAGGGTCACAGCTATGGCGAGTTCGTCTTCGACCAATCCTTCGCCCAGCTGGCCGGCCAGCTCGGCCTGCGCTACTACCCCAAGCTCGTCGGCATGAGCCCGGTGAGTCCGGTGCAGGGCTACCGCTTCCATGTGGCCCCGGGCGAAGACGCCGCTGCCCTGACGGCGATGATGCTGAACGAGATCGACAGCTTCTGCCAGCGGCAGCGGATTCTCAGCTGCAACTTCCTCTATGTGGATCCGGCCTGGCAGCTGCTGGCGGAGGCCGCCGGCTGCGCGCTGTGGATCAACCAGCAGAGCGAATGGCGCAATCCGGGCCATGGGGATTTCGAGGCCTATCTGGCCAGTTTCAATGCCAACCAGCGGCGCAACATCCGCCGTGAGCGCCGCTCGGTGGCGGAGGCGGGGCTGACCGTCACGCCCCTGGCCGGCGAGGACATCCCGCCGTATCTGTTGGAGCGGATGCACGGGTTCTATGAGCAGCACTGCAGCCGCTGGGGTCCCTGGGGCAGCAAGTACCTCACCGAGTCCTTCTTCCAGGCGGCCGCCACCGACCTGCGCCAGCACCTGGTGCTGTTCAGTGCCCATCGAGGCGAGCCGATGCAGCCCCTGGCGATGTCGATGTGTGTGCACGATGCCACCGGCCTCTGGGGCCGCTACTGGGGCAGTGACATCGAGCTCGACAACCTGCACTTTGAGGTCTGCTACTACGCCCCGATCGCCTGGGCCATCGAGAGGGGCCTGGAGAGCTTCGATCCCGGGGCCGGCGGCAGCCACAAACGGCGCCGCGGATTCGTGGCCCAGCCCAGGGCCAGCCTGCACCGCTGGTACGACCCCCGCTTTGACGCCATCCTGCGGGAGTGGCTGCCGGGTGCCAACCAGGAGATGCAGCAGGCGATCGCGGCGATGAACGCGGAGCTCCCCTTCACCGCTGCCTACGATCCACCCCATGCACCGCGACCCGTGCCCACGCCTGAGCCTGGATGAGGCGCTCTCCCAGCGTTTCATTGCTCTCGATCCGTCGGGCTACTTCCTGATCAAAGTGGATGCCGCCGCCGGCGAGCTGGTGGCCGAGCACTACGGCAACGGCATCGATGAGCGGGGCTTGGCCACCGACCCCGACACCGGCGAGGTGATCAGCTGCCGCAGCAGCGACCCCCGCTCGCCACTGGCCACCTACCGGGGCCGCAGTGCCAAGGAGCTCGGCATCGCCCTCACCGAGGCAGAGGGTCCCCACCCCCTGTCACGGCTCGACCATGCCCTGTACCTGGGCCGGGAGCTGCAGAAGGCCGAGTTCTGCCTGGCAAACGGTCTGCCCTACGTGCAGGACTAGGCAGGCTGAAGTTCGCGGCTGGTTGCGCGGGACCCTTCCGGCGGCTCCGGGGGCAGGGCGGCGAGCTGGTCCTGGATTTCCCGGGTCACCACACCCCTGTACTCCTGGAAGTGCTCGTTGTGGGCGAGGGTCACCAGGAACTGCTCCAGGTTGTTGGGATTCTTGCGGGCGATGGTGAGCAGGGAGCGCCAGAAACGGCCGCGGGTGTCACGCTTCAGTCCCTGACGCCAGATCACGATCAGCAGGGCACGGACGTCTGTCCAGCTGGGCAGGCTGGCCTTGCCGAAGGCCGCCGCCGGCACGAACTGTTGCCAGCGAGGCTGGCCCATTTTCAGGTAGTAATGGGTGACCCGATCGATGTAGGCGTTGGGTTCGTAGAGGCGGCAGAAGGCATCCACGTACTCATTGGCGATCTGGCGGATCGGCCGGGTGGGCACGAAGTTGAGCAGGTTCGTCTGGTTGACGCCCTTGGCATCGGTTTTTTCCTGCACCAGACGGCCCTCTTTCTCCAGCCGATGCCAGAGCCCCGTGTTCGGCAGGGCCTGCAACATGCCCATCATCGCGGCGGGGATGCCGGTGCGGCTGACGAATTCCACGATCCGATCGCCTGCCCCCTGCTTTTCGCCGTCGAAGCCGATGATGAAGCCGGCCATCACCCGGATGCCGTAGGAGGTGATCCGGTCGACCGACTCCTCCAGCGAGCTGCGGGTGTTCTGCAGCTTGCCGGCGGTTTCCAGGCTGGCCTCATCGGGCGTTTCGATACCGAGGAAGACGCTGTCGAAGCGAGCCTCCGCCATCATCTTCATCATTTCGTCGTCGGAGGCGAGATCCACCGAGGCCTCGGTGGCGAAGCTGAAGGGGTAGCCGTGGGCGATCTGCCAGCGCTTGATCTCGGGCAACAGCAACTTGGCGTTGCGCTTGTTGCCGATGAAGTTGTCGTCGACAAGGAAAATGGAGCGGCGCCAGCCCAGGTCGTAGAGGTACTGCAGCTCGGCCACCAGTTGCTCGGGGGCCTTTGTGCGGGGTTTGCGGCCGTACAGCACGATGATGTCGCAGAACTCGCACTGGAACGGGCAGCCCCGCGAGAACTGCACCGACATGGAGTCGTAGGCGTCGAGTTCGAGCAGGTCGAAGCGCGGAATGGGGGTGCCGGTGACATCCGGCTTTTCACCATCGGCACTGAAACGTCCCTGGCGGTCGCCGCGCTCGATGGCCTCAATGAACATCGGCAAGGTGATTTCCCCCTCGTCGAGCACCTTGAAGTCGGCCAGCTGCAGTTCAGGGGCGTCCGGGGTGGAACTGGCGAAGGGGCCACCCACAGCCACCGGCAGACCCCGCTGCTTGGCCTTGGCGATCTGGGCGGCCATGTCGGCCTTCTGGACGATCATCCCGGAGATCACCACCAGTTCCGCCCAGTTCCACTCCGCTTCGGTGACTTCGCGGACGTTGCGATCCACCAGCTTCATCTCCCAGGTCTGGGGCAGCAAGGCCGCCACGGTGACCATCCCCAGCGGCGGAAGCAACACCTTGCGGTTCACCAGCTCGAGGATCTTTTCGTAGCTCCAGAACGTCTTCGGGAATTCGGGATAGATGAAGAGGGTGCGCATGCTGCAGGTGTGTTGTGGAGGGGCCGTGGGCGATTGCGCGGCAGTGGAAAGGGGGGTCTTGATCAGGTTCCTCTGCGCCGCAACCCTAGGAGGTTTCGGGAAATGTCAGGTCGTTCTACCGCCTCCACCCAGGCTGTGGGGGGGGGGAGGGGGCGGATCCTCTGCTGTAATGATCCCGTTCCTCGCAGCAGCGGCCGTGGGTGTGGTGATTTATCTGGCGCTCGTCGGTGGCGGGCTCACCGCCGCCTTCCTGGCCACCGTCGTGCTCAAGGGCGTCAGGCTGATCTGAGCCTGAGGGCTCCGTTCCGCCCCAGTTCCAGCACCCCCACCACCAGCCCCAGGCCGCCGAGCAGGGCGAAGGTGGCCTGCAGTCCCAGCGTCATGGCCAGGGCGGCGGCCAGCAGGCCACTCACCCCGCCGCCGCCCAGGAAGGCGATCTGGCCCAGTCCGGCCATGCGGCCGCGCAGGGCCATGGGTGCCCCCACCTGGAGGATCAGGTTGGAGCCTGCCAGCAGGCCCGCCGTGCCGGCTCCGATCAGCAGGGCCATCGCCAGGGCGGCCGCGCCCCTGGTGGCCGCCGCCATGCCCAGCTGGGCCAGGGCCACCAGCACGGCGCAGCCCCCCAGCAGCAGCACCGGCCGTTCGCTCAGGGCCAGGCTGTTGCGCTGCAACACCACGCCGCCGGCGATGCTGCCCGCCGCCAGCACGCTGGTGAACAGTCCGAGGGCCTGCGGCGAGGGCCCGATCACTTCGGCGGCGATCAGGGGAGCCAGGCCTGGGTGAAAGAAGCCCACCAGGCAGGCCACGGTGGTGAAGCGCAGCACATGGCGCAGGGTGGAGCCGCAATCCCGCCAGGCGGCGCCGAGGCTGGCCCCTTCACCGCCCGTGCTGCGCTGCTCCAGCTCCCTGTGGGGGCGCAGCAGCCAGATCACGGTGGCGATCGGCAGCAGGTACGACGCCGCATCGATCGCCAGGGCCATGGCGGGTCCGGAGAGGGCCACGAGCCAGCCCCCCAGCGGTGGGCCCACCAGCTTGCCGACGTTGAACACGACCGAGAAGCTGGCCAGATAGGGCGCCACCTGCTCCGGCCGTTCCACCAGCAGGGAGCAGTATTTGCTGCGCGCCGTGAGCTCGAAGGAGCTGGACACGCCCACCACCAGCGTGCTGAGCAGCAGCAGGACCACTTGTCCCGTCCCCTGCAGCAGGGGAATGGCCAGGGCCCCCAGGGCCGCGCCGCCGAACAGTCCCCATTGGGAACGGATCAGCATGGTTTCGCAGCCCAGCCGATCCGTGAGCACCCCAGCCCGGCCGCTGACAAGAAGGCTTGGCAGGGCCAGGGCGGCGAAGTGCAGGGCCAGCAGCAGGGGGTTGCCGGTGCCGGCCATCAGGATCCAGCCCTTGGCCGTCAGCCCGGCGAAGGATCCGGAGGTGCTCAGGCCGGAGGCGACCAGGAACAGGGGGCGCTGGTGCCGTTGCAGCCAGCCGTCTCCGGGTCTGGGGCTCAAGCCTGGCTCCGCGTGGCGGCCTGGGCCTCACGCAACATCGCGCCGGCCCCCACCACCACGCCGCGCAGGTCGTAGGTGTCGGCCGCGGTGATACGCACCGGCACCATCGTTCCGGGTGCGGCGCAGAGTCCGCCCTCACCGGGGCTGACATGCACCTCGCCATCCACCTCAGGGGCGAAGCGGGCGCAGCGGCCCAGCATCTCGCCGGTGGAGGGGTTGTCCTGTTCGATCAACACATCCACGATCCGGCCCACCCAGGCGCCGTTGCGATCGGCGGCGATCGGTTGCTGCAGGGCCATCAGCCTGTCCCGCCGCTCGCTGGCGATCTCCGGCGGCACGGGATCGCTGAGCTCGGCGGCGGCGGTGCCCTCCTCGGGGGAGAAGGCGAACACACCGACGTGGTCGAAGCGCTGTTCGGCGACGAACGCCAGCAGATGCTCGAACTGCTCCTCGGTCTCGCCGGGAAAGCCGACGATGAAGGTGGTGCGCAACACGGCGTCGGGCAGCTGCTCGCGGATGCGTTGCAGCAGGGCGCCGTTGACCCCGGTCTGCCAGGGACGGTTCATGGCCCGCAGCACCTCCGGGTGGCTGTGCTGAAGAGGCAGGTCCAGGTATGGAAGCACGTTGGGGACGTCCCGGTAGGCGGCGAGCACGGGCTCGGTGAGGCCGGTGGGATAGGCGTAGTGGACCCGGATCCAGGGAATCTCCACCTCCCCGAGGGCCCGCAGCAGGTCGTCCAGCCGTGGTTTGCCGTAGAGATCCAGCCCGTAGTTGGTGGTGATCTGGCTGATCAGGATCAGCTCCTTGACGCCCTGGGCGGCCAGCTGGTGGGCTTCGGCCACGATCGATTCGATTGTGCGGGAGCGCTGGTCGCCCCGCAGCCTGGGAATGATGCAGAAGGCGCAGCGGTAGTCGCAGCCTTCGGCCACCTTCAGGTAGGCCACCGCCTCGGAGGTCGTGCGGTAGCGGGGCAGGTGTTCGTCGCCAACGAAGGTGGGCACCGCGCTGACCCTGTTGACCCGCTCGCCGGCCTCGACCCGCTCCAGCACCTCGACGATGTGCTGGTAGTCACCGGTGCCGACGATCGCCCGCGCCTCCGGCAGGGAGTCCAGCAGCTCCTGCTGGAAATGCTGGGCCAGGCAGCCGGCGATGATCAGTTCCTTGCCCTGTTCGGCCAGTTCCACCAGGGTGCGCACCGACTCGGCACGGGCGTCCTGGATGAAGCTGCAGGTGTTGACCACCACCACCCGGGCCTCGCTTTCGTCGGCGCTGACGCCGTAGCCGGCCTCGGCCAGCAGGCCGAGCATGTGCTCGGTGTCCACCCGGTTCTTCTCGCAACCCAGGTGGGTGAAGGCCACGGTGGGCCGTTCTCGGCTGGGCTGGGGAGACATGTTGTTGCGGGTGGAAGGGGGGAAGGGGCCGGCTTGCCGGCATCAAGGGAGTGGGCGCAAACGCCGATGTCCACCCTATGCAAGTCCCCGCGACTGCGAGAATCGCCCCACGACGCGACCGTGCCTGTGACTTCCACCCGCCTCGCCAGCCGCCTCACCAATCGCCGCCGACCCGAGCCGGGTCGCCGCTGGGCGCGGGTGGTGATGGCCGTGCTGGCCACCATCGGCGTCATCGACACCGGATCGATCACCCTGAACCGCTGGGGCGTGATCGGCAACCTCAGTTGCCCCGGTGGCGCCGAAGGCTGCGACAAGGTGCTCAACAGCCCTTGGGGAAGTGTCTTTGGTCAGCCCCTGTCTCTGTTCGGCTTCCTGGCCTACGGGGCGGTGCTGGTGATGGCGTTGCTGCCGCTGCTGCTGAAGGGGGAGGCCCGCACCAGGGTCAACGGTCTCAGCTGGTGGGGCCTGTTCCTGCTCAGCGCCGGCATGGCGATCTTCAGCCTGGTGCTGGTGGGGGTGATGGCCTTCCAGATCAAGGCGTTCTGCACCTTCTGTCTGATGTCGGCCGCCATCAGTGTGACCTTGTTCGTGCTGAGCCTGATCGGCGGTGAATGGGAGGACTCCGGGGCCCTGATCTTTCGCGGCGTGCTCACCGCTCTGGCTGTCGGCCTGATCGGACTCGGCTGGGCCACCTCCATGAATCGCCCCGAGGCCACCACGGGCCCGGGTATGCCGATCCCGGTGGTCGCCGCCAGCACCCCGGCCACCCTGGCCCTCGCCGAGCACCTCACCGCCACTGGAGCCGTGATGTATTCGGCCTACTGGTGCCCCCATTGCCACGACCAGAAGGAACTCTTCGGTAAGGAGGCCACGGCCAAGCTCAAGATCATTGAGTGCGCGCCTGATGGCCGCAACAATCAGGCGGCGCTCTGCGCCAGCAAGAACATCCAGGGCTTCCCCACCTGGGAGATCAAGGGCGAGCTGGATTCCGGCCAGAAGACCCTCGCCCAGCTCGCCGCCCTGAGCGGCTTCAAGGACCCTGCAGCCCCCGCCAACTGAGGCCCGCGAACTGAGGCCTTTCCCCTCAGGCCTGGCCCACCGGGCCTGTGAAGGGGGATCGGCCCCTTTCCTGCAGCGTGTGACGCCGCCAGAACGGTTGGGGGGTCGGGGCATCGGTGCGGTGATGGCCTCCCCGGCTCTCCACCCGGAAGGCGGCGGCCTCCATCAGCAGCTCCGCCAGCACCAGCCGCTGGCGCAGATCCTGCAGCAGCAGCAGGCGGCGGCTCTGCTCCGGCGGCAGCTGCAGCTCCTGATCGGGTGGCAGACCGAGGGCCCGGCGCAGCAGGGGCGAACGCTCATGGCCGGAGCGTTCGCTGCGGACCTGGCGCAGGGCGTCGATCAGATCGACCCCGCGCCGCTCCACCCCGGCCACCTGCCAGCACAACCGTCGCAGGTTGCCGATGGCCGTGATCAGTGTGGCCTCGTCCGGGCTTGCCTGCAGCTCAGCCTTGCTGAGCCGCGGGGCCGCGGCGGGCGTGCCCCGCGGCTCAGGGGGGAGGGGCTGGGGGGTCAGATGCCGTAGCCGGCGGGCGAAGACCAGGCATTCCATCAGCGAGTTGCTGGCCAGGCGGTTGGCTCCGTGTACCCCGGTGCTGGCCACTTCACCCACGGCGTAGAGGCCACTCAGGCTGGTGGCGGCCTGCAGGTCGGTGTCGACGCCCCCCATCCAGTAATGGGCGGCCGGCGCCACGGGGATCGGGGCCTCGCAGGGGGACAGCCCCAGCTCACGGCAGCGCCGCAGAATGGTGGGGAACTGGCGGTCCAGCCGTTCACGGCCCACCGGCCGCAGGTCGAGCCACAGGTGGGTCACCCCCTGATCGGCCATGCAACGGGCCAGGGCGCGGCTCACCTGGTCGCGGGGGGCCAGGTCGCCCCCCTCCAGCTGTGCCACCGGAGAACGGCCAGCCGCGTCGAAGAGCCGCGCCCCCTCGCCGCGCACGGCTTCGCTGATCAGGAAATGGGGGGCGTCGGGCAACATCAGTGCCGTGGGGTGGAACTGCACGAACTCCAGGTCCCGCACCCTGGCCCCGGCGCTCCAGGCCATCGCCACCCCATCGCCGCTCGCCTGGGTCGGGTTGGTGGTGTGGGCAAACAGATGGCCGCCGCCGCCGCTGGCCAACACCACCGCACCGGCCCGCAACCAGCGCAGGCGGTTCCCTTCGAGCACCTGCAGTCCGACGCAGCGGCCTTGCTCCACCCACAGTTGCAGGGCAGGGATGCCCTTGCGTTGCTCCAGCCCCGGCCGGCGCCGCACCTCCCGCTCCAGGGCATCCACCAGGGCGCCGCCGGTGCGGTCCTGGGCGTGCAGCACCCGGCGGTGGCTGTGGGCGGCTTCGAGCGTGGTGCTCAGGCCCTGGGCGGTGCGATCGAAGTCCATGCCCAGTTGCACCAGCCGCTCGACGCAGGCCGGCGCTTCCCGCACCAGCACGTCCACCGCCTCGGGATCGCACAGGCCTGCTCCGGCCTTGAGGGTGTCGGCGATGTGACTGGCGAAGCTGTCATCGGCTCCGGTCACGGCGGCGATACCGCCCTGGGCCCAGCGGCTGGCCGACGGCGGGCTGCTGGATTTACTGAGCAGCAGCACGCGCAGCTGGGCAGGCAACTCCAGGCAGGTCATCAAACCTGCGGCGCCACTGCCGACCACCACCACATCCCAGTGGCAGGCCATGCGCGGATCCGGCTCATCCAAGCGGCTGCTTCACCCCGTTGCACCGTGCCTTGTGCTGGAGAGCCTATGGGACGGGCGGCGGCCGTCCTGCCGACCACAAAAAAACCGCCGTGGTGACGGCGGTTCAGACACTGTCCCGGTCGTCCGACCGGGCTGGCGCCTCGCTCAGCGGTAGACGCCGTCGTTGATGCGATCGAAGCCTTCGTTGAGGGCGATCGCGGGCGGGGTCACGGTGAAGTTGGCCTTGTATTTGTTGAACAGCTCCTTCTGGCGGTCGGTCAGGTCCAGCTCCAGCACGTCGTCGACGCTCTCGTAAGGACCACCGAGAACGATCTTGCCGGCCAGGGTCGGGTACATGCCGGGGTACTGCTGGAATCGTCGGACCGAAGCGTTGTTGAGATCCACCTTGCCGACGCTCTCGGCGAGCTTGTCGTCGATCTCGTTGCGGCGCTCCGCGGCGAGGGCGGCACCGGGCAGAACCAGGGTCATGAGCAGACCGGCCAGGACCACACCACTCATCAACCAGGCAAGCAGCCGCTTCATCACGACACTCCGTTTAGGGAAAGAACCAGGGGACCCTGGCAGGGACAGGGTGGTGATCCACAGACCACCGGTGCAACGTTACAGAATCCCCCCTGGTCTCCCCACGCCGGAGGCTCTGCTTTTGCAGATCTTCAGATCAGGCCGCTCAGGTGGGGGGCCGCCAAGGCCGCTCCCAGGAACAGGGCGTCGACGGCCAACGTGGTGCCCAGGGCCGCGGCGGCGACTCGCCAGGGTCCCCCAAGGGCCCACAGGCGGCGGCAGATGAACACCAGCAGACAGGCCGTCAGGCCGACGAGGGCCAGGGGCCAGGGCTGAAGCACCTGGATGGCGGCACCCTGCAGCAACAGCGGCGCCTCGGACAGGGGAGCGTTGAGAACCTGGGGCCAGAGATCCATGAGTCCGGCGGCGGCCATGACCCCATCGGTGCTGGCGGTGCCGAGCAGGGAGCTGAGGTAGAAGGCGCCCGCCAGGCGCCAGCGGCCGCCGAGGCCCGCCAGCGCCAGGGGCAGGGCGAAGGCCTCAATCGGCAGATGCATCACAGGGTGCAGCCGGAACCAGCCCCAGAACAGACAGCCCCCCAGCCAGCTGCCGCAGAAGCCCACCAGGAGCACGCCCAGTTGTTGCCACTGGCCCTGGCCCCGGCGCTCCAGCACCAGGGCCAGCGCCAGCAACGGAATGGTGAACAGGGCCGCCGCGACCGGCGCGGAGCGCACCCAGGGAGCCTGCAGGAACACCGGCACGGTGACCAGGAGGGCCGCCGCCAGCGGCAGCACGGCCACGGCCGGAAGGGCCGGTGCGGCAGCAGCGATCCGCAGCCCCGGCAGGGCTGGGGGACGAGTCGAAAGGGTGGGTGGGACCCCGAGCACCTGGTTGTGAAGAAAGTTGTGCAACCTTAAAGGGATCGGGGGGTGCTTCCGTGACCCATCCGGCCATAGGGTCAGCCGCAGTATCGGCTCTCCCCATGCCGCTGGTCGCCACGGCCGCGTCCCTGCCCCTGGTCGAGGCCTGCTGGCACGCCTTCGTTCTGGGGGTCGTGCAGGGGCTCACGGAGTTCCTGCCGATCAGCAGTACCGCCCACCTCAAGGTGGTGCCGGTGCTCCTGGGATGGGGTGATCCCGGGGTGGCCTTCACCGCCGTGATCCAGCTCGGCAGCATCGCTGCGGTGCTCGGCTATTTCCGCAAGGATCTGGCCGAGGTGGGCAGCGGAGTGGCCAGGGCCTTCCGCCATGGCCAGTGGAACGACCCGCCGGCCCGACTGGGGGTGGCCATCGTGCTTGGCACGGTGCCGATCCTGCTGGCGGGCCTGGCCATCAAGGTGCTGCTGCCCGGCTACGAGACCTCCCCCCTGCGCAGCCTGACCTCGATCGCCATCGTCTCGATCGTGATGGCGCTGCTGCTGGCGGTGGCCGAACTGGTGGGCCGCCGTCGCCGCCTGCTCGGTGCCGTCACCCCCCGGGACGGTCTGCTGGTGGGACTGGCCCAGGCCCTGGCCCTGATCCCCGGCGTCTCGCGCTCGGGCAGCACGCTGACGGCGTCGCTGTTTGATGGCTGGCAGCGGGCCGACGCGGCGCGTTTCTCCTTCCTGCTCGGCATTCCCGCCATCACCCTGGCCGGGCTGGTGGAGCTCAAGTCGGCCTTCGGTTCGGTCGAGAACGGTGGTGTGATTCCGATGCTGGTGGGCATTGCCGCGGCGGCGGTGGTCTCCTGGCTGGCGATCGCCTGGCTGCTGCGCTTCCTGCAGCAGAACAGCACCTGGATCTTCGTGATTTACCGGCTGCTGTTCGGTCTGGTGATCCTGATGGGGTTCCGGGGGCTGGAGGGGGTCACCCCCTGAGCGGGCAGGGCCGCCACACTGGACCCTCATCCCTGACGCCCTCGCCGTAACCCCTGTGTGGAAGGAGCCCTCCTCTGCCCTTGCCGGGCCCGTCACCCAACCCCGGCCCGCCGTGGTGGTCACGGTGGAACCCGGCTCGATCGCTGAGGAGCTGGGCTTCCAGCCGGGGGATCGCCTGCGCAGCATCAACGGGGTCCGGCCGCGGGACCTGATCGACGTCCAGGTGCTGCAGGGGGAGGAGGAGCTGGTGCTCGAGGTGGAGGACCCCGACGGCACCCTCCACGTGGTGGAGCTGGAGAAGGACCTGGATGAAGGGCTGGGGCTGGGCTTCAGCGAAGCGCTGTTCGACGGCCTGCGCCAGTGCAACAACCACTGCCCCTTCTGCTTCATCGACCAGCAGCCGCCGGGGCGCCGCGACAGCCTCTACCTCAAGGACGACGACTACCGGCTCAGCTTTCTCTACGGCTCCTATCTCACCCTCACCAACCTCACGGCGGCCGACTGGAGCCGCATCGAGGAGCAGCGCCTGTCGCCCCTGTTCGTGTCGGTCCATGCCACCGATCCGGAGCTGCGCAGCCGCCTGCTGGTCAACCCACGGGCCGCCCTGCTGCTCGAGCAGCTGGCCTGGTTCGCTGAGCGGCGCCTCCAGATCCACGCCCAGGTGGTGGTCTGTCCGGGGCTGAACGACGGCGAGGCCCTGGAGCGCACCCTCACCGACCTGGCGCGGTTCGCCACCGGACCCTGGCCCGCCGTGCTCTCCACCGCCGTGGTGCCGGTGGGTCTGACGCGCTTCCGCCCGGCCGGCGATGCCCTCCGGCCGGTCGACCGGGAAGTGGCCCTGGAGGTGATCGCCCGGGTGGAGCGCCTGCAGCCCGTCTTCCAGGCCAGCACCGGCAGCCGTTTCGCCTGGCTCTCCGATGAGTGGTTCCTGATCGCCGGCCGGCCCCTGCCGCCGCGGGCCAGCTACGAGGATCTGCCCCAGCAGGAGAACGGGGTGGGCAGTATCCGTGCCTTCCTGGAGGACCTGGAGGGGGCCACCCAGGAGCTTCCCGCCCGCATCGCCACCCCGCGGCGCTGCAGCTGGGTGGTGGGCCGCCTCGTGGCCGAGGCCCTGCAACCGGTGGTGGAGCGGCTCAACCGGGTCGAGGGGCTGGAGCTCGTCCTCCATGGCCTGCCCAGCCCCTACTGGGGCCAGGACCAGGTGGTCACCGGGCTGCTGACGGGTTCCGACCTGATCGAGGGCCTGCGCGGCCGTGACCTGGGGGAGGAACTGCTGCTGCCGCGGGTGATGCTGCGGGAGGGGGAGGAGGTGTTTTTGGACGACACCACCCTCGCCGACCTGCGCGCGCGACTGCCCGTGGCGGTTCGATTGCTGGGGGGTGCGGACGATCTGGTGGCCGCCTGCCTCGGCACCCCACGGGGAGGTGCTTAAGCTCTGCCTGAAGCGAACGGTCCAACGTGAGGCGCCAACCACTCCTGCTCGCGGCACTGGTGGTGCTCCCGTCGGTTGGCTTTCAGGCACTGCCGTTGGGGGCCCAGCCGGCTCCGGCACCGGTCAGCCAGGCCCTTCCAGCTCCCGAGGCCCTGCCCCTGGCCCCGGAGGTGAAGGGATCGCGGCCGAAATCGAACCCCAGCGTGCTGGCCCCTGCCGCCAAGGACTTGCCGCCGGGCCTGCAGGATCTCCGGGCCCCCAACCCCCTGGCCTTGCCGGTCAAGCCCTCGCAGGTGCGCATCCGGGAACTGCGGCCCCTCGGCCTGGCCGATGTGGAAACCCTGGTCGAGGTCAACAACCCCGAGCTCAAGGCGATCGCCAGCCAGGTGGAGCAGGCCCAGTCGGCCCTGCGGGCCCAGATCGCCCTCTGGTATCCCACGATCCAGCTCAACGCCAACAGCCTGCCCACCTACACCGGGGGCCAGCAGTTCAGCAGCGCCTTCACGGGCACCGGCCAGCAGCCCGGCAACACGATCACCAGCATCTGGAGGATGTCGGCCGTGCTGCAGGCCAGCTGGGGCCTGATCAACCCCACGCGCACGCCGCAGATCGCCGCAGCCCGTGACCGGTTCGAGCAGGCCAAGAATCAGTACCTGATCGGCCTTCGGGCCCGGCGCCTTGAGGCGGCGGAGGCCTTCTTCAACCTCCAGGTCTCCGACGAAACCGTCCGCATCGGCCAGGAATCGGTGCGCTCGTCCCTGGTGAGCCTGCGGGATGCCAAGGCCCGTTTCCAGGCCGGGGTGGCCACCAAGCTGGAGGTGCTGGAGGCGGAAACCCAGCTGGCCCGGGACCAGCAGGTGCTGACCCAGGGCCTGGCCGACCAGGCCATCGCCCGCCGCGCCTTGGCCGCTCTGCTCGATCTGCCCCAGGACGTGACACCCACCTCCAAGGAGCCGTCGCGGGTGGTGGGCTCCTGGCTGCCCTCGCTGCAGGAGAGCATCATCGCGGCCTACGCCTTCCGGGAGGAGCTTGACAACGTCCTGCTCAACATCTCCATCGCCAACAGCGAAGCGAACACCGCCCTGGGCCAGGTCCAGCCCTTCCTGAACATCGCCTACGGACTCACCGGAGGCCGCACCCGGGGTGTTCAGTTCGCCAACCGCAGCACCGCCGGCGTCAACTTCGGCAACGAGGGTTGGTCGGTCGAGAACACGGTGGGGCTCAACCTCAGCTGGTCGATTTTCGATGGTGGTGCCGCCCGGGCCAACTACCGCCGCCAGAAGCAGGTGGCTGAGCAGAACACGTACCAGTTTGCCCAGCAGCGCGACGCCATCCGCCAGGAGGTGGAAACCAACTTCTACGAGCTGGAGAAGAACAACCGCAACATCACCACCACCTCCCGCGAGGTGATCTCCACCAGGGAATCCCTGCGTCTGGCCCGCCTGCGCTTCCAGGCCGGTGTGACCACCCAGCGGGAGGTGGTGGACACCCAGCGCGACCTCACCCAGGCCGAGGTGCGCTGGTCGACGGCCATCTCCGACTACAACAAGGCCCTGGCCCGGCTGCGGCGCTTCACCGGCCTCGACCAGGTCGGCCTCTGCCAGCGTCAGTCCCTTCCCGCCACCAGTCCCAGGCCGGCGGGCACCGCTGAGATACCGGTGGAGCCCCAGCCCCTGATTCCGGCCTGCCGTGCCGGCAGCCCGATTGGCTCCGAGGCCATGCCGCCGGGGTCCTGACGCCCGTTGTCGACCCATCTCCGCTCCGGTCTGACCCTCCCCGCCACCGTGCGCCTCGGACTCTTCCAGGGTTGTCTTGGCTGCCTGGCGGTGATCTTTTCCGGTCTGCTCAACCGGATCATGCTCAGCGAACTGGGCTTTCCAGGCCTGCTGGTGGGAGGCGCCCTGGCCTTTGAGCAATTCGTGGCCCCATCCCGGGTGTTGTTCGGCCAGGTTTCCGATGCCCATCCCCTGGCGTCCCGTCACCGGGTTCCCTACGTGCTGATCGGCACGGCGGCGTTCTGCCTGCTGGCGGTGCTGTCGGTGCCCTTGATCTTCAAGGTGGGCCGCCTGCTGCAGGACGGCAGCCAGCCTGGCCTCGCCCTTGGCATCGCGGCCCTCTGCGGCCTGTTCGCCCTGTACGGCCTGGCGATTTCGCTGGCCACCACCCCCTATCTGGCCCTCGTGATCGACCGCACCAGCGAACAGGAGCGGCCTCGGGCAGTGAGCATCATCTGGTGCATGCTCACGGTCGGCATCGTCATCGGTGCGGTGGCCATCGGCGTGAGCCTTCGCTCCCTCGACGGGGTCAACGACCCGCTGGTGCTGCAGGCCGCCCTTTCTCGCTTCATGACGATCGTGGCCGCCGCTGTGATGCTTCTCACCGTGGTGGCCACCTGGGGAATGGAGCCACCGTTGCGTGAGCGCACCGACGGAACGGCTGTCAGGCGGGAGGACGCCATCGGTCTGCGCCAGTCCTGGACCCTGATCACCTCCAGCCGCCAGGTGCTGATCTTCTTTTCGTTTCTGATCCTGTTCACCCTGGCGCTGTTCCTGCAGGATCCCGTGCTGGAGAGTTACGGCGCCCAGGTCTTCGCCATGCCGATTGCCGCCACGGCCCAGCTCAACGCCTTCTGGGGTGTCGGCACCCTGGTGGGTCTGCTGCTGGCGGGGCTCTGGGTGGTGCCGCGGCTCGGCAAGATGGCCACCGCCCGGCTCGGCTGCCAACTGATCGCCCTGTCCCTGCTGCTGCTGCTCGTGGCGGGTCTGACGGCCAGGATCCCCTTTCTGCAGGCCGTGATGGTGCTGTTCGGGTTGGCGGCCGGCATCGGCACCAACAGCGCCCTGTGCCTGATGCTCGACCTCACCCTGCCCCAGGCCGCCGGCACCTTCGTCGGGGTCTGGGGTCTGGCCCAGGCCCTTTCGCGGGCGATCGGCAAGTTGCTCGGCGGGGGTCTGTACGACATCGGCCGCTCCCTGCCGCTGGGCGATGGTCCCTACGGGCCCTTCGCCCTTGTGCTGGGCGTGGAGTTGCTGGTGGCCCTGGCGGCCCTGGTGCTGCTGGCCCGTGTCAATGTGCGCCAGTTCCGGGAGGACACCTCCCGCAGCCTCAGCCAGGTCCTGGAGCTGGAACTCGGATGACATCCCTTTCTCCGCACCTGCTCGATCCCCGCCTGGAGGCCCTGATCGATCGGGTGGCTGAGCGTCAACGCGCCGATTTCGGCCACAGCCAGCCCGATCTGAAGGCCGATGGCTCCTTCATCACCGCCTGTGATCGCTGGAGTGACGCCACTCTGGTGGCGGGGCTGGCGGAGTTGTTCCCTGGGGAGGGCGTGCTCAGCGAGGAAGGCCGGCAGCAGGTGCCTGCCACCCCGGCGTACTGGGTGGTGGATCCCCTGGATGGCACCACCAACTTCGCCGCCGGAATCCCCTACTGGGCGATCTCGATGGCCCGCTTCGAGGCCGGAGTACCGGTGCTGGCGATCCTCGAGGTGCCCCCCTTGCGTCAGCGCATTGTGGCCATCCGGGGACAGGGCGCCTGGCGCAACGGAAAGCCCATTCCGCCCCCGGCCGAGCAGGTGCATAACGCCGGCTGTGCCTCCCTCTGCAGCCGATCGATCCGGGTGCTTCAGAAGCTGCCGCACCGTCCGTTCCCCGGCAAGATCCGCCTGTTGGGCGTGGCCAGCCTGAATCTGGTGTCGGTGGCCATGGGCCAGACAATGGCGGCCCTGGAGGCCACACCGAAGATCTGGGACCTGGCAGCGGCCTGGCTGGTGCTGGAGGAACTGGGCTGTCCCCTGCGCTGGCTCGGACCAACGCCACAAGGGCTGCTGGCCGGAACAGACCAGTCCCAGAGGGACTTCCCCGTGTTGGTGGCCAACCGCCAGGAGACCCTGGAGCGCTTCATGCCCTGGGCAGACGCCCTTGAGACCAAAGTTCCGCCAATCGGGTGATATGATTTTGGACTGCGCCCCAGAGAGCGAGAGCTCGAGCGGGGAGCAGGCTTACGAGATCAAGAGGCGCGAGCCGACGATGTTGTAAGTTT
>NZ_JAFKRH010000043.1 GCF_019038465.1 Synechococcus sp. CCY 0621 | reverse complement strand
CCGCTCCATCGTCGCTGTAAGGCGTGATGTGAGCGATCAGCTCCGATCAGAGCTGTAGGAAAAGCCACCCGAGCAGGGTGGCTTTTCTGTTGGTCGTTTTTCCGGGGATGGAGCGCCGTCTTCGGACTCAGATTTCAATCTGCGCCAGGCTGGTGATGGCCTCAAAGGGACCAGAATCCACGGCGGGATTCTCTGGCCGCACGCTGAAGCGCGTGGCCATCCCGGCGGACCGAGCCGCCTCCAGTTCGTTCCTGGAATCGCTCACAAACAGAATGGCTGCCGGCGCCAGCTTCAGCTCCCTGGCAATGGCGCTGTAGCTGCTGGCTTCACCCTTGGGGCCCGTGCTGGTGTCGAACCAGCGGCTGAACAGGTCTCTGAGATCGCCATCGGTGCTGTGGCCGTAGAGCAGTTGCTGGGCTTTGACCGATCCCGAGGAATAGACGGCCAACAGCAGACCGTTCTTTCGCCAGCCCCGCAGTGTCGGCGCCACATCCTCAAACAGTCGACACTGCAGCGCGCCGCTGGCATAGCCCTGGTCCCAGATCAGCCCCTGCAGTTCCTTCAGCGCCGGAAGCTTGCGGTCCTGATCAATCAGCGACTGAAGAAAGCGCACCCGTTCCCCATGGCTTGGCGGCCTTCGGGGCTGTTCAGCGGCCGCCGCGCCGTCCGCCGCCATGGCGCCGTCAATGGCGTCGATCAACGCTGCCAGGTCTGCATTCCCTTCGGTGCGCAGAACCTCATCCAGCCGCTCGCGGGCATAGGGGAACAGCACCTGGCTCACGAAGGGCACCGGGCAGGTGGTTCCTTCAATGTCGAGCAGCACGGCCCTGATTTGCTCGCCTTGCGGCTTCAGCTGGCCCAGGCTCTCCAGCAGCAGGCGCCGCCAGCGTTGCTCCAGCAGCCACTCCAGGATCTCCAGATGCCGCCGCGCCTGGGCCAGATCGCTCCCCCAGGCGTAGAGGCCATGCCCGGCGATCAGCAGTCCCTGGGGGGCGGCAGCGAGCAGGGGGCCGGCGGCGGCGCTGAGCCGGGCCAGGTCCTGGTCATTGGCCAGCACCGGCAGCTTCACGCGGCTGTGGTGGCTGCCGATGCCTTCCAGCCCCTTGAGCATTTCCAGGCCCTGCAGCCGCAGGCTTCCCGACATCTCGTCTCCCAGACACCAGTCGGAGAGCAGGGTGGCGGCCTGGGAATGGGTGTGCAGCACGGCACCGGCCCCGGTGCGGGCCACGATCTCCAGGTGCAGCAAAGTCTCGGCGCTCGCCCTGCCCTCGCCGGCCACCACCGCCCCTAGGGCATCCACCTGGATCAGACCCTCCGGGGCAACGGACCCCTTGTCGACACCGCTGGGGGCCATCAGCAAGGTCAAGGGGGCGCGCGACAGCACGCAACTGAAGTTGCCTCCGGTGCCATCACACCAGCCGCGGGCATGGATCGCCGCCATGGTGCGGCTGAGCTGGTCGGCGAGGGCGCTGGTCACGCGGGTTGGCTAACAAGGGGATCGGTGGGGCTGGGCGCCGGCTGTCAGTTCTGGCAGCGGGGACACCAGTGACTGCTGCGCCCCCCCAGCTTCTCGCGCAGGATCTCCGTGCCGCAACGGCGGCAGGGTGATCCGCTGCGTCGGTAGACCCAGGCCTGGCCGCCGTAGTTGCCGTTGGTGCCCTGCAGGTCGCGGAAGTCGCTGAAGGTGGTGCCCCCGGCGCCGATGCTGGTTTCCAGGACCTCCACCAGAGACGAACGCAGCCGCTCAAGGTCGCTGCGCCCGAGGCGGCCGCTGGGGGTCTGGGGCCGAATCCCGGCCGCAAACAGGGACTCATCGGCGTAGATGTTGCCCACCCCCGCCACCAGCGATTGGTCGAGCAGGGCATTCTTGATCGGTCGCCGCGAGCCCTTCAGGCGCCCCCGCAGGTAGGCGCCGGTGAAATCCGTTGCGAAGGGTTCCGGCCCCAGACGCCGCAGGCCAGTGATCACGGTTTCGTTGGGGACTCCGGCAGGAACCCACCACATCTGGCCGAAGCTGCGGGTGTCGACGAAGCGCAGTTCCTCGCCGGCTCCGTTCCAGACCCGCACCCGGGTGTGGGGGCAAGGGGGGCGCTCCTCGGCCAGCCAGAGAAACTGGCCGGTCATGCGCAGGTGCACGCCCCAGCGGCCCGCGTCGCTGCCGTCAGGGGCCTCGAGATCAGCCAGGAGGTACTTGCCGCGGCGGTGCCACAGGCCCACGCGAAGGCCCCGAAGGGCCCTGCAGAAGTCAGCAGGGTCTTCGGGGCTGGCGATGGCGCGGGCCCTGAGCACCTCGACGCGGTCGATGGTCAGACCGCTGGTCTGTTGCTCAAGGCCCCGACGAACGGTTTCAACCTCGGGCAGCTCGGGCATGCCCGGATCGTAGGGCTGGCCGGAACTCAGGCCTTGACGAGCTCGCTCTCGGCGAAGTTGTTGGTGTTGATGCCGCCGTCGGAGCCGCTGTAGCCGTTGTAGTTCACCTTCTCGAAGCGAACGACAACTGGATAGCGGATGCCGGAGGTGTCAACCGACGCCACGGTGCCCACTTCGTTGTACCAGTAGGACTCGGGACGCTTGATCCGTACTTTGTCGCCGCGGGAGATGGCCATCGCTGGGCTGGAAGATCGGTTGGTCTGCGCAGCGACACTACCGGCGATCCGGGCCCTGCGCCCTGGCGATGTCACGGTTCGTTGCCGGCCCCGTGGCAACATCCCCGCACCCACCGCCGGCCCCGCCGATGGTCCCGTCCATGGCCCTCCCCGAGGCCCCCCTGCTGAGCCTGGATCTGCCCGATCCGGAGAGCGACAGCCTCAGCACGATGGAGTTCCTGGCCCGGCTCGAAGAAGCCTGGGCCGTCTGCGATCGCTTCGATCTGCAGACCGAAATCTGGCGCGGCCGCATCCTGCGCTCGGTGCGCGACCGGGAACGGCGTGGCGGCGAGGGACGCGGCACCGGCTTCCTGCAGTGGCTGCGGGAGCGGGAGATCAGCAAGACCCGCGCCTACACCCTGATCCAGCTGGCGGAGTCGGCCGATGGCCTGGTGGGTGAGGGCCTGCTGGAGGAGGGCAGCGTCAACAACTTCTCCAAGCGGGCCTTTCTGGAAACGGCCCAGGCCGATCCGGAGGTCCAGCAGATGATCAGCGAGGCGGCCAACGAAGGCCAGCAGATCACCCGCAAGCAGGTGAGGCGCCTCACCGACGAGTTCACCGCCGCCACCAGCCCCTTGCTGCCGGAGGAGATCCGCCAGCGCACCGCCGACAACCTCCTGCCCCCCCGGGCCGTGGCGCCCCTGGTGCGGGAGCTGGCCAAGCTGCCCGAGGAGCAGCAGAACGACCTGCGCCGTGTCCTGCGGGACGAGCCGGAGCTGGAGCGGGTCAAGGATGTGACCCTCACCGCCCGCTGGCTCAGCAAGGCGGCCGAGGCGGGGCTGGCGGTGCGGGCCTTCCAGCAAGGCAATCTCGACCTGGAGAAGGCCCTTCAGGAAGCCCAGCGCCTCGATGCCCTGGGCCTCCTGGCCGATGCGGTGGGCCAGGCTCAGGCGCTCGAGAGTGCCGTGCTCAAGTTGCACACCAGCTGGCGCCGACTGGGGGGGCTGCAGGAGCGGCTCTGGGTGGAGAGCGGCAGCAGCACCCCCCATCTGCGGGAGCTGCTGACCGTGTTGCAGAGCCTCAGCGGCACCACCATGCGGGTCTCCCTGGGGGAACTGGCCGGTGGCAAGCGGGTGCGTCTGCAGCTGGTGGAGGAATCCCCCGACCAGCTGGACCCGCCCCCACTGCCTTGACGACCGCTGCCCTGGGGCGGCAGCCACCACATCTGGTGGGAGCTAGGGTCTGGCGGTACCAGCGCTGGAGTGAGCTTGGGGTCCGATCCCCTCGGCGAGAGCCTGCGGCGCCATTTCGGCTGGCAAAGCTTCCGGCCCGGGCAGCGGCCGGTGGTCGAGGCGTTGCTCTCCGGCCGCGACTGCCTGGCTGTGCTGCCCACCGGAGCGGGCAAGTCGCTCTGCTTCCAGCTCCCCGCCCTGGTGCGGGAGGGCTTGGTGGTGGTGATCTCTCCCCTGGTGGCCCTGATGCAGGACCAGGTCAGCCAGCTCCAGGCCCGGGGCATTCCGGCGGCCTGCCTGCACCGGGGCCTGGAGCTGGGGGAGCGGCGCCAGCTGCAGCAGCGCCTGGCGTCCAACCGGCTGCGGCTGCTCTACCTGGCGCCCGAGCGGGCCCAGGCGGAGGCCACCCGCCAGTTGCTTGAGGAGGCCCTCGACACCGGACGGCTGGTGGCCCTGGCGGTGGATGAGGCCCACTGCATCAGCGCCTGGGGCCATGATTTCCGCCCCGACTACCGGCGCCTGGGGCAGCTGCGGGCGCTGTGTCCCGGCGTGCCGCTGGTGGCCCTGAGTGCCACCGCCGCGCCCCAGGTGCGGGCCGACATCATCCGGCTGCTGCAGCTGCGGCGGCCCCTGGTGCAGGTGCGATCGGCCCGCCGCGCCAACCTCGCCTACACCATGCGGCGGCGGCCGGCGGACCCCCTGGCCGAGGTGGTGGCGGCGATCGGCCAGGCCCGGGGGGCTGTGCTCATCTACGCCCGCACCCGTCGCTCGGTGGAGCAGTGGGCGGCGCGCCTGACGGCGACCGGGGTGGAAGCGATCGCCTACCACGCCGGCATGGACCCTGAGAGCCGCCAGCTGGCCCTGCGCCATTTCCAGGAGCATCCCGCGCCGGTGCTGGTGGCCACCGTCGCCTTCGGCATGGGGGTCGACCGGCCCGATGTGGGGCTCGTGCTCCACCTCGACCTGCCCGCCAGTGCCGAGGGCTATCTGCAGGAATCGGGGCGGGCCGGCCGCGATGGGCAGCATGCCCGCTGCCTGGTGCTCTTCGATCCCGCCGACCGCACCAGCCTGGGCTGGGCGATGCGATCCGCCGGCCAGCAGTTGCCACCGGACCAGCGACTGCTGGAACGCCACAGGCTCGAGCTGGCCCAGCAGCAGCTGCGGCGCATCGAAGCGGTGGCCGAAGGCGAAGGCTGCCGGGAGCAGGCCCTGCTGCTGGCGGTGGGGGAGCTCTCCCCCCCCTGCGGTCGTTGCGACAACTGCCTGTCGGCCCCATCGGCGAACGATTGGACCCCTCAGGCGGCGGTGTTGCTCTCGGCCCTGGTGGATCGCAGCGGCCGCGACCTGCGCAGCCTGGCCGAGGACCTGGCCGGTGCCCACGGCAGCGAGGAACCACGCTGGGCCTGGCTGGCCCGCCGCCTGGTGCAGGAAGAGCTGATCAGCGAGAGCGACGATGGCGCCCAGCGTCTGTACCTGCGGCCGGTGGGGCGCAGCTACCTGAGGGACCCCTGGCCCCTGCGCTGGTCGGCCTGAGGCAAGGCTCCAGGCTCCCTGGCCGTTCAGCTGCCCCTGGACTTGCAGAGGTCGGTGACCAGCTGCTGCTCGAAATCGGCCTGGGGATCATCCCAGCTCTTCCACTGGCCCGCCTGGCTGGTGGCATTCAGCTTGCGGGCACTGCAGTTGACCGCCAGGTAGAGCGACTCCCCCTGGGAATTGAGGGTGGGCGCGACCATGCTGCCGCCCATCGGCTGCCAGTTGGCCCAGTCCACCTGCAGGGGGCCGTAGTTGCGCCAGTCGGGCTTGCCGGGGGTAGCGGTAGCAGTGCTGGCTGGCCGGGGGGCTGCCGCCACCACGGCGGGTTGGGGTCTGGCGGCCGGAGTGGGGGTGGCCCGGACAACGGCGGGGGCTGGGCGGGTGGCGGCCGGCGCTGGCGCAGGCCTGGCCGCAGTGGCGGCAGGTTTGGGTGCCGGTTTCGGGGCGGCCGCTGGTCTGGCGGCAGCGGCGGGCTTGACGGCCGGTTTGACGCTGGGCGCGGCGGTGGGCTTCAGCCGCAGGCGGGTGCCGGACTCCACCAGGTTGGGATCGCTGATGCGGTTGATCGCGATCAGCTGCGTCATGGGAACGCCGTAGCCCTCGGCGATCTGGGACAGGCTTTCGCCGCTGCGGACCACATGCACGGAAGCCTTGCGGTTGAAGCCGGAGGCCGGGCTGGCGCCGTGGGAGGCGGACGGCACCACCAGTTTCTGGCCGGCTTCGATGTGGTCGGCCTTGCTGAGGCCGTTGAGCTGCATCAGGCGGCTCACGGTGATGCCGTGGCGGTCGGCGATTTCGGACAGGGTTTCGCCCGGTGCCACCGTGAGGCTGCCGCCGGCCGTCCGGGGGCGAGCGGCGCCGCCGGGCAGGGTCAGGGTCCGGCCCGCTTCGACCAGATCGGGATCGCTGATGCCGTTCACCTTCATCAGGGTGGACACGCTCACCCTGTGGCGGGCGGCGATGTCGGAGAGGGTCTCGCCGGGCTTGACGGTCACCTGGGCAGCAAGAGCCGGCAGCGGCAACACCATGGCTAGAGCCAAGGCGAAGAGGGGGCGGCGCATGGGCACTAGGGATAGCTGCGCGCACGTTAAGGTCCATCGCCCGGCCCGCCCAGCCCCCCCTGCCGATTCCTGGGGGACCGCCCTCAGCCCATCAGGCGCCGGATCAGGCCGAGCTTGCCGGCATAGGGCGGAAAGCGGACCGGGGGATCGGGCCACAGCGACCGGCTGAGCACGGCGCGCTGGTGGGAGAAGCTGAGGAAGCCAGCCTCTCCGTGGTAGGCCCCCATGCCGCTGGGGCCGATGCCGCCGAAGCGCAGGCTGGCCATGCCCCCCTGGACCACCACGTCGTTGACCACGACGCTGCCGGAACTGGTGCCCGCCAGCAGCCGTTCCCGCTCCCCCTCGCCGCCGCCGAAGAGGTACAGGGCCAGGGGCTTGGGGCTCCGGCGCACCAGGGCCAGAGCCTCCTCCAGGTCGCCCACCGTCAGCAACGGCAGGATCGGGGCGAACAGCTCCTCCTGCATCAGCGGGTCGGTGAGGGGCTCATCCACCGCCACAAGAGTGGGCTCGATCGTCCGGTGTGCGGGATCGCAACGGCCGCCCAGCAGCACCTGGCCCCGTTCGCGGGCCTGGGTCAGGTGTTCTGCGAGGCGCTCGAAGCGCCCGGCGCCGACGATCCGGCCCAGGTCAGGGCTGGCCAGGGGGTCCTGGCCATACAGGGCACGCCCCTGCTCGGCGAACGCCGCCACCAGGGCGTCCCGCACCCCTGGCAGCACCAGCACATGGTTGGGGGCCAGGCAGGTCTGGCCGGCGTTCAGACAGCGTCCCCACAGCAGCCGTCGGGCCGTGATGGCCGGATCGGCGTCGTCCAGCACGATCGCCGGGTTCCTGCCCCCCAGCTCCAGGGTGACCGGGGTGAGATGGCGGGCGGCCGCCGCCAGCACCAGCCGTCCCACCCGCTCTCCGCCGGTGTAAAGGATGTGGTCGAAGCGCTCCTGCTCCAGCAACCGGCTGGCCACGGCCCCGTCGCCGCAGACCACCTGGACCACCTCGGGCGGGAAGTGGCTTGTCAGCAGCTCGGCCAGCAGGGCCGCCGAAGCCGGGCTCTGCTCGGAGGGTTTGAGCACGGCGGTGTTGCCGGCGGCCAGAGCATGCAGCAGGGGGTGGAGGCAGAGGTCGAAGGGGTAATTCCAGGCGCCGATGATCAGAACGCAGCCCAGGGGCTCGGCCCGCACCGCCCCCTGGCCGGGCCAGGCCCACAGCGGCAGCGAGCGGCGGCGGGGACGCATCCAGCCGGCCAGGTGGCGCCGGGTGTGGCGCAGCTCCTGGCGCAGGGCCCCCAGCTCGAAACTGGCCTCCACCTCGGGGCGACCCAGGTCGCTGGCGAGGGCCTCCACCATCCGCTGGCTCGCCGACGCCATCAGGTGATCGAGGCGCTGGAGCTGCTCCAGCCGCCAGGCCAGGGGACGGGAGTTGCCCCCCTCCACCAGCTGCCGCATGGTGGCCACCGGCAGCGGCAGCAGCGAGGGGCTGGGCTCTGGGTTGGTGTCTGGGTTGGTGGGGGTGGCCGGCGTGGTCATGGCTGGGGCCTTTCCCCCCAGGCTGGCAAAGGCCGCCACCTACGGACCCGGGGCTGCTCAGGCGCCGCCGCAGCCGGCCTGGAACACCGCCCTCCTGAGGTTGTCGATCCTGGCTGAACCGGGTCCGTCGAAGGCATACAGCAGGGCCAGTCCCAGGCTGATGTCGTCACGGTCGAACGCCTGCTGGATCGCGGCCCACCAGGCGATCGGATCGCTGCCCAGGCTGGCCAACTCCTTCTGGGCCCTCTCCATCCGGCTCGCCGGATCCCCCTCCAACACGATGACGGCGTAGTCGTCGGCCTGAACCCCCTGGGGCCGGAGCATCAGCACCAGCCGCTGACCCGGGCGCATGGGGGCCAGGGGCCAGGGGATCGGCCCCTCGATGGGTTCCCCATCCAGGGCACGGCGCTGCCACAGCAGCTCTCCCTCCTGCTCGATCCTGACCTCGTCGAGGGGTTCGGTGCTGAGGATCGTGGGCGAGGCGATGGCCACCGCCGCCACCGCCTCGCCCTTGGCATTGAGGGCGAGCCTGGGGGTGAGCACGCAGACCGTCGTGGCCCGGAGGGGGGCTGCGCAGGAGACAAGGGCAAGGGCGAGGCCGATCGCCAGGCAGGTCCGGCGCACGGCGGACGACAACGAGATTCCGGAGAACGAGATCTTTAACGCTAATGGCCGCCGCCGCTCAGCCGGTCAGCGTCATCAGGTTCAGCCCATGCAGGCCCTCCAGAAGCAGGTAGGCCCCGAGTACCAGGGCCAGCACGCCCACGAGCCACTCGGCCTTGTGCTGCAGCCAGTCCTCGAGACGGGTGATCGGCTCGCGGATCGCCCCGCCGCTCACCAGCCAGGCCAGGGGCGGCAGCAGCAGCAGGGAACTGGCCATCAGGGTGAACAGCCCTGTCACCTCGGCATCGGCGGTGAGGCCGGGGTCGTTGAGCAGCAGCAGGCCGGCCTCCTTGAGATAGAAGACGAGATTCTCCGGGGTGAGCAGGGCGCTGGTGGCGCCGATCAGCACCAGGGTGAAGGTGCTGAAGTCGGGCAACTGGTTCATCAGCCGCAGGGCCATGCCCTCCTCACCGATGTTGGCCTGGGGCGTGAGTTGGTAAAGACCCAGGCCCACCAGGGCGCCGGCCCCGAGCAGGTCGATCAGCACCTGTTCCCTCTCCCCGTGGCTGAGGCTGATGGAGAAGGCTTCACCCAGCACCATCAGCAGCACGATCGCCAGGGCATTGGCGGCGGCCCAGCCCGCCACATAGGCCATGGCCCGCTGCAGCGGCGAGCGGCCCAGCAGCAGCAGGGTGACCACCGCGATGTGCAGGGGGCTGAAGGCGATGCCGATCCCGAACAGGGAAGACTGGGTGATCAGGGTCGGAGACAGGAGCGCCGGGGCGCCGAGGCTGAAGAGCGACAGGAGGGGCGGCAAACAGACCGTCCGAGGGGCTGGGGGTTCCGCATTCTCGGGTATGCCCGCGGCTCGGTGCGAAGGCAATCTCAACCGAAGCGGCTGACCGAGGGCAGGGGGAGCTGGGAGAACGGAAGCCCTTGACGAGATTTGAACTCGTGACCTCTCCCTTACCAAGGGAGTGCTCTACCACTGAGCTACAAGGGCATGTGGAAAGGTGGGCCGGGTTGGATTTGAACCAACGTAGGCAGAGCCAGCGGATTTACAGTCCGCCCCCATTAACCACTCGGGCACCGACCCGAACCACACCCTCAGAACTTACCAGCCGACCTTCCACCCCATGCGCCTGCTCGTGCTCCATGGCCCCAACCTCAACCTGCTCGGCCAGCGGGAGCCCGGCCTCTACGGCAGCAGCACCCTGGCGGCCATCGATGCGGCCCTGGAGCAGCAGGCCTCGGAGCTGGGGGTGGAGCTCGCCTGCTTCCAGAGCAACCACGAGGGGGCCCTGGTCGACCGCATCCAGCAGGCCGGCACCTGCGACGGGATCCTGATCAATGCCGCCGCCTACACCCACACCTCAGTGGCGATCCGCGATGCCCTGCTGGCCGTGGCCGTGCCGTTCGTGGAGGTGCACCTGAGCAACACCCACGCCCGGGAACCCTTCCGCCATCGTTCGTTGCTGGCCGATCGGGCCCTGGGGGTCATCTGCGGCTTCGGGCCCACCAGCTACCGCCTCGCCCTCGAGGGCCTGGTGGCCCATCTGCAGGCGGCGGCATGAGCGGCGCCTCCCTGCCGGTGGCGGCCGAGGCTCCGGTGGCGGCGGCGGCCCGGGTGAAGTGGCTGGCCGCCCCCAGCAGCGCGGCCTGGCTGGAGCAGGCCCTGGCCCACCCCGAGCTGCTGCTGATCGACCATGCCCACTGCGAGCGCAAGGCGGCCGGCGCCGCCCTGCAGCTGATGTTCCGCTACCCCTCCGACGGGGAGCTGGCCGCGGTGCTCAGCCCCCTGGCCCGGGAGGAACTGGAGCACTTCGAGCGGGTGCAGGCCCTGCTGGAGCGCCGGGGCCTTGGCCTGCGGGCCCTGGCCGCCCCGCCCTACGGCGCCGCCCTGGCCGCCCTGGTGCGCCGGCAGGAGCCGGAGCGCATGCTCGACAGCTTCCTGGTGGCGGGCCTGATCGAGGCCCGCAGCCACGAGCGCATGGCCCTGTTGGCCGCCCACAGCCCCGACCCGGAGCTGCGGGACCTCTACGCCGACCTGCTGGCCAGTGAGGCGCGCCATTTCGGCCTCTACTGGGTGCTGGGCGAACGGCGCTGGCCCCGGCCGGTGCTGGCCGAACGCCTCGCAGCCCTGGCCCAGCAGGAGGCGGTGATCCTTGCCAGCCTCCACCCCCAGCCGCGCATGCACAGCTGAGCCGGGCCCTCAGGCCGCGGCGGCGAGCACCTGCTCCAGCAGCGGGAAGCGCGTCTCGATCGGGTCGCCGGTGAAATTGGCCACCCAGCCGTCGCTGTTGTCGAAGAAGCGCAGGGCGCAGAAGGACGGACGCTCGCCGGTGTCGAACCAGTGGCGGGTGCCGGCGGGCACCCCGATCCAGTCGCCCTGCTCGCACACCACCTGAACCACCTCGTCGGCGATGTGAAGACAGAACAGCCCACGGCCCTCGACGAAGAAGCGCACCTCGTCTTCGGCATGGGTGTGCTCGGAGAGGAACTTCGCCCGCAGGGCCTCCCGGTCCGGATGGTCGGGGCCGAGCCGGATCGCGTCCACGGTGCGGTAGCGCCCCTCGGCCTGCACCCGGGCGATCTCAGCGGCGTAGGCGGCCAGGATCTCCGCCTGGTCGGCGTCCGCCGTCAGAGAGGCCGGTGTGGCCCAGCGCTCGAAGCGCACCCCCCGGGCCCCCAGTTCGTGGGCGATCACCGCGCCGTCGCTGCTCTGCACAAGGGGAGCCTCGTGGCCGCCGCCTGTGGCGGAACGGATCACCAGGTGGGTCATCGGAGCGCTCCAGGGCGTTCAGGGAAGCTGCAGCCTAGAAAGGCCCGACGCGGACCTCACCCCCATCGCCGACCCTGCATCCAGCGCCGGCCTCACCCTGGTCGGGGTGGGTCCCGGTGATCCGAACCTGCTCACCGTCGCTGCGGTGCGCGCCATCGAATCCGCCCACACCGTGGCCTACCCGGTCGCCCGCGAAGGGGCCGTGGGTATGGCGGCCAGCGTGGCCCAACCCTGGATCGCGTCCGGCCAGCGGCGGCTGCCTCTGGTGTTCCCGATGGTGGCGGCGGCCGAGCCCCGCCGGCAGGCCTGGCAGGACGCCGCCGACCGTCTGGCCGCCGAGGTGGCTGGCGGGCGAGCGGTGGTGCTGCTCTGCGAGGGCGATGTGTCGCTGTTCGCCAGCAGCAGTTATGTGTTGCTGGCCCTGCGGCAGCGCCATCCCGCCCTGTCGGTGCGCCTGATCCCGGGCATCAGCGCCGTGGCGGCGGCGGCCGCCGCCGGGGCCTGGCCCCTGGCGCTGCAGCAGGAGGGGCTGCTGATCCGCCCTACCCCGGAGCAACCCCAGGAGCTGGAGCAGTTGCTGGACCAGGCGGCGGGAGGGGGCTGGGTGCTGGCCCTGCTGAAGCTGGGGGGCCGCTGGCCCTGGGTGCGCCCCCTGCTGGCCGAGCGTGGTCTGTTGGCGGACGCCTTGTTTGCCCAGCGGGTGGGCTGGCCCGACCAGCAGCTCTGCCCGGCCGAGCAGGTGCCCGCCACTGAGGCCCCTTACTTCTCTCTGCTGCTGGTTCGGCAGGGGTGGCCGGCGGTGCTTCCATGACCGTTCGCGTTTCGCCCCGCCCTTGCCGATGCCTTCTGCCGGCATGACCGCCACCGACTGGTTCGCCCTGCTGCACCCGGTGGTGATCATCCTGTTCGTCTACCCGGTGGTGGGCGCCACCATCCGGCTGGGGATCCTGGCGCGGGAACGACGCCTCGACATCAATCCCCTGCCACCGACGGTTGGGGTGGAGCACACCGATCACGGCCGCTGGGTGACCTCGGGTGTGGTGGTGGCGGTGCTGATCGCCATGGCGGCCACCTACGTCAGGGGTGGCGCCATCGGCAGCGGCGGCACAGGTGCGGCCCTGCTCCTGGCCGGTGTGGGCTGCCTGGTGAGCTGCCTGGCCCTCTGGCGGGCCAAGGGCGCCGGGCTGCGGGCCGGTTTCGCCCTGATCTGCTGGCTGGGGCTGCTGACGCTGGGAGCCCAGCCCGCCCTGTGGCACCTGGGCCGCAGTCCCTTCGACGGTTCGTTTTGGGGGTCCCACTACTGGAGCGGGGTGCTGCTCTGCGGCCTGCTGCTGTTCGCCATGGCGGCCGCCCCCGAGACCCTGCGCTCGCCCCGGATGCGGCGGCTGCACGTCAGCGCCGCCTTCCTGACGGCCCTGCTGCTGGCCGTGCAGGCCATCAGCGGCAGCCGGGACCTGCTGGGCATGGCCCTGGGCCAGTGATGTCCAGCTCCGCCTCCGCCCGGTGCAGCAGCTCCAGGGCGCTCTCCAGGCTGGGGGCGACCATCAGCTCCCGGCGCAGCTGGGCCGCGCCGGCGAAGCCCTGGCAGGTCCAGCCCAGGTGCTTGCGGGCGATCAGCAGGCCCTGATCGCCGCGGGCGGCCACCAGGGCCTCCAGGTGCTCCCGGGCCAGGGCGATGCGGTCCCGGCTGTCCGGCTCGGGGGGCAGGGGCCGGCCGGCGAGGGCCGCGGCGATGCGCCCCACCAGCCAGGGGCGCCCCAGGCTGCCCCGTCCCACCATCACCCCGTCTGCGCCGGTGATGGCCAGGCAGCGCAGGGCGTCTTCCGGGCTGGTGATGTCGCCGTTGGCGATCAGCGGAATCCGCAGGGCCGCCTTCACCTGTCCGATCGCGCCCCAGTCGGCCCGTCCCGAAAAGCCCTGCTCCCGGGTGCGGCCGTGCAGGGTCAGGGCGCGGGCGCCGGCGCTCTGCAGGGCCAGGGCGAAGCCCACCGGACCGGCACTGGCTCCGCACCAGCCCAGCCGGGTCTTCACCGTCACCGGCACCTGCACAGCCGCCGCCACCGCCGCGACGATCCGCAGGGCCAGGTCGGGCTGGCGCAGCAGGCCGCTGCCGCCCCCCTTACGGGCGATCTTGCGCACCGGACAGCCCATGTTGATGTCGATCAGCCAGGCCCCGGCGGCCTCGGCCCGGCGGGCCGCCTCGGCCATGGCTTCCGGCCGGTGGTCGAACAGCTGCACCCCGACGGGACCGGGATCCTGGTCGAGGGCGGCCATCTTGGCGCCGCCGTGGCCCAGCTCCAGGGCGGTGGCATTCACCATCTCCGTGAACAGGAGCGCCTCGGGGGCCCAGCGGCGCACCAGGGCGCGGAAGATCCCGTCGCTCACGCCTGCCAGGGGCGATTGCAGCACCCGGCAGGTGAGCAGCCTGTCTGTGCCGTTGCCGTCCAGGCGCAGGGGGCCGGTGGGACAGGCGGGGGCGGTGGGAATGGGCATGCTGGGATCAGTCTCGGATGCCCTGCGCCGCTTTGGACGCTGCCGCCGCCCCCGCCCCTGATGCCGCCCAGGCGCCGTTTCCGCTCAGCCGCGCCCTTCTGGAAGCGGTGCTGGCCGACCGCACCAGCGACCGCTTCGTGTGCCGGCTGATCTGGCCGCGTCTGGGCTACCGCCCCGACGCCGAGGACCTCCACTGGCAGGCCGGACCCGACACCCCACCCGCCTGGGCCGAGGCCTTTCCCCAGGCGCCGGAGCTGATCGCCGAGCGACCGGCGAGTGTGCGTCTCACCCGCTCGATTCCCCCCGAGCACAAGCAGCTGCTCAAGCAGCAGCTGGGTTTCGCCGGCTATCGCATCGGCGGGCTCTATCCCCGCCGCACCCGCCGTGCCACGGCGGTGAACTGGCTGCTGGCCCACCTGGCTGAGCGGGGCGAATCTCTGAGCGAGGAAGGCCCGCTGCCGCCGCTGCTGGATCCGCCCAGCGACCCGGTGGCCGGCCACCCTGGGGATCCACCGGTGGGTTGATTCGGCGGTCCCTCTGTAGGGTCTATGTAACGCATCCGTCGTAAGGAATAAGTCAGATTGGCGCTCCCCGTCGTCGCCGTGATCGGCCGCCCCAACGTGGGCAAGTCCACCCTGGTCAACAGGCTCTGCGGCAGCCGTGAGGCCATCGTTCATGACCAGCCCGGCGTGACCCGGGATCGCACCTACCAGGAGGGCTTCTGGGGCGACCGCATCTTCCGGGTGGTGGACACCGGCGGCCTGGTGTTCGACGACGACAGTGAATTCCTGCCTGAGATCCGGGAGCAGGCCAACCTGGCCCTGGCCGAGGCGTCGGTGGCCGTGGTGATCGTGGATGGCCAGCAGGGGGTCACCGCCGCCGACGAATCCATCGCCGAGTGGCTGCGAAGCCAGTCGGTGCCGGTGCTGCTGGGGGTGAACAAGTGCGAGTCCCCCGACCAGGGCCTGGCCATGGCGGCCGACTTCTGGGGCCTGGGCCTGGGCGAACCCCACCCCATCTCCGCCATCCACGGCGCCGGCACCGGCGACCTGCTCGACCGGGTGATCAGCTTCCTGCCGGCCACCACCGAGACCGAGGGGCCCGAGCCGATCCAGCTGGCGATCATCGGCCGCCCCAATGTCGGCAAGTCGAGCCTGCTGAATGCCATCTGCGGCGAGAACCGGGCCATCGTCAGCCCGATCCGCGGCACCACCCGCGACACCATCGACACCACCCTTGAGCGGGAGGGGCTCACCTGGAAGCTGCTCGACACGGCCGGCATCCGGCGCCGCCGCAGTGTCGATTACGGCCCGGAGTACTTCGGCATCACCCGCAGCTTCAAGGCGATCGAGCGCAGCGATGTCTGTGTGCTCGTGATCGACGCCCTTGACGGCGTCACCGAGCAGGACCAGCGCCTGGCGGGCCGCATCGAAGAAGACGGCCGCGCCTGTGCG
This sequence comes from Synechococcus sp. CCY 0621, assembly GCF_019038465.1. GTDB lineage: Bacteria > Cyanobacteriota > Cyanobacteriia > PCC-6307 > Cyanobiaceae > Cyanobium. The sequence goes on along the minus strand of NZ_JAFKRH010000043.1, from coordinate 20,652 downwards.
GTGGTTGTCAACAAGTGGGACGCCATCGAGAAGGACAGCCACACCATGAGCGCCATGGAGAAGGAGCTGCGCGCCAAGCTCTACTTCCTCGACTGGGCACCGATGCTGTTCACCTCCGCCCTCACCGGCCAGCGCGTGGAGAGCATCTTCGCCATCGCCGCGGTGGCCGTGGAGCAGCACCGCCGCCGGGTGAGCACCTCGGTGGTGAACGAAGTGCTCCAGGAAGCCCTGCGCTGGCGTTCACCGCCCACCACCCGCGGCGGCCGCCAGGGCCGGCTCTACTACGGCACCCAGGTGGCGACACGCCCCCCCAGCTTCACCCTGTTCGTCAACGATCCCAAGCTGTTCGGCGACACCTACCGCCGCTATGTCGAGCGCCAGATCCGCGAGGCCCTGGGCTTTGAGGGGTCGCCGGTGCGTCTGTTCTGGCGCGGCAAGCAGCAGCGCGATGCTGAGAAGGAGCAGGCCCGCCAGCAGAGCCGGGGCGGCTGACGTCGATGCTGGGGGGCCTGGCCTGAATGGACTGGTTGCGGCAACTGCCGATCGGGCAGTACGTCGATGATGGTGAATCGGGCCGCGAGGGTGGCGGCAGCTGGCTGAAGCGGCTCGACCCGCGGGTGAAGCTGGTCTGGACGGTGGCGTTCCTGGTGACGCCGATCCTGGCCGGTCCGCTCTGGCGTCTGTCTCTGGTGGGACTGCTGTTGCTGATCACCGCCGTCAGCGGCCTGCCCTGGCGGCTCTGGCGCCAGAGCTTGCCGCTGCTGATCGCTCTGGCGCTGCTGGTGGGTCTGCTGAGTGCCCTGTTGCCGGCCGCTGGGGGGGCGCCGGCCAGCCTCCAGCGCCCCCCTGGTGAGCTGCGCCTGGTCCCCGGTTCTGCCGGTGCCCCACCTCCGTCGCGGGCCGGCCTGTCCTGGGAGCTGGTGCGCTGGGGCCCCGTGATGGCCGGTCCCCTGGAGCTGGGCCCCCTGGTGGTGACCCGCCGCTCTGCCGAACTGGGCATCAACGGCGCCACCCTGCTGTTCACCGTCATCCACAGCGCCAATCTGCTGCTGCTTTCCACCCCGCCCGAGGAGCTGGTCTGGACCATCGCCTGGTGGTTGGCTCCCCTCAAGGCGCTGGGCTGGCCCGTGGAGCGTCTCGGCTTCACCCTGCTGCTGTCCCTGCGCTTTCTGCCCCTGGTGCAGGAGGAGCTGCAGAACCTGCTGCGCTCGATCGCCACCCGGGCGGTGAGCCTGCGCCGGTTGGGCTGGAAGGCCAGTCTCGGACTGGTGCTGGCCGTGGGGGAGCGGCTGCTGGCCAACGTGCTGCTGCGCTCCGAGCAGGGGGCTGAAGCCCTGATGGCACGGGGCGGGATGTGGCTCCCTCCCGACCGCCTGCACCAGCCGGCGGCCACACCCACCGGCGCCAGCCTGGCGGCGGTGCTGGCCCTGGCGGTGCTGCTGGCGCTGCGCTGGAAAGTCGGTGCCCTTTAATGGCCCCAGCCTGCAGGGAGACGTGAGCACGGAGCGCTATCTGAACCACCCCACATTCGGGATGCTCTATCGGGTAGCGCCGGTGGCCGAGAGCCGCGATCTCTACGCCACCCTTTACGCGCAGCGCATCTTCTTTCTGGTGACACTCCAGGAGCGGGGGGCCCATTTCGAGGTGATCCCCCTGATGGACGCCCGCCACTTCGCCGAACAGAACCTGGCCCGCTGCCGCCGGGAGGGACCCGAGGCCCAGGCCCGCTGGCGCCAGCTGTTCGACCAGACCTTCATCTGATGGCGGAGGCGTCGCCGGAGGCGGCCGAGATGGGGGACTCCAGCCTGGAGCAGAGGCTTCAGGCCTTCCGGGCGGCGTTGCCTGCCACCACCCGGCTGCTGGCGGTGTCCAAGGGCCACCCGGCCGATCTGGTGCGTCAGGCGGCGGCCCTGGGCCAGCGAAGCTTCGGGGAGAGCCGGTTGCAGGAAGCCATCGCCAAACAGGAGGCCCTGGCCGACCTACCCGATCTCGACTGGCATTTCATCGGCCGGTTGCAGGCCAACAAGGCCCGCGCCGTGCTGCGCCGCTTCGGTACGATCCACTCCGTCGACAGCCTGGAGCTGGCCTGGCGGCTGCAGCGGATCGCCGCCGAGGAAGGGTTGGCCCCTGGGATCCTTCTGCAGGTGAAGTTCCGCCCCGACCCGGCCAAGACCGGTTTCGACCCCGCCGAGGTGCGCGCCCTGGGGGCCGACCTGGAGCGCCTGCAGCCCCTGCGCTGTCTGGGACTGATGACCATCGCCCCGTTGGGTCTCACGCCTGAGGCCCGCTTGACACTGTTCCGGGAATGCCGCGCTCTGGCTGATGGGCTGGGGCTCCACGACTGCTCGATGGGGATGAGCGGCGACTGGCGCGAGGCCGTCACGGCCGGCAGCACCTGGGTGCGTCTCGGCAGTGTTCTGTTCGGAAGTCGCCCAATCCAGCCATGAAAAGGCGTTCGGATCTTGCCGGCTCGGATGTGGGACGCTATTCAAGGCCAAGCATCCTTCCCGAGGTCGACTCCGTGTCGTTGTTTTCCCGCCTGCGTGCCGTCGTCTCCGGTGACGACTATCTCGATGGCGACTTCGACGACGAACTCGACTACGACCCCGGTGACACCACCACCAGCACCAGCGCTTCTTCCTCGGCCATCAGAAACCCCGGAGCCCTGGCTCTGAGCACGGATTTTTCCACCGACGATCCCTTTGCCGGAACCAACGTCATCGGCATGCCTGGGATCACCAGCGCCGTGGCTGAGGTGTGCCTGATGGAACCGCGCAGCTTCGACGAAATGCCCCGGGCGATTCAGGCCCTCAGGGAGCGCAAGACCGTCATCCTCAATCTCACGATGATGGAGCCGGATCAGGCACAGCGGGCCGTTGATTTCGTGGCCGGTGGCACCTTCGCCATCGACGGTCACCAGGAGCGGGTGGGCGAAAGCATCTTCCTGTTCGCCCCCAGCTGCGTCACCGTCACCACCGCCGGTGGTGAGGATGCCGCCTCCCCCACCGTGGTCTCCGGCCGCACCAGCCCTGTCGATGACCAGCAGGACGCAGCCCCCAGCCCCGCCTGGGGCCGTTCGGATGCCATGGTCTGAGACCTTCGGGGTGGTGGGCCTGGGCCGGATGGCCCGGGCCCTGCTCCTGCCTCTGCTGGAGAGCGGCCTGCTCGAGCGCTCCGATGTGCGGGCGGCCGTGGCCACGGAGGCCTCCGCCCTGAAGCTGGCAGGCGAACTCGGCGTCCAGGTCTGCACCGACGCGGCCCAGGCCTGGTCGGCTCCGGTGGTGCTGCTGGCGGTCAAACCCCAGCAGATCGAAGCGGTCGCCCCCGCAGCGGCGGCGGCCCTGGCTTCCGCACCCGGCCAGGAGCCCCTGCTGATCTCGGTGCTGGCCGGGGTGCCGCTGCGGCGACTTCAGGCCCTGTTCCCGGGCAGGGCCTGCGTGCGGGCCGTGCCCAACACCCCGGCCCTGGTGCGCTCTGGCCTCACCGGCCTGAGCTGGGGTGAGGGGGTCGGCGAGGCCCGGCGCGAGGAGGTGCGCCAGCTGTTCGCCCAGGTGGGGGAGGTGCTCGAGCTGCCCGAGCCCCAGCTCGACCCCTTTCTGGCCCTCACCTCCTCGGGCCCGGCCTTCCTGGCCCTGGTGGCCGAATCCATGGCCGACGGGGCGGTGGCGGCGGGTCTGCCCCGGCCCCTGGCCAGTCACCTGGCCCACCGCACGATGGCTGGCACGGCGGCCCTGTTGCAGGGCCAGGAGCTGCACCCCGGTGAGCTCAAGGACATGGTGACCAGCCCCGCCGGCACCACGGCCGCCGGCCTGCGGGAACTGGAGCGAGCTGGCCTGCGTTCGGCCCTGATCGAAGCGGTGCTGGCTGCGGCGGAGCGCAGCCGGCAACTGGCCTGAGTCCTTACGGGGCGCTGCAGCGCCCCATCCCCTTCAGTGGCGGCCGGCCCCCAGCCTCGGTTCGGTGCCGGCCATCAGCCGTTGCAGGTTGCTGCGGTGCCGCCAGAGCACCAGCGCCGTGGTCAGCAGAGCCAGGCTCAGGTAGGCCGGCCGCAGGCCGGAGTCATCGAAGGAGCCCAGCATCAGCAACGGCAGGGATAGGGCCGCCACAACGCTGGAGAGCGAAACGATCCGGCTGAGGCTCAAGGTGGTGAGAAAGATGCCGAAGCAGGCCAGACCCACGGGCCAGGTCAGGCCCAGCAGCATGCCGAGGCCGGTGGCCACCGCCTTGCCGCCTTTCCAGCCCAGCCACACCGGCCAGATGTGGCCCGCCAGCGCCGCCAGGCCCGACGCCACCACCCCCCAGTCGCTGGCGGTGCTGAAGCCCCCGAGGGGTTGCAGCACCGCCTTGGCCAGCAGCACGGCGGCGGTGCCCTTGAGCACGTCGAGCAGGAACACAGCCAGCGCTGGACCCTTGCCAAGCACCCGCAGCACGTTGGTGGCACCGGTGGAGCCGGAACCCTCCTGGCGCAGGTCGATGCCGGCGAGCCAGCGGCCCGCCAGCCAGCCGAAGGGAATCGAGCCCAGCAGGTAGCCCGCCGGCAGCAACAGCAGATCGGGAAGGAAGGCCATGGGGGAAGAAAAGGGAGGGGCGCGGACCTGGCTGGGCCAACCGGATCTTGAGCGTCAGTAAAGATCGGCTTCGGCGTCGATCTCACCGGGACTGGCCGCGAAGGCCAGCCACAGGGGGAATTGCAGGATGGGGATCTCGATGACCTGCTCAGCCGCATCGATCACGATGAAGGGAAGTTCGCCCCGTTCCTCCAGCCGATCGGCCCGCTCGATCAGGGCATCGGGCCGCTCGAACAGCACGATGCCGCTGGCGGGGCCGAAGTCCTCGCGGCTCAGTCCCAGGCAGTCCTGCAGTCCCCGGCGCCATTCCCCCAGCCGCTCCGGCTGGCTGGCCAGCACCAGGGTCTGGAAGCGCTCGCCATAGAGCTCCCCGAGGATCGCGATCGCAGCCGCCGCCGCCAGGGCGTTGCGGCTGCGGCTGCCGCCACTGGCCTGGGCGCCCCGTCCCCCCTGGGAAAGGAACCAGTCCGCCAACCTGGTGGCGGCCGACGGCTCCAGGGTGCGACGCAGCTTCCAGGGATCGGCGTAGAAATCCGGCTGGCCGCCGAACTGCTCCAACCGTTCCTTGATCAGGTCCGCATCGTCGCTGAACAGGCCGGCGGCGGCGGGGGCCACGGCGGACTCTCGGGCGGCGCCGATCTCCAGGCTGCCCGTGGCCTGGTCGAGGGGGGAGGGCTGCACCACCAGCGGCTGGACCACCAGCTCCATCTGCTCGGCCGCCGCGGCCAGATCCTGCAGGGCCCCCACCAGGTACTCCTGGAAGCCCTTGAGCCGCCGGGCGATGGCATCCGACTGGCCGGCGAAGCTGCCGGCGATCTCCTGGTTGATCTGCTCCCGGCGGGCCTCCAGCTGAGCGATCTCCCCCAGCAGCTCGTTGCGGCGCTGCCGCAGCTCCGTCAGGGCCAGGTCGAGGAGCCCGCCATCACCCCTGGCGGCGTCCTGGGGGGTGGTTTCGGCGGGCTCGATGGCGGGCGGTTCGGGGCGGTCGCTCATGGCAGGAGGGTAAGCAAGGCAGCGGGGGACTCAGGCGGGGTTGCGGGGAGCGGGGGTAGGGGGTGGCAGGCGGAGGTCCAGCTGCTCCCGCAGGGCCGTGGCATCGAACAGCATCGGCAACAGATGGATGCTGTTCTCCTCCCGGAAATAGAACAGCACCGGCAGGGCCGGCCACCAGACCCTCCAGCCGATCCAGGCGTCGTAGGGAAAGCGGCGGATCACGGTGTCGCGGCGAGCCACCAGCAGGGCCTCCGGGGCGAAGCGCAACCGCAGCAGGGCCGTCTGCAGCAGCAGGAACAGCCCCATCACGGCCGCTCCCAGGGCCAGCCAGACCACGCCACCCCAGAGGGGCCGCAGCCCCAGGCAGGCGCCGGCCAGCAGCAGCACGCCGAGCGGCACCCAGAAGCGGGGGTGGAGCACCACCTCGTCAGCAGCGGAGCCTGGCGGGGGGGAGGGGGTGGTGGTCATTGGCCGAAGAGCAATTGGGTGAGCAGCACGTCCACCAGGGCGACGGTGACGAGAATCATGACCACGGCGCCGGTGGTGCTGGCGCCCACCTCCTTCGGCCCCCCGCGGGTGGTGAGCCCCCAGCCGCAGGCGATGACGGCGATCATCAGGCCGAATACCACGGCCTTGAGCAGCATCGAGGGCAGGTCGTCGGGCTCCATCCAGACCCGCACCGAGTTCCAGAAGACGGTGGGCGGAATGCTGTACAGCAGCGTGCTGCTCACCTGGCCCGACCAGATGGCCATCCAGAAGAACAGCAGGCACTGCACCGGCGCCATCACCACCATGGCCAGCACCCGGGGCACCACCAGGTACTGCACCGGGTCGGTGCGCAGCATTGTGATGGCGTCGATCTGCTCGGTCACCTTCATGGTGCCCAGCTGGGCGGCATAGGCCGTGGCCACCTTGCCGGTGAGCAGGGTGGCGGTGAGCAGTGGCGCGATCTCCCGCGAGAGGCCAAGCGCCAGCAGGCCCCCGACGGCCGAGCTGGCCCCCTGCTTGGAAAGTTCCGCCGCCACCTGGATGTTGAACACCGTGCCGGCCGCCAGGGCCGTGATCAGCACGATCAGGAAGCTGCCCGGCCCGGCCTCCAGCAGTTCCTGGATCAGATCGACCATGCCGATGCGGCCGCGGGCGATGGCGCTGACGGCCTGGCCGCCGATCATCAGGCTGGAGCCCAGTCGCTGCAGCCAGCGCGGCGCCTTCATGGCACGGAGGCGGGCAGGGCCTCCGGGTGGGGGCCCCTCTCCGGCCAGCGGCGCATCACCACCAGGCCCAGCACCACCAGCAGCGCCGGGATCAGGCCCATGCACATCCGGATCGCCAGCAGGGCGCTGTCGGGTTGCAGGATGCCCCGGGCCGCCTGGTAGCCGCTGAGGCTCATCAGATTGCCGAAGAAGAACAGGGCCAGGCTGATGCAGATCTTCTGGGTGAACACCATCCAGGCGCTGTAGAGGCCGGCGGGCTTCTCCGGATCGGCATCGATGGCATCCGGCAGCAGGGCCCAGGGAATCAGGTAGGCGGTGGAGGCCCCCAGGCCCACGATCAGGATCGTGACCACCAGGGCACAGAGCCGCAGCAGGTTTCCGGACGATGCAGTCGGGCCGATGGCGGCATCAAGGGGCACCAGCAGCATCGCCATCAGACAGGCGGCGATCCAGAGGGTTGTGCCCCAGTGCAGGGCCGTGAGGCGACCGCGCTGACGGGCGACGCCGGTCCAGAGTTGGAGCCCCACCAGGGTGCTGACCTGGAAGGGCAGCAGGATCCAGTTGCTCCAGCCTTCCGGCAGCCGCATCACCACCGGCAGGTAGATCAGCGCTGCCGTCTGCATGATCTGCAGGGCGCACCAGAGCAGCAGGTACAACCCCAGCACCATCTGGAAGCGCCCGTTGCTGCCTACCCGGGCCAGGAGCCGCCGGGTGGTGCCCCGTTGGCTGGAGGGACGCTGGCAGTTTCTTGCAGCCGGGGCGATGCCCCAGCCACAGAGCAGGGTGGAGCAGGTGATCAGCACCCCAGAGAAGATTCCCACCTGCAGGTAGCTGTCGGGATTCTGGTGATCCTTCAGAAGCACGCCCCCCAGCACGATGCCCACCAGGCCGGCGATGATCGAGCCGGTGAAGCGGGCACTGTTGAGCCGGGTGCGCAGGTTGACGCTGGTGGTGAGTTCGGCGGCCAGGGCCGAGTAGGGAAGGTTGACGCAGGTGTAGAGGCTGTTGGCCACCATCGAGATGGCCACGAAGACGGCGAATCGGACCCAGAGCCCTCCCGGCGGCAGCCACCACATCAGGGCCATGGCGAAGCCGAGTGGAACGGCGCTGCCGAGGATCCAGGGCAGTCGGGGGCCCCAGGACGAGCGGGTCTTGTCGCTCAGCCAGCCCACGATCGGGTCGTTGATGGCATCCCAGAGCCGGGACACCATCAGCACCAGGCCGGCCATCCAGGGTGGCAGGCCTGCCGCCGAGGTGTAGAAGATGAACAGATAAAAGCCGATCAGGGAGGCGGCCATCCCGGTGCCGGCATCTCCCATGCCGTAGGCGAGCAGCACCCGTCGGCGTTCACCGGCTGGCAGGTCCGCCGTGTCCACCACACACGCTGGCAAGTCCGGCGCTGTCGGCGGCGGGGTGGACGGCGTGGGGGAGGTCAAACCTTGAGGCGCTCCTGTGGGGGTCGTCCGGTGTCGGTGGTCCGGTCTGGGCAGGCCGGTGCAGGTCATAATGCTGCAGCCGGTTCCGGCGAACCAGCTCCAGTACCTCTGTACTGCTGCGGGCGTAGTTTAGTGGTAAAACCTCAGCCTTCCAAGCTGATGATGCGGGTTCGATTCCCGCCGCCCGCTTCCTTTAGGCACCCCATCGTGAGCGGCTGCACCGTGATCCGGTGGTGAGCTCCTGACCCGCCGCCCCAGAGTGGGTCATCCCGATGGTCAACGGCCATGGTGCAGGAGACTGTGGCGGAAGCCAGGAGCCAGCTCTCCATCCTGTTGGACGCCATGGAGGCCGGCCAGACCGTGGTGATCGCCCGCCGCGGCAAGGCCATCGCCGAGCTGGTGCCGCGCTGCAGCGGGCGTTGCGGGAGGAGCCCACGCGCCTGATGCTCTCCATCGACACCTGAGTGCTGCTGGCGGTGATGACGCCGGAGGCCCACTCCGCCGCGGCAGCGGCTTTTCTGGCGCAGGCCCGTGCATCGCTCGATCAGCCGCTGGAGCGTCACCGAGCTCCATTCCGCCCTCGGCCTCAAGGTGCGCACCCTACGGCCTTGCCGCGGGACTTCAGCAGCAGAAATGGATCCACTTCTGGCCTGCAGCAGGCAGAAGCGGCAGACATGAGCGTGGCATGGAGAGGCCCGCAGCGAGCCCTCCTCGCAGAACCGCCAATTCCGCGGCCAGCCGTCCGCGAACGGAGGTGCCAACCTGGATGGCATGAGTCCTCCAGGTGGAGCGAGCGGGTGGGAATCGCGATCGAGCTCAGCGACCAGCATGCCCAGGCCTTGAGCGAAACGGCTCGCCGTCTCCACGTCACTGAGGCCGAGTTGGCTGCGGCAGCAGTGCGGGATCTGGTTGCTCGGCAATCGGTTGATTTCCAGGCCGCTGCAGATCGGGTGCTCACCAAGAACCAGGAGCTCTATCGCCGGCTGGCCTAATGCGCAGGCTGAGCCTGCCCGAGGTGCTGGAGCTGCACCGTCGCCTCATCGAGCAAACCGGTGGCATGCCCGGCCTGCGCGACCTGGGCCTGCTGGAGGCCTCCCTCGCCCAGCCCCACCAGAGCTTTGGTGGTGCTGATCTCTACCCAGGACTGAATGACAAGGCCGCAGCGCTGGGGTTCTCCCTGATCCAGAACCATCCCTTCGTGGATGGCAATAAGCGGATCGGCCATGCCGCCATGGAAATCACGCTCGTGCTGAACGGGGTTGAGTTGACCGCCTCTATCGATGCCGCCGAGGCCGTTGTATCGGCCGTGGCCAGCGGCGAGCTTGATCGCGAGGCCTTCACGCACTGGGTCGCGGACAACCAGCGGAGGACTGAACCGTTCTGATCGGTCTCAGCAACCTGCGGCCTTATTCCTGCACGCGGGTCCAGCCGATCAACGAGCCCTCCGGCGGATCGTGCAAGCCGGCGTACTTCTCCGCGAGGACCATCTCCTGCCAGGAGTTGCTGTTGGGGTCCAAGCCCTCGGCGATGGCCTGTAGCCGTGCTGCGGCAAAGGGGGTGCGGCGCCCACCGTGTACTGCATGGCTCTGCGGCCGGCGCCGCTGCCCGCCCACGGCTGAAGGACGGCCGCTGACGACCGGAGCATTGCGGCGTCTGCAGAGCCTTGCGGCATGGCTGGCAGCAAGCCCGATGCCGTGGAGCAGAACGATCTGAGCGGCTCGGTTCCCTCGCGCCGCACGTAGACGTGGGCACCTCCGCTCCAACCTTGATTCCGCTGTCGCCTTATTCATGGAAGTGGCCTCCTCCATGAATAAGGCGCCTTCCCGTCCGCAGGGCGTCTCGCGAATCTCGCCACGTTCTCAGGCACTGTTTACGTGACGGACATCCTCCTCGGCCCTCCAGGACCCCAGGCGGCTTACAAGAGCAAAACATCTCACCAAACGTCTCACATGGGTTTTTTCCGTTGTTGAGAAGCCTGCTGCCGCAATCAGATTGGGTGATTTGTGGCTCAGCCTTCCAAGCTGATGATGCGGGTTCGATTCCCGCCGCCCGCTTTCTTCTTTCCCCCGGCGGCCTTGGCCTGGGAGGTCCTGGCCCTCGGGGTTGAAGCCACGAGCGTGTCCTCAAGCAGGGGCGTGGCTACCAGCAGCATCAGGCTGCGGCTCTCCAGGGGGGCCGTGGCCGGCAGCCAGGGTTCGGGCGTCGCGGGCAGGTCATGGTCGCCGGGGATGGCCGTGTCGATGACCCGCCGCCAGCCGGCCGGTTGGGGCGGCAGGGCGAACTGCATCGGCTGGTAGTAGGCGTTCATCCCACACCAGATCAGGGGACCGATGCTGGCGTCGTGGAGGCTCCAGGCCAGGCAGTGGGACCAGCTGGCCCAGTCCGGCCTGCCCAGTTCGAGTCCGTGCCACTCCCGCCAGAGGGGCAGGTTGCCGGCGCCCCTGACCTGCCCGCTGGGGGTGGGGGGCAGCTCCTGATTCAGCAGGGGGGCCAGCCGTTGACGCAGGTGGATCAGGCGCCTCAGGAACCGGCGCAGGTCCAGGTCGCCCGCGTCCGGCTGCCAGTGCATCCAGCCCAGGGGGTTGTTCTGGCACCAGGTGTTGTTGTTGCCCCCCTGGCTGCGGCGCACTTCGTCCCCCATCAGCAACATGGGCACCCCGGGGGCCAGCAGCAGAGAGGCGAGCAGGTTGCGCAGCTGCCTGTCACGCAGGCTCTGCACCCCCGGGTCGCTGCAGGGCCCTTCCACACCGTGGTTCCAGCTGTTGTTGTGGTTGTCCCCGTCGCGGTCGTTCTCGCCGTTGGCCAGGTTGTGCTTGCGGTCGAAACTGACCAGGTCGGCCAGGGTGAAGCCGTCGTGGGCGGTGAGGAAATTGATCGTGCGTCCCACCGGCGAGGGCTGACCGTTGAACAGGTCCGGGTTGCCGGAAAGGCGCTGGCTCAGGGTCCAGGTGCTGCGGTCGTCCCCCTTCCAGAAGCGACGCACATCGTCGCGGAAGCGGCCGTTCCAGCTGGCCACCCGCCGGGCGGGGAAGTCGGCGAGCCGGTAGAGGCCGCCGCAGTCCCAGGGCTCGCTGACCACCTTCAGATCGCTGAGGTCAGGATCCGCTTCCATCTCCTCGAACAGGGGGGGGGCATCGAGGGGAGCCAGCGCCTCGCCCCGGGTCAGGGCGATGCCCAGATCGAAGCGGAAGCCGTCGATGCCCAGTTCGGTGCTCCAGCAGCGCAGGGACTCCAGGATCAGACGCCGCACCAGGGGGCGGTTGGCGGCGATGGTGTTGCCGCAGCCGCTGACATCGAGGTAATCGCCCTTGGCGGTCTGGTGGTAGTAGAGGGCGTCGCCGAACCCCCGCCAGCTCAGGGTGGGGCCCTGCTGGTTGCCCTCGCTGGTGTGGTTGTAAACCACATCAAGAATCACCTCCAGGCCCGCCTGATGGCAGGCGGTCACCAGTTGGCGCACCTCATGCCGTCCCTGCAACGGGTCGCTGTCCACCAGGTAGGCCGGGTGGGGGGCCATCCAGCTCACGGGGCTGTAACCCCAATGGTTGAAGCGCCCGTTGGGGGCGTCCTGGGGATCGAAGGCCATCACCGGCAGCAGCTCGATGGCCGTCACCCCCATCTCCTGGAGGTAGGGCAGGGTGTCGATCAACCCCAGCAGGGTTCCCTGCCGTTCTGCTGGCACCGGGCAGCCGTTGCCCCGGGTGAAGCCACCCACGTGCAGCTCATAGATGATGCTCTTCTGCCACGGATGGCGCGGGCGGGGGGCGGCGTCGAAGTCGAACCGGTCGCGCTCGGTGACCACCCCCTTGAGGCAGGCGGAGGCGTTGGGGACAGCCCCGACAGCGGCGCCCCGCTGATAACCCTCCCAGCCGGTGACGGCCCTGGCGCAGGGGTCGAGCAGAACCTTGGAGGGATTGAAGCCGTGGCTTCCCGGCTGGATCGGGCCGAAGACGCGGTAGCCATAACAGCAGCCCAGGCCCAGGCCCTCCACCTCCACATGCCAGTGCTCCCCTGAGCGGTGGCAGGGGTCGAGTTCAATCACCTCCAGGGGTTCGCGGGCCTCGCCGTCCGCGAAGATCAGCAGCTCAATGCGCGTGGCCAGGGGGGCCACCACGGAGAAATTGACGCCCCGGCGCGTGACGGAGGCCCCCAGTGGCCAGGGATGTCCGATCCGGGTCGCCGACAAATCACTGGCCTGGATTGCCCCCAAGGGTACGTCGGGGCTACGGAAGCTGCCGCCGGAGGTTCAATGGGGCCATGGCCAGTGCTCAAGCTTCCCTGCTGCCGCCCGAGGAGGGCCGACCGCCCCAGCCGGTGGCCCCGGGGTTGTGGCTGTTCGCGCCCAGCCGGGAGAGTCAGGGGGGCAGCGCCTGGCTGCTCGAGACGGCCGCCGCCGACCTGCTGATCGACTGCCCCGCCTTTACCCGGGCCAACCTGCAGTTCCTGGCGGCTCGCCCCCGCCCTGCGTGCCAGGCCTGGATCCTGCTCACCGGCCGCGACGGCCACGGCCGCTGCCGCCGCCTGCAGCAGGCCCTGGGATGGCCGGTCCTGGTGCAGGAGCAGGAGGCCTACCTCCTGCCCGGCGTGGATCCGCTGCACACCTTCGCCAGCGAGCACCAACTCGAGCCGGACGTGCGTTTGCTCTGGACGCCGGGGCCTTCCCCCGGGGCCTGTGTGGTGCATGTGTCCCCGCTGGGCGGCGCGGGCCTGGACGGGCTGTTCTGCGGCCGACTGCTGGTTCCGGTGGCGCCGGCCCGCGTGGCGCCCCTGCGGCTGCGGGGCACCTTTCACTGGGGACGCCAGCTTCGCAGCGTCGAGCGCCTGCGCCAGTGGCTACCGGACGGGTCCCCCGACTGGATCGCCAGCGGCGCCGGACTGGGGGCCTTGAGGGGCCCGAAGCTGGTGGAGCAGGGCGCCTCCTTGATCCGCGACCTGGATCTGGAGGCCATGGTCCTCCAGCCCCCCGACGGACCCATGACCCCCAAACCGCTGTCATGAGTGGACTTTTCTAGTTGCGGCCCCGCCGCAGGACCCATACGATTGGCGCGCTGAGCGCATCGGGCGGTCGGGGACTTCCGATTCGCCTTCATCACTCGACGTCCCGAACCCCGCCATCGCCACCTATCCGGAGGCTTACCCAGAACCATGAACAAAGCTGATCTCGTCAACATCGTGGCTGCCCGCACGGAGCTCACCAAGACCGACGTCTCCCTCGTGGTCGATGCCGCGATCGAAACCATCGTGGACTCGGTGGTCGAGGGCAAGAAGGTGTCCATCCTCGGTTTCGGCTCCTTCGAGCCCCGGGAACGGTCCGCCCGCCAGGGTCTGAACCCCAAGACCGGCGAGAAGATCAAGATCCCCGCCAAGCGCGTGCCCGCCTTCACCGCCGGCAAGCTGTTCAAGGACAAGGTTCAGGGCTGATCCGCCGCAAGGGCCGTTTCGCCATGCCAGCGCCCGCCGGGGCTCCGGCCCCGGCTATGCGGCTTCCCCACCATCTCCAGGCCCAGCTCGCCCAGGGTGTGGGGCGACGACACCAGGGTTACCGGACCCGTTTTGCCCCCTCCCCCACGGGGCCCCTGCACCGGGGTAATCTCCGCACCGCCCTGCTCAGCTGGCTTGAAGCCAGGCTCAGGGGCGGGGAGTGGCTGCTCCGCATCGACGACCTCGACACCCCCCGCAACCGGCTGGGTGCCGAGGCCGCCATCCTTGACGACCTCCGCTGGCTCGGCCTCGACTGGGACGGGCCGGTGGTGCGTCAGAGCGTCCATCGCGGCCTCTACGCCACCGTTCTGTCAGCCCTGCGCCGGGCCGGCCATCTCTACCCCTGCCGCTGCAGCCGCAGGCTGCTGGCCGATGTCTCGGCGCCCCATGGGGCCTTGGCGGTCTACCCGGGGTACTGCCGGGACCAGGTGCCCTTGTGGGGGCCCCAGGACGGTCGCCTGCCCAGCTGGAGGCTGCGCCTGGAGCCAGGTGTCCTGGGCTGGCAGGAACGCGGCAGTCCCTGCGGCCGCCAGGACGGCCCCACCGCGGTGGGGGACGTGGTGCTGCGGCGGGCCGATGGCGTGGTGGCTTACCACCTGGCCACCGCCGTCGACGAGTTGCTGATGGGGATCAGCGAGGTGGTGCGTGGGGATGATCTCTGGCCCTCCACCGGGGCCCAGGTGGCAGTGATCACCGCCCTGGGCTTCCCTGCACCGGCCTATGCCCATGTGCCCCTCTGGCGCGACGCCAGGGGCGAGCGGCTGAGCAAGCGGGAGGGGGCCGAGGGGTTGGCCGGTCTGCGCAGCCGCGGCCTGGATGCCCCAGCGGTGATCGGCTGCCTGGCGGCCAGCCTGGAACTGGTGCCAGCGGATAGTCGACTCAGTGCCCGGGAGCTGGCGGCCAGCCTGTCGATTCAGGCTCTGGACGCCTGCTTGCACCCGAACCGGGCCAAGGGGAAAAAGGTTTAAGGAAGGTTTCGGGATTCAAGGGGTCTGGGTCGGTCACAGTGAGGAGATCAGAACAATCATCGGCAATTGGCCATGTCCCTTCAGGTTCCCTCCGCCGACTCGAGGAGCCATCCCCCTGCACCGTGCCGATGTTCCCAGTGCGGCGGCAGCGGTCTGCTGAGGATTGATGACCAGCGGTACCGCACCTGCCTGGATTGCCTGGGTCAGGGGCACACCCAGGCGTTGGCAGGCGACGGACTGTTCTTCCGGATCGTCAACGCGACGTCCGCTTCCGCCGCCAGATGAAGAACGCGGTGGTGGCCACCACCGCCGCCAGCGGCGCTGCCGTGAGCAGCAGCAGGATCACGGCGGTCCAGTCGGTGTACATGGGTGCGTCTGTTCGAGCGGTGCCATCATCCCAGTAGATGCTCCCCGGTGATGGCGAACGAACAGCAACCCCGTGAGCCTTGGCGGCGCTCGCCGTCACTTCTCGCCTTTGGCCTGGCTGGTGGACTGGTGCTTTCCCTGATCGGGGGCACGGGGCAATCTCTGGCGAACGTGCAGTTCGAGAATTGCGTCACCGCTGCCGATGGCTCCATCACCTGCGACACGGTGCCCACCGGCAACACCCTGATGAATGATGTCGACGCCCGCTATGGACTGCTCCAGAACGCCAGTCCCGGTTGGAGTGAGTTCGAGCCTTACCAGGGATACGACGATGACTTCGGCGGCAACGAGACCTGATCCGCTGGCGCCCGCAGCTTGCAACGACATGTGGCGCCTTCCCACGGGCGTACGGTTCGCTGGAGTAGCTCAGAACAGCCGCGCGAGGTGGATGTGATGCATTTCTGGGCACCCGACATCGATCCCGCCCATCCCCTGGAGTGCACCCAGGCCGAGCGCTATGTGCTGCAGCGCCTATCGGACGGCTCCTACGTTTCGATCCGTCCCGACGACCAGGGTCTGGGGGATGTGAGCGATCCGATGGAGGCCTATCTGTTCCATACCCATGAAGCGGCGGTGCGCGCCGCCGGTGAGCTGAACCGTCTTGGTGGCGACGGTTTCGACGTGGTCAAGGTGGAGTGGCCGGTGGCGTTGTGCTGAGCCCAGCCCTGGGCTGGAGCCGAGGCCCTGGCCGAGCAGCAGATGGATTCAGATGCGAGTTGGCCCTTGGCGTGTATCGGCAGCTCCTCTAATGACGACAAGCAGATAAACCTTTATAGTGAGTCTTGTAAGGTTTGTTTGCTCCCCATGCTCACCGGATCTGATCTCCTGGCCAAGGTCAAGGAGTTGGGCGATGTCTCGAAATCCGATTTGGTGCGTGGTTGCGGCTACGTCAGTACCAAGAAGGATGGCGCCGAGCGTCTGAATTTCACGGCCTTTTATGAGGCCCTGCTGGAAGCCAAGGGCGTCAGCCTGGGTGAAGGTGGCGGCAAGGGTGCATCCAAGGGCGGCCGCAAGCTGAGCTATGTGGCCACCGTCCAAGGCAACGGCAATCTTCTGGTGGGCAAGGCCTACACCGCCATGCTCGATCTGCAGCCTGGCGATGAATTCGAGATCAAGCTGGGCCGCAAGCAGATCCGCCTGATTCCCGCAGGATCCACCGAAGACGAGGACTGAGGGCGAGACCCGATCCGTGGCTGGTGCCTCGCAGCACGTCGTGGTTACACGAGTCGATCTTGTCTCTCACGCTTGAGGCGATCACAGGACACCAGGAAAGCCGTCACCTGATCCCCCCAGTTCACCACCACAAGCATGTTTCTGGGTGTTCGGGCAAATCCCTGTTGAGACAGTACGGCAAAGCGGTTGAGATCGTCGTGGCTCACCAATGGATGGCTCCCCTGGATGGCCTGCCAGGCGCGTAGGAACGTGTCCCCCTCCAGCTCGTGGCACCGGGCATAGGCCTCCTCGGTACCAACGCCCTGGCGGCGCAGTCTCACGAAGCTGTCCAGATCCGGCCCCAGGTGGTCGATCCAGCGGCCGAGGTCCCCCACGGCCATCACCCTGCTGCGCTCGGGGCCTTGGCTCGTCAGCAGCAGGGCGGTGGTGCCCAGCGACCAGCTCGCCTGCGCCAGCAGCTGCTCGGCCGCATCCTTCAGAGCTCCATGGTGGCTCTCCAGCAGCTGCTCGTGGCGCGTCCTGAGATCATCCATGGTCCGAGTATCGCCACTGACGCCGCCAAGCGAAAACGCACCGGAGCTGGCCTCGGAACGGGGACTGGGGCGGGGTGAGCAGAGAAGCCGGTGATCGGATTTGAACCGACGACCTACTGATTACGAATCAGTTGCTCTACCCCTGAGCTACACCGGCGTCGGCCAAGAAATTAGCATTCGTCGGATCGCCACCCGCTTCACGCCCTTCCATGGGATCCGACCCGAAGAGATCCCTGGATCCGGAGTTGCGCCGGCGCTTGCTGGCGGAAGCCAAGACACCTTGGCGGGGGCTGCGGCGGGCGCTGTGGTTTGCCCTGGTGGCCTCCGCCGGCCTTGGTCTGGCGACGATGGCACTGAGGGCCTCCGCCGGTTCGGAGGTGGCCTCAGGGGACCTGCTGATCCAGGTCGGCGCCCTCAGCCTCTTCGGTGCGTTGCTCTGGTTCGACCGCAACCGGGGGGATGATTGAGGGCTCCTGCAGCTTCAGGGGTTCCGGCAGCAGCAGCGGCAAACCCAGGCAGAGGCGTTGCTGCTCCAGTTCCGCCTGGCTCAGCGGCGCTGTCCCGGCCACCGTCTCTGGCTTGCGGCTGAGCAGCCACAGGGACTGGAGCAGCTGTTGCCACTGCCACAGCATCAGCGCCAGCAGCAGGGCCGCCAGCAGCAGGGCCACCAGCCGCGGACAGGCGCTGAAGGGGGAGACGGGGGAGGCCACGGCCGCCTGACGGTCGATCCACCACAGCAGGGGCAGGCCCAGGGCGGCACCGCCGGCCGTGGCCAGCGCCAGGGCAGGGGTGGCCTGGAGTCGGCTGAGCCGGCGCTGCAGCTCCCGGCGGCCTTTCAGGGGGGTCTGCAGCAGCAGCAACGACCAGACGTCGGCGGGGCGACGCACCAGCAGCAGGGCCGGCGCCAGGGCGCCGATCGCCCAGCAGAGCAGCCGCTCCAGCCCCGGCAGGGGGCCGGGGTCGCTGCCGGCGAGCACCAGCAGCAACAGCAGGGCCTCAAGAGGCAACACCCCGAAGCCGATCAGCTGGAGCCAGAGCAGGGGCTCGCTGCGGGGTGTCACGGGATCAGGTGCTGAGGGTCCGGCGCTGGGTGACCAACTTGAAGGCCTCAACCCGATCCCTCTCCTGCCAGCCGGTGAACCGGTCGCAGCCGATGCCGCACTCGAAGCCCGTGGCCACCTCCTTGACGTCGTCCTTGTTGCGACGCAGCGAATCGAGATCGCCTTCGTAGACGAGCTCCTTGCCGCGGTGCACGCGGATGCGGCAGTTGCGCTGCAGTTTGCCGTTGGTGACGTAGCAACCGGCGACGGCGCTCTTGCCGATGGTGAACACGGCCCGCACTTCTGCTTCGCCCAGGTTCTCCTCCACCAGCTCCGGTTCCAGCAGGCCCTCCATGGCCATCTGGATGTCCTCCAGCAGCTTGTAGATGACGTCGTAATCGCGCACATCCACACCCGTGGCATCGGCGGCACGCTTGGCACCGGAGGCCATCGAGGTGTTGAAGCCCACGATCACGGCGCCCGAAGCGGCCGCCAGGTCGACGTCCGTTTCGGTGATCTCACCAGGGGCCGACAGCAGCACCCGCACCTGAACCTCCTCCTGGGGCAGCTGTTCGAGGGATCCGAGGATTGCCTCCACGCTGCCCTGGACATCGGCCTTGAGGATGAGGTTGAGCTCCTTGAGCTCGCCCTCGCTGACCTGGCCCGACATCGAGGCCAGGGACACCCTCCTGGAGGCCATCTGCTGGGCCAGGCGGGTGGCCCTGGCCTCGTTGGCCCGGTCGCCCACCACGGCCCGGGCACTCTTCTCGTCGGTGTACACCTCGAACTCGTCGCCGGCGGTGGGCACCTCGCTGAAGCCGAGGGCCTCCACGGCGCTGGAGGGGCCGGCCTGTTTGACCCGTTTGCCGGTGTCGTCGACCATGGCGCGCACCTTGCCGAGAATCGGACCCGCCGCCAGCACGTCGCCGGCCTTGAGGGTGCCGTTCTGGATCAGCAGCGTGGCCACCGGACCCTTGGCCTTGTCGAGGTGGGCCTCGATCACAGTGCCCCGGGCCATCCGGTCGGGGTTGGCCTGCAGGTCCTCCACTTCGGTGACCAGCAGGATCATCTCCAGCAGCTTGTCGATGTTTTCGCCCTTGATGGCACTCACGGGGACCATCACGGTGGTGCCTCCCCAGTCCTCCGCCACCAGATCCAGGCCGGAGAGTTCCTGCTTGACCCGGTCGGGCTGGGCCCCTTCCTTGTCGATCTTGTTGATCGCCACCACGATCGGCACCTCGGCGGCGCGGGCGTGGCTGATCGCCTCCAGGGTCTGGGGGCGGACGCCGTCATCGGCGGCCACCACCAGCACGGCCACGTCGGTGACCTTGGTGCCGCGGGCCCGCATGGCGGTGAACGCCTCGTGGCCAGGGGTGTCAAGGAAGGTGATCTTGCGGGTTTCGTCGCCATGGGGCACATCCACCTGGTAGGCACCGATGTGCTGGGTGATGCCGCCGGCCTCGCCCGCCGCCACCCGCGTCTTGCGGATGGCATCGAGCAGGCTCGTCTTGCCATGGTCAACGTGACCCATCACGGTCACCACCGGGGGCCGGCGGATCAGGTGGGCCAGGTCGCTGTCCTCGATCATCTCCACGGTCTTCTTGGCCGCGGCTTCGATGTCGTCCTGGAGCACGGGCACGCCGAACTCCTCTGACACCGTCTCGATCGTGTGCAGGTCGAGGGTCTGGGTGACGGTGGCGATGATCCCTTTGAAGAACAGGGATTTGATGATCTCGGAGCTCTCCACTCCGAGGCGGTCGGCGAGTTCCTGCACCGTGAGGTTGCCCTCGGGCACGATCAGCATTTCGGGGCGCAGGGCCTTGGCTTCGCGGGAGGCCCGCAGTTCCATGGCACGGCGCCGCTGGCGTTGGCGGGTGGTCTCCTTCTTGCGCTTGCGCACCGCCACCGTGGGCTTGGCCTGGGCGCCGCCAGGGGTGCGCGGCTTGGCCGGCCGGGCCAGGCTGGCCTGGAGCACCAGGGCTTCCTGCTCGCCGGCAAAGCCGCCGGTTTCGGCGGTGAGGGCATCATCGTTTTCGCCGATGATGTGCACCTTGGTGCGCTGTTTCTGCGGCGTGCGGCTGCGCAGGGCCTCCAGCTTGGCGCTGTCGTCCCAGTCGGGGCGCCGGGCGCCGGGGGCACGGGCGCCGGCCGGCGTGGGCGGGCGGAAGCCAGGGCGACGGGGGGCCGCCGGCGGGGTGGCGGTGGGGCGTGTCACACCTTCGGTGTCACCGCCGGTTTCGGTGCCGCCCTCGCTCCTGTCGGGACGGCGCGGCGGCGCCGCGGTCGGCCGGCCGGTGGGTTTCTGGAGCTGCATCAGCTCGCCGGGGGCCATCGGCTTGCGCATGCCCGCCGGGATCCCAGGGCGGCCGGGGGCTGCGGGACGCCCGGCGGCGGTGGTGCCAGGACCGGCCGAGTCGCGGCGGATCGGCTTGCCGACCAGCTCAAGCGGGGTGGGACCGGGCCGGCCCGGCGCCGATCCGGCCCTGGAGCCGGCGCTGCCGGGCCGTATCGGCGCCGGGGTGCCAGGACGCTGGGGACGGGCCGACGGAGGTGCGGGCCTGCTGCTGGTGGCACCCTGACCGGGTTGGGGACGGCCGACCAGCTGGGGCCGGGTGGCCGGTGGCCGGGTGGGTGCGGCACCGGTTCCGCCCTGCACGGGGCGGCCCGGAGCCGGCGCCGGCGGGCGTTGGGGGGAACCGACCCGCACCGGGGGCGCGGAGGTGCGGTTCACCGGAGCCGGGCTGGTGGGCTTGGGAGCCGCCAGGGGTTTGGCCGGTGGGGCCACGGCGGCGGGCCGGGCCGGGGCCGCGGGCACCGGGCGGG
>NZ_JAFKRH010000042.1 GCF_019038465.1 Synechococcus sp. CCY 0621 | reverse complement strand
CCCCTGGCGCCGCCACCGCCGGTCGGCGGTGAGGCTCCTCCTGCCACCATCCGTCCCGGCATGGAGGAGCGGCGCCCCGAGCCGGTCCGCCGCTTCGATGCCTCCCTTGATGCCCTGGTTCGCGAAGGGGTGGTCACCCCTGGCGAGCGGGTGCGGGTGCGCGGCGCCCTGCTCTCGCCCCAGGAGGCGGCCACCCGCAGCAAGGCCTGCCGTGCCGGGGCACTCTCGGTCCAGGAATGCAACAGCGGCGTGATCATCATCGGCCGTGGCCGCAAGGATGGCCTCTCCGACGGATTGGGAGACGGGGACCTGGCGGCTGGGGGCAGCGGCATCGGCTTCGGCGGTTTCGGCCTCGACGCCTCCCCCCTGCCGCCGATCACCGTCCCTGTCAGCGCCTTGCTCACCGGCGCCGGCGGCAGCTTCCGGCTCACCGACGTGTTCCGGGTCACCCCCCGGCCTGCCCCGATCGGCGGCAACGGCAACCAGCGACTGCTCTTCCCCCTGATCGGCTCAGCGGTCACCACCAGCAGCTTCGGCTGGCGCCTGCATCCGGTGATTGGCAGCTGGTTGATGCACGCGGGCCGCGATCTGGCGGCCCCCGAGGGCACCCCGGTGGTGGCGGCCCTCTCCGGTCGCGTCGTCAGCAGCGGTCTGGCCGGCGGCTATGGCCTGGCGGTGGAGATCGAGCATGACCGCCCCCGTCGCCGCACCCTGTACGGCCACCTGTCCGAGCTCTACGTCAAGGACGGCGAGATGGTGCGCCAGGGTGAGGTGATCGGTCGGGTTGGCAGTACGGGCCTGAGCACCGGTCCCCACCTGCATTTTGAGCTGCGCCTGCCCCAGGATGGCGGCTGGGTCGCCACCGATCCGGGCGATCTCGACCCCGGCGGCAGCCTGCTCGCCGGCCTGGCCGGCCCGGATGGCCGTGGTGCCACCGACGCGGTGGCCCTGCTGATGGGCCAGCTGATCGCCACCCTGGAGCGGCCCCGCTCGCCCCTGCCCCTGCCCGGTGAAAGGCTGCCCCTGCCGGCGGGACGCCCTTCACGCGGCTGAGCTCTGGCCTGTCGCCGCCGTTGCGTTGAGCGGTGTGCTCAGCCGCTGATGCGGCCGTCGCGGAAGTGCACCACCCGATCGGCCCTGGCGCCCACCTCGCTTTCGTGCGTCACCAGCAGGATCGTGATGCCCTGGGCATTGAGATCACCGAAGAGGCTGAGCACCTCCTCCGTGGTGTGGGAATCAAGGGCGCCGGTGGGCTCGTCGGCCAGGAGCATGGCCGGATCGTTGATGATCGCCCGGGCCAGGGCCACCCGCTGCTGCTGGCCGCCGGAGAGCTGGTTGGGCTTGTTCTCCAGCCGGTGGGAAAGGCCCACCCGATCCAGGGCGGCCAGGGCTCGCCGGCGCCGCTCCTCCTTGGGGATGCGGGCATAGATCATCGGCAGCATCACGTTGTCGATGGCACTCAGCTGGGGCAGCAGATGGAACTGCTGGAACACAAACCCCAGCTGCTGGTTGCGCAGGTCGGCCAGCGCGTCGTCATCGAGGCTTTCCACATCGGTGCCGTTGAGCCGGTAGCTGCCGGAGCTGGGCCGGTCGAGGCAGCCGAGGATGTTCATCGCCGTGCTCTTGCCGGAGCCGCTGGCCCCCATCACCGCCAGGTAGTCGCCCTGCTGCACGGTCAGGGAGAGGTCGTCGAGGGCTCTGACTTCGGTGTCACCAGTGCCATAGACCTTGGAGACGTGGACCAGCTCGGCCACCGGTGGGTTGGGGAGATCCATGGCCACTAGGCTAGGAACTCAGCCCAGTGGAGCGATGGCCGCGGCGGCGATGGCCTGCTGCAGGATCGGGGTGCCGGCCACGGTGGAGCTGGCCCAGTCGAACAGGGGGCTGGAGAGAACGCCGCCTACGGCGGTGATCACCACGCAGCCCACCAGGGCCGCCCGCAGGGGCTGCATGCCGGCCAGATTCCAGGTGATGGCGGGGTAGGCCTTCACCACATCGGAGGCCTCCTGGGGTTCTTTGACCACCATCATCTTGATCACCGAGATGTAGTAGTAGATCGACACCACGGAGGTGACCAGACCCACCACCACCAGCAGGTATTGATGGTCGGCCCAGCCGGCGAAGAAGAGGTAGATCTTGCCGAAGAAGCCCAGCATCGGTGGGATGCCACCAAGGGAGAGCAGGCACAGACTCAGCCCCAGGGTGATCAGGGGATCCTTCTGGTAAAGGCCCGCGTAGTCAGCAATGCGGTCGCTGCCGGTGCGCAGAGAGAACAGGATGATGCAGGCGAAGGCGCCCAGGTTCATGAACAGATAGGCCGCCATGTACAGCACCATTGCCGAGAAGCCGTCCTCTGTGCCGCACACCAGGCCGATCATCACGAAGCCGGCCTGACCGATGGAGCTGTAAGCAAGCATCCGCTTCATCGAGGTCTGGGCCAGGGCCACCACGTTGCCCAGCACCATGCTCAGCACCGCCAGCACGGTGAACAGGAACTTCCACTGGGCATCGAAGCTCTCGAAACAGCCCACCAGGAGCCGCACCGCCAGGGCGAAACCGGCGGCCTTGGAGCCCACCGACAGAAAAGCAACCACCGGCGTGGGGGAACCCTCATAGACGTCGGGGGTCCACTGGTGGAAAGGAACCGCCGCGATCTTGAACGCCACCGTGGCCAGCACGAACACCAGGGCCAGAGCCGTGATCGGTGAGGCGCTGGTCTGCAGGGCCACGCCGATGGTGGCCAGGCTGGTGGCACCGCCGCTGAGGCCGTAGAGCAGGGAGGCGCCGTAGAGGAACACCGCGGCGGCGGCCGATCCCACCAGCAGGTACTTCAGGGCCGCCTCGGAACTGCGGGCATCCCGCTTCATGTATCCCGCCAGCAGATAGCTCGCTACCGAGAGGGTTTCCAGGGAAATGAAGATGCTCACCAGGTCGGTGGAGCCGCACAGGAACATGGCCCCGAGGGTGGCGGCCAGCAGGATCGCGGCGTATTCGCCCATCGGCGTGCCGCTGCGCTCCACGTAGCGCCAGCTCAGCAGCAGGGAGATCAAGGTGGAGGCGGCCACCACCGCCCGGAAGGCGATCGCCAGGTTGTCGGCCAGGAAAGAACCGAGGAAGGAGGGCTCCAGGGGGCTGTCCCACTGCAGGGCCAGCAGCACCAGGGAGGCCCCCAGGCCGCCGTAACAGATCGGCGGCACCCAGCGGCTGGCGGCTTTCTCACCGGCCAGGTCGACCACGAGGCACACCACCAGGGTGAGCAGGACGGCCACTTCCGGAGCGATCGCCCCGGCATTCAGCTGCAGGGCCAGCGCACCGGTGCCCAGACCGGAAGCAATGGCTTCGGCGGCGGAAGCGGCCGTGGTGACGGAGCTCGCTGCTGCCAGAAACAGGTCTGCCACAGGGTTCGGGGAGGCACGCGATGTGGCGGACTGTAGCCGCCATCTGGGGGGGCGGTCTGGTGCCCCGATACCCGCCGGGTCCGCCGATGCGATAAAGAAGGAAGCGGTATCGCGCCTTCCCGTGGCCCACACCCTGGTCATCGTCGAGAGCCCCACCAAGGCCCGCACCATCCGGGCGTTCCTGCCCAAGACCTTCCGTGTGGAGGCGTCGATGGGCCATGTGCGCGATCTACCCAACAACGCCAGCGAGATTCCTGCGGCCCACAAGGGAGAGAAGTGGGCCAACCTCGGCGTCAACACCGCCAACGCCTTTGAGCCCCTCTACGTGGTGCCCAAGGACAAGAAAAAGGTGGTGAAGGAGCTCAAGGACGCCCTCAAGGATGCCGACCAGCTGCTGCTGGCCACGGACGAAGACCGGGAAGGCGAGAGCATCAGCTGGCACCTGCTTCAGCTCCTGGGGCCGAAGGTGCCGGTGAAGCGGATGGTGTTCCACGAGATCACCAAGGAGGCCATCGGTCGCGCCCTCGACCAGACCCGCGACCTTGACATGGAGCTGGTCCATGCCCAGGAGACCCGCCGCATCCTCGATCGCCTGGTGGGCTACACCCTGTCGCCCCTGCTGTGGAAGAAAGTGGCCTGGGGCCTGTCCGCCGGACGGGTGCAGTCGGTGGCGGTGCGGCTGCTGGTGCAGCGTGAGCGGGCCCGCCGCGCCTTCCGCAGCGGCAGTTACTGGGATCTCAAGGCCGGCCTCGCGCAGGCCGCTGTGCCATTTGAAGCCAAGCTGACCCACCTGGGGTCCGAGCGCATCGCCGGCGGCTCCGATTTCGACGAGACCACCGGCGGCCTCAAGCCGGGCAGCAAGGTGAAGCTGCTCAGTGAAGCTGAGGCCGGCGCGCTCAAGGCCGCCGTGGAAAGCTCCCCCTGGCGGGTGTCGGCGGTGGAGGAGAAGCCCACGGTGCGGCGGCCCGTGCCCCCCTTCACCACCAGCACCCTGCAGCAGGAGTCCAACCGCAAGCTGCGGCTCTCGGCCCGCGACACCATGCGCACGGCCCAGGCTCTTTACGAGCGGGGTTTCATCACCTACATGCGCACCGACTCGGTGCACCTCTCCGACCAGGCCCTGACGGCGGCGCGCAACTGCGTCGGCGCGATGTACGGCAAGGAATTTCTCAGCCCGGAGCCACGCCAGTTCAGCACCAAGGCCCGCAATGCCCAGGAGGCCCACGAGGCGATCCGGCCCGCCGGCGAGAGCTTCCGCACGCCCAAGGATTCCGGCCTTGATGGCCGCGATCTGGCGCTCTACGAGCTGATCTGGAAGCGCACCGTGGCCAGCCAGATGGCCGACGCCCGGCTCACCCTGCTGGCCGTCGACATTGAAGCG
Source organism: Synechococcus sp. CCY 0621 (assembly GCF_019038465.1). GTDB lineage: Bacteria > Cyanobacteriota > Cyanobacteriia > PCC-6307 > Cyanobiaceae > Cyanobium. The sequence goes on along the minus strand of NZ_JAFKRH010000042.1, from coordinate 100,940 downwards.
GCGGGCGCCACTTTCCGGGCCAGCGGCAAGCGCATCGACTTCGCCGGTTTCTTCCGCGCCTATGTGGAGGGCAGCGACGACCCTGACGCGGCCCTGGAGGGCCAGGAGGTGCTGCTGCCGTCGCTCGCCGTCGGTGATGCCCCCGTCTGCCGGACGGTGGAGGCCCTCGGCCACCAGACCCAGCCCCCCGCCCGCTACAGCGAGGCCGCCCTGGTCAAGACCCTGGAGAAGGAGGGCATCGGTCGGCCCTCCACCTACGCCAGCATCATCGGCACCATCGTCGACCGGGGTTACGCCACCCTGCAGAACAACTCCCTCACCCCCAGCTTCACGGCCTTCGCGGTGACGGCCCTGCTGGAGGAGCACTTCCCCGACCTGGTGGACACGGCCTTCACCTCGAAGATGGAGCACACCCTCGACGAGATCTCCACCGGCAAGGTGTCCTGGCTGCCTTACCTGGAGGGCTTCTACAAGGGGGAGAAGGGCCTGGAGACCCAGGTGCAGCAACGGGAGGGCGACATCGACCCCGGCATTTCGCGCACGGTGGTGCTGGAGGGTCTGCCCTGCGTGGTGCGCATCGGCCGTTTCGGTGCCTACCTCGAGACCAAGCGGGTGGCGGAGGACGGCAGCGAGGAGCTGCTCAAAGCCACCCTGCCCCAGGAGATCACGCCGGCCGATCTCGATGCCGAGAAGGCCGAGCTGCTGCTGCGCCAGAAGGCCGAAGGCCCCGAATCGCTCGGGGAGGACCCCGAGAGCGGCGAGCAGGTGTACCTGCTGTTCGGCCAATACGGCCCCTATGTGCAGCGCGGCCAGGTGAGCGAGGAGGTGCCCAAGCCCAAACGGGCCTCCCTGCCCAAGGGCGTCAAGCCCGAGGACCTCAGCCTGGAGGACGCCCTGGGGCTGCTGCGGCTGCCCCGCCACCTGGGTGAGCACCCGGAGGGGGGCAAGGTGCAGGCCGGGCTTGGACGCTTCGGCCCCTACGTGGTCCACGACAAGGGCAAGGGGGAGAAGGACTACCGCTCCCTCAAGGCCGAGGACGACGTGCTGGCGGTGGGCCTCAGCCGGGCCCTGGAGCTGCTGGCCATGCCCAAGAAGGGCCGAGGCGGTCGCACGGCCCTCAAGGATCTGGGGGCGCCGGAGGGCTCGGAGGAGTCGATCCAGCTGTTCGACGGTCCCTACGGGCTGTACGTCAAGCAGGGCAAGGTGAACGCCTCCCTGCCTGAGGGCACCACCGCCGACACCATTTCCCTGGAGCAGGCGGTGGAGCTGCTGGCCGCCAAGGCTGCCACCAGCAAGGGCGCAGCCAAGGCCCGCAGCGCCACCAGAGCTGCCGCCAAGCCCGCCACCAAGGCAACGGCCGCCAAAAAGGCGACCCCCAAGCCAGCCGCCGCCAAGAAACCCCCCGCCACCACCAAATCTGGACGGCTGCGGGCCAGCGCCGTGCGGGTGATCAAACCCGCGGGCAGCTGATGGCACCACCCCGCCCCTCCCTTCCGCTGGCGGGAACCCTGCTGACGCTGCCCCTGCTGCTCTCGGCCTGCGGTGGTACGGCCTTCGGTGATGCCCTGTCGCGCAGCTTTTCCCGTGCCCCGGCCCCGGCTTCACCCCCGATCACCGCGCCCAGGACAGCCACCCCCGCCACCCCAGCGCCGTCCCCGGCTGACCCGGCCCGCCCTGCGGAACCCCCCGCACGCCCTGCGGCCACGGCCACCCCGGCCACCCCGGTGACCCCCGCGGCGCCGGCCGTCCGGCCCGCCCCCTACCGCGTCACCATCCGCCTGCCCCTGGCGGATCCCTCCGCCCCGGCCGAGGTGGTCACCAAGGCGCTGCGGGCCGCCGGGGTGCCATTCGAGGTGGAAACGATCGAGCGCATGCCAGCGGCCGGCACGCCGGCCACGGAGACCCCCGCCAACGGCAGCACGGCCCCCGCCAGCAGCGGTGCGGCCCCCGCCTCCCGACCGGCGCCGGCGCCGCGCTGAGCCGATGACCCCTCCCTCCCGGCGGCAGCTGAGCCCTCGCCAGGCGCGCCAGCTGATGGACACCGCCTACCTGGCGGCCTCCACCGCCCTGTTGTGGGTGGCGCTCTACTACCTGCCGGTGGGCAGTCCCCTGTTCCGCCTTGCCTTGCCCCTGCCCCTGGCCCTGCTGCAGCTGCGCCACGGCTGGCGCTGCGCCCTGGAGGGGGTGGTGGTGACGGCCCTGCTGCTGGTGGCGCTGATGGGGCCGATCCGCGGCCCCCTGGTGCTGTTCCCCTATGGCCTGCTCTCCCTCTGGCTGGGCTGGGGCTGGCGGCGCCGCAGCAGCTGGTGGCTCACCCTGGGGGTGGGCGCCCTGATCGGCTCCGGCGGCTTCCTGGTGCGTGTGGCGGTGCTCTCGGTGCTGGTCGGCGAGAACCTCTGGGTGGTGATCACCACCGCCGCCGCCAACCTGCTCGACCGCCTGGCGGGGGTGGTGGGCCTGGCCGGGGGCTTCGACCTGGCCCAGGTGCAGGTCGCGGCCCTGCTGCTGGTGCTGCTGCAGAACCTGATCGTGGTGTTGGCCCTGCATGCCGTGGCCTACTGGATCTTCCCAAGGCTCGACCTGCCGATCAGCGAACCGCCGCCCGCCCTGCGCGGACTGGTGGCCCTCGACCCCCTTTGAGCCAGCTGCGGCGGATCTGCGGTTCCGCGGTTGCCGCCGACCGCTGGTGCGGACCCTGGCGGCAGGGCTGGTGCCACAGCGAGGTGCTGGTGCTGCTGGCGGCCACCGACACCGCCGCCGTTCCCGGTATCTCCGCCGCCGGAGCCACCCCCAGTTCCCGTCTCCGCACGGCGGCGGCTGATGCCGAACTGCTGGTGCTCGGCCCCGCCGGGGAGCGTCCCCATGCCCTGCCGCCCCTGCCCGCCGGGGTGTCTCCCGCCCTGATCAGCCATGTGGTGCTGCGGGAGTTGGCCCTGGATCCCCAGGTGGCCGACCTGGGCTGCCCGGTGGCCCCGTCGGTGGCCCACCTGCGGCTGCCGGGGCTGGCCGGGGGCGGCCCGGCCCGCTGCCTCAGCGGCGGCCAGGCCCTCGATCCGGGGCGGCTGGAGGCCCTGCTGGCCCTGGGCCGCCGCTGGGGCGAGCGCCTCTCCCCCGGGCGCCCCCTGCTGCTGGCGGAATGCGTTCCCGGGGGCACCAGCACCGCCCTTGCCGTGCTGGTGGGGCTGGGGGTAGCGGCCCACGGGCTGGTGAGCGGCAGCCTGCGCCACCCCGACCATGGCCGCAAGGGGGCGCTGGTGGAACGGGGGCTGCGGGCAGCGGGCCTGGAGGGCGCCGTGGCAGGGGATGGGGCCGCTGGGGCACGGGTGGCCGCTGCCCTCGGGGATCCGATGCAGCCCCTGGCTGCCGCCATGGTGCTGGCCGCCGCCGCTGATGGCCGGCCCGTGCTGCTGGCGGGCGGCAGCCAGATGGCGGCGGTGCTGGCCCTGGCCCTGGCCCTGGCACCCCCTTCCCTGCGCCCCGCGATCGCCGCCGGCACCGCCCTGGGTACCACCGCCTGGGTGGCGGACGAGGCGGGCAGCGATCTGGCCCTGCTGCTGCGCCGCATCGGTGAGCGCTGGGGGGTGGAGCCCCTGGCCTTCGCGGCCGACCTGCGCTTCACCGATCCCTGCCATCCGGCCCTGGCGGCCTACGAGCGGGGCTACGTCAAGGAGGGGGTGGGGGCGGGGGGGCTGGCCCTGCTGTGGCAGCTCAGCGGCCGCTCGAGCCCTGCCCTGGCCCACCTCTGCGACCAGGCCTGCGCCACGCTGCTGGGGCCGCCGCCTACGGTCCGCTGAATGGGCGCCCCCTTCCTGCCACCTCCATCCCCGGGCCTCAGCCGCCGCACCCTGCTGCGTCTCGGTGCCGCCTCCGCGCTTACCCTGCTGGCCGGTTGCGACCGCCAGGAGCCCCTGCTTCTGGGCAGCCGGGGCGATCTGCCCGCCGCCTGGGTCCGCCGCCTGCCCAAACCCTGGCGCAGCCAGCTTCTGGAGGATCCCGCCCGGGTGCTGGCGCGGGCGGCCGCTCCCCTGACGGGCCTGGTGCAGCTCAGCGATGGCTGGGCCGGCGAGCTCAGGCTCGACAACTTGCAGCCCATCGGCACCCCGGCCCTGGTCGAGCGGCTCGAGCCGATGGCGGCCCCTCTGGCCCGGCTCCATGGTCCATCCGGTGGCGGCCCCCTGGCCTTCCCCTGGTCCTACGGCCCCTGGGTGCTGGTGCTGCGCAGCCGGCCCGACCTGGCCCGGCGCCGGTCCGAGGGCTGGGATCTGCTGCTTGACCCCAGCCTGGCTGGCCGCCTGGTGCTGCCCTCCTCCCCCCGGGTGACGATCGCCTTGGTGGGGGAGGACCCGGAACGGCTGCGGCGACTGCGGCGCTCAGCCCTGGCCTACGACGAACGGGATGGCCTGAGCCTGCTGCTCACCGGCGAAGCCGATGCCGCCGTGCTGCCCCGCCAGAGAGTGGTGGGCTTGCTGCGCCGCGATCCCCGGCTGCAGGTGCTGCTGCCCGAGAGCGGCTCTCCCTTGAGCTGGAATCTGCTGCTGCGTCCGGCCGGTCCCCATCCGGAACCGCCCCTGGAGTGGCTGGGGGAGGCCCTGGAGCCCCCCCTGCTGCCGGCCCTGCTGGCGGGGGGCTGGGTGCCGCCCCTGCCCAGGGACCAGCTGCAGCGGGCCCTGGCCGATTTCCCGGCGGCGGTCGCTGCCCTGCTGTTGCCCCCCCAGCCGGTGCTGGAGCGCTGCTTCAGCCTGGTGCCGATGGCGGCCGGCGAGCGCCGCAGGCTGCAGCAGCTGTGGGATGGCGCCGCCCCTGCCCCTGGCGCTTGAAGGGGGCATCAGAGTTCAGCCCCAAAGGCGGCGGCGTGGCGCGGCGGCCAGCCGCCGGTGGGTGTCGGCCAGCAGATCGGGGATCGCCAGCTGGAGCGGGCAGCGGGGCAGGCAGGCGCCGCAGCGGCCGCAGGCCGAGGCATCCACCTGCTCCCACCAGTGGCCGGCCCGGCCGATGAGGTTGTAGCGCTCGCTCGCAAACGGCTCCATGCCATGGCCCACCGCCAGGTTGCGCAGCCGCAGCAGGGCGGGGATCGGAACGGCGTTGGGGCAGGGCAGGCACTGGCGGCACTGGCCGCAGCGGTCGGCTCCGAGGCGTTCACTCCCGGCCGCCTCCAGGCGTGCCAGCGCCGCCGCGAGCGCCTGGCGTTCGGTGGCGCTGGGGACAGCGGCGGCGGCGCCCAGGCGAACCGCCCAGGCCAGGTCCTCCGGCCGGGCGGCCCCCAGGGTGAGGGTGCTGATCCCTTCGGCCAGCAGGAAGAGGTAGGCGAGCTCCAGCGGCGCGAAGGGGGCGCAGTCGGCCATCAGCTCGTCGGGGGGGGCATAGAGACGGCCGCCCTTGTCGGCCGGGGAAATGGCCATCACGCCGAGGCCTGCCGCCAGGGCCTGGCGGGCCAGGGGCAGCCGTTCCTGATCGAACAGATGCAGGTGCAGGCTGCAGAAGCTGAAGCGGCCGCTGCCCAGGGCCGCTTCGATCAGGGCCGTTTCGCCGTGGCTGCTGAAGCCCACCTGGCCCACCAGCCCCTCGCCTGTGGCCCAGGCCAGCAGCTCGGCGCCTGGTCCTGACAGGGCCCACTCCAGATGCTCCGGCCGGTTGAGGCCGTGCACCGCCAGGTTGTCGAGCCGTTCGATCCCCAGCCGTTGCAGACAGGCCCGCAGCTGGCTGCGGCCCTCATTGAGGCCCGGACCCGGCAGCAGCTTGCTGGTGAGCACCAGGGCGGAGAGGCCGGCCGGATCCCGCTCCCCCAGCCGATGCAGGGCCCGTCCGAGGAAGGCCTCGGCCGGGCCATAGGCGGGGGCGGTTTCGATGTGGTTGATCCCGGCCGCCAGGGCCGCCACCAGCACGGCGTCGGTGGCCTCCGGGGAGTCCAGGGCCCGCATCGTGCCGAGGGTGAACGTCGACACCGGCCTGCCGCGGCCAAACGGTCGCCGTGCCGCCGGCAGGAGCGGGGCCTGGGGATCAGGCGCCAGGGCCGTCACCCTCGGGGGCCTCTGGGGCTTCCCCCGGGCCGAGATCGGGCTCGGCGACCGTTCGGCCGATGTGGCGGATCAGATCGGCTGGGCTGGTGCGGTCGAGGAAGCGGCGGAAATCCTCCTGGTCTTCGGCATCCGCCTCCGCGTCGACGGGGATCGAGGCATCGGCCACCACCTCCTCCAGCATCCAGATGCCGCTGTCGGTGCGCAGGGCCAGGGCGATGGCATCGCTGGGCCTGGCGTCCAGCTCGATGCAACCTTCGCTGCCGTGCTGAAGCTTGAGCACGGCCCGGAAGGTGTTGTCCTCGATCGCATGGATGATCACCCGCTCCAGTTGCAGGCCGCCGGCCTCCAGCAGGCTGGCCATCAGGTCGTGACTCAGGGGCCGGGGCGGCCGTTCCCTGTTCAGGCCCGAGAGGATGTTCTGCGCCTGGGCCTGGTCGATCCAGATCGGCACCTGCCTGCGGCCGGCAGGGTCCCGCAGCAGGACGATCGGGCTTCGGCTGGCCGCATCCAGGGCGATCCCGGCGACACGCATTTCAACCATGGTCGGGCCCGCTCCTCGCACGTGATGGTTCCCGTGAAACGATTATGGCCAGTGCCGCCGTCTCAGGGAATGTTCACCGGACTGGTGCAGACCATCGGCAGGCTGGAACGGAGTCCGGCCGGTGTACGGGTGCGCACCGACCTCGGCCCCCTGGCCCTGGGGGACAGCGTGGCCGTCGACGGGGTCTGCCTGACGGTGGCCGAGCTGTTCGCCGATGGCTTCCGGGCCGATGTCAGCGAGGAGACCCTGGGCCGCAGCACCCTGGCCGAGCGGGCCGCAGGCGGCGGCTGGGTGAACCTGGAGCCGGCCCTGCGCCTGGTCGACCGCCTCGGCGGCCACCTGGTCAGCGGTCACGTCGATGGCCTCGGGGAGATCACTGCCATCCAGCGGCAGCCGGATTCCTGGCGGCTGGAGGTGGCCTGGCAGGATCCCGCCTACGGCCGCTATGTGTGCGAGAAGGCGAGCGTGGCGCTGGATGGCATCAGCCTGACGGTGGCCGGCTGCGTGGCCGACGGCAGCCGCTTCTGGATCGCCGTGATTCCCACCACCTGGAGCGCCACCACCCTGGCGCGGCGCCGGGTGGGTGAGAGGGTCAACCTGGAGGCCGATCTGCTCGCCAAGTACACCGAACGGCTGCTGCGGCCAGCTGGAACGGCCGCGCCGGAGGCGACGCTCTCCTCCGCCTGGCTGGCCGAGCACGGCTGGGGTTAGCGGACCGGCGGCGGACCCTGACCCCCGGATGCTGCGAGTCATCAACACCCATGGTCAGCGGCTGGCTCTTTTGTCACGCTGACGACAGCGCCAACGGCACAGATGCTGACTCCCGAGGTTCCCTCCTCCCGCCAGGCCATGGGGTCGGCCCTGCGCGCCTTCACCCTGGCGGAGGGGGTGATGCTCCTGGTGCTGGGGGTGCTGGCCCTCGTGTTCCCCGTGCTGGCCTCCAAGTGGGTCACCGCCATGGTGGCCATCGCCTTCCTGGTAGGAGGCCTGGTGGGCTGGATCAGCTCCCTGCTGCGCTCTCCGGGGCTGAGCAAGGCCATCACCTTCTGGCGCCTGGTGACCTCCACCCTGTTCCTGATCCTGGGGGTGTGGATGATCCAGCAGATGGCCTCCGGTCCGGCGGCGGCGGCGATTCCGATGGCCGGACTTGCCCTGGCCATCGGCGTGGTGTTCGTGGTGGAGGGGGTGGTGGAGGTGCTGGTCGCCACCTCCCATCGTCAGATCAGCGGCTGGCGCTGGGGTCTGGTGAACGGCCTGGTGACGCTTGCCCTGGGGCTGGTCATCCTCACACTCAAGTTCTGGAGCCTGCTCTGGGTGGTGGGAACCCTGGTGGGGATCAGTTTCCTGTTCAGCGGCATCGACCTGCTGCGCTTCAGCGCCAGCTTTCACCCGGAAGCGGACTGACGGCCCACGGCGTCCGGTTCAGGGGAGGGCGTTGCCGGCACCATCGAGGGGCAGCAGCCAGATCGAACCGGTTTCCTTGTGGATCTCGATCCTGAACTCCTGACCCGGTTCCAGGCCCATGCGCCGCGTGTAGGCCTGACCGATGAGCAGGTTGCCATTGCCGTGTACACGGGTGCGGAATTCGGCCTGACGTCCCTTGCTAAGCCCACTGGCACCGCTGCCGCCGGCCCCACCCGAGGGCAGGGTGTAGCCCTTGGCTGCCACCAGGGCCCGGTAAAAGTTCTTTTTGAGCACCCTGCCGCTCGGCCCGACATAACCGCAGGCCCGGGCGATCTGGTCCTCCGGCCGGTTGCTGAGCGAGCGGGCCTTGTCCAGCAGGGCCTGGCCCTCCAGCATCACGGTTCCGCCTGAGTTGTCCTCATTGGCTGGTCCTTTCTGGGCACCCATCAGCCGGTCAGACGCAGACTTCTCAATTGATTGTGCCGATTGTTGTGCTGAACAGGCAACAGTCAGGGAATCAGAGCAGGTAAAGAATCCCGTAAAGGACCACCCAGATACCGTCGACGAAATGCCAGTAGAGCTCGGCGGCCTCCAGTCCGAAGGGGGCGGCACTGGTGACGCGACCGCCCTGGCGGGTCTGGAACCAGACCAGAAGGATGCAGATCACCCCGAGGGTGACGTGCAGCCCGTGAAAGCCCGTCAGGGCATAGAAGGTGCTGGCGAAGAGGTTGTCGGTGAGGCCGAAGGGCAGGGTGAAGTACTCCACCATCTGCCCGGCCAGGAAGGCGGCTCCTAGGCCCGCGGTGAGCAGCAGCCAGGCGCGGCAGGGGCCCATCTGGCCCAGCAGCAGATTGCGGCCGGAGCGGTGGAAGGTGTAACTGCTCACCAGCAGCAGCATGGTGTTGATCGACGGCAGCAGCAGTTCCAGCTCATACGTGGATCCCGCCGGCAGGGGATTGACCGCCCGGAAGGTGAGGTAGGCGGCGAAGAAGCCGGCAAAGGTCATGCCGTCAGCCACCAGGAAGGTGGCCAGGCCGAAAAGCCTCAGATCTGCATGGCCCTCATGGGGCTCGGCGGTGACCGCTTCGGTGGCACTGGTGCTGGTGGCGAGGCTGGTCATGGCACGACGGACGAGGGAGGCTGGATGGGAAATGGGGGTGGGGTGATCAGCGGCGACCGGTGCCGCTCCAGAGGTCCCTGCCTGTGGCGGCCTCCACACTCAGGGCGTCTTCGTCAACGCCGTAACCGTAGGGGTGTTCCACCAGCGGCGCTGCACCGATCCAGTTCTCCACCGGCGGCGGTGAAGAGGTGAGCCACTCAGGGGTGAGGGCGTTCCAGGGGTTGTCGCCGGCCACCTGGCCCTTGAAGGCGCTTACCAGGACGTTGTAGAGGAAGGGCAGGCTGCTGATGGCCATCAGCAAGGCCCCCACACTGCTGATCTGGTTGAGGGTGGTGAAGCTGGGGTCGTACTCCGCGACCCGGCGGGGCATGCCGTTCAGGCCCAGCCAGTGCTGGGGTGCGAAGCAGAGGTTGAAGCCCACGAAGGTGAGCAGAAAGTGCAGGCGACCCAGATCCTCGTTGAGCATCCGTCCGGTGAACTTCGGATACCAGTGGTAGATGGAGGCGAAAATCACGAACACCGTGCCGCCATAGACGATGTAATGGAAGTGGCCGACCACGAAATAGGTGTCGTGGACGTGGATGTCGAAGGGAACCTGGGCCAGGGCAACTCCGGTGATCCCACCGAACACGAAATTGACGATGAAGGCGCAGGAAAAGAGCATGGCGCTGTTCAGGGCCAGCTTGCCGCCCCAGAGAGTGGCCAACCAGTTGAAGAACTTGATGCCGGTCGGCACGGCGATGAACGAGGTGGCGATCGTGAAGAACAGGCGCATCCATGGGGGCGTGCCGCTGGTGAACATGTGGTGCGCCCAGACCACCAGACCCAGCACGACGATGGCCAGGATGGAGTACACCATCGTGGTGTAGCCGAACAGGGGCTTGCGGGAGTGGATGGGCAGGATTTCGCTCACCAGGCCGAAGGCCGGCAGCACCATGATGTAGACCGCCGGGTGGGAATAGAACCAGAAGAGGTGCTGGTAGACCACCACATTTCCACCCAGGGCGGGGTTGAAGAAGCCTGTGTGGGCCACGATGTCGAAGCTGAGCAGCAGCAGGGTGCCGGCCAGCACGGGGGTGGAGAGGACCACCAGGATGCTGGTGCCGAGCATCGCCCAGCAGTACATCGGCAGCTGCATCAGCTTCAGCCCCGGCCGCCGCAGCTTGAGAACGGTGGCGATGAAATTGATGCCGCCGAAGATGGAGCTGCCCCCCAGCAGCAGGACACTCACGATCCAGACAACCTGCCCCAGGGCGGGGGTGGTGAGGCTCAGCGGTGGGTAGGCGGTCCAGCCGGACTGGGCGGCCCCGGTGATGAAATAGCTGCCGATCAGCAGAATTCCGGCCGGCGGAATCATCCAGAAGGCCACGGCATTGAGCCTGGGAAAGGCCATGTCCCTGGCACCCACATAGAAGGGAATCAGATAATTGCCGAAGCCGCCATTCACCACCGGCACGATCCACAGGAAGATCATCACGGTGCCGTGCAGCGTGAGAACTTCGTTGTAGGTTTCGCGGCTCACGAAATCGGAGATCGGGCTAGCCAGCTCGGCCCGGATCACCCCCGCCAAGGCACCGCCGATGAAATAAAAGAGGAAGCCGGTCACCAGATACTGGATGCCGATCACCTTGTGGTCGAGGCTGAAGCTGAAATAGCGCAGCCAGCCCTGGGGCTGGAGACTGTCCTGGAAGTCGTTGGGGGAAGCGACGGTCATCGGGGCTGGAACGATCGGGCGGAGGGAAAAATCTGGAGAGCGAACGATCAGGCGGTGGGGGTGCTCGGGGCGCTGGCGACCGTGGCCTTCACGGGGCTGTTCTTCAGCAGCCAGGTGTCGTAGGCATCCGGTTCGTGCACCACCACGGTGGAGCGCATGCCGCCGTGGTACGGACCACAGAGCTCGGCGCAGATGATCGGGTAGCTGCCCGCCTTGGTGGGGGTGAAGGTGAGCACGGTGGGCTGGCCGGGGATCACGTCCTGCTTGATCCGGAACTGGGGCACCCAGAAGGCGTGGATCACGTCGTTGGCCTTCATGCGCAGTTCCACCGGGCGGCCATTGGGCACGTGGAGCTCGCCGCTGGTGATGTCCCCTTCCGGGTAGTGGAAGATGAAGGCGAACTGCATGGCCGTCACCTCCACCGGCAGCACATTGGTTTCCCCGGCCCCGGTGCCGATGCCCCCCCAGACCCGGGCTGCAGGGTCTGGGGCACCTTCGGCGCCAGTCACCGAAGCCTCCATGGTTTCCATCGCGGGCATTTGATGCATGGCGGAATGGTCGTTGAGGCTGCTCATGCCGCCCATCCGTTGGTAGATGTCGTAGCTGTAAAGACCCACGAACAGAACCACGATTGCCGGGATCGCCGTCCAGACCAGTTCGAGCGGCAGGTTGCCTTCGATCGCCAGACCGTCCGTCTGGTCGCCGGCCCGACGGCGGAAACGCACCAGGCTGAACACCACCAGGCCGACGATGCCCAGGAACAGGATCGTGCCGATGATGAACAGGACCCGGAACAGGGAGTCGTAGACAGGCGCGTTGGCGCTGGCGGCGAGCGGGAGCAGGTTGACGTTGTAGCCGACCCAGAGGCCGGACAGGACGAGCGCCATGCCCACCAGCAGGGTGACCAGGGAGGAGGGAATCGGCACGGTGGCGGCGGCGGGACGGCGCTCGGGAGGGTGGAGCGCTCCTGAGCTCAACAGCTTATGGAAGGCCGTTCGCGGGCCGTGCGTTCGTTGTAGCCAGAGAAGCAATTTCGGAGAAATTTCACATTCAGTTCGCACGATGTGCTGATTCGCACATCTTTGAATGGCCGCTAACTTGGGTGCCCAAAGAGCACCTGCTTCATGGCCGTGGCGCCGTCCGCGCAAATCCTGTCCCGGCCACGGTCCTCAGAGGGGGCCAGCTGGCCCCTGCGCCTGGTGCCCCTGCTCACGGCCCACCTCGTTGTCGCCCTGGTGGCCCTGGTGGCGATCGGCGGTGCCACCCGGGTGATGGAAGCGGGCCTGGCCTGCCCAGACTGGCCCCTCTGTTACGGGGTGCTCTGGCCGGGTCGCCAGTGGAACCTGCAGGTCTTCCTGGAGTGGTTCCACCGGCTCGACGCCTTCCTGGTGGGGGTTGCCCTGCTGCTGTTGTTCACCCTCAGCCTGCGCTTCCGGATCCGCTTCCCGGGCTGGCTACCCTGGACCTCCGGCCTGGCCCTGGCCCTTGTGGCGGTGCAAGGGGGACTGGGGGCCCTCACCGTGCTCAGCCAGCTGGCCCCGCCCACCGTCACCCTGCATCTGGCCACCGCCCTCACCCTGGTGCTGCTGCTGAGCGCCATGCATCAGGGGCTGGAGCGCCCTGAGCCGGAGGCTGCCGCTGCCGCGTCCAGGTCCCTGCCGAGCTGGTGGAGCCCCCTGCCGGTGCTGGCCGCCACGCTCGTCGCTGCCCAATGCCTGCTGGGTGGGGCGATGGCCAGCCGCTGGGCCGCTGATCTCTGTGTCCAGGCCGGGGAAGGTTGCCGCTGGTTGTTCCTGCACCGCCAGGGGGCCTACCCGGCGGCCGTCGCGGTGCTGCTCCTGGCTGCTGCCTCCCTGGCTCTCCCAGCCGGCCACGGCCGGCCGAGGGGTCTGGCCTTCGCCGCCGCCGGCCTGGTGGTGGTCCAGGTGGTGCTCGGGGTGCTCACCCTGCGACTCCAGCTGGCCGTCCCGGCCGTCACCGTGGCCCACCAGCTCACCGCTGCCCTGCTGGTGGGAGTGCTGGGTGGCCTCTGGGGATTGTCGTTCCTGTCCCCTTCCGTTCCTACCCCTCTTGAGGTGGCCCATGGTTAGTGTCAGTGCCGTGTCGGCCATCGCTTCATCCCCGGCGCCGGCAGCGATCCGACCCTCGGTTAAGTTGCCGGCCTGGCTTGAAGTGGCCAAGCCGCGGCTGATCCCGCTGCTGCTCGCCACCACGGTGGGAGGCATGGCCCTCACAGCCGCCTGGCCCCTCGATCCGGTGCGGCTGGCTTGCACCCTGGTGGGTGGCTCGATGGCCTCGGCGGCGGCCGGCGTTCTCAACTGCCTCTGGGAGCAGGAACTCGATGGCCGCATGCAGCGGACCAGTCGCCGTGCGCTGCCGTCGGGCCGGCTGGCGCAACGCCAGGCCTTTGCCCTGGCCGTCGGACTCACGGTCGCTTCTGTGCTGGTGCTCGTCCTGGGGGTGAACGCCCTGGCCGCCTCCCTGGCCCTGCTGGGGCTGTGCAGCTACGTGCTGCTTTACACGGCCCTGCTCAAACCCCGCACCACCCAGAACATCGTCATCGGCGGCATCGCCGGCGCCATTCCCCCCCTGGTGGGAGCGGCCGCCGCCACCGGCCACCTGGGCTGGAGCAGCTGGTGGCTGTTCAGCCTGGTGATGGTCTGGACACCGGCCCATTTCTGGGCCCTGGCCCTGCTCCTGCACGAGGATTACCGCTCCGTCGGCATCCCGATGCTGCCCGTGGTGAAGGGCCTGGAGGTCACGGCCGGGGCGATCCGCCGCTACAGCTGGGTCACGGTGGCGATGAGCTTGGCCGGTGTGGTGGCCCTGCCCAGCGGCGGTTGGCTGTACGGCCTGTTGGTGCTGCCCTTCAACGCCAGGCTGCTCCAGCTCAGCGCCAGCCTGCTCGAGGATCCCAGAGATCCCCGCCGGGCCCGGAGCATGTTCCGCTGGTCGATCTTCTACCTCTTCGGCATCTGCCTGCTGCTGGTGCTGGCGCGTACCCCCCTGGCCACCGCCGGGGCCCCGGGCGCCCTGGTGGCCGCCGCGCTCCATCTGGCCCCCGCGGCAGCTGCCTAGATTGACCTCGCTTCCGGCCCTTCGCGATTGATCCCGGCTTGATCGAGCTCCAGCACCTCAGCAAGCGTTTCGGCGGCCGCAAGGTTGAGCCGGTGCAGGCCCTGGACGACCTCTCCTTGAGTGTGCCGGCAGGCTCCCTCTACGGACTGCTTGGGCCCAACGGCGCCGGCAAGACCACGGCCCTCCGCATCCTTTGCACCCTCCTGGCTCCCGATGCCGGCCAGGTCCAGGTGGCCGGGGTGGATGCCCTGGCCGAACCCCGCAAGGTCCGGCGTTTGCTTGGCTATGTCGCCCAGGATGTGGCCATCGACAAGATCCTCAGCGGCAGGGAGCTGCTGCACCTCCAGGCGGATCTCCATCACATGCCAGCCGCCGACCGCCTCGCCCGCACGGCCGAGCTGATTGAGCTCCTCGCCATGGAGGCCTGGATTGACCGCCGCTGCGGCAGCTACTCCGGCGGCATGCGCCGACGCCTCGACCTGGCCGCCGGGCTGCTGCACCGGCCCAGGGTGCTGGTGCTCGATGAACCCACGGTGGGCCTCGACATCGAGAGTCGCGCCACCATCTGGCAGGTGCTTCAGCAGCTGCGCGATCAGGGCACCACGGTGCTGCTCAGCAGCCACTACCTCGAGGAGGTGGATGCCCTGGCCGACCGCCTGGCCATCATCGACGGCGGCCGGGTGATCGCCGAAGGCACGCCCGCGGCCCTCAAAGGGGCCCTCGGTGGCGACCGGGTGACGCTGCGGGTGCGGGAATTCAGTGATGAACAGGAGGCGAGCCGGGTGCGCGACCTTCTCCAGGCCTGCCGCGGCGTCCGCCAGGTGGTGGTCAACCGCGCCCAGGGCTATTCCCTCAACCTCGTGGTGGAGGACAGCGGCGTGGTGGAAACCCTGCGGCACCAGCTGGCCGAGGCCCAGCTGCCGGTGTTCGCCCTGGCCCAGAGCCGCCCCAGCCTGGATGACGTCTACCTTCAGGCCACCGGCCGCACCCTGAGCGACGCGGAACTTTCCGTGGCGGGTCGCCGGGACCTCAAGGAGGAACGCAAGCAGTCGATGCGATGACCCGCACCCCCGAATCCCCATGACCAGCGCCAGCCCCTCCCTCGCCCCCATCCCCTCCGCCAGCACGGAGCCCTCGGCCTTCGCCGAGATCTCCCAGGAGACCCTCGCCCTCACCCGTCGCCTGTTCGTCCAGCTGGCCCGGCGTCCGTCCACCCTCGTGGCGGGGGTGCTTCAGCCCCTGATCTGGCTGGTGCTGTTCGGGGCCCTGTTCGCCAACGCCCCCGAGGGCCTGCTGCCCGGGGGCATCAGCTACGGCCGCTTCCTGGGGGCCGGGGTGATCGTGTTCACCGCCTTCAGTGCCGCCCTCAATGCCGGCCTGCCGGTGATGTTTGACCGCGAGTTCGGCTTCCTCAACCGGCTGCTGGTGGCGCCGCTGCGCTCCCGCAGTTCGATCGTCTTCGCCTCGGTGCTCTACATCACCAGCCTGAGCCTGGTGCAGAGCCTGGCGATCATGGCCACCGCCGCCCTGTTGGGCTATGGCTGGCCCGGTGGGGCGGGGCTGCTGCTCGTGCTGGTCACCCTGCTGCTGCTCGTCTTCGCTGTCACCGCCCTCAGCCTCGGCCTGGCCTTCGCCCTGCCGGGCCACATCGAACTGATCGCCGTGATCTTCGTGGCCAACCTTCCCCTGCTGTTCGCCAGCACTGCGTTGGCACCGATTTCCTTCATGCCCCCCTGGTTGGGCTGGCTGGCGGCCCTGAATCCCCTTACCTTCGCGATTGAACCGATTCGCGCCGCCTACGCGGGGTCGTTCCGCCTCACCGACGTGGTGCTGGTGGCGCCCTACGGGTCCCTCAATGCGGCCACCTGCCTCGCCATCCTGGCGGGCCTGGCGGCGGGTCTGTTCCTGTTGATCCGCCCGATGCTGGATCGCAAGCTCACCTGACGCCCCTTCCGTGTCCCTGCCCCCCACCCGGCCCGAGCTCTCCAACCTGCTGCTCGAGGCCATCCACCGCAGGGATACCACCGCCACGGCCCGTCTGATCCGCCAGTGGGCCCACCGCCACGGGGTTGGTTCGCTGGAGCAGTTCCGCACCGGCAGCCTGATCGCCCAGCAGGGCAGCGAGGCCGGCGAGTGGCTCCGCCAGCACCTGGAGGGACCGGCCGTTGCCCCCACGGCCCCTGGGTTGGATCGCCCCAATCCGATGGCTCCTGGCGTGGACGATGCCTTTGCGGCCCTGGAAGCGGCCTTCTCGACGCCGCCGCTGCCTGCCGTGGAGGCGACGGCTCACCTCGCGCTGGTTCCCGAGCCCGTGTCCGCTGCCACGTCCCTGCCCGAGGCCTCCCGCCTCAGCGTTCTTCCCCCGGGCACACCCCCGGCCCCGGCGCCCTCCACCCTGGCCGGGCTGCGCTCCTGGCTGTCCGGCGATCCCCAGCATCGTCGCGCCAGCTGATCATCCCTTTTACCGCCGTCCATGCTGTCGTCCCGTCCCCTGCCTGAACGCGCCGCCCTGAACGGCCGCCTGATCGTGTCGGTGCAGGCACCGGAGGGTTCGCCCATGCGCGATCCGGCCGTGATCGCCGCGATGGCGGAGGCCAGCCTGCGCCAGGGGGCCGCCGGGGTGCGGCTCGAGAGTCCGGAGCACATCGGCGCGGTGCGCCGCCGCTGCCCCGGGGCCCTGATCGTGGGGCTCTGGAAGCGCACATTCCCGGACAGCGCCGTGTACATCACCCCCGGCTGGGAGGAGATCCGTGCCGTCTGGGCGGCTGGAGCCGATGTGGTGGCCATCGATGCCACCGAGCGTCCACGCCCCGATGGCCAGGCGCTGGAGGACCTGATCCGGCGCGCCCGCACGGAACTGGGCGCTCCGCTGATGGCGGATGTGGACAGCGTCGCGAACGGTTTGCGGGCGGCGGCCCTGGGTTGCCCATGGGTCGGCACCACCCTCTATGGCTACACCGAGGCCACCGCCTCGCTGCAGCCCCCGGCCTGGGACCTGCTGGGGCCTTTGCGGCGTGACCTTCCAGAGGCTGTGGCGCTGATCTGCGAAGGGGGGATCGCCAGCCAGCCGCAGGCGTCCCGTGCCCTGGACGGTGGCGCCGATGCCGTTGTGGTGGGAACGGCGATCACCGGCGTGGATCTGCAGGTCGCCGCCTACGTGAAGGCGATGGCCGGCTGAGCCCCAGCCCAACCGGCCATGGCCCCCGAGGGGGCTCACATCATGCCGGGCATGCCCATGCCGCCCATTCCTCCCATACCGCCCACGCCACCCATGCCGCCATCGCCGGCCGGGGGAGCGGCGGGCTCCGGCTTGTCAGCGATCACGGCTTCGGTGGTGATCAGCAGCGAGGCGATCGAAACCGCGTCCTGCAGGGCCAGAC
Organism: Synechococcus sp. CCY 0621; assembly: GCF_019038465.1. Classification (GTDB taxonomy): domain Bacteria; phylum Cyanobacteriota; class Cyanobacteriia; order PCC-6307; family Cyanobiaceae; genus Cyanobium. The sequence continues at coordinate 83,686 of NZ_JAFKRH010000042.1, read as the reverse complement.
GCACCACCTTGGCGGCGTCCAGGATGCCGGCGGCCAGAAGATCTTCGTAGGTGTTGGTGAGGGCGTTGTAGCCCTTGCCCTGGCTGAGCATCTGCTGCACCACCACGTCGCCGTTGGCGCCCGCGTTGGTGGCGATCTGGCGGGCCGGCGCCGACAGGGCCCGCTGCACGATCTCCACCCCGGTGCGGATGTCGCCGTCGCAGCGGCTGGCCAGGGCTCCCAGTTCCTCGCTGAGCGCGACCAGGGTGCTGCCGCCGCCGCCGACGATGCCCTCATCGATCGCCGCCCGGGTGGCATTGAGCGCATCCTCGATGCGCAGCTTGCGGTTGCGGAGTTCGGTCTCGGTGGGGGCGCCCACCTTGATCACCGCGACACCACCGGCCAGCTTGGCGATGCGCTCGTTGAGCTTCTCGCGGTCGTAGTCGGAATCTGTGGCCTCCAGCTCCCGCTTGATCGCGGCCACCCGGTCGGTCACCGCAGCGCGCTGGTCGTCGGCCGCCACGATCGTCGTTTCGTCCTTGCTGATCGTGATGCGGTGGGCATGGCCCAGGTCGGCCAGGGTGGCCTTGTCCAGGGTCATGGCCCTGTCCTCGCTGATCACCGTGGCGCCGGTGAGGATGGCGATGTCCTCAAGCATGGCCTTGCGGCGATCCCCGAAGCCCGGCGCCCGCACCGCGGCCACCTGGAGCACGCCCCGGGTCTTGTTCACCACCAGGGTGGCCAGGGCCTCGCCCTCCACCTCCTCGGCCAGGATCACCAGGGGCCGGCCGCTCCTGGAGACGGCCTCCAACACCGGCACCAGATCGACCACGGTGCTGATCTTGCGATCGGTGATCAGCAGCAGGGGATTGTCGAAGGCGCATTCGCGCCGGTCCTGATCGGTGACGAAATAGGGGGAGGAATAGCCGCGATCGAAGGCCATGCCCTCGGTCACCTCCAGTTCGGTGGCCAGGGATTTCGATTCCTCCACGGTGATCACGCCATCGGCGCTCACCCGCTCCACCGCTTCGGCGATCATGCGGCCGATTTCCTCGTCGTTACCGGAGCTCACCGTGGCCACCTGGCGGATGGCCTCCCCCGCCACGGCGCGGGAGCGCTCGGCAATCCCGGCCACCACCAGGGCCGTGGCCTGCTCCATGCCGCGACGGAGGGCGACGGGGCTGGCACCGGCGGCCACGTTGCGCAGGCCCTCATGCACCAGGGACTGGGCCAGGACGGCGGCGGTGGTGGTGCCGTCACCGGCGGTGTCCTTGGTCTTCGAGGCCACCTGTTGGATCAGCTTGGCGCCCAGATTCTCGAAGGGATCCTCAAGTTCGATCTCCTTGGCGATGGTGACGCCGTCATTGACGATGTCGGGGGCGCCGAACTTCTTCTCCAGCACCACGTTCCGGCCCTTCGGCCCGATGGTGACCTTCACCGCATCGACCAGGGCATTGACGCCCCGCTCCAGCGACTCGCGGGAGGCATCGGCGAACTGGATCAGTTTGGCCATCGACGGGGTGTTAAGAGAAGCTGTCGCAGCGTCCCACGGCGACCCCGCCGGTGGCATCCGCCCATCGGTGGGGAAAGCCGAATGTCCCGGTCAGGGTCGGCTGCGGACCCCCGTCGCAGGAGGTACCTTCACAGCATGGAAGACCTGCTGCAGCAGACCCTCGACAGTGCGGCCACCGAGTCGGCCCTGGCACCCAGTACCAGTGCCGATGGCATGGTGTTTCTGCTGATCGCCGCCCTCGGCCTGCTGATGGCCCTGGTCTATGTGCCGATCCGGCTGTTCCTCACCCTCACGGCCCGCAGCCGCCGCCTGCGCCTGCTGCAGCGCATCCGTAAGTTGCGGGAAGACCTCGGCCAGCCCCTGGCACCGGAATCCTGATCAGCCCTTCGCCAAGGCTTGAACGGAGCTGGCGTGCATAAATGGGCTCCGGCATCTGCCAATCTCCCCGGCCCCGAACGACATCTCGTCAGGACTTGCTAGCGGCCAGGAAGACTGAGCAACCGGTCGGGAAAGATCCACCCCGGCGGAGCCAGGCATGCTCCAGCCCAGCCATTGCACCACAAAAGCTCTCCACTGCAGGCGAATAGGTCTGCACGTCGCTTGTAGCGTCTCTGGGGGGGAACAGTTTTCTGCGGGCAATGATAAGCGGGAAAATAAACATATTGGCGTAACTTGCCTGGAGAGGCCGCAGGCCGCAGGCTCGCACCATGCGCAGCAGTTCACTCCTGCGGTAGCGATGGTGTGTTTCGCAAGTCTGGTCGTGGTAGGACCACATCCAGCCATAGGCGGCCACGTTGATCACCACAACACCGCCCGGCCTCAGAACGCGCTCGAATTCCTGCAGAGCCATCGCTCCGTCCGGTACCTGGGAGAGGACATCAGCGCAGGTAATGATGTCGAAGCTCGCCCCAGGAAAGGGAAGATCCGTGATGGAACCTTCCACCGTCTCGGCTGATGTGCTCTCACGGGCCAGGGAGCAGGCGATCGGCGAAAAGTCGAGCCCGGTGATGGTCCATTGGGGTTCTTGGTTGGAGAGGGTCCGAATCAGCCCGCCCGTCCCACAACCGGCGTCGAGAACGCGAGCCGGTTTGCCTCGCCAAGGATGTAAGGGAAGAAGCATGCGCTGATTGAGAGCATGGAAATACCACATGCCATCTTCCGTTTCGGCAAGCTTCCGGTACTCATCAATCTGCATGGGGGTTCACCGTATCTTGAGGATGGTTGGCAAGATCTGATGTTGGCCGGTCGCCTTGGGTCCTGTACAACACCCTGGTAAGAATAAAGGAGGCCGTGCTCCAGAGTGCATAGGTGACCAGGGCGATCCACCACTTGCCGGTGCCCGCTTGCTCAAGGGCCAGACCACTGAAGAAAGCCAGACCGAACCCGAACAGTTGGATCTGCATGTAGCCCAGCAGCAGTCGCTTGCTGAACCGCACCCGGAAGGTGAGCCGGGAGTGGGAATAGGCGTTGACGAGAATGCAGATGCCCCCGGCGATGGCGAGGGTGGAAGAGGTGCTGCCAGTGAGGGTCAGGAACAGGCCGTAGAGAAGAAAGTACAGGCCCTCCCCAAGCAAAGCCACGATGCCGAAGCGCACCACGGTGAAGCGAAGAAGGGGGATCTTTCGCATCCGGGGAACCCGGTTCATCAGGCTTCCGTGGATCGGGACGGCTGCCGATTCAGAGGCACTGCGAGACTGCCGCACCATTCCACCGAGCGGATATGGGCCTGTGGTTTGCCATACACCGTAAGATAAACGCGGCCAATGTACTCCCCCATCACACCCAATAGCAGGCACTGAATGCCGCCGAAGAAGAGAATTGCGGAGATCACCGACGGCCAACCCACCACCTCCACCGCGCCGAAGGCGGCCCTGACGAGGATGTACAGGATACTCAGCCCACCAAGTGCAGCGGTCCCTAGGCCCACAAGGGTGGCAAAGCGAAGCGGCATTAACGAAAAGCTGGTAAGAATCACCAGCCAGAGTCGAATCAGTCGGCGAAGGTTGTAGCCACTTGTGCCGTCATCCCGTGAATCATGGCGCACATCCAGGCTGCCGATCAGATTGGTCGATTGGGAAAGCAGGCCATCAATATAGACATAGGGACTATGATTCTCTGCGACTTTCTTGCCGATCAGTCGGCTCACGCAGCGGAAGCTTGAGAGATAGTAAGAGTCCGGCAGATCAAGCAGCAGGCGGGCGGTAAGATTAGCGAAGCTGCTGCCAGCATTGCGGAATAGATTGTGCTTCTTGACGATATAGTTGCCGTAGACAACGTCAAGTTCATTCGCGCGTGCATGTTCTAGCAAGCGAAGAGCTTCTTCAGGAGGATTCTGCAGATCATCGTCAATGTTGATGAAATACTCTCCCTCGGCATGACGATAGCCGGTGAGGACCGCTTGATGTTCGCCGAAGTTGCGGGTGTGACGTACGACCAGGGCTGCTAGAGGTGACGAACTAAGTCTGTGCCTGAGCAGGGTATAGCTCTGATCCGGACTACCATCATCGACGAAGATGACCTGCCATGGTTGCGCAAAATCAAGCGCCTCAAGGCGCGTAACCAGGCGCTCAATGATGGAGGCGCTCCTGTAAATTGGAATGATCAGGCTTAAGGCGATGCGGGGAGGTGTTGTCATCGCAACTTACAGGTCTGCAAGGACGGAATGCAGATGCCTGCTCACCGTATGGACATCTTCGTCCGTGAGGTAGGGGTTCAAAGGTAGAGAAAGAACACTGTCGGCCAAGCGTTCGCTGTGGGGCAGAGGATGTTGCAGACCTCCAGGCTGTTGAGCGATGTAGGAATGTTGGTGGCAGGCAAGCGGGTAATGAACCGCATAGGGAATACCAGCGGAAGCGCCCTTGGCCAGAATCTCCTGCCGCTTCGCTGGGTCAACGGTGATCACGTAAAGGTGATAGCTGTGTGACCAGTTCATCCCCTCCTCAGGAAGGGTGATGCCCATCTCGCCAACCCAGGAAGAAAGATGTTCTCGATACTTCTGTGCGAGTCTTCTTCTGGCTTTGATCTTTTCGTCCAAATCCGCGAGTTTGCCACTGAGAATCCATGCCTGCACCTCATCCAGGCGGCTATTCGCACCAAATTGCACGGCTTCTCTCCGATCGTTCCAACCGTAGAGCCGCATGCGTCGGGCCTTTGCCAGAAGAGATGCCTCCGCCTGCTTGCCGATCACAAGCATGCCCCCATCGCCTAGGGCGGCCAGATTCTTCGTGGGGTAAAAACTGAAGGCGGCGAAATCCCCCCAAGTGCCGATCGAGTGTCCTGCATACATCGTTCCTGTGGCCTGCGCGCAATCCTCAATGAGGGCAAGGGAGTGGCGGTTACAGAGTTCGCGCAGGGAGTGCAAATCGCAGGCTTCTCCATACAGATGCACCGCAATGACGGCTCGGATCCTGGGGGATGTCTCCTTCTCCGCTACCCGGCGTTCCACCTCCATCAAACTAAGCACCGGTCGTCCTGGTTCAACGTCGACGAAAATGGGGTGAGCTCCGACTCGCAGGATCGCCGCCACGGTGGCATAGGCGGTGAACGAGGGAACGATCACACCTTCGCCTGGCTCCACTCCGGCGCAGCGCATCGCCAGCTCTAGGGCATCGGTGCCATTGCCCACACCCAGGCAGTGCTCGGCCGAGAGTCCGCCGCCGAGCCATGCGGCGAAGTCTTCCTCGAAGCCGCGCACGCCGTCCGAAAGGATCGTCTGCCCAGAATCAACGACCTTCTCGACTGCGTCATTGATGGCCTGGCGGTAGTGCCGGCAGTCCAACAGCGGGAAATTACAGCGTTCCCGCAGGGTCATGCTTGCAACTGAGTCCATGGACAGGAGCGTGGAGGAGATCCGATCAGAGATAGTGAGGCCGATGCGACTGGTAGAAGGCGAGGGTGCGCTCCAGTGTCTGGTCGAGAGGGATCCTAGGTCTCCAGCCCGTAATGGCACTGAACTTATCATGGCTGGAGTAGTAGTCACCGATGTCGATCTTGCGGCGCTCCTCTGGATAGTCCTTGATCACCAAGTCGCCGGCGCCATGGAGGCTGATCATCAGCTCGGCTAACTCCCGCAGGCTGATTCTCTGCACACTGCCCAGGTTGAAGACCTGCCCGTAGCTGCTCTCGTTCCAGGCTGCGGTGAGCAGGGCGTCGACCACATCTTCGACATCATTGAAGTCCCTGAGCTGTTCGCCGCCCCAGACCTCAATCGGATCGTCCTCCAGGAGGCGGCGGATCCAGATTCCTACGAAGGTCTGTCGAGCATCCTTGATGCGCATCCGAGGCCCGATGGTATTGGTGAGCCGGAGGATGCAGGATCGAATTCCGTAAAGACTGTGATAGAGGCCATAATACTGCTCAGCAGCATATTTGTGTATGCCATTGATGTCGACTGGGGAAATCGGATGGTCTTCGTCTACTGGCAGGTAGTGGGGCTTGCCATAGATTTGCCGCGTGCTGGCAAACACGATGCGGATGGTGGGGTTGAGGCGTCGACAGGTTTCGAGAAGATTCAGTTGGGCGCCACAGTTGATGTTGAGATCGGTATGTGGTTCGCTCATCGAGTCCATATGACTGGTCTGCCCTGCAAGATTGAAGAGAATGTCGACGTCCGTCAGTAATGGCTTTAGGGAGAAGGTATCGCGAATATCGGAGTAGTTGATGCGGATGCGATCTTCGCAGTCCCTCAGGTTGAAGAGGTTCCCGCCATATTCAGGAACCAGGCTGTCGATCACCGTTACCTGAGCCCCGAGGTCTGCAAGACGAAGTGCGAGAGTGGATCCGATGAATCCAGCGCCACCGGTGATGAGGATGCGCTTGCTGGACCAGAGTTCATCGGTTGAAGTCAACTCAGCAACCTGATCCGAAGACTTTGAGTAAACTGGAGCACTTACCGAAGACGATGTCATGAAGAGGAGTGTATATTTACGAAGCCAACTGTTGTGGACCTGCGAGCTTATTGCGTATAATGTTAACCTGGGAAGAAGTAATCACGTAGGTCAAGACCACCGTATGATTCCGGACGCTTGAGCCGGGCAGGCTCTCGGGCAGGGGCAGCATGTTGACATCCGTGTTTGTCTTGGCTTTATACAGGCTGTTTGGGCATTTTGCCATTGAGCTTAGCCGTTCATTGCACGCGGCAACTCTGGCAGTCCCCTTCATCCGTTCGCATGCTTCTTGAGCCGCCAGCAGGCGACCGCCTTAGCGGCTGCCTTCCAGGGCTCGTGTGCCTGGTGGGTAGGCGGCTGATTGACGCGGAAGCTTGGTCTGGAAGCACCACTTCCGGTATCCTCTGACACTTGTGGGCAGATGTTGATTGGTTCCGGTGATCAGTGAGCTGACTGAGCCATTCAATCTGGTGGCAAAGCACACCTAGTGCCTCTCTCCCCTCACAGGAACAGTCAGACTGAAAGACAGGGCACCACGAAGAAATATGGACCATTTCGGTCGGTTTGCACAATAGGTCCACAAGGCTATCGTAGAAACTCATCAAACATCGGCAATGCCGCTACGCCGAGTGAGCCCACAGAGCAGACTTTGCAGCAAGCTGCCCTCGATTGCTGCCTATGGTCTCTTGGTTGGGTGTCTGTGGTATCTGGGATCATCCTTGATCGGATACGCGATAGATGGTGATCATCCAAAAGAATCGTTTTTGATTCTTAGAGAGATGCGGATGCAACCTGCTTTCGCAGACTTGAAATGGATTACGGTGATTGGAGAATGTGGAACTAAACTTCAGACTATTTATCAGTCTGCTGCTGCAAGCTGTGCAACCTATGGGTACGGCACGCATGGTGGTGGTTACCCAGACAGTGGCTATCCGCCAATGGCGACTTGGTTGCTCCGCTGGCTGCAGTTTCCTTCTCGACAGAGCGCAGCGTTGGCGGTTTTCAGCGGAGTTGCGTTTGTCATCGTTCTCCTGGGTGTCTCCAAAATCTTTCTCCGGTCAGCCAGGGCATGGCCGCTTTGGTTATCCATAATTCTGGTGAGCTTCCCTGTGCAACTTGTGCTCGAACGAGGTAATATCGATAGTCTAATATTCCTGTTGCTCACTGCCACAACGGCCTGCATCTGCATGAAGAACCATGCCTCATGGCTTCCTTCCGCTTTGTTGTCCTTGCTTGTCGTTTCTCTCAAGCTTTATCCAGCGGCCGGCTTTGTTGGTTGGCTCGCGTTTGGGCAGGTTGCCAAGAGCCACGGCTGGAGGGTAAGTCGAGCGGTGAAGGCGGCGGTTCTTTTGGGTTGCGTGGTCGGACTTGCCCTGTCACTGCCTTGGATGTTTGCCTCGCCTATGCCGAATGGTGAGGGGGGGCATGAATAGCTTCGGGCTGAAAGCGATCGGCTATATTAACGTCTCTCTTATACAGCAGATTGGTGTTGGTTCTGCGCGCTGGGTGATACGAGGATTGACCATTTCGAAGCTGCTCGCGCTTGTGGTCGGTGCAGTTCTCGCAGTTAGGCTGAGATTGCATTTGGTTCTACAGCATCACTTTCAGGAACTCGGTGATGGCTTTTTCGATCGATTTTCGCAGACCTTCTTCCTGATCACCAGCTGGACGTGGCTGGGATGCTACATATTGACAATCTCCTATGATTACAAGCATATCTATATGCTTCCTGGTTTGTTCCTCCTGCTCAGCATGGTGGATCGCCGCGCTACCTTGAATCCACGCCAATACGCTCTTGTATGGATTCTTGTCGCAGCGTCAATGATCTCGATCCTATTCCCACATTTGCATTATAATGGTCTCAACAACTATGCGGCAATCAGCGCATTCAGCGAGCTTGCGATAGAGTTCTTGTTTATTCCATTCTACGCTGGAGCTCTGATGATGTTGCTGACAAGCCATCGTTTTCAGCGCAGAGCCATCCCGTCTGTAGCCCGAAACTGATTCAGGGGTGACTCCAGGATTAGATTTCCCCTTCCTTCACGGATGGCTGCAGTTCCCACTGGAGCTGCCAGCACCAATGGGGTTGCCGCCACAATGAATCTCTGCAGGGGTTCTGGAGAAGGTTTTTGGCAACTGCGCGAATTGATGTTTTAACCAGTGGATGGTCTGCCCGGGCAAAGCTTGTCAGCGCTGCTCCAGGTTCAGGCTTGGCCAAGGCCTGGCGAAGTCCTGTTGCGGCACGGTGACCCGTCGCTAGCGCATCACCATGCCGCCGTCCACCTGCAGCACCTGGCCGGTGATGTAGGCCGCCGCCGGATCGGCCGCCAGGAAACGCACCGCACCGGCGACCTCCTCCGGTTGGCCCATGCGGCCGAGGGGGATGGCCGCCAGGATCGGTTCCTTGTCGAGATCTTTGGTCATGTCGCTGTCGATGAAGCCGGGGGCCACCGCGTTCACCGTGAGGCCGCGGCTGGCGAACTCGGCGGCGGTGCTGCGGGTGAGGCCGATGACTCCGGCCTTGGCGGCGCTGTAGTTGGCCTGGCCCGGGTTGCCCATCAGGGCCACCACCGAGGTGATGTTGATGATCCGGCCGCTGCGGGCCTTGAGCATGCTGCGGCTGACGGCGCGGGTGCAGAGGAAGACGCCGGTCAGGTTGAGGTCGATCACGCTCTGCCAGTCGGCGGTCTTCATCCGCATCAGCAGGCCGTCACGGGTGATGCCGGCGTTGTTGACCAGCACATCCAGACGCCCTTCCTTCTCCAGCACCGCCTTCACCATCGCCTCCACGGCCTGCTCGTCGGCTACATCCGCCTGGTGGCTCCAGGCCTGGCCGCCGTCCGCCTTGATCGTGGCCACCACCTCCTCGGCGGCTTCGGGCGAGCGGGCGTAGTTCACCACCACCGTGGCTCCCGCCAGCGCCAGGGACTCGGCGATGGCCCGGCCGATCCCCCGGCTGGCACCGGTCACCAGGGCGACCTGACCGGAGAGGGGAGCGGCGCTGGACATGGCGGCGGAGGCAGGGTGAGGCGATCGTATGCCTGTCGCCTCACTCGGCCATCTGGTCGGAACTCTCCAGGGCTGGGCCAAGCACCTCGGCGAAGCGCTGCAGCTGTTCCTTGCTGCCCATCACCACCAGCAGCTGGCCGGCCTCCAGCCGGATGTCGCCGCCGGGGTTGGTGACCAGGGTGGCCTCCGGCGTGCCGTAGGTGGTGCCCCGGTAGGAGTAGGGATTGACCACCGCCGGTGCCGGGGTGCGGATGGCCAGCACCTGGGCGCCGCTGCGGCGGCCGAACTGGATCTCCGCCAGACTGCGGCCCAGCAGCTCCCCCAGCCTGGAGCTGTCGTCGCTGAGCTGGAATTCCTCCACTTCGCAATCGGAGCCAGCCAGCAGCTCCATGAAGTCAACGGCCAGCGGCCTCAGGGCGGTGGCGGCCATCACCCGGCCCCCTGCCACGTAGGGGCTCACCACCTGGTCGGCTCCGGCGAGGCGCAGCTTGCGTCCCGCTTCGGCGCTGTCGGAGCGGGCGATCAGGCGGCAGCGGGGGGCCAGTCCCCGGGCGCTCAGCACCACATAGAGGTTGGCCGCGTTGCTCGGCAGGGCCGCCACCAGGCTGCGGCAGTGGTGGATGCCCGCCTCGAGCAGGGTTTCATCGAGGGTGGCGTCGGCGAACAGAACCGGCAGCCCCCGCTCCTCCGCCTCATCGCGGCAGCCCGCGTCCATCTCCACCACCAGCAGGGGGACCTTCTCCCGGATCAGCTGGTCGGCGATCTCCTGGCCGATGCGGCCGTAGCCGCAGAGAATCACGTGGTTGTTCATGCTTTGGACCCAGGTGCGGAATCGGCGCTCCCGCAGGCGCCGGAAATAGCCGGTTTCGGAGAGGCCCACCAGGTTCTGGATGGTGAGCTGGACCACCACGAGGCCTCCAGCGAGGGAGAACACGGTGATGATTCGTCCGGCGCTGGAAAGGGGATGAACCTCGCCATAGCCGATCGTGGCGATGGTGATGGCCACCATCCAGTAGCAATCGCCCCAGTCCCAGCCTTCGGTGATCCGATAGCCGATGGCGCTGGCGTTGACCACCACGATCAGGGCGATCAGGGGGGTGACCCAGGGACGGCGTGCCCGGGCTGTGGGGGGACGCTTCCTGCGGGCGAACCACAGGCGACTCATGGGCGCCGCTCAGCCAAGGCCAAGGGCCTTGAGCACGTCGCTGGAGGGGAGGTCACGCAGGTGGCCGGGGGAACCCAGCCCTTGTACTCCGCTGCGGGCCGGCAGGCTGTCACAGCTGCGACCCAGGGCCACCACCGGGGTGCCGCTGAGCAGGGCCAGCTCGATGGTCACCGCATCGCTGGCCAGCACCACGTCGCTGGCGGCCACCAGGGCGGCCCGGTCGGGCAGGTGGGCCGAAGCGGCCGGCGGCACCTGCAGGGAGCGCAGGCCAGGGAGGGTGGCGGTGATGCGTCCGGGCAGCTCCTGCCAGGCCGCAGGCGGCCAGTCGTCCGGGCTGGCGGAGGGGGCCAGGAGCAGCATCGGCCCGTCGCCGGCGGGCAGCGTGGCGACCGCTTCATCGAGGGCGGCCTTCGGCAGGCTGAGGCGGAAGGCGGCGGCATCGAGACTCACCCCGATCGGCCGCAGGTAGGCCTCCAGGGCCTGGGCGGGCCAGAGACCCTGGGGCACCTGCACGGTCTCGGTGGCGGAGAAGCCCCCGGCGGCCATGCGGTTGGGGATGTGGCTCATCGAGAGCATCAGATCCACCTGGCGGCCGCTGGCCAGGTTGATGCAGGCCTGAAAATCGGGCTCCCGCACGCATCCGAGCAGGTTGGCCCAGTCTGCCAGGGTGGCGTCGCCGAAGTTGAAGGGGATGACCTTCTCCACGGCCGGCAACAGTTTCCAGAGCGCCATCAGCGACGGATGGCAGGCCACCTGAATCTGGAACTGGAGTTGCTCGGCGGTGGCCGCCACGGCGGGAAGGGCCTGCAACTGGTTGGCGCCATCGCCCGGGATCAGAAACAGTGCGCGCATCGGGCGTTGGGTCGGGCGGGCCTGGCGGCCTGATTGTATGGAGGGGATTCCAGTGTTCCGCCCGGGCGGCCCATCGCTTGTGCATTTGCTGATCGCCGCCGCCGGCAGCGGGCGCCGCATGGGCGCCGCCACCAACAAGCTGCTGCTGCCCCTGGCCGGCCGCCCCGTCCTGGCCTGGACCCTCGATGCCGCCCTGGCCTGCGGCGCGATCCGCTGGATCGGGGTGATGGGCCGGCCCGAGGACGAAGCGGCGATCGCAGCGATCCTGGCCGCGGCCGCGCCGGGCCGCTCCCTGGCTGAACCGGTGGCCTGGATCGTCGGCGGGGACACCCGCCAGGACTCGGTGCGCCGTGGCCTGGAGGCCCTGCCGGCCGATGCCGAGGCGGTGCTGATCCATGACGGCGCCCGCTGTCTGGCGGAACCGGAGCTGCTGGAGCGCTGCGCCACGGCCCTGACAGAGGCCATGGGCGAAGGGGCCGGCATCATCGCCGCCACCCCCGTCACCGACACCATCAAGCAGGTGGATGGCCGGGGCCTGATCACCGCCACCCCCGAACGCAGCGGCCTCTGGGCGGCCCAGACGCCCCAGGGGTTCGGGGTGGCCCAGTTGCGCCAGGCCCATGGGCGGGCCGAACGTGAGGGCTGGAGCGTCACCGACGATGCGGCCCTCTACGAGCGGCTGGGGCTGCCGGTGCGGGTGCTGGAGGCGCCGCCGTCCAACATCAAGCTCACCACCCGCTTCGATCTCACGATCGCCAGCGCGGTGCTGGCGTCCCGCGGCACCTGAGACCAGCCATGGACGCCGCTGCCCAGCTCGAGACGATCGCCTGCCGCTGGCAGGGGTCGTTCCACAACCGGCGCCAGGTGGCCGCCACGGTGGCCAGGGGCGGTCCGGAGGCGCCCGAGCTCACCCGCGAGCTGCGCACCATGGAGGTGGAGCGGCTGCAGGCCCCCCAACTCGGCGCGCTGGTGCTCTACTTGCAGGAGTTCCGCGCCAGCGCCCCGCAGCTGGCCCACCGCCAGCGGGTGGTGGTGCTCGGGCTGGATCCGCAGCGCGGCAGCGTCCGGGCCGAGCAGCTGTTCTTCCGGGGCGGGCCCACCTACGACCGCCCGGTGCTGGCGGCAGCCCAGGTCCAGACCCTGGGACCGGAGGCCTTCGACCGCCATCCGGGTTGCGACCTGTTCTTCGAGGCGGAGCCGGCCTTCGACCGCTTCCGCGCCCGCATGGATCCCGGGGCCTGCCGCTACCGCCATCCTGAGGACGGCGAGGTCTGCGCCGAGTTCGAAATGCTCCTCCATCCCGACCAGCTCTGGTACCGGGACCGCAGCCTGCGGTTGGCCGATGGCTCGGTGCGGGGCGAGGTCGACGGCTTCAGCTGGCTGCTGTTCGATCGGGTGGAGGGTCCCATCGGGGACGATCTGCCCGCCCTGGTGGAGCAACAGGGCGTCTGGCGGGGCCGCTTCCGGCGTTACGACGCCGCGGGAGGGCTGCTCGAGAGCTTCCCAAGCACGATCACCATCCGGGTGTTCCAGGAGGGAGGCCGCTGGCGTTACCACCAGAGCAACCTCCATGGTCCGGAGGACGCCCCGCTGCGCCGCTTCGAGGCCCATGGCGAGATCCATTCCGGCCGGGTGTGGTTCGCCAGCGACCGCTACCAGGGCTGGGCGATGGACCTGCCGGGCGAGCAGCCGGCCGCCGGCAGCCTGCTGGTGATGCACGCCCGGGATTCAGGTGATCCCGACATCCACGAGATCATCAGCTGCAGCCCCGACGGCCGCCGCCGCTGGCGGTTGAGCCAGCTGCTGAAGGATGGTCAGCTGGTGGGTCGCACCATCATCGACGAGGAGAAGCTCACCGGCACTTGACGGACCCAGGCCCGGCAGCGACAACGCTCAGCCGGCCATGGTCGCCGTCGAGCCGGGCGCGCACCCCCAGGGGCAGGGCGGCATTGACATGGCCGTGGCCCACCGGCAGGCCGGCCAGCACCGGGATGCCCAGATCGGCGGTCCGCTCCCGCAGCACCTGCTCCAGGCTGAACCGGGGCGAGTCGCCGTCGGCCTCCCCGGGGTCGTCGCAGCCCTCGAAGCTGCCGAAGCCGATGCCCCCCAGCCGTTGCAGGGCACCGCAGAGGCGCCAGTGGGTGAGCATCCGCTCGAGGCGGTAGGGCGCTTCCCCCACGTCTTCGAGAACCAGGATCGCCCCGTCCAGATCCGGCAGGTGCGGCGTGCCCAGCAGGTGGGTCGCCACCGTGAGGTTGGCGGCCAGCAGCGGGCCCTCGGCCTGGCCGCCAACCCAGCTCTCCCCGTCCAGGTCGCCCAGCGGCTCACCGAACAGCAGGGCCCGCAGCCGCTCCTGGCTCCAGGCCGGTTCGGCCGCCAGGGTGGTGAGCAGGGGGCCATGGATGGCGCCCCCGCGGCCCATTGCCAGCCGGTGCCACAGCAGGGAGGTCACATCGGAGAACCCCAGCAGCCAGCCACCTGCCGTCTCCAGCGGGCGCTCCAGCAGCCGGGCCGACCCCCAGCCCCCCCGCACGCAGGCCAGCAGGGCCGGTGCGCTCTCCGGGTCGCCGCTGGGCCGCAGATCGCCGGCCCGCTCGGCGTCCCGGCCCGCCAGGTAGCCCCAGCGGCGCGCCGGCAGCCGGGTGGGATCGTCATCCAGCTCCAGGCCCCAGCTGGTCAGCACCGCCAGGCCCGCCTGCAGCCGCTCGAGATCACCCAGGGCGGAGCTGGCGGCCACCAGTCGTACCCGGTCGCCCGCCTGCAGGGCAGGGGGTTGGAGGTGCGGCAGTCCGGCGTTCATGGCGGATCAGGTGCTGGTGGAGAGGATCACGGCCAGCAGCAGCAGACCCCCGAGCCACACCTGGGCGGCGAAGTGCCGGCCGTAGGCGCTGCGGGGCAGGTCGGGGCGACGCAGCCGGGCCGCCTGCTGCTGCATCGCCAGGCTGGCGACGGCCCAGGGCAGCCAGAACGGCAGCCCGGCCCGGCCCTGCAGCAGCACGGCCAGAGCCAGGGCCGCGCAGGTGAGCCCGTAGCAGAGGGCCACCGCCAGGGGCGCCTGGGCCCCCAGGCTCAGGGCACTGCTGCGCACCCCGAGGCGCCGATCGTCGTCCCGGTCGCTCATGGCGTAGACGGTGTCGAAGCCGAAGGTCCAGCTCACCGCCGCCAGCCAGGTGAGCAGCAGGGGCCAGCCCCCCAGGGCACCTCGCAGGCCCCCCTGGGCGGCCGCCCAGGGAATCAGCACGGCGAAACCCCAGCACAGGGCCAGCACCAGCTGGGGATAGGCGAACCAGCGCTTGGCGGAGGGATAGAGCAGCACCAGGGGCAACGTGGCCAGGGCCAGCCCCACGCACAGCACCCGGCTGGCGGCGGGCAGGGCCAGCAGGGCCGCCAGGGCCAGCACCAGGCAGAGGAGCAGCAGGACGGTCGCGGTGCCGACCCCGAGGCGGCCATCGGCCAGGGGCCGGTGGCGGGTGCGCTCCACCAGGGGATCGATGCGCCGGTCCCAGAGGTCGTTGGCCACGCAGCCGGCGCCGCTCACCGCCAGACCCCCAAGCACGATCCAGGCCACCAGCAGGGCCGGAGGTGGCACGGCGGGACCCAGCCACAGGGCCCAGCCGGCGGGAATCAGGAGGATCAGCCTGCCACTGGGCTTGTGCCAGCGCAGCAGCTCCAGCCAGGCCTGGACACGGCCTGGGGCCATCGGGACGTTCACCGCTCGTAACGGTTGGTTCCCGGCACCCTATCCAACTCCTGACGACGGCGTTCCTGCCCGCTGGCGATGGGGCGGCCGGTGGCAAAGTGGCGCCGCCGCTGCCCGGGCCGACCCCCATGCCCCCGATCCCCGACACCGCCGGTACCGCGGAACGGCGGGTGGCGGCCATCGACATCGGCACCAATTCCATTCACCTGCTGGTCGCGGCGATCGACCCGGTCCTGCGCAGCTTCTCGGTGGTGCTGGCGGAGAAATCCACCACCCGGCTGGGGGAGAGGGATCCGGATTCCGGCGACCTCACGCCCGAGGCGATCGAGCGTGCCTTCCTGACCCTGCGCCATTGCCGCGATCTGGCCACCAGCCACGGGGTGGAGCAGATCGTCACCGCCGCCACCAGTGCCGTGCGGGAAGCTCCGAACGGCCGCTCGTTCCTGCAGGGACTCCAGGACCAGCTGGGGCTGGTGGTGGATCTGGTCAGCGGGCCGGAGGAGGCCCGACTCATCTACCTGGGGGTGCTTTCGGGTCTTTCCTTCGGCGACCAGCCCTATTACATCCTCGATATCGGCGGCGGTTCCACCGAGCTGGTGCTTGCCGATGGCCGCGATGCCCGCGCCCTCACCAGCACCCGCATCGGTGCGGTGCGGCTGCAGCGGGAGTTCTGCCGGGAGGACCCCCTGACGCCGGCCCGCCGCGGCTTTCTCGAGGCCTACATCCAGGGGGCGATGGATCCGGCCGTCGCCGAGGTGAAACGGGAATTGCGGCCGGGGGAGAAGCCCGTGCTGGTGGCCACCAGCGGCACCGCCATGGCGATGGCGGCCCTGGCCTCCGCCCAGGATCCCAACCCGCCCCTGAAGCTCGACGGCTACCGCCTCGGCCGGGCCCGCCTCGATGAGATCGTCGAGCGGCTGATGGCGATGACGCCGGAGCAGCGCCGCGCCCTCACCGCCATCAACGAGCGCCGGGCCGAGATCATCGTTCCCGGCGCCCTGATCCTCCAGACCACCATGGAGATCCTCCAGGTCCGGGAGCTGGTGGTCTGTGAGCGGGCCCTGCGGGAAGGTCTGATCGTCGACTGGATGCTGCGCAACGGCCTGCTCGTCGATCGCTTCAGCTTCCAGAGCACGATCCGTCGCCGCACGGTCCTGCATCTGGCCCGCACCTACGGGGTGGACACGGGCCGGGCCGACCGGGTGGCCAGCCATGCCCTCAGCCTCTACGACCAGACCCGGGGCCTGCTGCACGATGACGACGGCGAAGGCCGGGCCCTGCTGTGGGCAGCGGCCCAGCTCCATGCCTGTGGCAAGCACGTCAACATCGCCGCTTACCACAAGCACACCTGGTATCTGATCCGCCACGGGGAGCTGCTCGGTTACTCCGAGGCCGAGCACCTGATGGTGGCGGCGATCGCCCGCTACCACCGGCGCAGCCTGCCCAAGAAGCGCCACGAGTCGTGGCAGCTGATCGAGGCCGGGCAGCACCGCCACATCGTGTTCACGATGGCCCTGTTGCTGCGGCTGGCGGCCGCCCTTGACCGCAGACCCGCCCCCGGTATCGAGGCGATCAGCGTCTCGGCGGACGCCGAGCGGACCGCTCAGACCCGGGGCTTCACAATCAGCCTGCAGCCGCATGCGCCGCAGCCCGGTGACACCCCCCAGGATCTGAGCCTGGAGGAATGGAGTCTCCGCTCCTGCGCCGATCTGGTGCTGGAGGCCACGGGCCTGAGGCTCACGGTGCGGCAGGCGTCGCCATGAAGCTGCGCCACACCACCTGATCGATCCGTCCCAGGGAGCGGGGGGCCTGGCTGCCGGCCGTGGCCGTCACCAGGTCGGGCCGACCGGCCAGAACCCTGAGGCCCTGTCCCATGGGGAAACGCTTCTCGCCGGTGAAGGTGCCGCGGAACAGGGTCACCCCGGCCGCATTGCGGACCTCCAGCCAGCTGGGCTGGCTGCTCTGCAGCACCAGCACCTCCGCCGCCGGCCGGGACGGCGCCCCAGCGACCACGGCCTGGCCAGAAGCCTCACCCGGGCTGGTGGTTGCGGCCGGTGGTGATGGGGGTCGAGCTGTCTGCGGGGCAAAGACCTTGCCCTGCAGCGCGGCCACCGCAAGGCCGCCGCCGCCCAGCAGCAGCAGGGCCCCCCCCAGCCAGCCGAGGGAGCGGCCCTGGCGGGCGGGGGCGATGGAGGGGCGTCGCTGCAGGGGCGCGACGGGGGCCGGGTGGCCCTTGGCACGCATCAGGCGGCTCCCCTGCAGATCACTGATCTGCTGGCTTACGTCGATCCCCAGGGCGCCGGCCACCCGCTTCGCCTGGGCCACCACGAACACCGCTTCCGGCAGGTGGGTGTGGTCCCCGGCCTCAAGGGCCGTCAGCTGTTCGCTGCCCAGCCGTAGCCGGTCGGCCAGTTCCTCCAGACTGAGGCCCTGGTTGCGGCGGGCCTGGCCGAGCTTTTCGCCCAGTTGGACGAGCTGCGGGATCGGTGCGCTCCAGTCGTCTGCGGCCATGGTCGCGGCAGGAGATTCGAACAAGGGCAGGGACTCCTGAAGCGCTGCGTCGCCAGCAGTATGACGAGCGGTCCAGGGGACGACCAGCCATTCGCGTAGGAGGACGCTACAAGCCGAAAGGCTGGAAAGAAGACATGGGCGATACTGGATTCGAACCAGTGACCCCTTCCGTGTGAAGGAAGTGCGCTACCGCTGTGCTAATCGCCCATCGTTGCTGTCGGCACCTCGGCATCGCCTGAAAGAAGGTCTTTCCACGGCAGAGGTTTCGACCAGGCCCAACGGCCTGAACCCTCCTACACGGTCGCCGATCACACTGTCAAATCCCCTCAGCTGGCCCCGTCGCAGCCGGCGCTCACCTTTTTGAGTGCCGTTGGGTCGAACTCGATGCTGGCGGGACCGTTGAAAAGATCGGGCTTGAGCTGCCTGAGGGCCTGGGCGTCCCGGTCAAGACGTCCCTGGGCAGCCTCGATGCGCTCGGCGCGCTGCTGGCGCCACTGGAACCGCTGGGAGGCCACCTGCTGTTCCCAGGCCGCGAGGGCGGCCTCGTACCGGTCCCGGTCGAGCCGCTGGTCTTCGGGGCGATAGCGGGATTCCTTGCCGGCATCCAGGGGCTGGGGTGGAGCCACCGAGGGGCTGAACGGGCTGCTGCGCGCCGCGGCCAGTTCCTGCTCGGCCTGACGCAGCGACGCCATCAAGTTGGTGATCGTCCCCTGCCGCCTGCGGCAGGCCTCCAGGGCCGCCCGTCGGGCCGTGGCGGCCTTCTCGGCCGCCTTCTCGGCCGCCAGGGTGGCATCAGCGTTGGGCAGGCAGCGGACGTAGCTCAGGGCTGCCGCCAGGGGATGGCCAGCGTCGGCACCCAGCCTGCGGCAGCGCTCCCGGCCGGCCTCACTCACCCCCGTGAACTGACAGCCGCCTCCCACCAGGGTCACGCTCAGCAGCACCGGGAAGAGCCGCCGGTGTCGGCTACGACAGGGACTGGCCATCGCCCTCGGAACTCCGCTCAGACGAACAGTGCAACCATTGTTGCCATCTTGCCGCTGCCAGGAGGCCTGAGGCGGACGCCCCCCGTGGCGGTCCCTTCAGGCTAGTGATCAGGCCGGCAGCCGCACCCTCCGGAAGGTCAGGTTGAGCCGCGGGGAGGCCACCTTCAGGCGCCGCGGCAGCCCGTGCTGCCAGTGCCGCTGGGTGGGTGGGTCCATCAACAGCAGATCGCCATGGCCCAGTTCCACCGCCAGGGTTGGAGCCGTGTCCCGCTGGCGGGGACGGAAGCGCAGGGTGCGGCTGGCCCCCAGGCTGAGGGAGGCGATGGGAGCGTCCGGATCGAGCTCAGGCTCGTCATCGGCATGCCAGCCCATGGCATCTCGGCCGTCGCGGTAGTAGTTCAGCAGCAGGGAATTGAACTCCTGGGCCGCAGCCGCCCCGATGCGCCGGCGGATGGCGGCGGCCAGGGGTGTCCAGGGTTCGATGGTGTTCTCCAACCCGGAATAGCGATAGCCGCAGCCAGGATCCGCCATCCAGCAGGTGAGCCGCGGCATGGCGTGGCGGCGGCCATACACGCTGATGGACTCCTGTTTCCAGGGAACCTCCTGCTGCAGCCGCTCCAGCCAGGCATCGGCTTCCGCGGCTCCCACCCAGCCCCGCCAGTGGCGCAGGCAGGGCGTGGTCGCCGTCACTCGGCGCCGCCGCGGAACAGGTGGTTGTGGCTGGCGGAATAGAGCAAGGATCGGGCCTCATCGGCGGCCCGCAGGGCCGGACTCACCACGTAGAGGGTGGTGCGGATGAGGTTCCGCTCCCGGCTGACGCGGGCCATGGCGTCCAGGGGTACCACCGTTAGCCACTGGTCGGGCCAGCTGACCCGGTAACCGATCGCCACCGGTGTGTCCGCCGGGTAGTGCTGCAGCAGCTCGCTCTGCACCTCCTCCACGTGGCGGGCACTGAGGTAGAGGCACAGGGAGGCCTGCAGGGCGGCGAGCCGGGCCAGGGATTCGCGCTCCGGCACGCCGGTGCGGCCACCCGCCCGGCTGAGCACGATCGTCTGGACCCGGCCGGGAATGGTCAGTTCTGCCCCCAGGGCGGCGGCAGTGGCCTGGTAGGCGCTCAGGCCCGGCACCACCTCCACCGCCAGGCCGGCATCGGCCAGCCGGCAGATCTGCTCCTGCAGGGCGCCGTAGAGGCAGGGATCGCCGTCGTGGAGGCGCACCACCCGCCGTCCCGCCTTGGCCCGCTCGACCACCACGGCCATCACCTCCTCGAGGGTGAGGGTGCTGGTGCGGACGCTTTCGCAGTCCGGCGGCGCCAGGGCGGCGATCTGGGGGCTCACCAGGGAGTCGGTCCAGACCAGCACCTGGGCCGATTCGATGGCCCGCGCGGCCCGCAGGGTGAGCAGGTCCGGGGCGCCGGGGCCGGCTCCGACGATCTGAACGGTGGCTGTCATGCGGTCAGGCCGGAGGGGTCGGGGAGGGGACGTCGGAAGCGGTAGAGCCAGAGCAGCCCCGCTCCCCCCAAGGCGATCAGCAGCAGGCTCATCAGCTGGGCCATGCGCAGACCACCGGCGCAGAAGGGCGGCTGGGAGAACAGACAGAGGGGATCGAGCCGCAGCCCCTCGATCCAGAAGCGGCCGCTGCTGTAGGCCATCAGGTAAACGCAGCTGAGCGCTCCGGCGGGCAGCCGCAGACGGCCCTGGCTGCCCAGGCGGAACAGGACCAGCAGCAGGCCGCAGACCCCCAGATTCCAGAGGGATTCGTAGAGAAAGGTGGGGTGGAAGGAGGCCTGCTCCAGGAACTCAGAGGGCCGGTTGGCCATCGGAATGGTGAGGGCCCAGGGGAGATTGGTGGGCAGCCCGAAGGCCTCGGAGTTGAAGAAGTTGCCCCAGCGACCGATCGCCTGGCCCAGGGCCACGGCGGGAACGAGCACATCAAGCAACGGCCAGAAGGGCTGGCGGCGCCAGCGGCAGAAGAGCAGGGTGACCACAGTTCCCCCGATCAGGGCGCCGTGGATGGCGATGCCCCCACGCCAGATGGCCAAGGCATCGAGCCAGTTGGTGTGGAACTGGCGCCACTCCAGTGCCACGTAATAGGTCCGAGCGCCGACCAAGGCCCCCAGCACCATCAGGGGCAGGAGATCGGCGATCAGGCCGGGATCGATGCCCCTGCTGCGTCCAAGACGGGTGGCCAGCAGCAGCCCCAGCAGCACCGCCAGGGCGATCAGCAGGCCGTACCAGCGAACGGAGACGGGACCCAGCTGAAAGAGCAGGGGTCCCGGGGAGGTGAAGAGGCCGAGAAGGGCGCTCAGAAGCCCTCCGCCGCCTGGACCTTCTCGACTTGGCGCTTCTTGAGCACCAGCATGATCTGGGCCAGGGCCACGGCGGCGAAGAAGGCCAGCAGGCCGTAGATGCGCACCGGGTTCTGAAGCACCACTTCGGCATCGATCTGGCCGAAGCCGCCGACGTTGGGGTCGTTGGTGATGGGGGCACCGGCCTCCACCACATCGCCGACGGCCACGGTCAGGCTGGGTCCGGCGGGGACGGTTTCGGTGACGGCGCCGTTGGCCCCGGTGATCTCCACAACGGTGCTGCCGTCGTCACCGGTGGTGATGGCGCTGACGGTGCCAGCCGCGGGAGCGGTGTAGACGGTGTTGTTGGTCTTCTCACCCTGGGGGGTCACCTGGCCGCGTCCGCGGTTGGCACCCACATGCACCTGGTACTTGCCGAAGTGGATGGCGCTATCGGTGGCCGGATCGGGGGACAGGATCGGGAAGACGATCTCCTGGTGCTGGTCACCGGGGATCGGTCCCACCAGAAGGATGTTGGGCTGATCGTCGCTGTACTGGGTGAAGTAGACCCCAGCGGTTTCCTCCTTGAGCTCATCGCTGAGCCGGTCCTGGGGCGCCAGGGTGAAGCCGTCGGGGAGCATCACCACGGCGCCCACGTTGAGGCCGGCGGGGCTGCCGTTGCCGGACACCTGCTGCACCGAGGTGTCATACGGGATTTCGACCACCGCCTTGAAGACCGTGTCGGGGAAGACCGCCTGGGGCACTTCCACCCGGGTGGCCTTCTTGGCCAGATGGCAGTTGGCGCAGACGATCTTGCCGGTGGCTTCACGCGGGGAGGCGTAGTTCTGCTGGGCCCAGAAGGGATAGGCCCAGCTGGGGCTGGCCCCCAGGAGCAGCACGCCCACCGAAAGGCAGAGGGTGAGGAGGGTGCCGAACAGGGGGGAGAGGAAGCGGCGCATGGGGGTGGAGGTGGCGGGCGTCGGAGAGGGAAGCGGGGGAGGGAGATTCAGGCGCCGATCACGCCCACCAGGCCTTCTCGCCGGTGCGGAAGTCTGTTTCGGTCCACGGGCTGAGGAACACGTTGTCGTTCTCGACGCTGACGTGCGCCAGGGCCAGGGAGAGGGGCGCAGGGCCGCGCACCACCTTGCCGGTGGCGTCGTACTGGCTGCCGTGGCAGGGGCAGATGAACCGGTTGGCGCCGCTGTTCCAGGGCACCACACAGCCCAGGTGGGTGCAGATGGCGTTGATGCCGTAGTCGCCGATGGCCTCGCCACCCTCCACCAGCAGGTAGGTGGGGTCACCCTTGAGACCCTGCACCAGGCTGCGGTCACCTTCCTTATGGGTGGCCAGCCAGCCGGTGGCGGTGACGCTGTTGCCCAGCTCGTCCTTGGCGGTGACGCCGCCTCCGCTGCCGGCGGCTTTCGGCGGGATGAAGTAGTTCACCACGGGGTAGAGGGCACCCAGGGCCACCCCCGTGACGGAGCCGAAGGTCAGCAGGTTCATGAACTGCCGGCGGCCCATTCCAGGCACATCAGCACCACCGCCGTTCGAGGAGGCCGCAGGAATCTGGGTCATAGGGAACGGCGCGGTGTGACCGATTGACGTGGCGCCCATTATGAACCTTGCCCTTCCCGGCCCGGGTCCGAGTCGCACCCGCCGCAGGCCGGCTGCAACATGCTGTTGTGGAGTGCGCCTGCCGCCATGACCTCAGCTGAGCCGCTTCGCCGGGAGGAACTGCTGGAGTTGCTGCGAACGCGCTGGCAGGCCACCTACGACCTGCAGCTGGTTCAGCGTCGTGGTCGCCTGTATCTGCATGTGATGTGGGGCTACCTCGAGCAGCAGTCCTTCCCACTCACGCCCCAGGCCTTCGATGAGCACCTTGAGGAGCTGGTGGGCTCCCTCAACGGCCTCGGCGTTGCCGCCCAGGTGCGCCACTGGCTCCAGACCACCACGGACAAGCCCCGTCTGGGCAAGGCCCTGTCGTTGCCCCTCGAGCTGCCGGCGGGGCGCGCCAGCGAGTTCATGCTCTGAGCCGGAGCCTCAGGTGGAGGGCGACGGGGTGGGCCGCAGCCCCTCGGCCAGGGCCACCAGCGCCACCCCCAGCAGGTACAGGGCCGTGATCGCCCCGGTGAGCAGCAGCATCGTGATCGGATCGGTGGAGGGCGTCAGCACCGCACCAGCCAGGGCCGCCGCCAGCACCACCCAGCGCCAGGCGCCCAGCATGGTGCGCCAGTTGATCAGCCCCAGTGCGCCCAGCAGCAGCTGCAGCACCGGCAGCTGGAAGGCCAGGGCCGTGGCCACCATCAGCAGCAGCACAAAGTCGAGGTAGCGCTCGATTGACCAGATCGGCTCCACCACATCGGCGCCGTAGGACACCAGGAAGCGCAGGGCGGCCGGCACCAGGGCCCACCAGGCGAAGGCCAGACCGGCGGCGAAGAGCACCGTGGAGCCGGCGACGGCGGGGGCCACCAGCCGACGTTCCCGCCGGCTGAGCCCCGGCAGCACAAAGGCCAGGGTCTCGAAGAGCACGTAGGGCAGGGCCAGGGTGAGTCCTGCGTAGCCAGCCACCTTCAAGGACACAAACAGGAATTCGCCCGGGGCCAGCTGCAGGAAGCGGATACCTTCGGCCGGCACCTCCAGCAGCTTCACCAGCGGCCGCACCACCACCAGGCAGACGGCGGCACCGACCACCACCGCCAGCAGGCTGCGCAGGACGCGACGGCGGAGCTCCTCAAGGTGCTCCACCAGGCTCATCTGCACCTCGCCGGGGAAATTGTCCTCGGGGATGGAGTCGCTCATGGCTGTTCCGATCCCGGCAGCCTAGGGGGCTCCGCCAGCAGGCCAGCGGCCCGATCGGGTACCGCCCACAGCACCGTGCCGCCGCGGTGGCGCACCGTGCCGGGGCCGGCACCGGCGATGCGCTGCAGGTCGCTGGTCGGCACCATCACCACCGGCACCCGGCCGTTGGCCCGGCCCCGGCTGAAGTGGGCCGCCAGGTCGGCCGCCTCCCGCAGGTCCTCGTCGCTGGGGGTGCCCTCTGAGCCCTTCAGCACCACATGGCTGCCCGGGCACTCCTGGGCATGGAACCAGAGATCGCCGCGCCGGGCCTGCTGCAGGCTGATCCACTCGTTCTGGCGATGGTTGCGGCCCACCTGCAGGCGCAGGCCACCGCTGCTGCGCAGTTCCAGGGGAGCAGGGGCGCTGCCGGCCGGTCCCCGCCGCTGGCGCCGGGAGGGCCCGGGCCCCTGGCCGTCCCGACAGGGGAGCAGGGCGGGCAGGTCCTCCTCGACAGCGGTGAGCTGGGCCCCGTTCTCCGCCTGCTCCAGGAAGGTGAGGCTGGTGTCGATGGCGGCCAGCCGCTGCTGATGCAGCTCCAGCCGGGGGGTGATCGCGGCCACGGAGCGACGCAGCTTGCGGGCCGCTCGGTAGAGGCGCTGGGCCTCCTCGATCTGATCCCTGGAGGGCGCCGGCAGGCTCAGCAGGCCATCGGCCCGGCGCTGCATCGCCTCGCTGCCGGGCACCGCCGCCAGCAGGGCCTGCTGCTGGTCGGCGTTGCGGCGCTCCCGTGCCGCGGCGGTCTGGAGGCGCTGCCGCAGGCTTGCCCGCCGCTGTTCCAGCTCCCGATGGCCCAGCCGATCGTCGTAGTAGCCCGCCAGTCCCCGGTTGATCACCCAGGGGGTGGCCGCGGTCGCCGCTGCTCCGGGATCCCAGCAGCGGTAGTCGCTCGGGCCGCCCCAGCTCAGGGCGAACCGTTCCTGCTCCACCGTCTCCAGCCAGAGGCGCCACCGCTGCCAGAGCTGTTGCCACTGCGCGACTTGGAGCGTTTGCACCGGCAAGGGCAGCCAGGCGTCTGCCAACTGGCGGGCCAGGGCTGGGCCGACCCCCTGGTAGGCGCCCATCAGCGCCTGGCCGACCGTCTGGGGCAACAGGCTGAGGCGCCGTTGCCAGGAGGCGAAATCCTCCTGGAGCCGCGGAGGTTCGCCGGCCATGGGCGGCGGCGGCACGTAGGCATCGCCGGTGCCGATCGGCCGCAGGCGCGACCGGTCCTGGCGGACCTGGCGGGCCAGGGTGATCACCCGCCCGTCCTCATCCAGCAGGAACAGGTTGCTGTGGCGCCCCATCACCTCCAGCACCAGCTGCCTGGCGATCGGCTCTCCGGGTCTGGGGGCGAAGCCCAGGTCCACCACCCGCTCCCAGCCGTGCTGCTCCAGGCTCACCAGGGCCAGCCCCCGCAGGCCGTGTTGCAGTTGCTGGGCCAGGGTGCTGCCATCCCCCAGCCGCAGCGGCGGCTCGACGGCCAGCAGGCGTGGCGCCTCCGCCAGCCAGCTGAGTTCCAGCCACAGGGTTCCCTGCAGGCTGCGCAGGCCCAGCTGCAACCGATGGGCATCGGGCTGCTGGGCCTTCTCGAAGCGGCTGGGCAGCAGGCCGCGGCGCATCTCGACCAGCACGGCGCGCAGGCTGGTCACATCCATGGCCTGGATGGGCGGGGATGGGGCCATCGCCTCCAATGCGGTCCACCCCTACTGTGCGCCCCAGCGCCAGCGATCCATGCCTGCCCCCCCCGCCTCCGGTCGACTCACGGTGATCACCGGCCCGAGCGGGGTGGGCAAGGGCACCCTGGTGGCCAGGCTGCTGCAGCGCCATCCGGGTCTCTGGCTGTCGGTGTCAGCCACCACCCGGGCCCCCCGCGCCGGGGAGATCGATGGCCAGCACTATTTCTTCCTGACCCGGCCCGACTTCGAGCAAAGGGTGTCCACGGACGGCTTTCTGGAATGGGCCGCCTTCGCCGGACACCTGTACGGCACCCCCCGGGGGCCGGTGGAAGAGCATCTCGCCCAAGGCCAGCCGGTGCTGCTGGAGATCGAACTGGAGGGGGCCCGTCAGGTGCGGCGCACGTTTCCGGCGGCCTTCCAGCTGCTGATCAAGCCGCCCAGCTTTGAGGAACTGGAGCGCCGCATCCGGGGTAGGGGCACCGATGACGAGGAGGCGATCCAGAGGCGCCTTGCCCGGGCCCGGGAGGAACTGGAGGCGGAGGCCGAGTTCGATGCTGTGCTGGTCAACGGCAACCTTGATCTGGCCTTGCAGGAGCTGGAGTTGCTGCTGGGATGCCCCGACGCCGTCTGACACCCCAGCCAGGGAGAAGCAACCATGAAAAAGCGGCCCTTGGACGGGCCGCCGGGGAACGTTGATCAGCCCTGCTGCACGCTTCAGAGGGGATGGATGATCAGATCGGGGAAGAAGCGGAAGACCTCGATGGTGATGCCTGCGGTCAGGGTGAACCAGACGGCGGCCACGACGGGTGCGGTGGTGAGGAATTTTTTCATGGCTCTTGGAATCAACGGGGGGAAACGGTCACTTTGGAGTCGGATTCCACCATGGCTCCGCTGGTGAACTCCTTGAGGGCCGCCAGGGGCCAGACAGCGGCGGCCAGGGTGGTTTTGAACGCCAGGGGCAGATCGATCTGGATCTCACGCATGGTGGCGTCTTTGCTGCCGCGGATGGCGATCAGGTAGCCACGGCCGGCCCAGCCGATCGTGCCGGCGATGTAGAGAAAGAGGAGGCCCGGGATGGTGAAGTCACCGGCGTGGCTCCAGCGGCCGTCAGTGATCAGGTGGGGCAGGCCATCGGTGCCGCAGAGGGACTGGCCGTAATACGCGAACCGGGCCTTGGCCTGGTCCGTGCTGGCTGCGGCGGCGCGCTGCTGGAACCGGGGAGTCTCGCTGCAGGGGGTGAGTCCGCCGATGTCGGCCCGGGCCGAGGGGGCGAAGCCGAAGAGCAGGAACACGGACGCCGCAAGGGCGAAGGCCCTGATGGCGAAGGAACGACTGGAGAGAAGACGGCGCATGGAGAGGGGCCGCGGTGGAACTGCCGCGGGGCAGGATGGCTCGTGCGGACAGTAGGGGAGCTCTCCAGGGAGCATGAGCACGGTTCTGGCCCTCGAAACAAGTTGTGACGAGTCGGCGGCGGCGATCGTGTCCGGACGGCGGGTGCTGGCGGGGGCCGTGGCCTCCCAGATGGAGGAGCACGCCCGCTGGGGCGGGGTGGTGCCGGAGATCGCCTCCCGTCGCCATGTGGAGGCGCTGCCGGCCCTGATCGCCCAGGTGCTGGAGCAGAGCGGTCTGGCCATGGCCGACCTCGATGCCATCGCCGCCACGGTCGCCCCGGGCCTGGCGGGGGCCCTGCTGGTGGGGTCGGTGACGGCGCGCACCCTGGCGCGGCTGCATGACAAGCCGTTCCTGGGGGTGCATCACCTGGAGGGCCACCTCTGCTCGGTGCATCTGGGTGAGCCGCTGCCGGAGGGGCCTTACCTGGTGCTGCTGGTGAGTGGTGGCCACACCGAGCTGGTGAGGGTCGAGGCTCCGGGGAGCTACGTCCGCCTGGGGCGCAGCCGTGACGATGCCGCCGGGGAATGCTTCGACAAGGTGGCCCGCCTGCTTGGGCTGGGCTACCCGGGTGGGCCGGCGATCGAGGCGGCGGCGATGAACGGCGATCCGGGCCGCTTCCGCTTTCCTAAGGGGAGGGTCTCCCTGCCCCAGGGGGGCTTCCATCCCTACGACTTCAGTTTCAGCGGCCTCAAGACGGCCGTGTTGCGCCAGGTGCAGACCCTCAGCCAAGAGGGGGGCAGCCTGCCGGTGGCCGACCTGGCAGCAAGCTTCGAGCAGGTGGTGGCCGAGGTGCTGGTGGAGCGCAGCTGCCGTTGCGCCGTCGAAGCGGGCCTCCAGACCATCGTGCTGGTGGGGGGGGTGGCCGCCAACCGGCGCCTGCGCCGCCTGATGGCGGAGGCCACCGCCGCCCGCGGTCTCTCCTGGCGTGTCGCGCCGTTGGCCTACTGCACCGATAACGCCGCCATGGTGGGCCTGGCGGCGATCGAGCGCTTCGACGCCGGCGAGCGCAGCGGGATCGCCCTGGGGGTGGCGGCCCGGCTCCCCCTGGAGCAGGCCGGCACCCTCTATGCGCCACAACCTCCCTTTTGATGCCCTTAATGTGGGTGGATCGCTTGATGGTCCGGCCCCATGGCCCCCGCGAACCCCCTGCCCATCGAGCAGGTTGAAACGTCCCTCAGCGACACGGAACCCGTGTCCCAGCAGGAACTCAACGCCTGGCGTCGCGGCTTCACCCCCCAGGCCGAGATCTGGAATGGCCGCCTGGCCATGCTTGGGCTCTCCGTGGGTCTGGGTGTTCTGTTGCTCGTACGCCTGGCTGGGGGCTGAGGCCTCAGGTCCGACCCCGCAGGGTCTGGGCCAGTTCACTGGGTCTGAGGCTGGCCGCCAGAGCTTCTTCTGGGTTCACCTTTCCGGCTGAAACCAGATTGGCCAGGTATTGATTGGCAGTGATCATGCCTTCAAAACCGCTGCGGGTCATGATCGCTTCGATTTCATCAAGATTGGCCCTCAGGATATAGTCCTTGCAGGCGTCGGTGTTGATGAACACATCGTGGTATGACGCCCGCTTGCCATCCACCGTTTTGATCAGTCCCTGGGAGATCACACCCAGCAGTGAATCAGCCACGGCCCGCCGGACGATATCCTGCTCATCGGGTGGGTACATCCCCAGCATCCTCTCGACGGAGCGCACGGCTGAGTTGGTGTGCAGGGTCCCCAGCAGCAGGTGGCCTGTCTGGGAGGCTTCGATCGCGGTGGTGAGGGTGTCCTGGTCGCGGATCTCTCCCACCAGGATCACATCGGGATCCTCCCGGAGCGCCGCCCGCAGGGCTGTCTTGAAGTACTTGGTGTGGGTGCCCAGTTCACGCTGGCGAATCAGGGACTCACGGCTCTGATGCACGAATTCGACGGGATCCTCGATGGTGAGGATATGGCGTTTCATCGTGCGATTGATGTGGTCAATCATCGCCGCCAGGGTCGTGCTCTTACCTGAACCGGTGGGTCCGGTGACCAGGAGCATGCCCTTCGGCCGCTGGGCCAGATCCTTGAGCACCTGCGGCAGGTTGAGCTCGTCAATGGTGGGAACATTCTGCGGAATCAACCGCAGAACCATCGCCGGGCCCTGCAGCGATTCAAGCAGGTTGATCCTTACCCGCACGAAGCCGAAAGCGAAGGATCCGTCGTGCTCCTTCTGCTGGACGAAGCGGTCGATCTGTGCGGGTTCCATGATCTCCCGCAGCCAGTCTCGGAATGTGCCGGCATCGGTTACATCCAAACCGGCCAGAATCATGTCGCCGCGATAGCGGAATCTGGGTTGTTCACCAACGCCAAGGTGAACATCGGAGAAATTGCGTTCGAAGGCCACCCGAACGATCTGCTCCAGTGTCGGCGGAGATTCCCCATCGGCGGCCATCGGCGGACCCTGGACCGACCCGACCGCCATCGCCGGATTGACGCCCACGGGAGGGGGTGGAGGTGGCGCCTGTGGCATGGAAGAACTCGACAAAACGGACGGGCGATCCAGTTGAAGGGCTCGGTTCTAAGCCAAAACTCTAGGTGCGGATTCGCCTCTGTGAACATCAGCGTGGAGCTGCGGCCTCTGCCGTTGGAGAGGGGCGATCGGGGGCTCCCTAGGATCGAATCACCCGCTTAGGCCCGTGTCCCCACAGCCCCTGGTCAGCATCGTTCTGGGCACGCGCCCGGAGGCCATCAAGCTGGCGCCGGTGATCCTGGCTTTTCAGCGGGCCCAGGAGTTCCGCACTCGGGTCGTGCTCACGGGGCAGCACCGCGAGATGGTCACCCAGGTGATGCGGCTGTTCGGCCTGAGCGCCGACCACGACCTGGCCCTGATGGCACCGAAACAGACGCTCACCCATGTCACCTGCGCGGCGCTGCAGGGGCTGAAGCAGGAGTTCGAGGCGCACCGTCCCGACCTCGTCCTGGTCCAGGGCGACACCACCACCGCGTTCGCCAGTGCCCTGGCCGCCTTCTACGAGCAGATCCCCGTTGGCCATGTGGAAGCCGGCCTGCGCACCAACGACCTGCTCGATCCGTTCCCTGAAGAAGCCAACCGGCGCCTGATTTCCCAACTGGCCCGCCTCCACTTCGCCCCCACCACCCAGTCGGCGGCGAACCTGAAGGCCTCGGGGGTGGTGGGCGAGATTCTCACCACCGGCAACACGGTGATCGATGCCCTGCTGCTGATGGCCCGCACCGCTCCCGACTGGGACCTGCCCGGGCTCGACTGGCAGAACCAGCGGGTGCTGCTGGCCACGGTGCACCGGCGTGAGAACTGGGGCGAGCGGCTGCTCGACATCGGCCAAGGCTTCCTCTCGCTGCTGGAGCGCTTCCCCGACACCGCCCTGCTGCTGCCGCTGCATCGCAACCCCACGGTGCGCGAGCCCCTGCAGGCCCTGCTCGGCTCCCATCCGCGCGCCTTCCTCACCGAACCCCTCGATTACGACCGGCTCGTTGCCGCCATGCGCGGTTGCACCCTGCTGCTCACCGATTCCGGCGGCCTGCAGGAAGAGGCACCTGCCCTGGGTAAGCCCGTACTGGTGCTGCGCCGCACCACTGAACGGCCCGAGGCGGTGGCGGCCGGCACCGCGAAGCTGATCGGCACCGACAGTGGCGAGATCCTGGCGGAGGGCAGCCGGCTGCTGGAGGACCAGGAGGCCTACCAGGCCATGGCCCATGCCCACAATCCCTTCGGTGATGGCGCGGCCAGCGGCCGGATCGTGGAGGCGGCGCGCCGCTACCTGGGCATGGGCGCCGCCTAGGGGCGCTTCTTG
The DNA here is from genome assembly GCF_019038465.1 of Synechococcus sp. CCY 0621. Lineage (GTDB taxonomy): Bacteria > Cyanobacteriota > Cyanobacteriia > PCC-6307 > Cyanobiaceae > Cyanobium. The sequence goes on along the minus strand of NZ_JAFKRH010000042.1, from coordinate 53,128 downwards.
GCCCAGGGGGGCAGATCGATGAACACCCTGGTGCCGCTCTCCAGGCCCGTGAGGATCTGGGTGTCCTTGCCGCTGCTCGCTCCCAGCTCCACCGGCTGGAAGGTGGGTTCCTGACCCTTGCCCACCAGCAGCACACCAGGACGGCCGTCCTCCGTGACGATCGCCACGGTGGGTACCACGGTCCTGGCCTGGAGGGTGCCGGTCTGAAAGTCGATGTCGGCGGTCATGCCGATGCGCAGTTCCGGCGCTGGATCGACCAGCTGAAGCTTCACTTCGAAGGAGGTGACGTTGTTGGTCTTGACGGCCCTGGGGGCGATCTGGCGCACCCGGGCCTGGAAGCGACGGTCCGGGAAGGCATCGACCCGCACGCTGGCGGGCAGGCCCACCTTCAGCCGGCCGATGTCGCTCTCTGGCACCTTGGCCACCACCTCCAGTCCCTCGGAAAGCTCGACGATCGAGGAGCTGGTGGCGCCGGCCGTGGCCGACGCGGTGGTGGTGGGGGTGACGAAGGCGCCGGGTTCGGCGTAGCGCTGGCTGATCACCCCGTCGAAGGGGGCCCGCACGATCAGCTCGTTCTTCTCCACCATCCGCTGCCTTAACCGCTGGCGGGCCGCGGCGGTGGCCAGCCGCCGCACCTCCGCTTCGGAGCGGAAGCGATTCATGGTGTCGAGGCTGATGGCCCCCTGGCCGAAGAGGGGTTCGTTGCGGCGCAGTTCGCTGTCGCTGCGACGTTGTTCCGACTCCGCTGATTGCACGTTGGCCTGCAGTTCCATCAACCGGTCGCGCAGGTCGCCGTCATCCATCAGCGCCAGGGGCTGACCCTTTCGCACCGTGTCGCCTTCGTCGACCAGCAACTGCAGCAGGATGCCCTGACGCTTGGGGCTGACGTTCACCCTCTGGACGGCATCCAGTTCACCGCTGGCGGTGATCACCCCGGGCAGGGATCCTTCGCGGGCCACCACGGTGAAGGGGGCCAGGTCGCGGCCGGCCTGCATCCGTTGCCGTTGCCAGATCCCGGCGGAGGCCAGCAGGGCCAGCCCCACTGCCAGGCCGATCCAGAGGCGACGACGGGAACGACGCTTCGCCGCCACGGGGGCGGCCGGCGGCGCCGGGCTCCGGGTCGGAGTGGGAGCCGGCGGCAGGGGAGTGATGGCGGGAATGGGCCGGCGTTTCGCTACCGACAGTTTCGCTTGCCTGGGCAGCTGCTGTGGACGGCGGGAGACCGAACGGGCCCTGGCACGGTGACCCCTAGATTTCGCCGATGCTCAAAGCCGGAATCGTCGGGCTGCCCAACGTGGGCAAATCGACCCTCTTCAATGCCCTGGTGGCCAACGCCCAGGCCCAGGCGGCCAACTTCCCCTTCTGCACCATCGAGCCCAACGTGGGGGTGGTGGCGGTGCCCGATGAGCGCCTGCAGAAGCTCTCCGACCTCTCCAGTTCGAAGGAGATCGTGCCGACGCGCGTTGAATTCGTGGACATCGCCGGCCTGGTGCAGGGGGCCAGCCAGGGGGAGGGGCTGGGCAACAAGTTCCTGGCCAACATCCGTGAGGTGGACGCCATCGTCCACGTGGTGCGTTGCTTCGATGACGACGATGTGATCCACGTCTCCGGCAGCGTCGATCCGGAGCGGGATGCCGAGATCATCAACCTGGAGCTGGGGCTGGCGGATCTGGCCCAGATCGAGAAGCGGCGCGACCGGCTCAAGAAACAGATGCGCACCAGCAAGGAGGCTGCCGCCGAAGACGCCGCCCTGGCCAGGCTGCAGGCGGAACTGGAGCAGGGCGGCGCCGCCCGCCGGGTGTCCCTGAGCGAGGAGGAGCAGGCCCTGGTGCGCAACCTCGGCTTGCTCACCGCCAAGCCGATCATCTACGCCACCAATGTGAGCGAGGACGACCTCGCCGGTGGCAACGCCTGGGTGAGCGCCGTGGAGGCGCTGGCCGCCCGGGAGGGGGCCGAAGCCGTGCGCATCTCCGCCCAGGTGGAGGCCGAACTGGTCGACCTGGCTGCCGAGGAGCGCTCCGACTACCTGGCCGGGCTGGGGGTGAATGAAGGCGGCCTGCAGAGCCTGATCCGTGCCACCTACCGCCTGCTGGGTCTGCGCACCTACTTCACCACCGGCGAGAAGGAAACCCGCGCCTGGACGATCACCGCCGGCATGACGGCCCCCCAGGCCGCCGGTGTGATCCACACCGATTTCGAGCGGGGCTTCATCCGGGCCCAGACCGTCGCCTACGGCCAGCTGCTGGAGGCCGGCACCCTGGCCGAGGCCCGCAACCGGGGCTGGCTGCGCAGCGAAGGCAAGGAGTACGTGGTGGCCGAGGGGGATGTGATGGAGTTCCTGTTCAACGTCTGAGCGGAGTGCCCGTGGCCTTACCCGTCGCTTTCATCGGCCTGGGGGAGCTGGGGTCTCCGATGGCGACCAACCTTCTGGCGAAGGGCTTTGCGCTCACGGTCCACAACCGCCACCGGGAGCGGGAATGGCCCCTGGCCGCCGCCGGGGCCCGGAGGGCCGTCACGCCCGCAGAGGCAGCGAAGGACGCCGCCGTGCTGGCGCTCTGCCTGAGCGACGACACCGCCGTGGCGGAAGTGCTGCTGGGGCGGGGGGGTGTTGCCGACGATGCTGCCCTGGCGGGCCTGCGGCCCGGTTCCCTGGTGATCGATTTCTCCACCATCGCGCCGGCGTCCTCCCGCGCCATGGCTGCCGCTTTGGCCGAGCGTGGCGTGGCCTATCTCGATGCGCCCGTAACCGGTGGCACCGAGGGGGCCCGGGCGGGAACCCTGTCGGTGCTGGTGGGGGGTGAGGCCTCCGACCTTGCGCGGGCCCGTCCCGTGCTGCAGGCGGTGGGCAGAACGGTCACCCACCTCGGCCCGGTGGGGGCCGGCCAGGAGGCCAAAGCCGTCAACCAGGTGCTGGTGGCGGGCAGCTACGCCGCGGTGGCGGAGGCCCTGGCCCTGGGGCAGCGCCTGGGCCTGCCGATGGAGGCGGTCCGTCAGGCGCTGCTCGGCGGGGCCGCAGGCTCCTGGGCCCTGGAGCACCGCGGCGGTTCGATGCTGCAGGGCGAGTTCCCGCTCGGCTTCCGGCTGCGTTTGCACCGCAAGGATCTGGCGATCGCCCTGGAGGCCGCCACCAGCGGAGGCCTGGAGCTGCCGGTGGCGCGGCAGGTGGCGGCGATGGAGGACGACCTGATCGCGGCCGGCCACGGCGACGAGGATGTGTCGGCCCTGGCCCGCTGGTTCTTGGAGCCGTTTTGATCCGTGCTTCAGCCGCTTGTCAGGCCAGGGCTGGCTGCATGCTCACCTTTTGATTATCCTTCAACCCAAAGGAGAGGGTGAATCGACATGAGAATCGCCTGCGTAATGATGCAAAAGGATGAGACGATCCTGTTTGATCCTTGGTTTTTTTATCATGCTGATCTGTTGGGTCCTGAGAATCTATTCATCTTCGATAATGGATCAAAGTCTACTTCTGTCATCCAGTCACTTCAGCGTGCAAGGCGCAACGGTGCCAATGTCATATGGGAGTATTCAAGTCGACATGAATACCGCGAGCGTGGAACCCTGATCGCCAATTTCATTCAACAGTTAGATCATTCTAATCCCTTTGATTTTTATTTTTTACTGGATTGCGACGAGTTTCTGGCGTGTCAGACGGATTCGGGAATATCCTGTCAAAGGCGTGATATCGAAAGGGTCCTGCAGCCGTACATAGGGAGCAGAGATGTGCTTCTCATTCGGCACAAGTTCTGGCATAACCCTTGCAGAATGCATCTTTACTCCGTTACGAATTCCAGTCCAAAATGTTTTTTTGCTCAAGGCGCTTGCGGCTCTCTGGACCATGGTTATCACCACGCCAAATCGCGCCTCGGGTCAGGCGAAGTCACCACCAACATCATCTATTTCGAGTTTCATTACAAGCCCTACAGGCTGCACAGAGTCAGCAGTAGGCAGCATCTTTCGTGTGTGTTGACAGATTTCTCCAGGAGATCGCTGCGGGCCTACCAGAAAAAGCAGGACTTCAACCATCATTGTGCTGAAGACCTGCTCGAGGGAAAGTTTGATTACGTTCGACGATTTCTTAACCCTGAAGGCTGGGAGAGGGCGCCGGCCCTATTGGCTGAATTCAACCGAATTGGCATCTCCTATGCAAGGTTGTATGAGCCTAAGTCACTTTTCCCTCAGCCTTTGCAGCTCTCGCTGCTTCGGATAAGGCAGTCCGTCATGCATCGCGTCGATGGGCTCAATGACCTGCTCTATCGCGGTGCTCGGTTCATCTTCAGGAAGACCTCCCGGTTGATGCAGAGATCGCTGCAGCTCCTGTTGAGGGTGACACGCTTCGGCGGATGAGGGCTTGGCTCTCGACCCGGCCGCTGAAGTACCTAGCTTTAGTTTGCTGGCAAGGGAGTTTGCTTGCATTGGGTCCGCTCCTGCTGGAAGTACACCGATAACGCGCTGCGATGACTGATTCCCACTCCCGGCCTGCGATCGAACTGATTGGGCTGCGCAAGCGTTTTCAGGAAGGCGACACGGAGCGCACGGTGCTGGAGTCCGTCGACCTGGCCATCCCCCCCGGCCAGTTCGTTGTGTTGCTCGGCCAGAGCGGCAGCGGCAAGAGCACCCTGCTGCATCTGATCGGTGGCATCGACAGCCCCTCCTCCGGCAGCGTGTGCATCGGCGGGGTGGACCTCACGGCCCTCGATGAGCGGCGGCGCACGCTCTTTCGCCGCGATCGCATCGGCTTCATCTTTCAGTTCTTCAACCTCATCCCCACCCTGTCGGTGCTGGAGAACGTCACCCTGCCCAGCGAGCTGGCAGGTCTGCCGCGGCCGGCCCTGGAGATGGCGGCCCTCGATCTGCTCGGCCAGGTGGGGCTGGCGGATCGGGCCTCGACGATGCCGGACCGCCTGTCCGGAGGCCAGCAGCAGCGCGTGGCCATCGCCCGCGCCCTGCTGCACCAGCCCCTGTTGATCCTGGCCGACGAACCCACCGGCAACCTGGATGAACACACCGGTGAGCAGGTGCTGCGTCTGCTGGTCGCCCTTACCCGCCAGAAGGGTCGAACCTTGATCATGGCCACCCACAACGCCGCCATCGCCGCGCAGGCCGACCGCGTGCTGCGGGTGCAGGAGGGCCATCTGCTGGAAGCCGATCCTGCGGCTGCGCCGGTGACGGCATGAGCGCAGCCAGTCCCTTGCCCGTGGTCCGCAACGGCCCCCTCTGGCGCCTGGCCGCCCGCCGCTGGCGTCGTCGTCCCCTGCAGTACCTGCTCTGCATCCTGGGCATCGCCCTGGGGGTGGCGATGCTGGTGTCGATTGATCTGGCCAGTGGCTCAGCCCAGCGGGCCTTTTCCCTGTCCACCGACGCGATCACCGGCCGCACCACCCATCGACTGGTGGCGATCGGGCCCGGTGGCGTCCCCGACGGCACCGTCGTGGAGCTGCGCCGCCACTTCCCGGAGATTCCCGCCGCCCCGGTGATTGAGGCCTACGGCCGGGCCGAGGAACTGGATGGTGAACTGGTGCGGCTGGTGGGTGTCGATCTGTTCAGCGAGGCCCCCTTCCGTGGCTTTCTAGGCGGCGACGGAGGTCGTCAGAAGAGTGGCGGCAACGGCTTCGTGCCCTTCCTCACCGAACCCGGCACGGCTGTCATCGCCACCGAGACCGCCGAGCGCTTCGGCCTCCATCCCGGCGCCAGCGACGGCTCCGGCAGCCTGCATCTCGATCTGGCCGGACGGACGACGGAGCTGCAACTGGTGGGCCTTGTCAGCAGTGATTCTTCCCTTGAGCGCCGCGGTCTGGAAACGCTGCTGCTGGTCGACATCGCCACCGCCCAGGACCTGCTCGACCCCACCGGCGCTGAGGCGGTACCGGCGGTGGGCCATATCGATCTGATCCTGGAGGGCCCCGCCCAGGAGCAGTCCATCCGCACCTGGTTGCCCGCTGGGCTGAAGCTGGAGCCGGCGGCGGCCCGCGGCAATGCCGTGCAGCAGATGACCGCCGCCTTTGAACTCAACCTCACCGCCATGAGCCTGCTGGCGATGGTGGTGGGCATCTTTCTCATCTACAACACGGTCACCTTCAGCGTGGTGCAGCGCCGCGGCCTGTTCGGGGTGCTGCGCTGTCTGGGGGTGACCCGGGTCCAGCTGTTCACCCTGATCCTGGGCGAGGCGGCCCTGTTCAGCCTGGTGGGGTCCCTGTTGGGGCTGGCGTTGGGGGTGCTGCTGGGGCGCAGCGTCGTCGGCCTGATCACCCAGACGATCAACGACTTCTACTTCGTGGTCTCGGTGCGGCAGATCAGCCTGTCGGGGTTCACCCTGGCCAAGGGGATGCTGGTGGGGGTGGCTTCGGCGCTGCTGGCCTCAGCCCTGCCCGCCTGGGAGGCGATGGCCACACCGCCCCAGATGACCCTGCAGCGTTCCAGCCTGGAGGCAGGCTGGCAGCGGCTGTTGCCCTGGTTCCTGCTGGCGGCGCTCCTCTGCGCCAGCCTGGGGGTGGTGTTGCTGCGCTGGGACAGCCGCGGCCTGGTGCCCGCCTTCGCCGGCCTGTTCGCCCTGCTGATGGGTGCGGCCCTGCTGATGCCGCCGGTGCTGGTCACTGCGATGCAGGGCCTGGGCTGGGCCAGCCGGGGCCTGGGGGTGGTGGCCCGCCTCGCCCCCCGCGACATCCTGCGCTCCCTCAGCCGCACGGCGGTGGCCGTGGCGGCCCTGATGGTGGCGGTGTCCGTGATCGTGGGCCTCTCGATCATGATCGGCTCCTTCCGGGGGACGGTGGTCACCTGGCTCGACCAGACCCTCCAGGCCGATCTGTTCGTCTCGCCCCCCAGCACCACGGCCAACCGGGTGCTCGGCAAGGTGGACCCCGCCATCGTCGGTGCCATCGCCGAGCGTCCCGACCTGCGGGCCATGGTCACCTACAACAATTTCGATGTGCACCTGGTCGACCAGGACCGGGACATCACCCTGATCGCCGCCGGGGGCGATGTGTCCGCCGGCCGCCGTCCCTACGCCTGGGTCCGCCCGGGCCTTGGCGACCCCTTCGCCGCCCTGGAGGCCAGAGAGGGGGTGATCCTTTCCGAGGCCGTCTACCTGCGCGACGGCCAGAGCGCCATCCCCGTGCAGGTCAGGCTTGAAACCCCCGAGGGCGAGAGGAGCTTCCCGGTGATCGCCGTTTTTTACGACTATTCCTCCGACCGCGGCAGCGTGCTGATGGACCGCGCCCAGGTGGCGGAGCTCTGGCACGACGACAGCGTGGCCTCCCTCGGCCTGTTCCTGGCCCCTGGCGCCGATGCCGATGCGGTGGCGTCAGAGCTGCGGCAGGGCTTCGGTTCCCGCCAGAGCCTGCTGGTGCAGACCAACAGCTCCCTGCGCCAGGGCTCACTGGAAATCTTTGATCGCACCTTCGCCATCACCGGCGCGCTGCAGTTGCTGACGGTGGTGGTGGCCTTCATCGGTATCTTCAGCACCCTGATGAGCCTGCAACTGGAGCGGGGCCGGGAGTTCGCCGTGCTGCGGGCCACCGGCATGACACCCCGGCAGCTGGGGCGTCTCACCCTGCTGGAGACCGGTCTGATGGGGCTGCTGGCCGGTGCCTGTTCCATGCCCCTGGGCTTCGTGCTGGCCTGGGTGCTGGTGCATGTGATCAACGTTCGCTCCTTCGGTTGGACCCTGCAGATCGCCCTGGAGCCGCGCTTCTTCATCCAATCGCTGCTGATCGCGGTGGGGGCCGCCGTGCTGGCGGGCCTCTATCCGGCCCAGCGGCTTGCTCGGATGAACATCAGTGAGGCGTTGCGGCAGGAATGACGCACCGCCACCCCCTGCGTTCCCTGCTGGCCCTGGCGGCCGTCCTGCTGCTCGGCCTGGCCGGCCCCACCCCAGCCGGGGCCAGCAGCCGCATCGAATGGGGGGAGGTGCCGGCGCCCCAGGGCTTCGCCCGGGCCCTCACCCCCCGCCAATGGCGCTTCCCCGCCGATTTCGGCGCCCATCCCGACCACCGGACCGAGTGGTGGTACTACACGGGCAACCTGGAAACCGAGGCAGGACGGGCCTTCGGCTATCAGTTCACGATCTTCCGTCAGGCCCTGGTGCCCGAGGCGCCCCCGGAGAAGGGTTCCGGGAGCCGCGGGTCGGCCTGGCGCACTCCCCAGGTGTATTCCGCCCATTTCACGGTCAGCGACATCGCCACCGACACCTTCCTGCAGGAGGAGCGCTTCGCCCGCGGCGCCCAGGGCCTGGCCGGGGCCGAGGCCGATCCCTATGCGGTCTGGCTCAACGACTGGCGCATCAGCGCCGAGGGCCCCGAGCGGGTGCGGCTGCAGGCCTCCACCGGGTCCATGGCCATCGACCTGACCCTCCACCAGAGCCGGCCCCCCGTGCTCCAGGGCCAGGGCGGGCTCAGCCGCAAGGGGCCCGAACCGGGCAACGCCTCGCACTATTACTCCCTGGTGCAGCAGCCCACCGAGGGAACGATCACGGTGGCGGGCCTCGACCATGCCGTTCACGGTGTCAGCTGGAAGGACCATGAGTTCTCCACCAGCGCCCTGAGCCCGGGCACCGTCGGCTGGGACTGGTTCTCCGCCCAGTTTGAGGATGGCTCCGCCCTGATGCTCTACGGCCTGCGCCGGGAGGATGGCGGCAAGGAACCGTTCAGCGGTGGCCGCTGGATCGATGGCGATGGGGAGGTGGAGCTGGGCGCCGAGGACTACGACCTCGCGGTCACGGCCACCTGGCGCAGCCCCCGCAGCGGTGCCCGTTACCCCGCGGCCTGGACGCTCGCCATCCCGCGGCTGGACCTGGAGCTGGTGATCACTCCCCAGATGGCCGACCAGGAGCTGAGCACCGCCTCGGCCACCTACTGGGAGGGGGCCCTGCGCTACGGGGGCCATCGCGGTGAGCAACCGCTGCGGGGTCGGGGCTACGGCGAACTCACCGGTTATGCCGACCGCCTCGACAGTCTGCGGGGTGGATGATCGGCGAGGATGGCTCCATCAGGAGCGCAGGGCCATGGCAGCAACCGAGCATCCCGAGACCCCGTCTCCCCTGCCCGACGCCGCGGGCGAGGCCACCGAGCACCCCCACAACTTCGAGGCCCAGAAGGAGATCCACCGCCGCATCCGTAACGATCCGGACTACGACGACTGGGAGTACGGCACCGAGCCCCTGCCCCACGAGGCCTGGGTCGAGAAGCAGGCGGCCGCCTCAGCCGAACGTCCTGCGGGGACCTAGCTCCCGCACCAGCGGCAGACCCCCCAGGCAGGCCAGGGCCATCAGCAGCCAAAGCCCGGCCCCGTGCCCCTGGCCGTCGAGCAGCCGACCGGCCAGCAGTGGAGCCCCGAAACCGCTGATGGCGAAGCACTGGGAGAGCAGGGCCATGGCCAGCCCCTGGTGCTCCAGTGGGCAGCGTTCCACCACTGCTTCCGTGGCGGTGGGCAGGAACGCGGTCACCCCGAAGGCCAGCGGCAGCTGGGCCAGCAGCAGCAGCGCCAGGCCCCGCTCGCTGAAGGCCGAGGCCGCCAGCAGCAGGTTGCCGGCGGCGAAGCTGAGCAGGCTGAGGTTCAGACCGGTTGTCACCGGCCGCCGGGCCAGGGCCTGACCCACCGGCCACTGGAGCAGCAGCACCAGGCCCAGCTGCAGGCCGATGGTGAGGGCGCCGAGGCTCACCGGCAGGGCACGCCGCTGCAGGCTGCCCCGCACCAGCTCCAGCGGCAGGGCGCTCTGCATCAGGGCCGGCATCGCCGTGGCCAGCACTGCGACGGCCAGCAGCGGCGCCAGCCCAGGGATCCAGTGGCCCCAGGGGCTGGGGTGGGCCAGGACCTCCCTGGGTCTGGGATCCGGCAGGCCCTTGCGCCGCAGCACCAGCAGCAACACCAGCATGCAGACGATGTCCACGGCATAGATGCCCCGCAGCCATCCCCGATCGGCGAGCACGGCCCCCACCAGGGCACCGGTGGCGATGCCGAGGGCATCGGCGCTGCGGGTCAGGGCGAAGGCCCGCCCCGAGCTCACCGGCGAGCAACTCAGCGGCACCGCCAGTTCCACCGCAGGCCAGTAGAACCCCATGGCCATGCCGAGCAGCACCTGCCCCTGCAGGTAGCCGCCGAAGGAGCCGGTGCCCATCAGCCGGACATCGCCGGCGATGGCCATCAGGGCCGCCAGCAGCACCGGCACCGAACAGTTCAGGCCCCGATCCAGCAGCACCCCACTCAGGATCCGGCCCAGGGTGCCCGCCACCGCCGCCAGGGCCAGCCCTTCGGTAACGCGACCGGCGCTGAACTGCGCCTGGTGGAACACCATCGGCGTCAGATAGAGCACGCCACCGGCTCCCAGCATGGCGATCGTGCGGATCAGGGCGACTTCGCGCAGGGCTGCTGGAAACTGGGTGAACCAGGACCGCGCCCTGGCCCATCCCTGTGCCTGTCTCACGCCGCCATCGCCAACTCAAAGGTCTGCTGGCCAGTCTGCTGATCACGGCGCCGGGCCTGGCGCCGGCGGCCGGTGCGGCGGAGCTGCTGGAGCTGCGGTTCGATGGCCTGGAGCTGCCGGTGAACCTGGAGCAGCTCGATGGCTGGTCCAGGAGCCCGAACGGGCGCTCCGCCGCCGGCGGCGACCTGGCGGTCTGGCTGGATCTGCTGGATCCCCGCAGTCGCCAGGACCTGAAGATCCTGCTGCGTGCCCCCCTGCTGCGGGACACCAGCTTCGGCCAGCAGTTGCTGGACAGCTGGGCGGGAAGCCAGATGCTGGCCCGCCTGGGCGACCTGCTGACCACCCCCGACGGCAGAAGTTCCACCGCGGTGCTGCAGACCACCCTCCGGCGTCTGCTGGAGACCCGTCAGGATGTCTCCACCATTGGCTTGCTGCGGGCCCTGCCGGTGCAGCGGCTCAGCCTCCAGCTCGATGGCCTTTACGACCTGGCCCTGCAGTGGCGCCAGCAGATCGACCTGCAGCGCCAGGCCCTGCGGCGCCTCCAGGCCCTGGCGCTGCCGGAGCGCCGCACCGTTCCCTTCGCCTTCGGCGAACGCACCTCCCTGAGGCCCCGCCGGCAGGGGCTGTTGGTGGCGCACCGCCCCCAGCCTCTTCCCCTGGAGATCTGGTCGGTGCCGTCCCCGGCGGGTCTGCGGCGGAGCGTGGCCCCAGACCGGCCCTGGCTATTGATGATGCCCGGGCTGGGGGGCAATGCCGACCAGCTCGGCTGGCTGGCCGGTGAGCTGGCCGAACGCGGCTGGCCTGTGGTGGTGGTGCAGCACCCCGGCAGCGATGGCCCCGCCCTCAAGGCCGCCCTCGACGGCCAGCGGCCACCGCCGGGAGCCGAAACCCTGGCCATCCGCCTGGCCGACATCAAGGCCGTGCTCGCGGCCCAGCGCCGGGGTGAGCTGCCGGTGCAGGGCAAGGGCGTGGTGCTGCTCGGCCATTCGATGGGGGGTCTCTCCGCCCTGCTGGCGGCCGGGGTGGTGCCGGAACCCGGCCTGGGGGAGCGCTGCCGCAAGGCCCTCGATCGGCTGCCGATCGCCAACCCTTCCCGGCTGCTGCAGTGCCAGCTTCCCAGCACCCAGCTGCCGGAGCGCTCCGCCGCCCCCGCCGACCTGCGCGGGCTGGTGCTGCTCAACGGCTTCGGCAGCCTGCTCTGGCCCCGTCGGGGCCTGGCCTCGCTTGGGGTGCCGGTGCTGATGGTGGGGGGCAGCCTCGATCTGGTGACGCCGCCCCTGGAGGAGCAGCTGCGGCTGTTTCTCCAGGGGCGGGATCCCCGCAGTCGCCTGGTGATGGTGGAGGGCGGCAGCCACTTCTCCCCCGTGCGGCTGATGCCCACCGATGAGGTGCTCTTCCGGCTTGATGCGGAGCTGGTGGGGGTGGATCCGGCCAGGGTGCAATCGGCGCTGTTGCGCCTCACCACCGAGTACCTCCACACCCTGGACCAGCCCCTGCTGCTGCCTGCCCAGCGGCGGGTGCATCAGGGGGTCACGCTCGACGTGCTCGATGCCGCCGCCGCCCGGCGCTGGAGAGCGGGCCTGGAGCCCTGAACTCAGAAGCGGATGCGTGGGTCGAGCAGGGCCACCACCAGGTCGACAAGCACGGACACCAGCACCACCAGGGCCGCGACGACAACAACGATGCCCTGCACCAGGGGGTAGTCGCGCTGGGCAATGGCTTCCTGCAGGCGGAAGGCGATGCCGGGCCAGGAGTAGGTGACTTCGATCAGCAGGGCGCCGCCGATCAGGGAGGCCACCGTGATGCCGGTGATCGTGAGCACGGGCAGCAGGGCGTTGGGCAGGGCATGGTGCAGCACCACACGCCGTTCGCTCAGGCCCCGGCTGCGGGCGGCCTCCACGTAATCGGAGCCGAGGGCACGGCGCAGGTTGAGCCGCAGGGCATTGGTGAAGATGCCGCTGAGCAGCAGGCCCAGGGTGGCCGCCGGCAGCACGAGGTGGCGCAGGCTGCCGGCCAGCTGCTGCCAGTCGCCGGCCCTGAGGCTGTCAAGCAGGTAAAAGCCCGTGCCCTGCGGCGGCATCAGGGTGGCGGGGAAGCGCCCCCCCACCGGCAGCCAGCCCAGCCAGACGGCGAACACCAGCTGCACCACCATGGCCGCCCAGAAGGGGGGCAGGGCGTAGGTGCCGATGCCATAGAGCCTGCCGGCCAGATCGAGGCGCCCCTCGGGGCGGGCGATGCCGCTGAACCCCACCGCCAGACCCAGGATGGCGGCCAGCAGCAGCGACACCAGACCCAGCTCCAGGCTGGCCGGCAGGCTGTCCTGGATGAGGCGGGTCACCGGTTCGCCGTTGGTGAGGGACTGGCCCAGATCGCCCTGCAGCAGGTGGCCCAGGAAGCGGCCGTACTGCTCGGCCAGGGGGCGATCCAGGCCGAGCTGGGCCCGCAGGGCGGCGCGGGCCGCCTCCGGGGCACGGGTGCCCAGCAGCGCATCGATCGGATCGCCGGGGGCCACGCGCAGCAGCAGGAACACCAGCGAAGCGATCAGCCAGAGCATGACCGGTGCCAGGGCGAGCCGGGAGGCCAGGTAGCGCGCCAGGTCGGAACGGCGGCTCATGGCAGCCGGGCTCCGGCGGGCAGACGGCGCAGCTCGCCCAGCATCACCCGGCCGGAGCCGTCGAACTGGGGCTGGCTGAGGTCCAGGCCGCCCCAGGCCGCCGGGGCACTGAGCCACACCGGCACGTAGGGGCTGGCGGCGGCGACGCGGCGCTGGATGGCCACCAGCAGGGCGACCCGCTCGGGACCAACCAGCTGGCTGCTGCGCTGCAGATCCGCCTCCAGCCCCGGCGCCGTCCAGAAGCTGCCGCCCAGCACACTGTTGCCCTTCAGGCAGCGGTCCCCCTCGGCCTTGCTGCAGGACAGCAGTGGCATCAGGAAGTTCTCCGCATCGGGATAGTCGCCGATCCAGTCGTAGAAGAGCATCGTCAGGGCGCCTTTGTCGAGCTGGGAGTAGGCAGTGGTCGACTCCATGCCGCTCACCTCCAGGGTCACGCAATCGCCCAGGTCACGGCGCAGCTGGGCCTGCCAGGTGAGGGCGAACAGACGGTCGGTGGGGATGTCGGAGCGATAGGTGAGCGGCAGGGTGAGCACCCGCCCCCGGCAATAGCCCGCCTGGCGGTAGAGGGCGCGGGCCCCGGCGGGGTCGTAGGCCGGCCAGGCGCTGGGATCGGAACCCGGCAGGTCCGGAGGGATCAGTTGCCGCTGGGGGGAACGCAGCCCCAGGGTCACCCGCCGGGCGATGGTGTCCCGATCGAGGCTGCGGGCCACGGCCTGGCGCAGGCCGGACCGGTTCAGCGGCGGCTGGTCGCTCAGCAGGGAGACGAGGGAGATCTCCATGGCGGGGCCGACGGCTTCCCGCAGGCGGCCGGCCGCGGCGTCGCGGTGCAGGGCCTGCTGATGGTCGATCTCCAGACCGCCGTTGAGCAGCAGGTCGACCTCGCCGCTGCGCAGGGCACCGAACAGGGCGGTGGAGTTGCTCAGGGTCACCAGGTCGATGCCCCCGTTGGCCGGACGCCGCCCCCAGTAGCGGGGCCAGGGTTTCAGGCGCTGTTGCTGGCCACCGAAGAAGGCCAGGGCATAGGGGCCGGTGCCGACGAAGCGGTCGTTGAGGGGCTTGTCGCGATGCCGCCGGTAGGCGGTGGGGGAGACGGGCGTGAGGAAGATGGCGCTGAGCAGCCGCGGCAGCGGGCTGAAGGGGCGCTTCAGCACCAGCTCGATCTCATAGGGAGCGGTCACCTGCACGCTTTCAACCCGCTCACTCAGCTGGTAGCCGAGGGTGCCGATCGCCATGAAGCGGCGCAGGGAGAACGCCATGGCGGCGGCATCGAAGCGGGTGCCGTCATGGAAGAGCACCCCGCGGCGCAGGGGGATCCGGGCCCGCAGCCCATCGCCGCTCAGCTCCGGCAGGGCCGTGGCCAGCCGCGGCTCGAGGCGGCCGTTGCTGTCGATCGCATAGAGGGGGTCGCCGAGGCCGCTGAGCACCTGCATCACGCCGACGCGGGAGGCCTGCACCGGATCGAGGGAATCGATGCGGCTCTTGGTGGCCACGATCAGGGACGGGCTGGATCGCCTCGGCTGACAGGCCACCAGCAACGGCAGTGCCAGCAGCAGGGAGGCGAGGCTGGCCGCGATCGCGGTTGGTCGGCGTCCATCTCTACCCCTGGTCGTCGGCAAGATCTTGCGATCCGGTGGGGCCCATTCAAGCGGCCAGCCCGCGGGCTGCTGGCTGGCGGTGGTCAGGGGGCGCGTCGGTTGGGCTTCGGACGTCGCCCCAGCAGGATGTCCACCTGCCTGCTCAGTTGCTGGAGCAGGGTGAGGGAGGCACCCGGCCGCTGGGCACCAGCGGCGAAGGCCACGGCGAAGCCCAGCGCGGCGATGCTGACCCTGGCTGCCCCCTGTCCAAGGGCCCAGAGGTCGGTGGGGGCGGGGCCGCCGATCCGGTTGTTGGCACGGGTCTCGGTCCGCTGGAGTTCATCGAGCAGGCTGCGCTTCAGTTCGCCAAGGGGGAGGCTGAGGGCGGCCGCAGGCAGCTCGGGTCGGGGGGCCCGCAGTCGGGAGAAACGGGCCTGCAGGTCCTCCGGGCTGGTGGCCGCTTCGATGGCCTGGCGGATCATCGTCACCCGCTCGCCGAGCACGTTGCGCTG
This sequence comes from Synechococcus sp. CCY 0621, assembly GCF_019038465.1. Lineage (GTDB taxonomy): Bacteria > Cyanobacteriota > Cyanobacteriia > PCC-6307 > Cyanobiaceae > Cyanobium. The sequence goes on along the minus strand of NZ_JAFKRH010000042.1, from coordinate 38,014 downwards.
CATCGCCTCGTTGCCCTGCGCCTGGGAGAGGACACGCCAGGTGGCGAAACCCTGCAGGGGCACCAGCAGCAGGAAGGCGAAGACCACGACGATGGCCCACTGGCGGGCGGTGGCCACCTGGGCCCGCAGGAAGCCGTTGGCGGGCTCGATGTAGAGACCCAGGTGCAACAGCAGAAACCCAACCAGGGCCAGCAGGGAGGTGTTGACCATGCGGTTGGTGAAGCGCAGTTGCCAGGCGGGATTCAGCAGCTGCAGGGGCATGGAATCGACCAGAACGAAGCCCAGAAACACCAGCAGCAGCCCGCCGCCGCTCCAGGCGAACAGGCGGCCGAAGCTGGCGATGTGGTCTTCGCGACTGGCGGAGTAATCAGGCATCCGTGCTCGGGACGGGGAAGGTGGCGGGAGCGAACCAGCGGCCCAGACCTTAGGGGGGCTGACCAGTGGCGTCACGGGCTCCGCGTCAGAGGGCAACACGACCACCCTGCCAGCGCCGCTTAAGGAGGAATGCGTGCTTCCTGAATATCGCCTGATAGATTGGTGAAATATCCTTAGGCCTCCATGGCACGCCCCCTCCGTCTCGGTGCCCTCTCCCTGGGCCGTTTCCGCCCCTCGGTCCACCTTTACCCCCCGCTGCTGCTGCTCACCTGCCTGGTCGCCAGTACCGCTGCTCCTGCCGTGGGCAGCCATCCCCACGAGAGCCTGGGAGACCTGGAGGAGCTGCGAGAGCTCCTGACTCCGGGATTCGGTGTCTCGCCCGATTACCTGGTCGGGGCCGGCGGGATCCGCCTGGCCAACTCCTCCACGGGCCTGGTCGTGCCGCCCTTCCACTACAGCGTTGCCCCTTATGAGGTGAGCGTTGATGGTTTTGTTGTGCCCTCTGGCTTCTTTCTGGCGCGTTCCGGTGCCGCCTCAGGCGACAGCCTGTTCCGGTTGAGCAGCCCCCTCGCCTTCCGCTGGGCGGGCACCTCCTCCACTCCTGAGGCGCAGCTCACCTGGCAGGCGGGCACTCTGTTCGACAACGTCTTCAACGGGGCCACCGGTGGCTTCGTCCCTTTCCGGATCGTTCCCGCTGGCGCTTCGGAGTCGGACGAATCCTCCTCTGACCCCTCGGAGCTTGCCATTGCCGCCGAGCCCGCCGGCGAGGATCCCGGCCAGAGGCAGGCTGGGGAGGTGTTCGAAACCGCCCTGCTGCCCCAGGGCACTGAACCCCTCCCACCAGGGGCACCCTCCGATGACTTGGCCGGCGAATGGCCTGAGGGCCCAGGCGATGCTCACGCCGCAGAGGGGCCCGATCCGGCCTCGGTTCCCGGCCCCCTGCCCCTGGCCGGTGTGGCCATCGCCTGGCGGTCCAGCCGCCGCCTGAGGCAGCGGCTCCGGCAGGTGCGCTGACATCACGACGATGTCCCCCAGGCGAGCTCGATGAACAGCACCAAGAGCAGCAGCAGCAAACCCAGCGGGTCAGCAGTGAGGTGATGACCATGCTGTTGCTGTAGCGCAGTGGCCAGGCCGGATTGAGTAGCTGGAGGGGTAGGGAATCGACCAGCACGAAGACTGAAGAATCCAGCAGCATCTCTCCACCGCTTCAGGCGGACAGGCGGCTGAATCCGGCGACATACTCCTCGCGACTGGCTGAGTAGTCAGGCGTCGGGGCTGCAGAGGAATGAACGCTGAGAAAAACCGGAGAGGCCAGGCTTCGGCGTCATCGACGGGGTGACATCAATAGGGCATCCTCTGTTTCCTGTGACGTGCTCTGGTCAGGGTCTGCCAGCGGCGTGACAACGTATCCAGGAGGGTGAGGGAGGAGTTCTTCCCCTGTGCACCAGCGGCAAAGGCGTAGGCATAGCCGATGGAACCGAGAATGGTGCGCAACGCAGACTGACCCGCCGTCCATAACTGGGCTGGAGTGGGGCCTCCAACGCGGTCGGCATAGATGTTTTCCGCCCGTGCAAGATTGTCCAGGATGCCTTTCTTGACCAGTGGCAGGGGTTGGGCAAGGTCAGCAGGCTGGAGCTGGATCTGGAAATCCTTGAGGGCGGAGATCTTCTTCTGGAGGTCTGCCGTGCTGGTGGCCGAAGCGATCGCCTGCTTCAGCGGGGCGAGACGCCTGTTGGCCGTTTGCAACTGCGTATTCTGGATCACCTTTGCCTCTTTATAGGACGTCAAGGTGGCGAAGCCCTGGAGTGGAATGAGCAGCAGAAATCCGATGGCAACAGCGATGGCCCACTGGCGCACATTGGCGAGGCGTTGTCGATAGGCATGGGGGGATGGATGCAAGATCGAAGCGATGTGCAGGCAGGCAAGACCCACCAGGGGCAGTGAGCCCAGGGCCATCAGGCGAGCCACTAATTTCAGCTGCCAGTCAGATCGCAGTAGCTGGAGGGGCAGGGAATCGAACAGGACGTACGCCAGGAAAACGAGGAAAAGGCCGGTCGCCGTTGCAGCAAGAAAATCACTGACGACCCTGAGTTTTTCTTTGGGGTCGTTGTTGGGATTGTCGCCTTGATCAGTGAAGTGGTCGATCATCGCAGGGCAGACATGTCTTTTGAGGACAGAGAAAAGCGATCGAAAGGTAGCGTCCCATGGAAGCCTGAAATCTGTGGAGGCCAGCGACCGAGGCGGTCGAAACGGCCCATGCTCCTTCGGCAGACCCTCCAAGCCGATCTTGGCTCCTCCTTTGGGCCAAGATTACTCATGAGTCCCGTTGGTGCTCCCCAACTCGGGGACCCGACCGGTTGAAAGAGACGATTGGGAAGCCCGCTAGGCTTGCGGAACCGGCCAAGGAAGGTTTTAGGCGCCGGGACGAAAGTTAAGAAATCGACACATTTGTGGGTCTTCGTTGCATAGTTCGGCGCCGCTAACCACCCTTTAAGGATTTCTGCTACTATTATGGTTGGTGGAGCTGTCTGGCAGCTGCACAAGTGCTCACGTCTCTAGGAGCTACACTACCCACATGAAAATCCCTAAACTTCTCGCCAGAGCTGCCACGCTGGCCTTGGTCCCAGGCGCTCTCCTTTTTGGCACGGCCGACAAGGCCCATGCCATTGCGGTGTTCTTCACGCCTCCAGGTTCCCAGATTGATTCAGATCCTATCAATGATCTGGTTCTCCAGCCCGGCAGCACCCAGCCCTTCCAGTTCAACCTCGATCTGCCTCTGCTCGGTGCGGTCGGATTTGCTGGTCAGGACGTGACGGCATTCCAGTACGTCCTGTCTTTCGATGCCTCGGAGTGGGTGCCCCAGCAGAGCTCGATTGATGCCTGCAACGGTTTCGTCAATCCCTTGTTCTCCTGTGCCACAGCTCCCCTGCTGGTGCCAGGCGCTCCTGCCATCGGTAGTGGTGTCACCAACCAGTTCGTGATCACATTGACCGCCGCCCCCGGCCAGGGGATTGTCGGTGGAGCACCTGTCTTCGCGATCGGTGGTCCTATCGTCGGTGATGTCGGTGCTTCCCTTCCCAACAATGGAGACGCCGATCTCCTGGGCTCGTTGATCTCGATCACGATCGGTGGCAACACCCTCGTCTCCACGGACCCCACCCTGCCTTCCCTGATTCAGACGTCTGTCTTCGGCAGCCAGAGCATCTCCATTCAGGCGGAGAAGGTCCCCGGTCCTCTGCCTCTGCTTGGTGCAGGCGCCGCCTTCGGCTACAGCCGGCGTCTCCGGAAGCGGGTGAAAGGTGTCGCCTCCAAGCCAGTGCAGGCCTGATTCACTGGGTTCTTTTCCCTCTTCTGGGGAATCGTTCCATCAAGGATGCATTCATCAAGAATGCATCCTTTTTTCGTTTGTGGAGAGGCGTTGCGCTGCAATTCGGCTCAACATCCCATTGGATGGTCAAGCCGCTTCTGAGAAGCTGTGATTGTTGACAGGTTGGGGTTGGCGCTGCGGGGGGTTGTTGGCTGGTTGGGCGGATCCCTGCGACGTCCGATAGATCTTGCCGACGCGTTCGATTTGGTTCAGCTGTGGCACCTTCTCGATAGGTAGATTGTAAGAGAATCTATAGAGAAGCTCAGATGTTGTCTCAAACTGCTCAATATGAAACAGGTGATCGGCATGGCGAATCGTTGTGAATGTGCAGGCAGGGAAAGCATCAGCAATTTCCTTGCAAAAAGCAGGCAAAGTGAAGCAGTCGTGCTCGCCAGTGAAGATCAAGGTATTACAGGATGGGGTGGAATTGAGATTGATTTTTCCGTGCTGGAGCAGACGTAGAGTGTTGAGCTCGTACTTATGTCTATCGAGTTTGTTCATATTCACTAGTTGCGAATAAAGTAAACGCTTGGCAAGTTTATGCCGCTCCACTCTTTTGGTTGTATCGGTACATAGGAGCCCGTTGCCTTTTTGGGGTCCGGAGATGCCGAGCACTTCATTAGCAAATTGTCCCATGTCTCCATTTCTGAGCGGTATCAGCGTGTGGGCAACACCCGCACGCAGGTGCTCAGGGATTTCCTTCATGGTTCCGCACAGTACGAGATTGTCAACTCTGTGGGGAAAAAACTGGGCAAAACAATAGGCCGTTGGTGTGCCGTAAGAGGCGGCAACGATAGAAACACGTTCAATCCCGGCGTCGTCCAGCATCACTCCAATGGTTTCTGCCAGAAAATCCTGTCCGAAACTGGTGGGCAGGGGATCAGAGGCACCCGTGCCAGGTAGATCCACGATGATGACGGGCTTTCCTTGCTCGATGAAATACCTGGCGAAGCGGTACCACGACTGCATGGATTGGAACGCACCGCTGACGAACAGGGTCGGGATGTGTTGAGCGGCCCCAGGTTGGATGTGTTTGTAGCTGAAATGGAACCCGCAATGGATCAGCCGCTTGGTTGGGGCCGATGCAATGATGCAAGGATTCAATTGGTCTTTGTTTGTGCTCTGAAAATTATGCAGGTGGAGCATGGCTCATTCAACGTTGCCACTGCCTGAAAAAGACAAAGACAATGTTGAGAAGAAACTTGATTTCACTCTATCCACGCCACCATCCATGCCCCAGCCTATGGCAGGCAGTTGTTAAGGCGGCTACAAGCAGGATCTGGCAGGCTTGCGGGATGGTGATTGAAGGCGGTGAAATGTCTGAATCTATGGGGTGAGGGCCAAGGATGAGCGCCCCTTTGGCATTGTCGCCTGGTTGAACTTTTTCTGGCAGTGGAGATTGGAACTGGTTTGAGCCTTCTGGAGGCTGAACCTTTTCTTGATCTTTCTGCCGACCAGTTCGATAGCGTTCAGCATGGGAATGTCATCAATGGGCTGGTTGTAGCTGAACCGGAACAACAACTCGGCCGTGGTATCGAACTGTTCGATGTGAAACAGGTGATCGGCTTGCTGGATGGTCGTGAACGTGGCTTTGCAAAACGCGCTGGCAATTTCACGGCAGAATTCTGGGCGTGTGAAACAGTCATGCTCGCCGGTGAAAACAAGCGTTCGCACGGCAGGTGGGCTCCCGAGCGCGATCTGGCCGTGGTTCAGCAGGCGTTTTGTGTTGATGACATACTTTTCACGATCTGCGGCATTCATGTTGATTAACTGGGAATAGAGAAGACGATGGGCCAGCTTCCTTCTGGCGATGGGCTTCTCTGGATCTGTGCAGATTAATCCGCAGCCCTGCTGAGGGCCCGAAACACCGAGCAGCTCATTGGCGAACTGCTCCATTTTCCCTTCTTCAAGAGTCTGAAAGGAATGGGCCAGATCGCCATGGATGTGATGGGGGACTTCTTTCATCGTTCCACAAAGGACCAGGCTCTCCACCATGGATGGATGGAGCTCAGCGAACCGGAAGGCAATCGGTGTTCCGTAGGAGGCGGCAACGACAGCCACCTTGTGATGTCCGAGCTCATCCAGCATATGTTTGATGGTCGCGGCAAGGTAATCCAACCCATACTCGGTGGGTAAGGGGTCAGCGCGACCAGTTCCTGGCAGATCCACCATGATGACAGGCTTTCCTCGCCCCAGAAAAAGCCTGGCGAACCGATGCCAGGAGGGCATGCTCTGAAAGGCGCCGCTCACAAAGAGGGTGGGAGTGATGTCAGGAGTTGCAACTGGAATATCCTTGCAGTAGTAGGAAAAACCCCTGAAAGAGAGCTTTTTTGCTGCTACTGAAGCGATTAATTGGTCGCATTGGTAACCACCTTTGTCGAGTCCTTCTTTGATCTTCTCCAGGCTTGTCTTGTCAGGAGTGGGATGCATGTTGGACCTGAAGCTGATAAATCCAGCCTAGCCACTCTTTCGGTTCCCACGATGCATGACGTCTATAGCATAGCCTTATAACCGCAGTCCTGCCTTGTTTCTTTAATAAATGCTTTCAGGAAGGTTTGGTTGTCATGAGGCGAAAGTTGTCTGTTCATCTGATTCACCGATTGCATGAAGTCAAGTCCTGCTTCGGTTGTCCCCTGATTGTGGCCCTGATTGTGGCCCTGGTTGGGAGTACTGCTTCGAGAATCCTGTTCCTGTGGCTCGTCTTCACGACCTGCATCAGCTTCTGATGATTCATGGCTGATGCCGACAATGCGTTCGCCTCCCACAGGCGCTTAGGCCCCTCCGTTGCCGAAGAGCTGCGGCAGAGGCCAGCGTGTGTCTTTTGTCTCACCACTGGCTTTCTCCCTGTTGGTCTGCTTTCATCAGCTCAGCCCTGATGGCAGGCAGGTAAGAACCCTTGCACCAACTGCTTTGGCACGATGATCTTCGCCAGTCCTGACGATGCCCCAGGCTCCCAGCGCCAACATCAAGCTCCAAGGTGGCTCATGGATCGCCATTCCTTTCTGCTCATGCGGTGATGGACTTCAGGTCTGCTGGTTGAGAAGGCTGTGCCAATCGCCTTAGCAAAGACGCTCTCATCGGATTCCAGGATTGCGTTCTGTGCTTCCAAGGAACTGGAACGATACTCCTGCGGAAATCTTCAGGTTCGTCAATCAACCAAGCCCTTCTGAAGCAGAAGTTGGCTTTATCAGTCGCATCTCTGGGCTGGCTTGATCTTCTGCTACAACGTGCGGAGGCAGGCAGCAACCCTTTGCACTTCCTCAAGAGCGGTGATGGCGGCCAGGGCGTCGCGGAAGCTCGATTCCCGCACCTGGTGGGTGATCACCACGATCTCGGCGGATCCCTCAGTGGCTTCGAACTGGACGATCGACTGGATCGAAACCCCTCTGGTGCCGAAGCAGGTGCCGATGCGGCCGATCACACCGGCTTCATCGCGTGTCTGGAGGCGAACGTAGTTGCGGTGGCTTGCGAGAGAGGCATCAGCCAGGCTTACTGGACGCCAGCTGCTGGCTGCGAGCAGGGGATCCAGTCCAGCATCCGCGCCACCCACCTGCCGGATCCCCGCGATGTTGAGAATGTCGGCCACCACGGCCGAGGCCGTGGGTCCTGCTCCTGCGCCTGGCCCGAAGAACATGACCTGGCCCACTGGTTCGCCTTCGACCAGGATCGCGTTGTTCACCCCGTGGACGCCGGCCAGGGGATGGTGCTTGGGCAGAAGGGTTGGATGCACACGCACGTCGAGCTGGATGCCCTCGGCCTGGTCGTGCTCGTTGATGCGCTCTGCCACCGCCAGTAACTTCACCACGAATCCCAGTTGAGCCGCGTAGGTCACGTCGCGGGCCTTCAGCCGGTCAATCCCTTCTGTTGGGATGCCGGCCCTCGGAACGGGGCCGCCGAAGGCGAGGCCGGCAAGGATGGCGATCTTGTCGGCCGCATCCCCACCCTGCACATCGGCGGCCGGATCGGCTTCGGCATAGCCAAGGCGCTGGGCGTCGGCCAGCACATCCCCATAGGCCGCCCCCTCCTCGGCCATCCGGCTGAGGATGTAGTTCGTGGTGCCATTGATGATGCCGCTCACCCGATGAATGCGGTTGCCGCCGAGCGACTGCTTCAGGGGTTCGATGATGGGAATGCCACCGCCGACGGCCGCCTCGATCAGCACGTAGACCCCCTGCTTCTCTGCCGCCGCCGCGATTTCCTCGCCATAGCGAGCGATCACCGCCTTGTTGGCGGTGACAACCGGCTTCCCGGCGGCGATTGCCCTCAGGATCAGCGTGCGGGCCGGCTCCAGTCCGCCCATCACCTCCACCACGATGTCCACGTCCGGATCGTCCACCACCGCTGCCGGATCGGTCACCAGCAGAGCCGGATCCAGGTCCACAGAGCGCGGTCGAGCCGGGTCGCGCACCGCCACGCGGCGCAGGGCCAGTGCCGCCACCAACGGGTGACGACCCTGGGGGCTGGCGAGGATCGCCGCTACGCCACTCCCTACCGTGCCCAGACCGAGCAAGCCAACGCCGATGGTCATGGGCTGCATCCTCAAAGCCTGATCCTAGGAATCGGCCCCTGTTCTGGATCGTTCGAACTGTTGGGCCTGGGCCTGCATCATGCGCAGAATGTTCAGAAACCCGTTCGCCCGGGATGGGGTGAGGCTCGCTTGGAGCCCCGTGGCCGCGATGAAGGCCGGATCGATCGAAGCCACTTCACGCGGCGTCAAGCCCTCAAGGCCCTCGATCAGCAACGCCAGCAATCCCTTGGTGATCTGGGCGTCGGAATCACCCTGCCAATGAAGTTTTCCTTCCACCAGTCGACCCACCACGAACACCTGGGAGACGCAACCCTTCACTTTGAAGGCCTCCTGTCTGAGGTCGTCGGGCAGCGGGGCAAGCTTCTTGGCCAGCCAGAGAATGTATTCATAACGGCGCTTGGCATCCCCCGTACTGCCGAGCCGATCAACGATCCGATCGAGAGCAGGACTGCCGGTATCCATCAGCTGATCGTAACGACTCAGGTATCCCGGCGCAGAAGGCCGAACAGACCCGCACCACCCACTAGGCCCATCCCGATGAGGACCGTCGAGGCCTGCCAGGGCCAGGGCTGCCGAGGAGTGTGGCGGTGGGCCTGGGTGGTCGGAGTCTTGGCGGGTCCGGTGGGTTCGATATCGGAAAGTTCCAGGAAATCCCGATGGCCGGGACCTGCATCCACTTGGATCTCCCCTCCCCCCCGGGCGACTGGCGGCAGGACGAACGTGAGACGGCCATCCGCTCCGGTGCGCCCAAGTTCGATGGGGTCACCGCCAGCCAGCGGCAGCAGGCGGACATTGGCGTCGCCGGCAGGAACCCCACTGGAGAAACTGCTATGGATCTCCAGCTTCTCGATCCCGCTGGAACCGTTGAGGGTGGTGGAGATTCGTTCGAGCGTGCTCTGGATGCTGTGGGCCCTCGCCGGGCTGGGAAACAGGGCCGAGGGCAGAACAAGGGCAGCCCCGCCGAGCAGGGCCAACAGGACAGTGGTTCGGGTCATCACGACCTCAGCTGGATTTCCACCGACTATCGCTCGCTTTGCCGGACTGGACCATCCTGGCCATCGAGGCCACCATCATCGAAAGGGCATCACTCTCATTGCCGCGGGCCTGGAGTTCGGCGGCGAGCACCCGCTCCGCCGCCGTTGGTGCGCTGATGTCGTCGCTCCAGTTGGTGTGGGCCAAGGAGCGGAAGCTCATCGAGGTCAGGTCCAATGAAGCTACGCGTCAACTGATGGATCCTGGCAAAGGGCGGAACAAGATGCGCTGTGGGCGCGGGGATCCTTAAACGGTTGAAATGCTGTTGGATGCGGTTTCGATCCAGTGGACGCCGTTTTCATCCAGCCAGCCGGAGAAGGGGATGTCCCAGGCGTCACGGGGCAGGGTCGGGGCAACGCAGGCGGCTGGCAGAACCGCCAGGGCCGGCACTGCCCGCCAACGGGGATCGGCGCGCAGCCGGTCGTACCAACCACCTCCGGAACCCAGTCGCAAGCCATCGGGGGTGACCGCCAAGGCGGGCACAAGCAGCAAGGCCAGCGCTTCTGGAGCCAGCGGCGAGCCTTCTCGGGGGGCCGGAATGCCGCAGGCGTCTGGTCCGAGGCGGTGTTGGGGCCCCCAGGGAAGGTAGACGAGGCCGGACCCAGGCCACACAGCCGGCAGGGCCACCTGCCGGTGCGGGTCTTCGGCCAGAATCCTCACATCGGGTTCATGGTTCAGCGGCCAGTAGAGCCCGAGCCACTGACCAAGTGGTACACGATCACGGAGTTCCCGGCAGGCGGTCGCAGCGATCCCCGCAGAGGCATCGGGAAGGCTGCGCTGGCGCAGCCGACGGTAATGCCGGCGTAGTTCGGCTTTGTCCATGCCCTCCATCCAGGACTGAACATCGTCAAACCATGGAGTTCCTGCAACGATGTTCGTGCATCTGGATTTCTTATGCAACAGTCTGCACTGTGGGTAGGGGCCCGGGATCTGCTTGAAAAGGCTGCCGGGCGCCTGCGCAGCGAGGAAGGCAGGCTTCTGGCGTCTTCTGTGCAGTGGTGGGAGTTACCCGGTTTTCCGGAGCGATGGCCCGTGGCGGTGCTTGGTGACGGGCCTCCGCTGCTGTTATTGCAGGGATTCGATACATCATTCCTGGATTTTGAATTGCTCGCCCCGCTTCTGGCCAGCCGGTATCGCGTGTTGATCCCTGATCTCTGCGGTTTTGGTTTCTGTCCGCGACCCAGAGATCTCGATATTTCCCCGGACGTCATCCTGCGTCATCTGGAGGCGCTGATCGACTCTCCCGCGTATCACCTGGCGACGCGAGGGAGAGCGGCGTCCCTCCCACCTGCGCCGTTGGGGGTCGTAGGAGCCTCCATGGGGGCCCGGGTGGCTCTGGAACTGGCGCGCCGACGTCCGGATCGGGTCGAGTGTCTGATGTTGCTGTCCCCTGCGGGCCTGACGGAACCGCCCCTTCCCCTTCCCCTGCCGCCCTTGATCGAGACGCTCACCACCTTCCTCCTCAGCCTGTGGCTGACACGATTCGCTTTGCATCGGTTCATGCACGCCGTGCCGGATCGCACCTTCGGGTACAAGGAACGGGAAATGATGACCTCCCATGTGGGCATGCCCGGTTGGGCCTGGGGTCTACAGCGCTTTTCGCGCTCGGGCGGCTTCGGTGCCAGCCAGGATCCTCTGCCCCCGCAGCCGATCCTGGGTCTGCTGGGTGCCCGGGATCACCTGCTCAGCCCACGCCAGAAAGAGCTGGTGAGGGCGATTCTGGGAGCGCGACTCCGCGAGATTCCTGATTGTGGCCATGTCCCCCAGTGGGAGCAGCCTGATCGGGTCGCTAGGGCCTGGATCGACTGGAGGGCCGAGGCTGAGGAGGCCTGAGGCTCCGCTTCGGTTTTCAGGGATTGGTGGCCAGGCTGCGTCCTTTCCACGTCCAGTTCTGGCCTGACAGCACCTTGTAGGCCGATCCGATCATCAGAGCCGACATGGCAAGGCCACCCACCGGGAACAGGAACCATCCCCGAAGCGGGATTTTGTAGACGCGTAGGACCAGAACCCTGATCGCCAGATGCCCAGTGATGAAAACCAGGATGGGCAGGGCCGTATTCGGGAACAGAAGGGAGATCAACGGTACGTCGAAGAGGATCAGCAGCAGGATGACGCTCTTGATCGCATTGAAAATGCTTTTGTCGACGGAGACAAAGAAATTTTTTGTCCATCCCTCCCACAATGACCTGGCATCGTGATACATATACACTTCAATCAGATCTCCCCCTGCAATGTTCTTGGCCAGAATTCCCGAGCGGACGATGTTTGCTGACAGGCCTTTGGTTTCCATGGAATCTTCCCTAACGGCTTCGTAGCCACCGGTGATCTCATAGGCGCGCCGTGAGAGATAAACGCACTGACCGAAGGCATGGGGTTTTTTTGTGTCCGGATCCAGTGCCGTACTGATCTTGTTGAGGATGAGAGTGGAAAGGGCAACATTGGGTTGAACGATATAATCGACGAGAGATTTGCAGATGAGGGTTGGGAAGAATCCTGCAAACTCGTAGTGGCGATGGAGGGTTTGTAGGAACTCGCTCAGAAAGGGTTCCTTCATGGAAACATCGGCATCAATGAAAAAGAGGTGATGCCCCTTTGATTCAAGATATCCCGTATGACTGGCCCAACTCTTTCCAAGCCAGATTTCGTTCCTTGGCCTCTCTTCGCTCGTCAGCAGCGTGATGGACACGGGTGTTTTGAATTCTCCTTGCCCGGCTCCATCGCCATGGCAAGCCAGTGCATCGACCAGGCTCTGGCGGCAGGCTGCTGCGATGGCATGCGTGCAGTCGCTGGATCTGTCATCCACCACGATCAGCCGCGTCCGCAGACCATGCTGCCGGAACAGGAAAAGGGCGCTGCGGGAGATGGTTTCGATGCAGGTCTTGATGTTCAGTTCTTCGTTGTAGGCGGGTATGATGATTTCAAGGTCCCAGCCATTCTCTTCCGCCCCGCTGCTCAGGCTGCGCTGCCGTTGGTTTTTCGTCAGTAGCCCGAGCAGCGATTGGCTTTCGTCGCCACGTGCTGAGCCAGGCGGCTGGCGATGATGTTTCTGATGACCAGAAGCCTCAAGGCTGAGGAGATCGCGCTGATCTTGTCTCAGTTTGATGAAGATGATCCAGGGCACGATTGCCAGTAGCGAAGCGATCAAGGTTGCCCCATGAATGCCTTGGAGCCAAAGTGACACTTGCATGGAATCTTCGGTGATGGGATTGAGGTTCTTGGTGAAGTTTTGGGATTAAGCCTTTGGGTCTGGAATCGTTTGAATGACTGATCATGGCATGAATCGCTTCTGATCGATATCTCCCTAGGCGCTTTCCATCCGAGGGGTTCGGCCCCCTCAGGTTCCCCCGTCCCTGGTCATGTGGTCCGTTCGCACATCTGTTCACTGAGGCTCCAGAGCCGCTGCCGCTGTCCCCGATCAAGGGCCGCCCGCGGAAAGCGGCGCAGGGTGGGAGATCCGCGTTGCTGTCCCACGCCATTGGGTGCATAGACCTGCCCACCTTGCACCCCGGAGGTTGTGGCCGCGAACAGCTGGCAGGAGGCACCCGTGGCGGCATCCTGGAATAGGGGGCTCATCAGGCGCACCATCAACGCCTCCACGTGATCGCCACTTGCGGCCACCGACGCGGATTGGATGCCGGTGCGGGCCACCCCTGGATGGGCGGCCACGGAAATCACCCGACTGCCGGCCGCCGCCAGGCGATGGTGCAGTTCCAGGGAGAACATGGAATTTGCCAGTTTGCTCTGGGCATACGCCCGCCAGCGGTCGTAGCGCCGCTCGCCCTGCAGGTCATCAAAATTGATGCGGCCGAGGTAGTGCCAGGTGGAGGTGACGGTCACCACCCGGGCGGAGGGGCGCGACTCGAGCAGGGGCAGGAGGGCACGGGTCAGCGCGAAATGGCCGAGATAATTGATCCCGAAATGGCGCTCGAAACCGTCGCGGGTGATGGCACGGGGCAGCCCCATCACCCCGGCATTGTTGATCAGAAGATCGAGATCCGGCCATCGGGAGGCCACCGTCTGAGCGGCCCTATGGACGCAGCCGAGATCCGCCAGATCCAGTTCGAGGGGCTCAAGTGCTCCTGGGCTCGTTTCCCGCAGGGCCCTGCAGGTCTGCTCGGCCAGCTCCATCGTCTGGCAGGCCAGCACAACCGTGGCGCCCCGCGCGGAAAGGGCCCTGGCGGTCTCCAGGCCCAGGCCGCTGCTGGCACCCGTGACAAGGGCCAGACGTCCGGTCTGGTCAGGAATGTCAGCCATGGACCAGGGAGCTGAACGGACGCGGGTGACCGGCAATGTTCATGGTGCTGACGGAGGGATTATCCCCACAGTCCGCGCCCTGGCAACTCCTGGCCCTCGATCCGGTGGCGTCGCCCAGTGCAAGGCCCATTCAGCGCTGAAACCACCCGGTCAGGGCCACCGCCAGGGCGTCGGCGGCGTCGTCGGGGCGGGGGGGGATCTGCAGATCCAGCTCCCGCATCACCGCCGCCAGCACCTCGTCCTTCTCGGCGTGCCCGGACCCCGCCAGAGCCAGCTTGATCTGCATGGGGGGGTACTCCACCACCGGGATGGCGAAGCGGGCCAGGGTCATCATCACCACCCCCCGGGCCTGGACCACCGCGATGGTGGTGCTGGAGCGGTAGAAGAAAAACTTCTCCACCGCCGCCAGCTGGGGCCGCCAGCGGCGCACGATCACCCGCAGGTCACGGGCGATCTCCACCATGCGGTCGCCGTCACTGCGGCCGGGTTCGGTGCGGATCATGCCGCAGTCGAGCAGGCGCTGGTGGCCATCGCCGCTGGCCGAGCGACCCTCCACATCGATCACCCCATAGCCGACACGGGCGAGGCCGGGGTCGATGCCAAGGATCCTCACCCTGCGCCTCTCACCCCGCCAGGGCCAGTTGGAAGGCGGTGGGGTCGCCTCCGGCGTGATCGAACACCTTGCAGAACATCTTCACCACCCGATCGCCGGAGTCGATCTGCTCGAGGGGGTCCTTGCGCAGCCGGTGGCGCAGGCAGCAGGCCACCACGCGGGCCACGTCGTCGTCGCTCACCTCCAGGTGGCCCTCGAAGGCCGCCAGGGCCCGGGCCGCCCGGTTGGTGACGATGTCGCCCCTCAGGCCGTCCACGTCCAGTTCGCCGCAGACCGCCGAGATGCGGATGCGCAGGTCGTCGTCGATGGCCACCTGGGGCAGCCGCTCCTGGGCTTCCACCACCCGGGCCTGCAGGGCCTCCTGGGTGCTCTGCAGCCGGTCGCTGAAGCTGTCGGGGTCGGCATCGAAGCTGGTGCGCTGATCCACCACCTGCACCCGCAGCTCGGGATCGCGCACCGTGCGCACCTCGACGCTCATGCCGAAGCGATCCAGCAACTGGGGGCGCAGCTCCCCCTCCTCCGGGTTGCCGGAGCCGATCAGCACGAAACGGGCCGGGTGCCGCACCGACACCCCCTCCCGTTCCACCGTGTTCCACCCCGACGCGGCCGAATCCAGCAACACGTCGACCAGGTGGTCGTCGAGCAGATTCACCTCGTCGACGTAGAGCAGGCCCCGGTTGGCTTTGGCCAGCAGTCCCGGCTCAAAGGCCCGCACGCCCTCGCTGAGGGCCTTCTCGATGTCGATCGTGCCGCAGAGGCGGTCCTCGGTGGCTCCCAATGGCAGGTCGACCATGGGCACCTGGCGGGCCTCAATGGGCAGCTGCTCGCCCCGTTCGACCCTCTGGCGCACCTCGCTGCTCTGCAGGTCGGGATCGCTGGGCGAACTGTTGTAGGGATCCCCTGCCACCACGTCGATCGCGGGCAGCAGATCGGCGAGGGCGCGGATGGTGGTGGATTTGCCTGTGCCCCGATCCCCCATGATCATCACCCCGCCGATGCGGGGGTCGATCACGTTGAGCAGCAGCGCCAGCTTCATCTCCTCCTGCCCCACGATGGCGGTGAAGGGGAAGACCCTGCGCTTCCTGGTTGGCGTCACGGGCTGGTTGCGGGCGTAGCCCCGGATTGTTTCACAGCCGCCCCTGGGGCCACCTCCGGGGCCACGGGGATCAGCGACAGCACCTGGGGCGGGGTGGCGTCGGCCGGATAGATCAACCGCACCCGCAGCTGCCGCTCCTGGCCAGGGCGCAGGCTGACGGTGCCCAGGGTGGGCCCTTCCTGACCGGCCCGCAGCACGAGGTGGAAGCGGCGCCGTCCGCCGGGACCACCCGCGTCGTTGTCGAGGCCGCTCACCTCGACGGTGCCGCGGAACATCACCGCCCGCGCCGGGGTGGTGTTGAAGCGCAGGCCGCCCAGGGGCTGCTCGGTCTTGATCGGCGATTCCAGGGCCAGGGCGAGCCGCGTCGGTTGGCCTGTGTCGTTGCGCAGCGGCAGGCTGAGGTCGTAGGTGACGCCGTAGTTGCCGTGGGCGGCCCAGGCGGTGCCGGGATAGAAGGAGCGGAGGGGGGCCGTCTGCACCTGGCCGGTGCCGAGGGTGCCCCGCTCCAGGGAACTGATCGGCCAGGAGATCGGCGCCCGGCTCACCGACAGGGTCGGGCGACCCGGATCGCTGATCCGCCCCTGCCAGGCGCTGCCCACCTGCACGCCGCTGACCCGGGAATAGACCATCGGGCCGCTGGCCCCCCGGGGGCTGGGGCTGTGCTCCTTCGGGCTGAGGCCGCCCTGCAGCAGGCGCTGCCAGACGGCGGGATCCGGGGGCCGGTCGACCGGACCGAAGGCCGCCAGGGTGGCCACATCCACCGGCCCGTCGCTGTTGAGACGCAGCTGCAGGTTGAGGCCGTTGAGCAAGGGATCAAGGCCGCGCACCGGCAGCGGCAGCACCATCAGCGTGCTCAGCTGTCCCGGCGGCAGGGTCCAGCCCTCCGGCACCAGGGGACTGCGCTGCCGGGCCAGCAGCTCGGTGGCCACCCGGCTGCCGGGGCCGGCCCAGATCGGCGTGCTGCCCTGCTCCATCAGGGCCGGCAGGGGCAGGAAGGGGGCCGAGGGCTGTTCGGGGTTCACCGACTGGGACAGGGCGGTGGAGCCGGCCACCGTGCGCAGCTTCACCGGGGCCTGGCCCCGTGGGGCCGCCACCACCGCCAGCCAGAGGGTGGAATCGAGGCTTTCCGGACTGCCGGCGTAGATGTGGTGGCTGAACAGTTCGAAGGGGCCGCTGACAGCTGTGTTCAGGTGCGCCGAGGGCTCACCCAGGGGCCGGCCGGCGTAGCCCCTTTGGCCATCGAAGGTGGAAAGCAGGATGCCGGGGCCCTTGATCACCTCGGGGTTGTTGTCGTTCAGCATCGGCACCGCATCCAGCCGGCCGGGCAGGGGCGCCACCGTGCCCGGGCGAAGCACGGGGGGCTTCGGGGCGGGCTTCGGGGTTGCAGACGGCTGCGGCTGGGCCAGCAGGGGACTACCAAGAGCGGTCAGCCACGGCAGCAGCAGGGCGGGGATGACGGCTCTCATTGACTTTTGACGAGGGTTTTGGCGACGGCGCCGGCCATCGCCCGGATCAGCTCGGCGGAACGGGGATCGTTGAAGGGACCCTTCACCATGAAGGCCGCCACGGCCCGCTGGCCATCGGGCAGCTGAATCAGGGCGGCATCGGCGTAGGCGATGCCGATGTCGCCGGTCTTGTTGTAAACAGTGATGCCTTTGGGCAGCAGTTCACTGTCGGGATCGGGGGCATCCTTGCCCATCCCCATCAGCAGGCCGAGGGGGATGAGGGTGTTGGTGCGGGACGTGGCCATGATTTCCCGGAACAGATCCCTGGCCCGGGGGGTGAGCTTGTCGCCGGTGTCCACCAGGGCGATGGAGCGGGCCAGGTCACGGGCGCTGGTGGTGTTGGTGCCGTCAAGGTCAGGCAGCCAGTTGTTCACCACCGTGGCGGGCAGGCCGAGGCTGCGGAAGCGGCTGTTGAGGGTGGTCTTGCCGCCCAGCCGGCGGATCAGCAGGTTGGTGGCGGTGTTATCACTCACCCGGATCATCTCCGTGGCGGCCTCGAAGAAGGGGAAGCGGGTGCCCAGCGGCTTGTTGGCCATCCAGCCGGCCCCACCCCCCACCACCTCCTTGGTGAGTGGCATGGGCTCGTTCCAGCGCAGCTTGCCGCCATCGAGGTCCTCCAGGCTGGCCAGCAGGATCGGCACCTTGATGGCACTGGCCGCCGGCAGAGCCAGATCCGGCTGCATCTGGGCGAAGCGACCGTCGTCGAGCACCAGCAGGAAGCCGCTGGCGGTCAGATCCTTCTGGGCGGCGGCCAGCCGCGTCCACTGCTGGCTGAGGCCGACGAGCTCCTGGCGCGGCTCGAACCGTCCCAGGGCCATCGCCCCGGTGCCGGGCTTCTTCACCATCGGCGTTGAGCCCGGTGCAGGCGTACCGATCGCCCCCTTGACGAGGCGTGGCTCCAGCAGCTTGAGGGCGGTGCCCACGATCACGCCCAGACCCACCCCCAGCACGATCAGGCGCAGCACCAGACCCACAGGGCGAAGCCAGGGGTTGCCAGGGGGACGGGATGGACGGCCAGCACTCACGGAAAAAGGGCTTTGGGGCAATGTCTCGACGCTAGTGGTCCTGGGAAGAAGGGAAAGGGCGACGGCTCGCCCAGCGCAACTGGCACACCAGGCCCCGCAGCAGGGCCACCTCCGGGGCACTGACCTGGCCGCGCTGCAGCAGGGCCCGCAGTTTGGCCATCCGGGCATGGGCGGTGTGGGGCAGCAGGAACCCGACCTCCAGCAGCAGCTCCTCGGCGTCGCTGAGCATGGCTTCGAGCACCCCCCGGGGGCAGGGGGCCTCGGCAACGGCGGCCACGGCCGGTGCCGGTGCTTGCCGGGCCAGCCGGTGCAGGTCGTGCAGCACCACGGCGACCGCATGGGAGAGGTTGAGGGAGCCGTGGGGCGTGGGGGTGGGGATCTGCAGCAGCCGGCCGGCCTGCAGCAGTTCGTCGTTGCTCAGGCCCCGGTCTTCCCGGCCGAACACCAGAGCCGACGGCAGCACCGGATCGCTGGCCAGCAGCCAGGCCAGGGCATCATCGGGATCCTCCAGGGGCAGGGGCTCCCCCTCCGGACGGCCACTGGTGGCCACCACCCGGCCGCAGTCGGCCAGGGCGGCGGCCAGGGTGGGAAACAGGCGCGCCTGCTGCAGCAGGGGCAACCCCTTGACGGCCATCAGCCGGGCCTCGTCGCTGAGGGGATCACAGCGGGGGGCGACCAGCCGCAGCTCCTCGATGCCGTAAGCGCGGCAGAGCCGGGCCACGCTGCCCACGTTGAGGGGCCCGGCCGGTTCGACCAGGACCAGCTTGGGGCTCAAGGCAGCGCGTGCAGAAACGCCAGCAGATCGGCCATGGCCTGGGGTTCCGGCTGGAAGCTCGGCATCGGTGGGGTGCGGCCGCTCACCACCTGCTGGATCAGCTGGCGATCATTCTTGCGTCGATCGACGCCGTGCAGGTTGGGGCCCACCAGCCCCTGGGCGGCCAGCCCATGGCAGCCGGCGCAGTTGAGCCGGAACAGGTGACCGCCGTCCGTGGCCGAACCGGTGAGAGCGAGGGTCTGGCGGGTGTAGGGATCGCTGTGGGCCGCCGGCAACACCACCACCACCAGCAGGATGCAGGCCACCGCCGCCAGGGTCGCCAGGGCCGCCACGAGGCTGCGGCGCTGGGCGGGGGGCTGGCTGGCCTCGCTGACGGTGGCGGGCGTCACGGCGAAGGGGGGTGTGGGGGACGGGCTGATCACAGTGCTGCGGTGGGTCTCGCGTGGCCGGGGGGGGTCGTGGAAGAATTGTGCATCGACTGACGCTTCCGCCTCTCCATGATCGAACCCCTCCTCTGCGGCATCGTGCTTGGACTGATCCCTGTCACCCTGGTGGGGCTGTTCGTGGCGGCCTGGAACCAGTACCGCCGGGGCAGTGCCCTCGGGGGCTGATCCTGGGCTTTTGGCCTGGAATGGACGCAGTGGGTGGTCAGGGGTTGGAACCTTCCAGGTTGGAGGGTCCGTCCTGGTCAGGCGGCTCCTGAAGTAACACCAGTGTAGTGCCGCCATAGCGGCGGCAGTCCCGCCGTTGCCAACCCGGAGGGTCCGGCGGAACGCCGTCCGAGGCGCATTCCCACACCAGGGTGCCGCCCGGCTCCAGCCAGCGTCCCGCCCCAACCGCGGCGGCGATCGGCCCGTGCAGCCCAGCTGCGTAGGGAGGATCCGCGTAGATCAGATCGAAGCGGATGGGCGGGGTGGAGTTCGGCCTTGTCGCCAGCCAGCGCAACACATCCGCCTGCACCACCTCCACCCGTTGGGCCGGCCGGCCGGCGAGGGTCGCTTCCAGGTTTCCCCTGGCCACTGCAGCGATGCGGCGATCCCGCTCCACGGCCACCACCTCGGAGGCGCCGCGCTGCAGGGCCTCGCAGGCCATCACGCCGCTGCCGCAGCAGAGATCCAGCCAGCGACTGCCGGGGACGTCGGCGGCCAGCAGGTTCATCACCGCCAGCCGCACCCGGGCAGGGGTGGGCCGGGCGGTGCTGCCCGGGGGGCTCTGCAGCCGGCGGCCGCCGCTCAGCCGCAGCGTCACAGAGAGCCGACCCAGTCGATCCAGCGACGCAGCATCGCTTCGCCGACGGGGCCGGACTTCTCCGGGTGGAACTGGCAAGCGGCGATGGTCCCCTGCCAGACCGCCGCCGTCACCGGGGTGCCGCCGTAGTCGACGAGGGCCGTGGTGGCCGTGGCCTCGGCCGGCTCGGCGGCGAAGGAGTGCACGAAGTAGACCCAGGCCTCCGGGGTGGCTGCCGGCAGAAGGGGGCTGGCGGTGGCCGGGATCAGGGGGGCCCAGCCCATGTGGGGCAGGGGGTGGCCCGCCAGCCGCGGCAGGGAGCGAACGCGGCCGGCCAGCACGCCCAGCCCTTCGGTTCGGCCCTCCTCGCTGGCTTCAAACAGCAACTGCAACCCCAGACAGATTCCCAGCAGCGGCCTGCCGCTGGCGCAGGAGCGGCGCAGAGCCGGCTCCAGCCCGGCCGATCGCAGCCGCTCCATGGCCGGATCGAAGGCGCCGACACCCGGCAGCACCAGGGCGTCGCAGGCCTCCAGATCCGCCGGGCCGTGCACGCTCACCAGCTCGGCACCGAGCCGCCCGAAGGTGCGCTGCACCGAATGCAGGTTGCCCATGCCGTAGTCGATCAGGCCGATGCGACTCATGGCTGGCTGACGCTCGGGACCCGCTCGGCCGGATGCTCCAGGGCCGGTGAGGCCGGCAGGTCGAGGCCGTTGAGGTGGTCGATGAACTGGTAGAGCCGGCCGACGCGGCGTTTGTCGAAGCGCAGCCACAGGCAGGGCCGCAGCAGACCGTTGTCGTCAACCCCCTCGCCGGTCTGGATGGCGCCCTCCTCCAGCAGATCGGCGAAGCTTCGGTTCAGCTCCGGCAGCAGGGCACGTGGCACCTCGGCGTTGAGCAGCAGCTCGATGCGGTCCTGCCCCAGCTGGGCGCTGTGGAACACCCGATAGAACCGGCAGATGTGGGCCACGGCTTCCTCGGCATCGGAGGCTTCCACCATCAGATCCACATCCTCCGGGGAGATGAGCCCCCGGGTGGCGAGTTCCTGATGCACGTTGCGTTTCCAGACCTTCCAGAACTCGTCGCCCGGCGGGCAGAGCAGCACCAGCGGGATCGGTGACGTGCGGCCCGTCTGGATGAGGGTGAGGCACTCGAACAGTTCATCGAGGGTGCCGAATCCCCCCGGCATCACCACAAGGGCATCGCTCTCCATCAGGAAGAACAGCTTGCGGGTGAAGAAGTAGCGGAAGTAGAGCAGGCGGCCGTCGCAGGCACTGACGTAGGGGTTGGGATGCTGCTCGAAGGGCAGATCCACGTTGAGGCCGATGCTGTGCTCACAACCGGCACCGCTGTTGGCGCCCTCCATGACGCCGGCCCCCGCACCGGTCATCACCTCAAAACCGGCCTGCACCGCCTGCCGGGCGACCGCCTCGGCCAGGAGGTAGCAGGGATCGCTCTGACGGGTGCGAGCCGAGCCGAACACGCTGATCTTGCGGGCGGCGCGGCGTGGACGGAAGACCTCCAGGGCCTCGCTGATGTCAGCCAGGCAGCCCGCGATCAGCCGCCATTCCTCCTCTTCCTTCTCCTGGCGCGCCACCTGCAGCAGGGACACCACCGCCCGCTCAATCTGGCGGCGCTGGGGGTGTCCATGGAGCTCGTCGGCGAGTGCCTGCAGTGGGCTTCTGCCCGCCGCCGGTACTGGATTCGGGGAGAGGGGCGGCGTCAGCGGAACGGAATCAGAGGTATTTGGAAATGGTGCCGGACAGGGTGTTCTTGGGAACGGCACCAACAACGGTGTCGACCTTCTGGCCGCCCTTGAACAGCATCAGGGTAGGAATGCTGCGGATGCCGTACTGGCTGGCGACGTTGGGGTTTTCGTCGGTGTTGAGCTTGTAGACGCGGATCTTGCCTTCGTATTCCTTGGCGATCTCATCGACGATCGGCGCCACCATGCGGCAGGGGCCACACCAGGGGGCCCAGAAATCGACCAGCACGGGCACATCACTCTTGAGCACGTCTTGCTCGAAGGAGGCGTCGGTGACGGCAGCGGCGCTGGACATTCCTTGCAGACTCGGGATGAAATGAATCTAGCAACCGGGTTCGGCCGCTCTCCCCTGCGATGGAGTCAGCGTTGCAGGCCGTAGCGGAACCGGCAGCCCCAGGCGTGGGGGCTGGCGATGGAACGGTTGGGAAAGACAAAAAGCCCGGACACGCCGGGCCGGGGGGTGTGAGGAGTGTGCGAGCCGGAGCCCCCACATCAAAAGGTTAGCCTCCATCTCGCCTTGAGGCAGTGTTGTCCAGCTCTGCGACGACGCGGCCAGCTCCTCGGCGAGCCGTGGCGTGCTACTTGCCCATGCCCAGCTGCTGAGCCTTCTGGTACACCTTGCCTTCGGTCAACAGGGACGGGGCCACCACCACCTCCACCTCGCGCATCTCCCTGAGGGTGCGGGCCCCCAGGGTGCCCATGGAGGTGCGGATGCAGCCCAGCAGATTCTGGGTGCCGTCGTCGAGGCCGGCCGGGCCGCGCAGGATCTTCTCGAGGCTGCCGGTGGTGCCCACCTTGATGCGGGTGCCGCGGGGCAGCACCGGGCTGGGGGTGGCCATGCCCCAGTGGAAGCCGCGGCCGGGCGCTTCGGCGGCCCGGGCGATCGGGGAGCCGATCATCACCGCATCGGCGCCGCAGGCCAGGCATTTGCAGATGTCCCCGCCGGTGACGATGCCGCCATCAGCCACCACCGGCACGTAGCGGCCGCTTTCACGTTCGTAGTCGTCCCGGGCGGCGGCGCAGTCAGCCACGGCCGTGGCCTGGGGAATGCCGACGCCGAGCACGCCCCGGGAGGTGCAGGCGGCGCCGGGGCCGATGCCCACCATCACGCCGGCGGCGCCAGCCCGCATCAGCTGCAGGGTGACGTCGTAGGTGACGCAGTTGCCGATCACCACGGGCACGCCCAGGTCGCGGCAGAGGGCGGCCAGGTCGAGGGTCTGGCGACCTTCGGGGCCGATGTGTTCGGTGGAGACCACCGTGGCCTGCACGAAGAACAGGTCGGCGCCCGATTCGGCCACGGCCGCCCCGAAGCGCAGGGCCGCCGCCGGGGTAGCGCTCACCGCCGCGATGCCGCCGCCCGCCTTGATCTCAGCGATCCGTTGACGCACCAGGTCTTCGCGAACCGGCTGGCTGTAAAGGTCCTGCATCAGACCCACGAACTCCTCCCGGCCCACCGAGGCGATGCGGTCCAGGATCGGTTCGGGATCGTCGTAGCGGCACTGGACGCCCTCCAGGTTCAGCACCCCCAGGGCCCCCAACCGGGTGAGTTCGATGCACATGCCCACATCCACCACGCCGTCCATGGCGCTGGCGATGATGGGAATCTCCCGCTGGATGCCCCCCAGGCTCCAACTGCTGTCGGTCACTTCCGGGTCGACGGTGCGGCCGCCTGGGACCAGGGCGATTTCGTCGATGCCGTAGGCGCGGCGGACGGTCCTGGAGCGACCGAGCTGAATGTTCACCGTTGGACGGACACAGTGGGCACAAACTATCAACCGGGCCGCGATGGACCCGTCCCGATCACGGTCGGGAGATCACTCCCTGCCCCGGAAATCGTTCCAGCGGCGGCTCCAGTCGGCGAAGACCTGCTCCCGGTCGCTCTTGCGCACCATCTTGGTGACGGTGAAACGGGTCACGGCGATCAGGCCCACCAGCTCCAGCAGTCCGCCCACCAGGGGCAGGCTGTCCAGGGTGCCGATCAGGGACGCGTAGACCCGCAGCAGCAGGACGACGCCGACGAGGATCGCCAGGCCCTTGAGGGGGCCGCGGAACCGCTGCCACTGGGCCTGGAGCTCGCCGCTGCCGAGCCAGTCCTTGATCTTCTGCAGCAGCAGCTCAAACTCCCCGCCCCCGTCTTCGGCTGGATCAGGGGAGCCCTCCAGGGGGGGCACCTCAAATGTGGCCACGATGCCGGGCTCTGGGACGTCGGCCTCGGGATCCGGCCCGGCCAGGATCGGTTCCGGCTCAGGGCTTCCGGGTTCCGATGTCACCTCAGCCGGCTCCGTCGGCCATGGCTGGGTCGACGGTCCGTTCTCCTGAGCCTCGGGGCTGGCGGGGGGCTCAGGGGTGAAGGGGGATTCGGGGCTGAAGGGGGTCTCGGCCATTGTTCTGGCGCCGTTAGCTCACGGCGGAGCTTACGGCTGTTTTCCGGAACCTCCCCCAGGGAGGCCCTTGACTTCAGCTGTCGATGGGAATCAGGCCGCCCCGCTCCGACAGCGGCCTGACGGGCAGTTGCAGTGGAAAGCGACCGTCCTGGAGCCAGGCGATCAGCTCCGCAGCGACGGCTTCGGCCAGCCGTGGACTGTGGGCCGGAGCGGCGGTGACGCGGCGCCCCTCCACCTGGATCAGGCCGGATTTGAGCCGGGCGTAGCTGACCGAGCCGAAGCGGGGCCGCAGGCGCCGCGGAATGGCCATATCCAGTACGGGCGCCTCCAGCTCCCCGTCGCTGCAGGCGGCCTGGCGGGCCACGGCTTCGTTGATCAGGGGGACCGGGGCCGCCAGGCCCACCAGCAGGCCGGCCCCATGGCCTTCGAAGAAGCAGGGCCGCAACCATTCGGGCCGCAGGCCATGCAGATCCACACTCACCGCCGCCACCGCCCCCGGGCTGAGGGCGTGGCCGCTGGCGGAGCGACGCACCCCCGGCTGGTGGCCGCTGCCGCTGCCCACCACCCAGCCGATCGCCCCCGCCACCAGCACCGGTGAGCCCGGCCCCAGCAGCGCCAACCCCGGCATCGTGAGGCCGATGCTGCCGGCGCCGCCGCAGCCGTAGAGCGCGTTGCCGAACGGCCCCAGCACGGGCCCCCAGGGGCTGCGCAGCACCCCTTCGGCGCTGCTCACGGCCACCATGCCGTTTTCGCTGATGGCCCGATGCAGCAGCAGCCGGCCGGAACCGATCCGCTCCAGGTCGAGCTGGGCCTGCAGATCCCGCCGCGGATGCAGGGCGGTGACCTCCCCGGTGGCGGTGAGGGTCAGGGAGCCGCCCTTCAGCAGCCGGTCGAGCAGATGGGCTCCCCCCTGCCGCTGGTTCTCCCCGAGGCCGCCGCCGATGGGCAGCACCAGGTCGCCGCCACCGCCGCCGCTCTGGGCCGCGAGGGCTTCGAGCTGGGCCTCCCGGAATCGGATCGGTGGATCGCAGGGGCCGATGTTGAGGTGAAGCGAGCCCTGGTCGGTGAACTCGGCATTGGCGGCCACCACCACGTCGGTGCTGTCGTAGGCCTCCGCCAGCCCGGCCTCGGCCACCAGCGCGCGGAAATCGGCGGCGGCCCGCACCCGCAGCACCCCCTTGCGCTGACGCTCGCGCAGGGCGGATTCACAACGGGCCGGCAGGGTCATCGATAGAGTGGGTTGTGCCCCATACGGTCTTGCATGGCGGATCCAACCGGACCCGGTGAATCCGACGGACGGATCATCCAGACCGACCTACGCAACGAGATGTCGCGCTCCTATCTGGAGTATGCGATGAGCGTGATCGTGGGCCGGGCCCTGCCCGATGCCCGCGATGGCCTCAAGCCGGTGCACCGGCGCATCCTGTACGCCATGTACGAGCTCGGTCTCACCAGCGACCGGCCCTATCGGAAATGCGCCCGCGTCGTGGGGGAGGTGCTGGGTAAGTACCACCCCCACGGCGATACGGCCGTCTACGACGCCCTGGTGCGCATGGCCCAGGACTTCTCCATGCGCATGCCCCTGATCGATGGGCACGGCAACTTCGGATCGGTCGACAACGACCCACCCGCCGCCATGCGGTACACCGAATCGCGCCTGCAGGCCCTGACCACCGACAGCCTGCTGGAGGACATCGAAGCCGAAACCGTCGATTACATCGACAACTTCGACGGCTCCCAGCAGGAACCCACCGTGATGCCGGCCCGGGTGCCGCATCTGTTGCTCAACGGCTCCTCCGGCATCGCCGTGGGGATGGCCACCAACATCCCCCCCCACAACCTCACCGAGCTGATCGACGGCCTGCTGGCCCTGATCGACGACCCGGAGATCGAGGACAGGGCCCTGATGGCGATCATTCCCGGACCCGACTTCCCCACCGGCGGCCAGATCCTCGGCCGCAGGGGCATCCGCGAGACCTACACCACCGGCCGCGGCTCGATCACCATGCGCGGTGTGGCTTCGATCGAAACGGTGGAAGCCAAGGGCCGTCCCGACCGGGACGCGGTGATCATCACCGAACTTCCCTATCAGACCAACAAGGCCTCCCTGATCGAGCGCATCGCCGAGCTGGTCAACGACAAGAAGCTCGAGGGCATCGCCGACATCCGCGATGAAAGCGATCGCGACGGCATGCGCATCGTGATCGAACTGCGCCGCGACGCCTACCCCCAGGTGGTGCTGAACAACCTGTTCAAGCTGACGCCGCTGCAGAACAATTTCAGCGCTTACATGCTGGCCCTGGTGAAGGGGGAGCCGGTGCTGCTCACCCTCGGCCGCATGTTGCGGGTGTTCCTCGAGTTCCGCATCGGCACGATCGAGCGGCGCACCCGCTATTTCCTGCGCAAGGCCGAGGAGCGCGACCACATCCTGCAGGGCCTGCTGCTGGCCCTCGACCAGCTCGACCCGATCATCGCCCTGATCCGGGCCGCCCCCGACACCGCCACGGCCCGGGCCCAGCTGCAGGAGCGCCATGGCCTCAGCGAGATCCAGGCCGACGCCATCCTGCAGATGCAGCTGCGGCGCCTCACGGCCCTGGAGGCCGACAAGATCCGCCTCGAACACGACGACCTGGTCGCCAAGATCGCCGATTACCAGGACATCCTCGGCCGCAAGGAGCGGGTGCTGGGGCTGATCCAGGAGGAGTTGCATGTGCTGCGCAGCCGCTACGACTCCCCCCGCCGCACCGAGATCCTGGATCTCGAAGGCGGCCTCGAGGACATCGACCTGATCGCCAATGAGCGCTCAGTGGTGCTGCTCACGGAGAACGGCTACCTCAAGCGGATGCCGGTGAGCGAGTTCGAGGCGACCAGCCGCGGCACCCGCGGCAAGGCCGGTACCCGCAGCCAGGGCGAAGAGGCGGTGAAGCTGTTCATCAGCTGCAACGACCACGACGCCCTGCTGCTGTTCAGTGACCGGGGCGTGGTGTATTCCATCCCCGCCTACCGGGTGCCGATCAGCAGCCGTTCCGCCAAGGGAACCCCGATCGTGCAGTTGTTGCCGATTCCCCGCGAGGAGGCGATCACCTCCCTGCTGGCGGTGAGCGAGTTCGAAGACGACGTGCAGCTGGTGATGCTCACCAGCGGTGGCTACATCAAACGCACGAGACTGTCGGCCTTCAGCAACATCCGATCCAACGGCCTGATCGCCATCTCCCTCGAGGACGGCGACGCCCTGCGTTGGGTGCGGCTGGCCCTGCCCGGCGACAGCGTGCTGATCGGATCCCTCAAGGGGATGACGATCCACTTCCGCCTCAGCGACGAGGAGCTGCGCCCCCTGGGGCGCACCGCCCGCGGCGTCCGGGCCATGAACCTGCGCCCCGGCGACGAGCTGGTGAGCATGGATGTGCTCACAGCGGAACTGGCCGACCGTGTCGCCAGCACGGCGGACGCCGGCAGCGGCGACGAGGAGGAGGGCGACGAAGTGGCCCCCAGCGAGGGTCCCTGGGTGCTGGTCGCCAGCGCCAGCGGCCTGGGCAAGCGGGTGCCGGTGGACCAGTTCCGGCTGCAGCGGCGCGCCGGCATGGGTCTGCGGGCAATCAAGTTCCGCCGTGACGGTGACGTGCTGGTGGGCCTCAAGGTGCTCGGCGCCGGCGAGGAGCTGCTGCTGGTGAGCGAGCGGGGGGTGATCGTGCGCATGAAGGCCGATGCCATTCCCCAGCAGTCCCGGGCGGCCACCGGGGTGCGGCTGCAGAAGCTGGATTCCGGCGATCGCCTCACCGAGGTGGTGCTGGTGCCGCCGGCGGCCGAGGAGGAGGAGCTGGCCGATGGGGCGGTTCCTGAGGTCACGCCGGATGTCAGCCCGGAGGCTCCAGCCGCTGAGGCGACCCCGGACACGGACGACTGAGCCCTCCAGGCGGGGGGTCAGCGCTGGCCTGACGGGGCCGTGATGCAGGATGTGCCATCACCGTACCGGCGAGATGGCGACGGACGTGCTGGTGCTCGGAGGCGGCCCCGCCGCCCTTTGTATCGCGGCGGCCCTGGCGGCCGAGGGGCTCCAGGTGGCCCTGCTGGCGCCCCAGGACCTGCGCGCCCCCTGGCCCAACACCTACGGCATCTGGGGGGATGAGGTGGATGCCCTCGGCCTGGGTCACCTGCTGGAGCACCGCTGGAGCGACACGGTCAGTTACTTCGGCGTGGGGGATCCTGACCCAGCGGCGGCTGCCAACCGCCCCACGCGCCATGGCCGCGATTACGGCCTGTTCAACCGTGAGGCCCTGCAGCAGCATTGGCTGGCCGCCTGTGAACGCGGCGGAGTGGAGCTGCTTCAGGGCCTGGCCACGGGCTGTGAGGCCGTTGGTGCCCTGAGTGAAGTGGTGGGGGCGGATGGCAGCCGGTGGCAGGCGCGGCTGGTGGTGGACGCCACCGGCCATCAGGCGGCGCTGGTGCGGCGGCCCGACCGGGGCCCGGTGGCGGGGCAGTCGGCCTATGGGGTTGTCGGCCGCTTCTCGGCGCCTCCGGTGCAGACCGATCAGTTCGTGCTGATGGACTACCGCTGCGACCACCTCAGCGAGGCGGAGCGGGCCGAGCCTCCCACCTTCCTGTACGCGATGGACCTGGGCGGGGGCCGCTTCTTCGTCGAGGAGACGTCGCTGGCCCTGGCTCCCCCGGTGCCCTTTGAGCGGCTCCAGCAACGCCTGCACCGGCGCCTGGCCCAGCGCGGCGTGCAGGTGCTGGAGGTGGAGCACGAAGAGTTCTGCCTGTTCCCGATGAACCTGCCCCTGCCGGATCTGCAGCAGCCGGTGCTGGCCTTCGGCGGGGCCGCCTCGATGGTGCATCCGGCCTCGGGCTACATGGTGGGCGCCCTGTTGCGGCGGGCGCCGGCGGTGGCCGCGGCGGTGGCGGCGGCGATGGCGGAGCCCGGGGCTCCTTCGGAGCTGCTGGCCCGGGCGGGCTGGCGGGCCCTCTGGTCCCCGGAGCTGCGCTGCAAGCACGCCCTGTACCAGTTCGGGCTGGGGAAGCTGATGGGTTTTTCCGAAGCCCAGCTGCGCCAGTTCTTCGCCAGCTTCTTCCGCTTGAGCGGCCCGCAGTGGTCGGGCTTTCTGGCCAACACCCTGGCCGTGCCGGAGCTGCTGGTGGCCATGCTCCGCCTGTTCGCCCTGTCGCCCTGGGACGTGCGGGCCGGCCTGCTGTTGCCGCCGCGCCAGCCCTAGTCGGTTGCCGGCAGCCCCAGCACCTCGGCGCTCTGGCTGCGGATTCGCCGGCACAGGTTGGCGTCGTGGCGGATCGATTCGCCGTAGGAGGGCAGGATCCGCTTCAGCGTCCGCTCCCAGCCTTCGGGCAGCTTGTCGCGGAAACAGGAGCGCAGGATCTCCAGGCTGATCGACACGGCGGCGGAGGCGCCCGGTGAGGCCCCCAGCACGGCCACCAGCGAGGTATCGGCGGCGTGCACCACCTCGGTGCCGAACTGGAGCACCCCGCCCCGGCTGGGGTGACCCTTGATGATCTGCACCCGCTGGCCGGCCACGGCCAGGCTCCAGTCGCTGGGCCGGGCGTTCGGGTAGAAGTCCCGCAGGGCCGCGAAGCGCTGCTCGGGGCTGGCGAACACCTGGCCGATCAGGTATTTGGTCAGGGGCAGGTTGTCGCGGGCCACCGCCAGCAGGGGCAGCAGGTTGCCGGGCCGCAGGGAACCGGGCCAGTCGCAGAGGGAACCGCTTTTAAGGAACTTGCTGGAAAACCCCGCGTAAGGCCCGAACAGGATCCAGTGACGGCCATCGACAAGGCGGGTGTCGAGGTGCGGCACCGACATCGGCGGCGAACCGGCGGCCGCCATCCCGTAGACCTTGGCGTGGTGGCGGCTGGCCACGGCCGGATCGCCGCAGCGCAGCCACAGACCACTGACGGGAAAGCCGCCATAGCCGCGTCCTTCGGGGATTCCCGATTTCTGCAGCAGCGAGAGGGCGCCGCCACCGGCCCCGAGAAAGACGGTGCCGGTATCGATCAGTCGGGTTTCGCCACTGGCTTGATCGCGGCTCTCCAGCCGCCAGCCCCCCTCCTGCCGGCGCCGCAGGCCTGTCACCGCCGTGGAGAATCGCGTCTCAAACGGCGGGCTGGCCCGCAGGTGATTCAGCAGCTGGCTGGTGAGCGCCCCGAAGTTCACATCGGTGCCGGAAGCGATGAAGGTGGCGCCGATCGCCTGGCCCCGATCCCGTCCTTCCATCAACAGTGGCGCCCAGTCCGCCACCTGGGCCGGCTCCTCGCTGTAGGCCATGCCCCGGTAGCAGTGGTGGGCGCCCATCAGCCGGTGGCGTTCGCGCAGGAAGGCCCGCCGCTCCTCCCCCAGCACGAAGCTCATGTGGGGGACACCCTGGATGAAGGCTTGCGGGGAGCCCAGGGCCCCGTCCCGCACCAGGTGGGTCCAGAACTGGCGCGAGAGATCGAAGGCTTCGTTGATGTCGAGCGCCTTGGCGAGGCTGATCGAGCCGTCCGCCGCCATTGGCGTGTAGTTCAGCTCGCAGTTCCCCGCATGGCCCGTGCCGGCGTTGTTCCAGGCGCTGGAGCTTTCCTGGGCCTCCCTGGGGAGCCCTTCGAGCAGCAGGATGCGCAGTTCCGGCCGCAGCTGCTTCAGCAGGGTGCCCAGGGTGGCACTCATGATTCCCGCCCCCACCAGGGTCACATCGACGGTGGTCAGCGTCACGGGGTCTGCCGTTGGATCGGATCGGCGATCAGGCCGGGCGACACGGTATCCGATGGCCTCCTGCCCCTGACAGCATGGGTCCTGATGCGCCCCCGCGCTGCGGGTGAGAACCGGTGTCGGAAGCTTCCCTTGCCATGGCCGATGGCCCGATCGCTGCTGCCGGCGAGACACAGGCCTGCCGGCAGGAACTGCTTGGGTTGCTGCGTCCCGGCTCCCCTGGCCAGGCCGCCGAGCGGATCGAGGCCCTGATCGAGCGGTTGGAGCAGCTGCAGCCCGCCGATCTCTCCGTCCAGGCCGCCCAGCTGGCGGGGGTGTGGGAACTGCGCTGGAGCAGCAGTTCCCAGCCCTATCTGGCGGTCCGGCCCTGGCTGGAGAATCTGCAGCTGCTCGATCCCGCCAGTGGCCGCGCCCTCAACCTGCTGCGTCTGGCCGGCCCGCTCGGGCCCGTCGCAGGGATCGGGGTGCAGGCCCGGATCGCCGTGGAGCCCGAGCCGCCCCACCAGCGGGTCTCGGTGTGCTTCGAGCGGGGCGGCTGGCTGGGACCCCAGGTGGGAGAACGGCGGCTGCAGTTGTTCCGGGAGGTGCAGCAGGGGTTTCCCGCCTGGCTTGATGTCACCGTTCTGGATGACGAGCTGCGGGTGAGCCGGGGCCATGCCGGCACCCTGTTTGCCCTGGTGCGGCGGCCGGACCTCGAGCTGGCGGCGTTCCTGGGCTGAGGCCCCGGGGGCCGTCACCAGCTGTCTTCGTCGCCGTCGGCGGCCTCCTGGGGCGGCCAGGCCAGGTGCACCACCACCGGCGCATGGTCGCTGGGCTGCTCATTGCCCCGCACCCGCTTGTGGATCACGCAGCCCGTGGCGCAGGCCAGCAACTGCTCGCACAGATAAATGTGATCGATGCGCCAACCGGTGTCCCGGTCCCAGGCGCCGGTTCGGTAGTCCCACCAGCTCCAGTGCCCGGCATCCGGTTCGAAGACCCGGAACACGTCGCTGAGGCGATCGCCGAGGGCGGCCGTCAGGGCCTGCCGCTCCGGGTCACTGGCCATGATTCCGCCGCTGAGGCGCTTTGGGTCGTGGATGTCGCGGGCTTCCAGGGCGATGTTGAAGTCCCCCACCATGGCCAGGGGTTCCGCTTCGGCCTCCTGGACCTCCAGGTAGCGCCGCAGACAGGCCAGCCATTCCAGCTTGTAGGGGTACTTCTCCGAGGTCAGGCCCGATCCGTTGGGCACGTAGAGATTGAGCACCCGCACCCCTTCGATCGAGGCACTGATCACCCGTTTCTGTTCGCCCAGCCCCTCAGCCGCCGGATCGTCCGGCAGCAGGGCGGCGAAGCCCACCCGCACATCCTCGATCGGCAATCGGCTGAGGATGGCCACGCCGTTGTAGGCCTTCTGGCCGCTGATCACGGCCCGGTAGCCGAGGGCCTCGAAGGCGGCATGCGGAAACAGCGCGTCGGCCACCTTGGTTTCCTGCAGGCAGAGCACCTCGGGGGCTTCGGCCCTGAGCCAGGCGCCCACCTGATCGAGCCGGGTGCGCACTGAGTTGACGTTCCAGGTGGCGATCCGCAGGGCCATGGCGACGGGCCGGTCCACCGGCTAAGGGCCCTTATCATGGGGTCCTGATGATTCTTCGATCTACGGGCAGGAGCCATGAACCGATCACTGTCTTTGCGCGCCCGCACCGCCCGGGTCGTCTCACTGGCGATCAGCGCTCTGCCAGCCGCTGGGTTCGTCGTGCTGCCGGCCGGTGAGGCCTCGGCCCAGCAGGCTGGCTATGGCCAGACCCTTGGTACCAGCACGATGGAGCGCCAGCTCTACGACTACGGGCCTGGTAAATCAGGGACCGGCAGCGGCTCGCTTCTGGACAGCACCAATCCGCTCGACCTGCTGAACAAGCTGAAGCGCAGCACGGCTCTGGACGACGCCACCCCCCCCAGTTCCGCCATCGATCAGGCCCTCAGGGACTTTGACGCAAAGGCGCCGAAGCCTGCACCGGCGGCGACTTCGGGGCAACTGAAGGGGATCTGAGCGGCTCCAGCCCCCAGCTCGCCGCCAGCTTGTCGAGCCTGGGGTCCGGCTTGTCAGGGTTGGGGCTTCTCAGGCGTGCCTGGGCCAGGGCCTCCTGAGAACCCTTGGCATCACCTTGGTCGTGCCGCAGCATCGCCAGACCGAGAAGCGGTCGCTGGTCCTGGGGAAAGAAGTTGGCCAGCTGCAGGTAGGTGGCTGATGCGGTGGCGGCCTGGTTGCGCTTGAGCTGCAGTTCTGCCAGCAGCAGGCCGATGCCCAGGGCCTCAGGCTGCACATCCGGTTTGATGGCCATGCCATAGGCCGCCTTGACGCGGGACTCGGCGGCGGCGCCGCGTCCCTGCTCCAGATACAGGAGGCTGAGCAGTTGCAGGGCCTCCACCTGGGTGGGCCGCAGATTGAGGATCTGGCGCAACTCGCGCTCGGCGCCGCTGCGGTCGCCCTGGTCGCGCCGCAGTTCGGCCAGCATCAGCCGCAGCGACCAGCGTTCGGGTTCCCGGTCCGCCATCGGCTCCAGCAGGCTGATCGCCTCCGCCTTGCGGTCGAGGGCCACCAGCAGCTCCAGCAGTCGTTGGCGGTCGGCTGGGCCCGCCTCGTCGGCGTCGAGCCGCAGCCGTAATCGGGTGGCCTCCTTGGTCAGCAGTGTTCGCTTCGGGTCGGCGCTGGCCTGGGTGGCCGACTGACGCTGGCCCAGCCACCAGCCCCCCCCGAGGGCCAGCACCCCGACCAGGCCGGCCGCCAGCAGCGACCAGAGGCCAGGAAGGCTTCGGTTCGGGGAGGGCATCCGCTGACGGAGAAGGCTCAAGGTCGCGTCCGAGTCTGGCCTGGGCATCGCGCTTCCGCTGCTGCTTACATTGACCCGGGCCATTCCAGGCACCGCCACGGGGTTTTTCCTTCCACCATGCGCCAGCATCCCATTTCCCCGGTCACCGAGCCGACGCAATACCGGGCCATCGGAGTGGTGCGCGGTTGCTATGTGCCTGCCGATCCCGACCAGCTCACCCGCGGTTTGATCCGCACGGATGACGGCACCGAGATCGAGGCCGTGGTGCTCGGGCGCCTGCTGACGCTGATGCGTCGCCATCTCGATCTGGCGACACCGCATCTGTGGGTTGTCTACCCCCGCTCGCGGGAGGAGAACCAGCTCCACCTGCAGATGGTGGGCGTCTGGGAACCCAGCACCCTGACCCCTCCCACGGAGGCCGCCCCCGCTGTCCCCGATGCGGACCAGCTTCCCGAAGGCGACGACTATTTCTCCATCCGCGGCGAACTGATCTTCACCCGCCCCGAAACCGGCGATCTCGTCATCAAGGTGTGGCAGCAGCCCCGCCCCGACGGCAACCGTCCGGTGCCGTTCAAGCTCCAGTTGCGCGGCGATATTCCCCTGGAGCACCTGCGTCACTTCGTCTCCCTCGACCTGCGCCGCCAGGGTCAGCAGCTCGTCGTCGAGCGCTTTGAGGTCATTGGCCCGGTGGCGGAACGGGGCAACCGCGGCGGCCGCGCCCGCAAGCCCGGCGGTGACAAGGGCGGCCCGGCCAAGCCCAAGGGCCACGGCCGCGCCGTGACCCGCCAGGGCCGTTGAGATGACCAGCGGTGCCCTCACGGCCGGGGTCGTGGTGCTGCTGGTCAGCCTTGGCGCCGTGGCGGGCCCACTGGTCGGCCTGTCCCCCTGGTGGCTCACCGTGTTCGTGGCCCTGGGCCTGGGTTCCCTCACCCTGGATGCGGCCCGCTTTGGCGGACGCGGCGGCCATCTGCTGGCCGAAGCCCTGCCCGGAGGCCAAGGGCGCCTGCGCCGCATCGCCATCCATGAAGCCGGCCACGCCCTGGCCGCAAGCAGCGATGGTCTGGTGGTTCAGCGGGTGCTGGTGGGCAGCCTGGCCTGCCTGCGGGCCGGGGTCGACAGCGGCGGCTGCACCGAGTTCGCCCTGCCTGAGAGCGTGAAGCTCTCCGCCGAGGACCTGCGGCGCTGGAGCCGGGTGCTGCAGGCGGGCATGGTGGCCGAGTCGCTGATCTACGGCGGCAGCGTCGGCGGCGATGACGACCGGGCCCTGCTGGGCCGCCTCTGGGGCCTCTCCGGTTTCGATGTCGAGACGGCCCGCATGGAACAGCGCCGGGCGCGCCGGGAGGTGGAGCAGGCCCTGCGGGACCGCCGCGTCGAGATCGAGGCCGAGGCCGAACGGCTGCTGCAGGCGGCCCCCCGTTTCGGCCGGCGGCCGCCCCCATGACCCTGGCCCTGCTGGATTGCCCCACCGGCCTGGCGGGCAACATGCTGCTGGCTGCCCTGCTGGATCTCGGCCTCCCCGACGCAACCATCGAAGCGCCGCTTGCCGCCCTTGGGCTGGAGGGGCGCTACCGGCTGCGGATTGAGGAGCGGCGCAGCGGTGGGTTGCGGGGGCTGCATCTGGATGTGGAGGCCCTGGAGGTACAGCCGCACCATCGCCCCTGGGGGGCGTTGCGCCAGCAGATCCAGGCGGCTCCCCTGGCGCCGGCGTTGCGGCAGAAGGTGCTGGCCGTGTTCGGCCTGCTGGCGGAGGCGGAGGCGACGGTCCACGGCCACTCCGCCGAGGCCGTTGTCTTTCATGAAGTGGGGGCGATCGATGCCCTGGTGGACATCGTGGGTGTCTGCGCCGGCCTTCTGCACCTGGGGGTGGACCAATTGGTTTGTGGCGTGCCGCCCGCGGGCCACGGCAGCGTGACCACTGCCCACGGGGCGCTGCCGCTGCCGGCCCCGGCAGTGCTGGAGATCGCCCGCGCGCGGGGTCTGCCGCTGGCCTCCAGCGAGGGGTTTCCCCCGGGAGAACTCACCACCCCCACCGGATTGGCCCTGATGGCCTGCTGGGCCGACCGTTTCGGCCCCTCCCCCGGGGCCGTGCCGCTGCGGGTGGGGGTGGGGCTGGGCACCCGCCAGCTGGACCGGGCCAACCTGCTGCGCCTCACCCTGGCCCGTCCCCTGGGGGACGATGGCGCCAGCAGCGCCGACGAAGTGAACGAAGTCCTGTTGCAGCAGCAGGCCCAGATCGACGACGCCAGCGCCGAGGACCTGGCCTACCTGGCGGAGGCCCTACGCAAT
Organism: Synechococcus sp. CCY 0621; assembly: GCF_019038465.1. Taxonomy (GTDB): domain Bacteria; phylum Cyanobacteriota; class Cyanobacteriia; order PCC-6307; family Cyanobiaceae; genus Cyanobium. The sequence goes on along the minus strand of NZ_JAFKRH010000042.1, from coordinate 2,287 downwards.
GGCGGGGCCCTGGACGTGTTCAGCCAGCCGGTGGCGATGAAGAAGGGCCGCACCGGCACCCTGCTCACCGCCCTGATGCCCCCGGAGCTGGGTCCGGTGCTGCGCCAGGTGTGGTGGCGCCACGGCACGACGCTGGGAGTGCGGGAGCAGCTGCAGAACCGCTGGATCCTGCCCAGGAGCAGTGCCACCCTGGCCACCGCCCTCGGTCCGGTGCGGATCAAGTGGGCCACCCTTCCCGACGGTCGCCGGCGGGCCAAGGCCGAACACGCCGACCTGGTGGAGCTGGCCGGTCGCCTGGGTCGCTCCATCGAAGAGGTGCGCGACGAGGTCCGCCGCGCCCTGGCGGCTGAGGGGGAAGCGCCATGAGGCCCTGGTCCCCTGCCAGCCTCGAAAGCCTGCGGCGACGACTGCCGTCGCCACCGAAGTGGCTGGTCCTGCCCGGCGGCCTGCGCCCCTGGATCACCCTGGGCAGCCTCGGTTTCGTCATGGCGGCCCTGCTCAGTCACGGCCGCCAGCTGGTGCAGCTGCGCCTCGATGGCCAGGGTTGGCTGTGGCTGGTGCTGGGCGTCGGGGTGAGCCTGCTCAGCCTGCTGATCAATGGCGTCGCCTGGGGCGTTGTGCTGCATTGGCTGGGCCTGCGGCCCGTCTGGGCTGCGGTGGTGGAACTGCACGTGGCCACCAACCTGCGCAAATTCCTGCCGGGGGGCATCTGGCACCTGGCCTCACGGTTGGAGCGGCTGCGCAACGAAGGCGCGCCCCTGGCGGCCCCCGTGGGCACCAGCATGGCCCTGGTGGCGGTGCTGCTCGATCCCATGGTGGCGGTGGTGGCGGCCCTGGCCCTGGTGTCCCTGGGCGGCTGGCAGGGCGGGCTTGGCCTGGTGTGTCTGCTGCCCCTGGTCCTGCTGCTGCCCCGCTGGCTCGATCCCCTGCTGGCGCGGCTCGAGCGGCGCCGCGCCCGTGACCTGGGCCTGGAGGACGAGCTCCAGCAGGAGCTGGCGCAGGGGGCGGACCTGGTGCGCTCCAGCCTGAGGGGCTATCCCTGGCAGCCGCTGCTGGCGGAACTGGCCTTTGTGCTGTTGCGCTTCGCCGCCTTCTGCTGCTGCATCCAGGCCTTTGATCTGCCCCTGGGGAGCGATGCCCCCGTCTGGCTGGCGGGGTTCGCCCTGGCCTGGACCGCCGGCCTGGTGGTGCCAGGAGCACCCGGGGGGCTCGGGGTGTTCGAGGCGGTGCTGCTGCTGCGCATGGGGCTCACCCTGCCGGAGGCCCCCCTGCTGGCGGTGGCCCTCAGCTACCGCCTGATCGTCACGCTCACCGATCTGCTGGCCGCCGCCCTGGTGGCCCTCGACCGGCGACTGGCGCGGCAGCCGCCTGTGGCGACACCGCCATCAGGCAGCCCTTCTCAATAGGTTCTAGTGTTGCGAACATCTGGGATCGCGTGGTGAACACTCCCCCCACCGGTCTGGCCCAACCCAGCAGCCTGCGCACCACCCTCAACGATCGGGGCCAGAGGCTCACGCCCCAGCGCCAGCGGGTGCTGGATCTGTTCGAGCGGATCGGTGAGGGCAGCCACCTCAGCGCGGAGGAAGTGCACCTGCGCCTGGTGCGCAGCCAGGAGCGGGTGTCCCTGGCCACCGTCTACCGCACCCTGCGGTTGCTGAGCTCGATGGGGTTGCTGCAGGAGCTTGAACTGCCGGAGGGGGGACGTCGCTTCGAGTTGGCCGGCGACGCCCACCGCGACCATCACCACCTGCTCTGTGTCCGTTGCGGCCGCACCGAGGAGTTCGAGAGCGGCCCCGTGCTGGCCGCCGGCGAAGCGGCGGCTGGGGCCTTCGGCTTCCGGTTGCTGGAGTGTGTGCTCAACGTGCGGGCCCTCTGTCCGACCTGCGCGGCTGAGGAGCAGGGTTGAGGGGGCTGCCGGAGCTGAGCGCCGGCAGTTGCAGCTGCTGATCGGCCCAGTGGGCCGCCAGGGCCGCCAACAGGCTGGACCGGTCGCCACGGATGCGGAGCATGGGGCGCTGAAGCGGAGGAATCAGCCCAGGCTGGGGGGCGCCTGGCACGGCAAAGGTCCCCGATGGCACGTTGCCAGGCCTCGAACGCGACCGTTGCGCGTGACCCTCTGGACGTCGCGCCGACGCCGGCGCTTCGCAATCGCCAGCTGCTATTGAGAATCGCTTGCAAAAGGGGCCCTTGGGCGTCTAGGTTGCGAGCAGTTCGCAATAAGGGCGCTCCTCCTCGATGCGCTACCGCTTCCTTCCCGATGACCCCGTCACTGCCGTGCGCATGCCGG
>NZ_JAFKRH010000041.1 GCF_019038465.1 Synechococcus sp. CCY 0621 | reverse complement strand
CCGCATCCGGGCCGCCGAACTGCTGCAGGTCCCCAGTGGTGAAACCGGCCTGCGGCTGGCGCCGGCCCTGGTCGATGGCGCTCCCCTGGCCGCCTGAAGGCCCCCCCTTTTCCTCCCCGCCCGTTCTTTTCGTCGCCCCTCCCATGGCCAACTCCCTCGGCAGCCTCCCCGACAGCCCCGCCGCCATCAGCGTCCGCGGTCCCCAGCCCCAGGCCAAGAAGAAGGGCTGCCGTCAGAAGAAATGCTCCAAGTGGAAAGGCGGCAAATGCTGCTGCGGCCGCGACTGAGGCCGCACGCCCGCTGGCGCCGCTTCAGCCCCCCTTGCCCTGGCGCTCCAGGCTGGGCATCAGGGCCACCGAGGCCGCCAGCCCCAGGGCCAGGATCAGCAGCGCCGGCACCAGGGCCGCCGCCACCCTTTCGTCGCTGGCGTACTGATACACCCGCACCGAGAGGGTGTCGAAGTCGAAGGGGCGCAGCGAAAAGGTGAGCGGCAGTTCCTTCACCACGTCGACGAACACCAGCAGCGCCCCGACCAGCAGGGGCCCCCGCAGCAGCGGCAGGTGAATCCGGCGCAGTACCGCCAGCCAGCCGCAGCCGAGGCTGGTGGCGCACTCATCGAGGCTGGGGGGAATGTGCTCGAAGGAGGCATCGAGTCCCTGTTTCGAGACGGCCAGGAAGCGGTCGCCGTAGCCCCAGAGCAGCAGCAGCAGGGGGCTGAGCTGCAGGGGGCCGCCGATCAGCATCAGGGCCAGGGCCAGCACGGTTCCGGGCACGGCGTAGCCCATGCCGGCGAAGAAGGTGAGCCGGCCCAGCAGGGGATGGGCGAGCCAGCGGCGACTGATCGCCAGCAGCAGGGCCGCCGCCACCGTCAGCAGCGCGGCGGCCAGGGCCAGGCCAAGGCTGCGCAGGGTGAGGGCCAGCAGATCCTCGACCGGATCGCTCTGCAGATGGTCACGGCTCAGAAACAGCCAGGTGAGCGGTAGCCCCAGGCTGGCCAGGGGCGGCAGCAGGGTGAGCAGCTGGGCCAGGTGGCAGCGCCAGCCCCGCAGGGGCCACTGCAACGCGCCGACGCCGTCCTGGCCGATGTTCCAGCGGCGGCTGCGGTGGCGCATCCAGCGCTCGGCGCCCACCAGCAGGCTGACCAGCACCAGGGCGATCAGGGCCAGACCCACGGCCCCCTGCAGGTCACCTTCGCTTTGCCAGCGCTGCAGGATGCCCCGCGACAGGGTGGGAACGCCCAGCAGTTCCACCGCGCCGAGCTCATTGACCACCTCCATGCCGCTGAGGGCGACGCCGGCGCCGATGGACGGCAGTGCCAGGGGCAGAGCGACGCGCCGGAAACTGCCCCAGGGGCCCACGCCCAGGCTGCGGCAGGCCTCCAGCTGGCGCTGGCCACTGCCGGAGAAGCTCTCGGTGGAGAGCAGGAACACATAGCTGTAGGTGGTGAGGCTGAGCAGCAGCACGGCCCAGCCGATGCCGTGCACGCGAAACCCCCAGCGGCTGCCCAGGTCGACCAATACGGCGGCCAGCACGAAGGCAGGGGCCGCCAGGGGCAGCACCTGGGCCAGCCGCAGCCAGCGGCGACCGGGGAACTGGCAGCAGGCGGTGAGCCAGCCGTTGGCGGTGCCGAACAGGGCACCGATCAGGCCGACAGCCAGCACCAGCACCAGGGTGTTGGTCAGCTGCTCGAGGCCTTCGGCCCCCAGCCACAGCTGGCTGGAGCCTGCATCCCGCACGGCAAAGCCAGCCAGGACCAGGAACGGCAACAGGGCCAGTCCGCAGACCAGGAGCACAGCTGCCGCCAGGGGGGCACGCCGCAGTGGCGGCCCGCTCCTGTTGGCTGTCGCCCGCTCGGCCGTTGCCAAAACCCCCATCCGGTGACCTACTTCCAGCCGTTCGATTCCATCATCTGGGTCGCCGCCCTGCTCTTGGATCCGATCTGCTCCACCGAGACGCCATCGGCCCGGAAGGTGCCGAACCGCTTGAGGATGGGATTATCCCCGAAGCCCTTGAGGGGGTATTCGTTGTTGGCTTCGGCGTAGCCGCGACCGCCGGTGGGGGAGGCCAGGAATTCGATCAGCTTGATCGCCGCCTGTGGATTTCTGGCGTGGCGGGTGACGCCAGCCCCGGTAATGTTGACGTGGGATGGGTTGAGATACACCACCTTCAATTGCTGGGCCAGTTGTTTGTCCTGGGCGCCAGCTTCTCCGGAGAGCATGCGGGCGATGTAGTAGGAGTTCACCACACCCACGCCGCACTCTCCCCTGGCGACGGCCCGGGCCAGGGGGGTGTCGGAGGTGAAGAAGGGCTGGCTGACATTGGCCACCATGCCGCGGATCCAGGTGCGGGTGGCGGCATCCCCGTTGAGGATCATGCGGCTGGCCACCAGCGACTGGTTGTAGGGACTCTTGCGTTCCCGCAGGCAGAGCTTGCCTTTCAGGGCGGGCTTGGCCAGGTCGGCATAGGTGCGGATCGTGGCGGGATTCACCAGCTTCGGGTTGACCACAACGGCACGCACACGCCGCGTCAGGCCATACCAGCGCCCCTGCGAGTCGCGCAGGTTGGCGGGCACGTCCCGTTGCAGGGCGGCCGAACGGACGGGCCGGAACAGGCCCTGGTCGGTGGCGGCGTCGAGGCGGGCGGCGTCGACGAGCACCAGCACGTCGGCGGGACTGTTCTTGCCCTCACTCTTGAGGCGTTCCAGCAGGGCATCGTCCTTGGCCTCCAGCACATTCACCTTGATGCCGGTGCGGGCGGTGAACTGGCGATACAGCTCCTTGTCGGTGTTGTAGTGCCGGCCGGAATAAACGCCGATCGTGGTGCCGGCCTGGGCGATGGCGGGAGTGCTGGCCTGGAACTGGCCAATGGCCGGCAGGGTGCCAGTGCCCAAGCCAACAAAGGCCGCCGCAGCCGCGGCTGCGCATCCGGCGGCGGGAAGCCAGAAACGAACAAGGGGGAACCTGGAGCTGGGCATCAGGAGGAACGGGCTTGTGCCCGGACCCTATGAGGGCCCCCCAGTGGCAGACGGATCAAACGACGCGAAGGCGCGTATCAATGCTCACGCCTCAGTAGGTCGTGGAGCGCCGCACCGGAATCAAAGCAGGCTGCATCAGTCCACCGCCGCCGTTGTCGTCGTCGGAGTCCATCGCCATCCACAGCACCAGACCGAGAAGGGCGAGAACGCCCGTCATCAGGAGGAACTCGGTCATGGGAAAGGGTCGTAGGCCGCCACCCTAGCGGCGCTGGCCGGTGGTTCCGTAGTGGATGCAGCACAACGGGCCGGAAGAGGGCCGATCAGGCGAAGCCCTTGCCCGCCTCCCTGGCCACACAGGCCTGGAGTTGCTGGCGCAGCCGCTTGTGGTCGAGATCCTTGCCGATCAGCACCAGCTGGTTCTTGCGCTCCCCCGGCCAGTCGCTGTCATCGATGGAGAAGCGCTTGCCGGCCAGGTGGAAGACGTGGCGGCGCTCGCTTTCGTTGAACCAGAGAATGCCCTTGGCGCGGAAGACCCCGGCCGGCATCTGGTTGTCGAGGAAGTTCTGGAACTTGCGCAACGAGAAGGGGCCGTCGCTGCTGAAGGACAGGGACGTGAAGCCCTCGATCGCCTGGTGGTCGGGATGGCCGCCGTGGTCGTGGCTGTGGTCGTGGTCGTGGTGATGGCCGTGGTCGTGGCCATCGCCAGCGCTCGCAGCCTCCTGTTCGTGCGCGCAGTGACCGTGGTCGTGGTCGCAGTGGCTGTGGTCCTCGCTGGGGGCGGGGGCCTGCTGCTGGGCCACCACCTTGTCGGTCTCGAACAGCCCAACGCTCAGCAGCAGCGGCAGGGGTACCTCACCTTTCACCGAGCGCAGGATGCGGGCTTCGGTCTTGATCGCCCGCAGCTCGCCTTCGAGGGCCTCAAGCCGCTCTTGGCTGACCAGGTCGCACTTGTTGAGCAGGATCATGTCGCCGTAGACGATCTGGGAGCGGCCCACCTCCCCCTGCAGCGTCTCGGGGCCGAAATTCTCCGCGTCCACCAGGGTGATGATCGAGTCGAGCCGGGTCAGGTCGCGTAGGTCGCTGCCGAGGAAGGTCATGGCCACGGGCAGGGGGTCGGCCAGGCCGGTGGTTTCCACCACCAGGTAATCCACCGGTTCGGGGCGCTCCAGCACCCGGTAGACGGCCTCCAGCAGCTCGCCGTTGATCGAGCAGCAGATGCAGCCGTTGCTCAGTTCCACCATGTCGTCGCCGGTGGCGACGATCAGCTCGTTGTCGATGCCGATCTCGCCGAACTCATTGACCAGCACGGCGGTCTTGACCCCCTCCTGGTTGCTGAGGATGTGGTTGAGCAGGGTGGTCTTGCCGGCGCCCAGGAACCCCGTGAGGATCGTCACCGGCACGGAGATGGGCTTGGCCTCGCTGACCGCGGCCGCCGTTGTCGGGGCGTCCAGATTCGTGCTGGTCATGGGGAGGAGCGAAGGCGTTGTGGCGATTCTGACGGCGCGGCTGCCCCACCAGCACGGTGAAGGCTGCTGGAATGGCGGCCGATGAACCCGGTCCATGAACGCCAGCGAAGCTTTCGCCGCCATCGGCCTTGCCGCCGTGGCCTGCGATGGCGCCCTCGACGCCGATGAGGCCGCCATGCTGCGCCAGCTGCTGGAGGTGCGCTCGCCCTACAGCAACCTTGGCGAAGCCGTGATGGGGGCGATGTTCGACGGCCTGTTGGGGCGGTTGCGCACCGGCGGCTGGGAGACGCTGCTGATGGAGGCCGCGCCGGTACTGACCCCCACCCAGCAGGAGACGGCCTACGCGATGGCGGCGTTGCTGGTGCACACCAACCGCAGCTTCAAACCGGTGGAGCAGCAGATGCTGAAACGGCTGGGGGAACTGATCAGCGTGCCGGCGGACCGCTGCAGCCAGATCCTCGAGGTGATGGCGGTGCTGCACCGCGACAGCCTCAGGACCTGAGGCCCCGGCAGCGCTCGCACAGCCCGAAGAACTCAAGGGTGTGATACATGGGCAGGAAGTCGCCCATCTCGGCCTCCGGCAGGTGCAGGCCGTGCACCGGGCAGTGGCTGAGCACCCGGGTGCTGCCGCAGTCAACGCAGGTCAGGTGGTGCTCGTCCCGTTCCGTCGGGGCGTAGAGGGCTTCGCCGCTGGGCAGGTGGCGGCAGCGCACCAGGCCCCGCTGCTGCAGCTGGCGCAGGTGGCGGTAGACGGTGGCCAGGCCCATGGCGGCGGGGCTGCTGCGCAGCCGGGCGTGCAGATCCTGGCCGCTCAGTTCGCCGTCGGCCTGGCGCAGCTCCGCCAGCAGGGAGGCCTGGCGGGGGGGGAGATCAGGGGCGGAGGGGGCCTGCATGGTCCCGTTTCTACCCTGCCGGCAGCCAGACGGCCTGCAGGGCCTCCTGCTGGAGGGGCAACGGGGTGAGGCTGGTGGCCTCGATCAGCACCACCTGCGCCGGCGGTGGGGGCCCCTGGCCCTGCTCCAGCGGGCGCAGCACCACGGCCAGTCGGTCGCTGGTGGGGTCGTAGCTGAGGCCGGTGCCGGGTTCCAGCTCCCATTGGCTCAGGCGCCGCTGGGCCAGCACGGTGCCGCGGCGGTCGAGGCTGATCAGGGTGAGGGCCGGGCGGCCCACCCCTTCGACGAGCAGCGCCCAGATCCGCTCGCCGCCGCGGCTGCAGGCCGTGGCCACCAGGGCCTGGGGGCCGATCCAGAGCTGGCGGGGGGCCAGGCCCGGCTCCACCAGCTCCAGGGAGCGGCGGAAGTCGGGCCAGTGGCGCACCAGCAGGGCACGGCCCGCCCGGGGACAGAAGCTGCTCAGGTCGCGGCTGCCGGGCAGCGTCTGGCGGCGGGGCGGCCGGGGCGGCAGGTTCTGCAGGCTGAGGCCATCGATCTCCGGCACCACCGCCGAGCCGCCTTCCGGCAGCAGCCGCACCGCGCCGCTGGCCTCCAGCGGCAGCCGGCTGGGGCCGCCCCGGGGGGGCCAGAGCTGGAGGCTCACCTGGTCGGGTTGCTCGCCGCCCGCCTGCACCAGTAGCTCGCCGCGGCGGTTGGCGCTGATGTGGGCAAAGACCATGTCAGCAGGGCCGAGGGGCACCGGACTGCCGGCCTGCACAGGGCTGGGCGTGGCGTTGCCCTGGCGGCCCAGAGGGCGCAGGGGCTGCTGGTGCAGCGGCACCCGCCAGACCCGGAAGCGGCCGGCCTCGGAGCGGGCCACCACCGCTACGGCCTCGCCGTTGCCGAGCGGTTCGACCATGGTGATGCGCGGCCAGACCGGCGAGATCGGCCGCCAGCGGCCGTCGTGCTCCCGCACGTGCAGCTGCTCGCCGCTGCCCACCGGCACCACCGCCAGCAGCCGGGGGCGCGGATCCCACTGCCAGCGCTGGGGGGGCAGGGCCAGGCCGCGGCGATCGCGGCCGGCCAGCTGCAGCTCCAGGGGGGAGCTGATCCGCTGGTCGGGGGACAGGTTGAGCAGCAGGGTGTCGCCATCCCCGAGCCAGCGGTGGGCCAGGGGCCGGCTGAGGGTGCTGGCGGCCTGGAGGCTGGCCGGGTCCATGGGCCGGCTGAAGCGGGCCTGCAGGGCGGCGGGCCCGGAACTGGCGGCCACCGGCGTGAGCCGCTCGAGCCGGGGCGGCTGGCGCAGCAGCAGCTGCTGCTGAACCAGGCCCAGCAACGCTGCCAGGCCCAGAGTGAGCGGCAGGGGCCGGGCCCAGGGGAGGCGGGAGAGCGGGCTCATGGCTCCAGGGGCCGGGCCGGCCGGGGGATCGGCCGGATGCGGCTGGGAACCACCTCCAGCCGCTCGCCGCCGCCGGGGGCGGGTTTGAGGCCCATCACCCCGTCGATGGCCAGCCACTGGTCGGCGGGGAAGGGGGCCTGGCCGGCGGGCCAGTGGACGGGAAGGCCCACCGGGGAGGCATCGGCCAGGCAGCAGCGCACCAGCAGCCGGGCCAGCTGGGGCGGTTCGCCCTCCATCGGCAGCACGAAGCCGCTGATGCGCACCGGATCGCCGGCGAACAATTTGGGATCGGGCTGGCTGCGCAGCAGCCGCACCCAGTCGGTGAGGCTGCGCTGGGCGGGCGGCAGCACGAAGCTGAGCTCGCTTTCGGCGGTCTCGTCGCGGGGGCGCTGGCCGGCCAGGTCGGCGAAGGAGGGGGCCGGCGGCAGCAGCAGCACCAGCAGGGCGATGGCGGCGGTGAGCAGCAGGGTGCGGGCCTGGCGCCGGTCGCCCCGCTCCTGCCGGCCGGGCCCGAAGGCCAGGCGCAGCTGCAGCAGGGCCACCGCCAGCAGCAGCAGGCCGGCCAGGGCCACCAGGGGGTGGAACACGGCCCGCAGCAGCAGGTCGAGGCGGCCGTCAACGCTGCTGTAGAGCAGCACCAGGGCCCAGAGGCCGAGGCTGGCGGCGCGCCAGAGGGCGGCCCGCTGCAGGAGGGGGGGAGTCACAGGCGCCACAGGTTCACCCACTGGCCGATCAGCAGCACCATCAGGGCCGCCCCGGCGGTGGTGAGCACCAGGCCGCGGGGGCGGAACAGCAGCCCGAGCAGGCTGACCAGCTTGAGGTCGATCACCGGACCCAGGAGCAGGAAGGCGAGTAGGGCCCCGGGGGTGACCTGGGCGGCGAAGCTGAGGGCCAGGAACGCATCCACGCTCGAGCACACCGACACCACCAGGGCCAGCAGCATCAGGGCCAGGATCGAGAGGGTGGGGGCTCCGCCCACCGCCAGCAGCCAGCTGCGGGGCACGAAGGACTGCACCAGGGCGGCGATGACGCTGCCCATCACCAGCAACAGGGCCAGATAGAGAAATTCCTGGCTGGCGTGCTTGATCAGCTCGGCCAGGGGCGGCCGGACCGGGGCGGCCTCCGCGCTGAGGACCGTCGGCGTTGGGGCCCCCACCAGGCCGCTGGAGCGCTCCAGCAGCCCCACTGCCGCCAGGGGCTGGTGCAGGCGCCGTTCGGCCAGCAGGTCGGCCTGCAGCAGGAGCGGTTCGGGCACCAGGCCCAGCAGCAGGGCCAGGGCCACGGCCACCAGCACGGCGCCGAGGGGACGGGCCAGCAGCAGCCAGGGCTGGTCGGGGAAGGCGGCCCAGGTGCTGGCGATCACGATCGGGTTGAGCACGGGGGCGGCGAACAGGAAGCCAAGGCCGGCGCCGAGGGGCGCGCCACCGCTGAGCATGCGGCGGGCCACCGGCACGTTGCCGCATTCGCAGGCGGGCAGGGCGAAACCGAGGGCCGCGCCGGTGAGCGGACCCAGCAGGGGATGGGACGGCAGCCGCCGCAGCCAGCGGCCACCGGGGGCGAACCAGCGGGCGCCGGCGGAGATCAGCACGCCGATCAAAAGGAAGGGCAGCGCCTCGATCAGCAGCCCCTGGAACAGGGCCCAGGCGGTGGCGAGTCGCGTGAGGATCAAGGCGCCGGCCAGGGTTCCGGGGTGGCAGGAGCGGCGGCGCCAGCTTCGAACCAGTCGGGGATGGCGCGGAAGCAGGCGGCGTTGGCCTCGTTCTCGCGGGCCTCGACGCGCCAGCAGCAGCTGCGGCCGCCGTCGCGGGGCTGGAGCAGGTCGTTGGCCCAGCCCCAGGCCAGTTCGGCGCTGGCCTCCATGCCCACGTTGGCCATCACCCGCAGGTCGAGGGCGCCCTGCTCATGCAGGGTCTGCCACTGGGCGAGGAGGGGGTCGTCGTGGTTGACGAGGAAGGTGTGGTCGAACTGCTGCTCCAGCCGCTCGCGCAGCGGCTGGAGGCTGGAGAAATCGACCACGAAGCCGTGGACGTCGAGGTGGTGGGCGGCGAACCAGAAGGTGAAGCTACGGCTGTAGCCGTGCACGAAACGGCAGTGGCCCGGGTGGCGCCACTGGCGATGGCAGCAGGGGAAGCCGCCGTAGCTCTTGCTGCAGGTGTGGGCCGCGGGGGTGGACATGGGGGAGGATCACTGCAGCTGACGTCGCGTCCCGTGGGGGCTCCATCCGCCGCTTCCCCTGGATCCTGTCATCCGCCCATCCCCGGTGGGGGGGGCCAGTTGGCTGGGCCAGAGCTGATCGCCACGCTGCGCTTCGACGGAGCGGGGCTGATCCCGGCGGTGGCCCAGGACTGGCTGGACGGGGCGGTGCTGATGGTGGCCTGGATGAACCGGGAGGCGATCGAGCGGACGCTGGCCACGGGCGAGGTGCACTACTGGAGCCGCTCGCGGCAGGAGCTGTGGCACAAGGGCGCCACCAGCGGCCATTTCCAGAGGCTGCGCGGCCTCCGCTACGACTGCGACGCGGATGTGCTGCTGCTCACGATCGAGCAGGTGGGCCAGGTGGCCTGCCACACCGGCGCCCGCAGCTGCTTCTACGAGGAAGGTGCGGAGGCCACCCCTGGCGGAGCCGGCGCCCTGCCGCCGCCGGCGGATGTGTGCACCGAACTGGCGCGGGTGATCAGCGGGCGCAGGGAGCGGCCGGAGCCGGGCAGCTACACGAACAAGCTGCTGGAGGGGGGCGACAACCGCATCCTCAAGAAGATCGGCGAGGAGAGCGCCGAATTCGTGATGGCCTGCAAGGACGACGACCCGGACGCGATCGCCGGAGAAGCGGCCGATCTGATCTTCCATCTGCAGGTGGCCCTGGCCCACCACGGCGTCGACTGGCGCCGGGTGCAGGAGGTGCTGGCCGAGCGGCGTGGGGCGCCACGGCGCGAATGAGTCGGCTAAAGCGTGAACTGGCCTGCCGGCGGCGGCTCACTGATGGATCGGGAGAACGCTGGCTGTGGGCCCTGGGTTCGAGCCTGCCCTGGGTGGGACTGGCGGTGCTGCTGCTGCACGCCCTGACGCGCCGCACGGTGACGCCGTTTCTCTATGGCCTGACGGCCCTGGGGGCGGTGGGCTTCCTGGTGCTGACGCTGGGGGGCCTGCCGGACGACCTGGCCAACCGCAACCGGCTGCCATCGGGCACGGTGCCGGCGGCGATCACGTTGGTCTGCGTGTCGGCGTTTGCCTTTGGGCACCGGCAGGGGCAGGAGAAGGCGGCGGTGGAGGCGCGTAAGTGGTTGGAGTTGGATCGCTAGGGAAGGCTTGACCGTTCCCGGGAAGCCTGGAAGAGGACAAGCAGGCCATGGGCTTTTGCCACAGCTGGCCGATCCCCTTCCCCATCGTTACGTTCTCAACGTGCAGCTCCTGTTTCCCGGGAAGCCGCGCGATGGCAACAGCGCCATCGCGGATCAAGGCTTTCCTCCGTTCTGCTCCACCGCCCTTGAAGAGATCCAGATGGCCTTCGTGAACGAAGTGGTCTCGGATGAAGACATTGTTAAGTACAACTTGCCATTTAAACCAGGCGCGGGCCGCTACTGGACAAGAGATAAGGAGAGGGATTGTTACCTCTGGGGCGGGATTGTTGAAAACTTTGCGTTTGGATATGATCCAGAAGGGCAATTTGATTTCTACTGCGCAGATATTCTTCTGCGCGTTAGTTTAAATATGGGACAAGGATCGAGCTCATTTAAGGAATCTCCTTATCGAATCATATGGAGTGAGGTCTCTCACATTCAGCCATGCGACCTAGGAGGTCTGAGTCTTCATGATGTTGTCCCGCTGTTGAAGAGTGCGCTAATGACTTTTGGTTATGACGGCAGAAAAAACATCTTTACCCCAAGCCGCATAGTGTCTTTCGGTTTCTGATTCATCCTTTTGAAGGTACATTAATCCCGTATATTTATGATAAGCGCTGAACAGGCAAATGCGCTGCTTGACTTGGTCCGCACCAAGGAGGAGCTGCTTGACTTAATCGAACAAGTTGATCACAGAGTTGATGGTCCGGTCACCGTCCTGTATAGCGGATGGACGGGAGAATTCGAGTCACTTGGCAGCAGCAGAATTCACTCCGGCGCAATTGCTGAAGCTCTCCATCGTTCAGGTAACAATGTACGCACAATTGATCAGTCTGAGTTGGGTAAGTTTCTGAACCAAACCCAGGGGACTGAGTACTATAATCAAAAGCTTGCTGGAAAGCTTGAGGAGATCTTTAAGGATAACCCTGATGAGCTTAGGAGTTTCATGGATGGCGAAAGAATTGGCGAGATTCGGATAAATAATGGTGTATGGGATCGAGTGTCGGCGAGATACGCGGCTGATGCTGTTGGCGAAGTCGTGACGTTTACTGGTGGTGCATATGAAAATAGAGTCTTTTATCAAACTGAGCTGCCAATTATATTGGCTAATCCCAAGGTTACGAGTATTGATGGAATTCCTGTTGAAGCATTTAAGGGGATGACAATCAACGAGGCATATCTGATGATTAAGGCCGCTTCTGATGAGAGGGTTTCAAGGCTAAAAATCGCAGTAGATGAGACGGGAAACCCATTAATGACTGATAGGCATTACGTTGTCGATTCTCGAAGCTTCTTTGAAGATTCAAATGTCATTGAAGGCAAAGCCCCTCCCCCCGATACTCCGATGCGGTCGATGGCGGACTTCATTCCCCCGGAGAGGGTTGCTGCTCATCGAGAGGCGCTTCAGGACATCCGGAAAGCCCAGGACAATCTGGCTGTTCACTACAGACAGGATCTTCCGTCTCAGAACGCACTCGGTACATCCCGATGGCTCAGGGCCATGGACCAGCTGGGTCATATTGCCGATGTCGTCAGCCTCGCTGCCGTGGCCCATGACGCCAAGGCGGCCATGGATGCAGGAGATCAAGAATCTGCTGAACGGATTCTGACCCAATGGGCTTTGGAGAATGCAGGAGCCATCTTGGCTGGCCGATTGGCTTCACTTGCTGTGGCCCCCCTTCTTGCCGCTGGCCCCCTTGGCTGGTTAGCCGCTGGAGGACTGATCTTGTCCGCTTCCATGCTTGGCAGTGCCTATGCAGACGAAACGGCGGAGTTTTTAGCTGGCCACCTTGCTGATCTCTGGGATAAAGGCATGGAGGCCATGAGGGATCAATTCCAGACGGCGGAAAGGCCCTATTCGTGCCCACTCGTTCTAGATCTTGACCGGAATGGTGTTATCACCTTGGCAGAGAGTAGCTCTGGAATCTTTTTCGACCATGATGGGAATGGCTTTGCTGAACGGACTGGGTGGGTCAGTCCTACGGATGGTCTCTTGGTTCGTGACCTTGATGGGAGTGGCATCATCGAAAGTGGTGCTGAACTGTTTGGAAATCACACGCTGCTACCGGATGGGAGTAAGGCCGCCAACGGCTTCGAGGCCCTCAGGGCTCTTGATGACAATGGAGATCGCTTCATTGATCATCTCGATTCAGCGTGGATCACTCTGAAGGTCTGGTTGGACGGAAATAGCAATGGTGCCGTCGATGAAAGCGAGCTTCAAAACTTGAATGAGGTTGGTGTCCTTCGACTTGGGGTTGGCTATGCACTGTCGAACTTGACTGATCCCCAGGGTAATCGTCATCTTCAGGTCGGTGCGTTCCTGGCCTCAGATGGAACGATGCAATCGATGAATGATGTTTGGTTCCGAGTGGACCAGGCACGGACGAAATGGCTTCATCCTGTTTCGCTTGACGAACAACTGGCAAGCCTTCCGGACCTGAAGGGGATGGGTAGTGTTCCGGACTTGCACCAGGCCATGGCCTCGGATCTGTCCGGTGACTTGCGGTTGATCTTGGAACGATGGATCCAAGGAAGCAGCGTGCAGAGGGAAGCACTGATTGATCCCTTGATTTTCTATTGGGCCGGAGTGTCTTCCGAGCAAAGCACATCAAATTGGAATTCCATTGACGGACGTCTGGCTGTCATGGAGCGCCTTCTCGGTCAGACCTATCGCCAAGGTTGGCTCGATCCTCGCCCCGTTGGGGTGTCAGTGACGATGCTCCATAAGGCTTATGAGGATTTTCGTCTTCAATTGGAAGATCAATTGATCCTTCAGACGGATGGCTGGCCCATCCTGCAGCACTTCGTGGGACCTGACGGAGCTATTCATCAGGAGTCTTCAAGCACGGGTCTTGAGCAGGTGGTTAGCTATCTTGATGCTCACATCATTCAGTCCGCCGACTTTCTCAAGCTGTTCCGCCTGAATCGAGCCTTGAGGTCACTTGGGGATGAAGGTGAGTTGATTCTGGAAAGGATTCAGGAGTATGCGTCGTCCAAGGAATTTCCAAACAGCATCTTCTACCAGCTTCTTTCGGAGCATCGACTGCTCCAAGGGCAAGGGTTCTCGCCATCCAACCATCTTCAAGGCTCAGATGGACAGGATATGATCATTGGAGGAGCAGGAAATGATGGATTGAATGGTGGCTCAGGTCGAGATTGGCTGGTGGCTGGGAGTGGGAATGACAGCCTGAA
>NZ_JAFKRH010000040.1 GCF_019038465.1 Synechococcus sp. CCY 0621 | reverse complement strand
AACGACTGGTTGGGTGGATTCACGGATATGGTGAACCGCATCGATGGTCTCGATGGCGATGACCAGGTGCACGGAGGTGGCTTTAATGATGTGCTGACTGGAGGAAATGGAAATGATGTGCTCCACGCTGGTGAAGGCGATGACATCCTCGATGGAGGGTTAGGGCAAGATGCTCTATACGGTGGTCGAGGCCGCGATCGTCTCATTTCTGGTGCTGGCAGCGACATCCTTAATGGTGGCGAGGGAGACGACACTTACGTGATATCAAGCAGTAGTTCGCTGAATCAAATCAGTGATTATGACCCTAGTCCGTTAAGCAATGATACGGTCAGTTTCTCAAGCCTGATGTCCACGGACCTGACTTCAGTTCGCCGACAGAATCTGAATCTCGAAATGAACTTCGTGACCAGTGACCAGGTGCTGATTTCCAACTTCTTTCTTGCTAAGGAATACAGAATTGAGTCTTTTCAGTTTTCCAATGGGTTTACATTGACACAGGCCGACGTGCTCGCCCTCATCCCCCCGGCTTAGCCCCCTCGGCCTTCCCCCCATCATTCGGCCGAGGCCGATAAATCGCCACCCCGATCACGTCCTGCACCCGCCCCGCGTATTTCGCGAAGTTCTCACTGCGAATCACCCCCGCCCCCTCCGCCGCGTGGATCGCATCCACCACCCCGTCGCGCTTCTCCAGGAAGCCCACGTGGGTCACATCCAGCCCCGGCACCTTGGTCACCAGTCCGAAGATGTCGCCGCTGCGCAGCGACGGCAGCACACCCGGCAGTGCCGCCAGCGGGACGTAGGCCTGCTCAAGCACCAGATCCTTCTCCAGCTCCGTGATGCACTGCTTGTTGCGGGCCAGCTGCATCGGCTTGTAGCTCTTGATGTGGTTGCTCATGAAATTCAGCGCCAGCGTGCGGCTGCTGGCCCCCGGCAGGAACGGGGTGAGGTTCACCAGGTAGCCGTTGCGCTCGGCCGCCTCCGCCCAGCGGCTGAAGTAATGCTGCCGGCGGCAGTAGTCCACTTCGCCGTTCACATAGCGCAGCCGCCGCACATGCTGCGTGAACCGCTCCACCCCTTCGTCCTGGGTGTCCACCTTGCGGCTGTTGCTCAGTGCCAGCAGCTGCTCCACGAACAGCAAACAGTCGAAGTTGGTGAGATCCAGCACCAGCTGTTCCTTCGGGCCGCCATCAAGGGAGAACCCCTTGAAGGGATAGTCGAGGAAGCGGCGGGCCAGTTGCACCAGCGCCTGGTTCATCGGCGCCCAGGCCGTGGCATCGATCGCCTCCGCCGCCAGCACCCGCGTTTCACCCACGAATTTCGGCGACGGCTCCGCCAGGGCCACACCCCCCGGCAGGGGCGGCGGCGCGGCCGCAACGCTGCGGCTGGCCGGCGCCACATGGCGCAGCAGCAGGTTGGCCGCTGCAAAGCTGGCTCCGGCGGTGATCAGCACCGTGAGGCCCAGCAGGAGAGTGGGTTTGCGCATCCAGCCGCCGCTGCCGCCACCGCCGCGACCCTACAGCCGCCGTCAGGCGGCGCTGCTCGCCAGCCACTCCCCCAGCCCCACCGCTGGCAGCTCGGGGCTGCTGGTGATCTCGATGATGCGGCCGATCGCGGCCGGGCTCTCCACCGCATCGAGGCACACCCGCGCCACCAGCCGCCGCGGGATGCTGTCGCTCTCCTGCTGGTCGGGGCCGCTGAAGCGGATGCCTTCAGCCTCGATCCCCTCCTCGGTTTCCTTCAGCCCACCGGGGCGCACCACCGTCCACTCCAGGCCGCTGGCGGCCAGCCAGCGCTCCCCCACCCCCTTCCACACCAGGATCAGCCCGAACAGGTTGAGCGGGTGCAACCAGCGGCCGCTGCACAGGGAGCTCACCAGCACCACCCGCTTCACACCGGCGTCCTTGCAGGCGGCGATCTGGGGGCGCATCGCCAGCGCATCCACCTTCAAGGGGCCAGCCAGATCCACCGACGGCCGCGCCCCGGTGGCGATCACCAGGGCGTCGCAGCCGGCCAGTGCCGCCGCCAGCGCCTGCCCGTCACCCAGCTCCAGCCGCACCAGCTCGGCGCCAGCCAGCCCGGGCGGCACCGCCGAGCCCGGCCGCAGGATCGCCTTCACGGCCCAGCCCCGGCCCAGGGCTTCTTCCACCACCCGCCAACCCGTCTTGCCTGAAGCTCCAGTCACGGCGATGCAGGTCATGGGGTGTCTTGCTCCATTGCGTTGAGATCCATTCTCGTGGCCCGGCCGTTGGGATGGCGACAGCCAGGGCGGGGTCCGCTGGGTAGGCTGCCCCCATGGCCGAAATGGTTCTCGAAGTCAGCCACCTGAGCGTGCGGCGTGAGGCCGTCACGGCGGTGGATGACGTCAGCTTCCAGCTGGTGGCCGAATCCGACACCGCCCTGGTCGGCCCGAACGGAGCCGGCAAGAGCACCCTGGTGCAGGCCATCCTCGGCATCCTTCCCCGCCAGGCCGGCGAGGTGCGTTTTCTGGGCTGCAGCCTCGGCAGCCGCGGCCAGTTGCCCCGGGAGCTGCGCGCCAAGCTCGCCTACCTGCCCCAGACCCTGGTGCCCCGGGGCCGTTTCCCGCTCACGGTGGCCGAATTCGTGGGTCTGGGCTGGGATTCGCCGGGCCTCTCCCTGCCATGGCTGGGCCGCCAGGAGCGCAGCAGCGCCATCCGCGCCGCCCTGCGCAAGACCCTCTGCGATGACCTGGCCGACCGTCTGCTCTCCGAGCTCTCCGGCGGCCAGCTCAAGCGGGTGCTGCTGGCTTTCTGCGTCGTGCGCCCCCGCCGCCTGCTGGTGCTCGATGAGGCCCAGGCCGGCCTCGACGCCCGCGCCGCCGAACAGTTCCACACCCTCCTCTACCAGCTGCGCCGCAGCGAAGGCTGGACGATCCTGCAGGTGTCGCACGACCTGGAGATGGTGCGCCGCACCTGCGATGGCGTGCTTTGCCTCAACCGCAGCCTGCGCTGCCACGGCACCCCCGACCACGCCCTCAGCCCCACCCGGCTGGCCCAGATCTACGGCCCCGGCTTCGTTCCCTACCACCATCGGCACCCGCCCCACCGGCCCCCCCACGCCGAGGAGAGCCCGCCGGCCTGAACGTCCCCTCAGCGGGACGTTGGCGCCGCCGGCAGGGGCTGGCCGAAGCGCGTCGGTTGCGCATACAGCCAGCGCAGCGTGGCCCGATCGCGCCCGCTCAGCGCCAGCACCGGCTGGGCCCCGGGAACGGCCGCCATCGCATCGGCCGGATCGTCGCTGTGGCCCCAGAGCCCGAAGGCATGGCCCAGCTCATGCAGGGCGGTGGCTTCGGTGGCCTCCGGCCGCTGGCCCGGGCTGATCAGCACCTGCACCTGGGGTTCCAGGATCCAGCCGCCGCCCCGGTCAGCCTCCACCAGCGCCAGCTCAGCACGGCCGTGGCTGGCCCGGGTGCGGCCGGTGGCCTGCCGCTGCAGCGGCGGCCGCCGCCGCAGGATCCGCACCTGGGCCGCCGCCGGATCCTCCACCCGGGTGATCGTCAGTTCCTTTTGCCATTGGTCCAGGGCCCGCTCCACCGCGCCGAGCCAGAGGACGTCCCAGCGTTGGCCGGCGCCGCCCGTCGCCGCCGGCTCCACCCACACGCACCAGTGATCCAGCCGGGGCCAGCCGAAGCCCGTGGGTCGCAGCCGTTGGCGGTAGTCCTCGCCGGCGGCCGCAGCGGCAACGGCGGCGGACGGTTGCGGCGTTTCCGCCACGGCTCGGGTGGCCACAGCCTTGGCGCAGAGCCCGGGGGCGGCCTGCAGCGGCGCCGCCAGCAGCAGCAGCGCCGGCACCAGGCCGGCCAGCAGCAGGCGGTGCGGCCGGCCCATCAGCCCGCCAGTCCGACTCCGCGGGCCATCAGGGCGGCCATCAGAGGAATGGCGGCGAAGCCCGCCAGCTCGATGTTGAGCACCCAGCGCAGCCGGTTGGCCAGGGCCTCGCTCACCTTGGGCAGCTCCCCCTTGCGCAGCGGAATCGCCCAGAGGATGTACGTGATGGTGGGGTAGAGGGAGAGGGCGCCCACCGCCAGGTAGGTGCCCACCTTCCACCAGAACAGGGGGTTCTCGGTGTAGAAGCTGGTGCCCTGGCCGAAATACAACACCCGCAGGATGCCGCTGAGCAACACCCCCAGGGCCGCCAGGCCGTAGGTCACGTCCGTGATCACCATCAGGATCGCGTCCTTGCGGTCGGGGTCGGGCCGGATCAGGCGCCGCTCCAGCACCAGGGCGCCGAAGCAGACCATGAAGCTCAGGTAGTGCACGTAGGCCACCCCGGCGCTGGAGAGCACCTCGGAGGGGATGGAGAGAAGCCCGGCCATCGGCTGGTGTCACAGGTGGTCGCCCCGGACGGTAGCGGCTGGCTCCAGGCCACCGGGCCCCTTGGCGATCACGGCCTGGAGCTCAGATTGAAATCAGTAGGAAATAGGGAAAGAGTTGGCTCTATGTGGAAGCCGCAACGGAACACTGAAGGCTTTCTGTTCGTTTCAGGAACATCCAGAAACAACCGTAGGTTCAACTCAGCGATTCAGATGCTCTATGGCGAGTTCCCTCAGTGCCTTTCTCGGCGAGATTGGCCGCCATCAGCTGCTCACCCCTGAGCAGGAGCTCACCCTTGGGCGAAAAGTGCAGGCGATGGTGAGCCTGCAGGAACGCTGTTCCGAGGCGGGCGGCAGCGGTCCGGCCTGTGACTACGACGATCTTGAAAAGCGCACCATGCGCAACGGCGAGCGAGCAAAACAGCAAATGGTGACCGCCAACCTGCGGTTGGTCGTCAATCTCGCCAAGCGCTATCAGGGCAAGGGCCTGGATTTACTTGATCTGATCCAGGAAGGCACCATCGGTCTGACCCGTGCTGTCGAAAAGTTTGATCCCACCCGTGGTCACCGTTTCAGCACGTATGCCTACTGGTGGATACGTCAGGGGCTGAACCGGGCCCTCTCCACCCAGAGCCGCACGATCCGCATTCCCGTCAACGTCAACGAGAAACTCACCCGGCTGCGGGCCGCCAAGGCGCGTCACCTCCAGTCCCACGGCCATTCCCCCAACGCCGGGGAGCTGGCCACTGCCATGGGGTTGCCCGTGGCCGAGGTCGAAGACCTGCTGGGCTGCGAGCTGCGCAGCGTCACGGTCAGCCTGCAGGGAGCCGTGCGCTCCAAGGCCGATCCCTCCGAGCTGGTGGACGTGCTGCCCAGCAACGAGCCGGCGCCGATGGAGCGGGCCGAACAGGCCGAGCGCACCGCGTCGGTCTGGACGCTGCTGGAGAAGTCCAACCTCACCCCCAAGGAGCGCACGGTGGTGATGCTGCGCTTCGGGCTCGACGGCAGCCACGAGTGGCGCACCCTCGCCGAGGTGGCCCGGCAGCTGGAATGCAGCCGCGAGTACTGCCGCCAGGTGGTGCAGCGGGCCCTGCGCAAGCTGCGCAAAACCGGCATTGAGAGCGGCCTGGTGGAGGAGTGAACGTAGGGGGATCCACCCCTCGTTGATCGGCCTCCGGGGCCCACAGAATGAATGGACGCCCAACCCGATGGCGTGTCCCTTCCCCCGAGCAGATCGCCATGGCTGTTGCTCCCGCTGATCAGGCCCCCGTCGATGCCGAGGTGCTCGAGAGCGCGGTGCTCGACGAGGCGCTGCTGGTGCGGCTGCTGCGCCGGGCCGGCCGCACCATCGCCCGCCCCGCCTTCGAATGCGTGGAGCTCCTGCTCGATGGCTCCACCCCTCCCCAGGTGCGGCTCACCGTGCTGGCGGCCCTCACCTATCTGCTGCTGCCCCTTGATGTGATCCCCGATTTCATTCCGGCGGCCGGCTTCAGCGACGACATGGTGGCCCTGACGGCCTTGCTGGGGCTCTGCGGCACCCACCGCACGCCGGCGATCCGCGCCCGGGCCCAGAGCCGGCTGGATCGCTGGTTCCCCCTGTTCCGCCAGCAGGGGTAGCGTCTGGCCATGCCAGCGTCCGCCCCCTCCCTCAGCCCGGAGCAGCTCGACGAGCTCCAGAGCCTTCTCAAGGACTGGTTGCGGCTCACCGGCCGTACCCAGTCCGACCTGCGTCGGGCCCTGAGGGCCGGTTCGATCCGCATGCCCGTTCTGCTGGAGGAGCTGCACCGCACCTACAGCCAGCAAGGAGCGGCGGGCCTGGCCGAACGCCTCTGTGCCATTGAGGCCCAGTGGCTGGCCGAGGAGCCTGGCGAGCACGGCGAGGTCTTCGCCGCCGGCGACCCGATGGCGGATTCGATGGGCCAGCTCGACCTGCTGTTGCAGGAAATCCGCGGCGACAGCGGCAGCTGATGTCCCGAGCTCGCCGCGCTGGCGGGTCAGGCGACCAGCCTCCAGAGTGGGGTCTGACCGATCCTGCGGCCCCGCGCCGACGACCACCGCCATGAACGCCACCGCCGTCCTCACCCGCGCTTTCCCCTGGTCCCTGCGGGCCACCGCTGCCCTGGTGGCCGGTCTGTGCTTCAGCAGTGCGGCCGAGGCCCAGGTCGAATCCTTCATGCTCAAGCGTGGTGGCAATGTGGGTCCGGAAACCCAGATCAAGCCCACCAACTGCGTCACCGGCGCCGATGGCTCCGTCACCTGCGACACGGTGATCGAGAATCCGCCCAGTGACACGCCGGCCCAACCCATCTACCAGCCGTTCAAGAACTGATGCGACGCCTGCAGCGGATCTTCCAGGACAGGATCTTTCTTCGCCTGATCGACCATGGCGAGCGCCTGGTGGCCAAGTTGCTGGCCGTCATGCTCTTCCTGGTGCTGTTGGTGGCGGCCCTGAAGTTCACCTTCGAGGTCGTCGTCCAGCTGTTCGACCCCAACCGGCGCTGGGTGGGGGAGGGCCTCATCGCCGTGCTCGGCGATCTGCTCAACCTGCTGATTGCCATCGAGGTGCTGCAGAACATCACCTCCTACCTGCGCCGCCACGTGGTGCAGATCGAACTGGTGCTGCTCACCGCCATCACGGCCGTGGCCCGGAAGGTGATCGTGCTGCCCCCGAACGCCGAGAACAAGCCCATGCTCGTGGTGGGCCTCGGGGTGGCGGTGCTGTGCCTGGCGGGGGCCTTCTGGCTGGTGCGCCGGGTCCATGAGTCGGAGGTCAGTGAGCGGGATGGGGAGACCAGAACAGGGCCAGCCAGATCGTTCCAGGAGGCGGGTCACTCGCCAGCAGCCGGTGCCGCCGGCCCGCACTGATCTGCAGGGTCTCACCGCAGGCCAGGCCGCGGGGTTCGGCCTCATCGGCGAACTGCAACCGGGCGCTGCCCTGCAGCAGCAGCACCCATTCGTGCTCCGTCTGGTCGTACCAGAAGCCCTCCGGGCTGGAGGCGCTGCAGGAGTGGATTCGCTCCAGGCGCAGCTGGGGGGTCTGCAGCAGCACCGTTGTCACTTCCTCCCCAGCGGCAGGGCAGGGGCCCCGCACCAGGGATCCATCCGCCCCAGCGGAGCCTGATCCTGCCCCGTCTCCCGCTGGTGGCTCCCCCCAGCGCCGGCCGATCTCGAAGCCGCAGGAGCGGGCCAGGGCCACCACCTGATGGTGATCGCCACAGTCGCTCAGGGCCGCTCTCAAGGCGGGATCGGCCTCGCTCAGGGCTACGAAGGCATTGAGCTGACGCACCTTCTCCAGGAACTGCTGCAGCTGGGCTTCGGCCATGGGGGAGGTGCGCAGGCGTCAGAGCAGATCCTTGCCCATCCGCCAGCGCAGGAAGGAGACGCCGCCCAGGATCACCGTTTCTTCGCCATCCACCACCCAGCCCCGCCGCTCCAGCAGTGGCCGTGACAGCTGGCTGGCCTCGGTGCGCAGGCGGCTCACCCCCTGGGAGCGGGCGTGCTGCTCCAGGGCCTCCAGCAGGGCGCCCGCCCGGCCTTGGCGACTGGAGCGCCCGCGGCAGTAGAGCAGGGCGAGCCGGTCGAGGGGGTCGAGAAGGGCGAACGCTTCGATGATCGTGTCGTCGTCGTTGGCACAGCTCACCAACCCATGGCCGCGTAGCAGTGACGACCGGAAGGCATCATTGCGGCTCGCCTGTTGTGACCAGGCCTCGATCTGTGACGGGCTGTAGAGATTGCCGGCCTGGCTGATGACCGCCTCGTGATACACAGCGACCAGCTGCTGGCAGTCATCGGGCTGGAGTGGACGGATCGGCAGCATCGTGGCGGTGAATGTGCATGGATTGTCGCCGCTTTGGGCAGAAGGCTGATGGCGCTGGTGTATGTTTTATGTCTAACCACACAGCCGACACCGCGTACATACCATGTTGACAGGATCGGAATTGCTGGCCAAGGTCAAGGAACTCGGCGATGTCGGCAAGTCCGAGATCGTGCGGGCCTGTGGCTATGTTTCCACCAAGAAGGATGGCGCCGAGCGCCTGAACTTCACCGCTTTCTACGAGGCCCTGCTTGAGGCCAAAGGCGTCGAGTTCGGTGCGGCCGGCAAGGTGGGCAAAGGCGGGCGCAAACTCAGTTATGTGGCCACCGTGCAGGGCAACGGCAACCTGCTGATCGGCAAGGCCTACACCGCCATGCTCGATCTCAAGCCCGGCGACGAGTTCGAGATCAAGCTCGGCCGCAAGCAGATCCGCCTCATTCCCGCCGGCAGCGCCGACGAAGAGGATTGATCCGCTGGCGCCCGCTGGTCTCGGTGCTGGTGGCCCTGCTGATGGTGCTTGGCCTGATCCTGCCGCCTCCGGCTCTGGGTTTCCCCGGGGCCGCTTTGGCCGTGGATCCCGGTGATTCCGGACGCGTCAGTCTCGAAGCCGGCGGCCGCCTGTTTGAGGCCCATTGCGCCGGCTGCCATGTCCAGGGTGGCAACATCCTTCGCCGCAGCAAGACATTGAAGCTGGCAGCACTGGAGCGCAATGGCGCCGCCGACCCAGCGGTGATTGCCACGATCGCCGCCGCAGGCATCGGCCAGATGGGTGGTTACGGCGAGGCCCTCGGTGATGGCGGGGCCGAAGCGGTGGCCGCCTGGGTGTGGCAGCAGGCCCAGGCGGGCTGGCCCCGCGGCTGAGGCTGGCATCAAGGCTCCACGCCGCCGCCCGATTCAGAAGGCCTGGATCCAGGGATAGACCTCCACGGCCGTCCAGATGCCCTGGCGCCAGTAGATGTCCCCTTTGACGAGGCTCTCCACCGTCTCCAGGTCATCGGCTTCGTAGAGACCGAAGACGTGGCTGGCGTCGACTGTGGGCCCCAGGGTGAGCAGCACGCCCTCCTCCTTCTGGCGTTGCAGTCCGGCCAGATGCTCGTCGCGGTAGGGGGTGCGGCGCTCAAGGGCGTCGGCGCAGTAGGTGCCCCAGAGGACGAATTTCATGGGCCGCAGGGTGGTGGATGAACGTTCCTCAGCCTTTCATTCTCTGCGCCCTTCGTTGCTTTTCTGAAACACCAGCAGGCGGTTGTTGGCCGGCATCGCCGCATCGGCCTGCAGGTGCAGCCCCAGACGGGCGGCTTCGACCTGAAGCGCCTCGGCGTCACGCACCCCCATGGCCGGATCGATCTGGCGCAAGTGGAGGTCGAAGGCCCCGTTGCTGGCGGCGGTGTGTCCATCGCCGTAGCGGAAAGGGCCGTAGATCAGCAGCAGGCCATCGACCGTCAGCACCCGGGCACTGCCGGCCAGCAGGTGGGGCACGGCGGCCGCCGGCATGATGTGCAGGGTGTTTGCTGTGAACACCGCCTCGAAGGGCCCGGCGGGCCACTGGGCCTCGGTCACATCCAGCACCAGCGGCGGTGCCACCCGGGCCCCCGGGGCCAGCCCCGCCTGGCCCTCCAGGGCGATGCGTCCAGCCAACCCCGCCAGGGATTCGGAGCACTCACTGGGCTGCCAGCGCACCCCCGGCAGATGGCGAGCCATGTGGATGGCGTGCTGGCCACTGCCCGAACCCACCTCCAGCACCCGGGCCTCCGGGGGTATCCAGCGGCGCAGCAGCGTCAGGATCGGCTCCTGGTTGCGCAGGCAGGCGGGGGAGAACGGCAGGCTGTCGGGGAGCATCGGCCCATCATGGGGGTAGTCGCTCGATGGCCATGCGAACCCCTGCTCTGCGCTCCAACCCATGGCTCAGCCCGGCGTCACTGCTGGCTGCCCTGGCGCTGCTGCTGTCGTTGAGTGCCTGCGCCCCTGTGCTGTAGGTCGGCTCGTGCTGTAGCTCGGCTAAAGCGGCTGATCGAGGGCGGCGCGCAGCTCGGCGGCGAAGGCGCCGGCATCGGCGGCCACATCGGCTCCGCTCTGGTGGGCCTGGGCCATGCGCCGCACCAGGGCGCTGCCCACGATGGCGCCGTCGCCGCCCCAGCGGCGCACCTGCAGGGCCTGCTCGCCGGTGGCGATGCCGAAGCCCACGGCCACCGGTGTGGGGCCCAGTTGCCGCAGCTGCTGCACCAGTGGCCCCACCCGCGTTTCCAGGCTGGTGCGCACCCCCGTCACCCCGGTGACACTCACCAGGTAGGTGAAGCCGCGGCTGGCGGTGTGGATGCGGGCCATGCGCTCGGCCGGGGTGTTGGGGGCCACCAGCAGCACCAGATCCAGCCCATGGCCGGCCGCGATGGCCGAAAGCTTCTGGGCCTCCTCCAGGGGGAGATCGGGCACCACCAGGCCGGCGGCACCGGCGGCGGCGGCCTCGCGGCAGAAGCTGTCCATGCCCCGGTTCAGCAGGGGGTTGCTGTAGGTGAACAGCACCACCGGCAGGGTCAGCTGGCCCCGCAGGGACGCCAGCATCGCCAGCACCCGGCCCGGGGTGGTGCCGGAGGCCAGGGCCCGGCTGGCGGCGGCCTGGATCACCGGGCCATCCGCCAGCGGATCGCTGTAGGGGATGCCCAGTTCGATCAGGTCGGCGCCGGCGGCCTGCAGGGCCAGCAGGCTGGCGGCGGTGATCGACAGATCGGGGTCCCCCGCCATCAGAAACGGCATCAGGGCACAGCGACCCTCGGCCCGCAGGGCGGCGAAGCGCTGCTGGATCGGCGTGGGGGTGGTGGCAGGGCCGGCGGTGGCGGCAACGCTCATCGGGCCGGGTTCAGGACGGTGCCCCTGAGCCTATGGGGTCGTCTTCACATCTCAGCATCGGCCTGCAGCTGGCCCACCTCGGCCAGGAGCTTGGCCTGCTCCTCGGGGCTCATGGCGTCGAACTTGCGCTGCAGCTCATCGTCGGTGACGGCGTCGTAGGCGGCCCGATAGCGGCGCCGCTGCTCCATGTAGGTCATCTTGCCGCCCACCACACGCAGCAGGTAGCTGGCCGTCCAGCCAAGCACCACCAGCATCAGCAGGGCCGAGGCGGCGATGCCGGGGGAGAAGCCCTCCAGGCCACTGGAGCGGAACACCCAGTAACCGCCACCGCCGATGGCGAAGACCGCCAGTCCCAGCAGGATCGCCTGTGCTCGGGTCACCGATCAGGCCTCGCCCTGGCCGGCCATGCGCAGGTTGAGGAAGGGGGCGAACAGGATCAGCCCAGGGAAGAACAGGAACACCAGGCCGTAGATGGCCGTGCGCTCGATCTTGCCCATCACGGTCCAGCGCTTGTGCATCCACCAGTAGAGGGCCAGGGGCACCACCACCAGGTACGCACCGGCCAGGGCGAGGTAGGCGCCGATCACCAGCAGGGTGTCGAGCGGCAGGCTGCTCAGGGGTCCGCTCAGGGCCACCGGGGGTGTCGCGAAGTGGAGTGAATCTAGGATCCCTCGGCGGGGGCATGGCGAAATTGGTAGACGCAGCGGACTTAAAATCCGCAGGCCGCAAGGCTGTGGGGGTTCAAGTCCCCCTGCCCCCATCACCGGTGCTTCTGGGAGTGGGCTCCTGATGCTTGCGCTCCTGCTGGAGCTGGTGGGCCGGCCGGTGCTGCAGGCCATCGCGCGACCCGAGCCCCGCGCCCGCCTGGCCCCGCTGCCGTTGGCCCCTCCTGGGTCCTACACGGTGCTGGTGGCGGATTGGGGTCACCACACCTCGATCGTGGTGCAGCAGCCACCAGGCTGGCGCCTCGGCCCCCCGGGGGCGGAGGCGGCCCCGTTCGTGGAAGTCGCCTGGGGCGACCGGCGTTACTTCCATGCCGCCGACCGCAGCCCCCAGACCCTGTTCGCTGCCCTGTTTCTGCCCACTGAATCGGTGCTGCTCCTCGCCGGCCACCCCGATCCACCGCGGCTGGAGGGAACGGTTGCCGTGCTGCAGCGTCGGGTGGAGGCCCCCACCCTGCAGGCCCTGCTCACCGCTCTGGAACGCTCGGCCCAGCGCACCCCCGCCGGCGAGCGACTCCCCCCCCTGCCATGGCGGCCCGGCCACGGGGGCCGTTTTGTCCTTGCCAACGGCACCTATCTGTGGACCCGCAACTGCAACTGGTGGACCGTGCAGCGGCTGCGGGAGGCCGGACTCGCCACCGACCCGACAGGGGTGGTGGTCGCCGCCCAGGTGCCTGGGCGTCTGCGGGGCTTCCGGCCCTTGGCCAGGCCAACAGGGCAGGGTCCTGGGGCGATCGGCCCCCATCCCTGAGCCTGAGAGTCGGGCCGCGATGCACGGCAAGCAGGACAAAAGTTCATCACACGTTGTGTCTGTGGCTCTCCACACGCAGCGTCTCCCTGGTCTTTCTCCGGGGTCTCGCTCGGCCTAGACCTACGCCAACGTGGGATTCGACCATTGGTACATGTCGCTCCGCTCCTGGCCGCCACCTGCTTGGCGGGTTTTGCCCTGTTGCAGTTGCTGTTCAGCATCGGCACCTGGTGACCCTCTGAGCCGTCCCACTTGCCGGCAAGGCTCATGGGATCGAAACGCGGCAGAAAGGTTCGCGGCGGAAACGCCTGTAGACATCAAAGTCGCTGTCCAGACTCAGGATCTCGGCCACATCCAGCCGCTCCGAGAGTGCCACCAAGGTGAGATCGGCGAAATCGCCTGGCAGATCGGCATAGCGCTCGTTGAGTTCCACGACGCGGGCATAGTCCTCCGGAAGCAGATGGATGGCCTCAACTCCCCCGCTGCTGGCGGCCCCAAGCAGGTGGTTCTGAGCGGCGAGGACGCGGGGATCGCCTGGATCACCGAGCAGCCAGAGCACGTCGGCGATGCAGATCGGTGATGTGATCAGCTGCGCGGCGGTCTGATCAAAGAAGTCCACAACCGCTTGATGCAGGGGCTCCTGGTGCTGGTAGTAGCTGAGCAGGATGCCCGAATCGATGAGGATCCGCCGCATCAGCGCCGTTCCGTGCGTCGCTCCGCGAGTCGCTGGCCAAGGAGCTGCCGCCGCTGCTGACGGCTCGCACTGCCGGGCGGCAAGGTGTCGAGAAAGTGGTCCGGATGGCCGCCCAACTGCTGGGTGATCGATGGGTTGGGCTGTCGCTGCTGCCAGCGTTCGCGTATCAGCTGGCGGACCAGGGAGCTTTTGTCTTGGCCCGATTCGGCCAAGAGGTCGTTGAGGCAGTGCTCCGTCTCGCTATCCAGCCTGACCGTGAGGGGCATGCTCCGCAGGGGATCACCCCTGTACGACGAATAAAAAGAGTGTAGTACAGGTTGGCTGACGGCCCGTCCGCCGACCGTCCGATGATCGACGCCCCTGTCCACTTCCGCCATGAAGGTGATCGTTGATCTCTGCGTGGTGCCGATCGGTGTGGGAGTGAGCCTGGCCTCCTACGTGGCCGCCTGCGAGCGGGTGCTGCAGCAGGCCGGTCTGACGATCCGGCTGCATCCCAACGGCACCGCCATCGAGGGGGAGTGGGTGCCGGTGATGGCGGCGATCGAGGCCTGCCATGGTGCCGTCCATGCCATGGGCTGCCCGCGGATCTTCACCACCGTGACGATCAACACCCGCACCGACCGCGACCAGAGCCTCGACGACAAGCTGGCCAGCGTGCAGGCGCTGCTGGTGGGAAACTGATCAGATTGGTGCGCTGCGGGCGGGGCTGACGATGGATCCAGCCGCGTCCTCCGGCAGCCGGGCCGGAAGCTTCGGGATCCTGCTGTTCCCAGGGGTGGAGGAACTCGACGCCGTCGGACCCTGGGAGATGGCCGCCCTGTGGGCGCGTCAGCCCGGAGGCCCCACGGAGTGCCTGATGATCGGTCAGGGCGAGGGTCCGATCACCTGCGCCAAGGGCCTGGTGCTGCTGCCCCAGGCCAGCTTTGCCACGGCCCCGCCCCTGGATGTGTTGCTGGTGCCGGGCGGCCTGGGCACCCGTACCGAGGTGAACAATGCTGCGTTGATCGCCTTCATCCGCCAACAGGCGGCCCAATGCCGGGCGGTGCTGTCGGTCTGCACCGGAGCGTTCCTGCTGCATGCCGCCGGCCTGCTCAGCGGCAAGCGGGCCACCACCCACTGGGCCTCCCTGGAGCGCCTGCGGGCCCTCGGTGATGTGGCGGTGGTGGAAGAGCGCTTCACCCGGGACGGGGCCATCTGGACGGCGGCCGGCATCTCGTCGGGCATCGATCTCACCCTGCAATTCATTGCTGAAACGGCAGGAGAAGTGGTGGCCGCTCAGGTGCAACTCGAAGCGGAATATTTTCCTTCGACGAAGATCTATGGGGCTGCCGCCAGCAGTGGCAAGGGGGCGGCTTACTTCCAGACATCGTGAGACGAATGGATAGGTGTTTGCACTCATCTTGCCGACGATTCATTCTGATTATGATGAGTCAAGAACGGAGGAAATCCCATGGCAACCTGTGAGCTATCCAGTACAACGACCTATCCCCATCCCAACGCCGCGGAAGCCCTTCATCAGCTGAAGGATCTGGCCCAGCGTGATCCGTTGTTCTCTGATGCCCTGCAAGCAACCGATTCGCCCCAGGCGGCGTCCGATCTGGCCAGGCAGCACGGCATCGAGGTGAGTCCGGCCGCCCTCTGGCGTCACCGGGGCACCCTGGCCAGCGGGGGGCAGCCCACCTGGCGTGGCTGAAGCCAGTGTCAACGAGGGCTGGCTCAGCCTTGGGGTGGCCCCTTGAGTTCGATGCTGTTCCCCTCCGGATCTTCCAGGTAGAGGGCGGGGCCGACGCCTTCGGCGCCGTAGGAATGATGGAGGGGACCGGCCTCGAGGCCATGCCGGCGGAGATGGGCCCGCAGGGCTTCTTCGTCGAAGGGCTCGATCCGCAGGCAAACGTGATCGAGGTTGTGGCCTTCCGTCCCCGGCCCCGCACCACCCCGGCGACCCAGCTCCCCGTTGACATCCGCCAGATCGATCAGACCACTGCCGGCCTTCAGGTGGATCAGTCCCAAAGCGTCGTTGCGTCGTGTCACGACGCAGCCCAGCACGTCGGCGTAGAAGTGCTCCATGCGTTTCAGATCCATGCAGCGCAGGACCACATGGTCAATGCCGGTGATCTCCATGGCGGTCGCCTCGCTAGCCATCTTTCACGCCGTCGTGCCGCCTGAGCCGTTCAGAGCGCAGGCTGCCAGCTGGCATGTCGACCTTCAAACATATCGCTCTGGTCGCTGAAGGCCAGCACCTGGTTGCGCCCGGTCTGTTTGGCCCGGTACATGGCACGGTCTGCCCTGGAGATGATCTGGTCAGAGTCTTCGCCAGGTTCGACCATGGTGACGCCGATGCTCAGAGTGATCGACAGCAAGCCCGCACTGGTGGAGATCGGTTCGGCCACGGCCCGACGCAACTTTTCGGCGATGGTCACCGCATCGCCCAGGCTTCTCACCCCCTGCAGCACCACCATCAACTCGTCGCCACCAATGCGGGCGGCCATGTCGCCGCTGCGCAGGCCCATGCGGATTCTCGTGGCCACGGCCCGGAGCAGTTCATCGCCAGGCACGTGACCGAAGTTGTCGTTGATCTCCTTGAAGTTATCGAGATCGCAGAACAACACGGCCGTGGCATGGCCTTGGCGCACCACACGGCCAGCGATGGCGGTGATCTGCTCCAACGCCTCGTGGCGGTTCACCAGCCCGGTCAGTTCGTCGGTGCAGGCGCGGCGGGCCAGCTCCCTTTCGGCGGCCACCTCCTGATCCACGGTCCGGAAGGATCCGACGATGCCATTGAGGCGGCCATCAAGATCTCTGTAGGGACTGGCATGCAGTTCCACCCAGCGTTGGCTGTGGTCGTGGGCCAGGGCCTGCAGCCTGCTGACCACCGTCCGACCAGCCGCGAGGGCGTGCAGATCGCGCTCCAGGGCAGGTTGCTCGTCGGCGGTGATGAAGCGGCTGAGGGGATGGCCGATCCAGTCTCCCGGCTGCCAACCCAGCATGCAGGTGAGCGACGGGGAGATCCAGCTGATCAGCTCGTCCTTGATCAGCAGCACCACATCGCTGGAGTTCTCCGCCAGCAGCCGGTAGCGCTCCTCCGAGGTGGCCAGGGCGGCTTCCGCCTGAACCATCTCGGTGACGTCGTTGAACTGGGCGATCACGAAGGCCGTGGTGCCATCGGCATGGCGCGAGCAGGAGACACTGCAATCCACCCAGATGGGGCCCACGCCCCTCTGCTCGATGCGCTTGCGCAGGCGATAGCAGGGGCGCCGGCCGCTGAGCAGTTCCTGCATCAGCGGTGCTTCGCTGGCCTGGTCGGAGGCTGGGGAGAACGCCTGCCAGGTGAGGCCCTCCAGTCCAGCGCCGTCGCGGTCGAGCAGGCTGCGGCCGGTGGGGTTGATGGAGAGGAAATGGCCGCTGGCGTCCAGCAGGGCGATGCCGGTCGAGGCGTTCTCCATGGTGAGGCGCAGCCGTTCTTCCGAGGCCGCCAGGTCGGTCTTGGTGCGCTCCTCCGCCTGGCGTGCCTCCACCTCCCCCTGGATGTCGCGCCAGCTGCCGACCATCCCCAGCACCTCCCCAGTGGCCCCGAGCACCGGCCGCAGGGCCATGGACACCCAGCGGCTGCCCCCATCAGCGGCCCGGAAGCGAAGCTCGCAGACACTGCTGTTTCCCTGCCGGACCAGGCCGATGCTCTGATCCAGCTGCCCGCGGTCCGCCTCCAGCAGCAGTTCGTCGATGCTTCGTCCCTGCAGCTGCAGGGAGTCATGGCCCAGCAACTGGTGCACCGACGGGGAAATCCAGGCGATCCGCCCGTTCAGGTCGCTGCTGAGGACCACATCCGGGGCGTTCTCTGCCAGCAGCTGGTAGTGCTGCTTGAGCTCCCGGTTGCTGCGGTCCTTGGCCTGCAGTTCCCGGGCCAGATGCAGGGACACCCAGGCCATCCCGATCAGCCCGACCAGCCGCAGCAGCAGTTCCAGGGTTGTGGGTTGGGGAGCCTGAAGCGACCAGACAACCGTCAGCACGATCGCCAGGCTCGTGAACCAACCCACCTGGCGCGGCGTGGCGAAGGAGGCCGCCAGCAGCACGGGGATCCAGTAGTAAGGAAACAGAGTGAAGCCCAGGCTTCTGGTGAGGGCCAGATCCAGCACAAAGAGGCCGATCAGGGCAACTGCCGAGACGACGACTCTTGGATGGTAACGAGGTTGGGAAGGAATCAAATTATTCTGACTAACAAATGTGACTGCTAATCATTAGCCGCCCATTTCACCGCGATGGTGGAGCAGGCAGTTAGTTGTTGACGCTTTCTGATTGGGTGTCGGAGCTGTTCTGGTGGCCGTTGATGTGCTTTTCGCAGGCCATGGCCGCTGAAGCGAACAACAGAACAAAGCTCAGCACGATGGCTCGCAAAGGAGCTTGAAACGCAGGGTTCATGCCGTAGGGGTCCAGATAAGGTGGACTATAAGTAGTCGCTGGCTTCCACGCTCTAGGCCTGGATGCTGCATGCCTGCCGCGCTCTGCTGACCGTGGCCGCGGCGGTGGCTAGTAAGAGCTGGTGGGAGACCATCGCCATGACCCCTTCGGCCCCGGCCAGCACCGACCCGCGCATCGCCCAGGTGATCCGCCGCCATGGCGCCCGCGCCGACGCCCTGATTGAGGTGCTGCACCAGGTGCAGGAGCTCCATGGCTACCTGGCGCCGGAGGTCCTGCGGGAGGTGGCCACCGGGATGGGGCTGCCCTTGAGCCGGGTCCATGGCGTGGCCAGCTTTTACCACCTGTTCCGGCTGGAGCCCCCCACCGCCCATCGCTGTGCCGTCTGCCTCGGTACCGCCTGCTACGTGAAGGGGGGCGCCCAGGTGGCGGCCCGCATCGAGCAGAGGCTGGGGGTGCGCCTCGACGATGCGGCGGGCGATGGTGTCTGGGCCCTGCAGCACGTCAGCTGCCTGGGGGCCTGCGGCCAGGCGCCGGTGCTGGTGGTGGATGGGGAGCTGATGACGCGGCTGTCCGTGGACCCGCCCGAGGCGCTGGACGCCCGGCTGGAGGCCGCCGGCCTGCCTCAGCGCACCACCACCTGATGGGTCCCCCCACGGTGGACTGCATCGCCAGAGGCGAGTGAACGGCCGCCTGGCCATTTCCTGGCTAGCAAGGCCTTAGGCGCACCGGTCCCCATGCCCGTTACTCCGCAGCTGCGCTGCTGCGATGCCAGCGGCTGCCGTTCTGCCGGCGGCCAGGCCCTGCGCCGCGCCCTGGAGGAAGCCCGGGACGCCGCCGGCCTCACGGCTGAGGCGCTGGCGATCAAGCCGGTGGGTTGCCTGCGCCTGTGCGGCAGCGGCCCCCTGGTGGCCTGCGACGGCCCCGGCCCCAGCCAGCTCTTCGGCGGCGTGGCCCCCGAGCACGCCGGGGCGTTGATCGCCGCCAGCGTGGCTGCAAACGATGGCTCCGCCGCGGTGTCGGATGACCCCCTGGCGGCTCACCGCCTCGATCTGAGCGATCCCTTCTTCGCCCTGCAGCAGCCCGTCGTGCTGGAGGGCTGCGGCCAGGTGAATCCCGAATCCATCGACGACGCGATCGCCTTCGGCACCTACGCCCAGCTGCACCGCGTCCTGCAGGAGCTCACCCCCGAGCAGGTGCGCGACGAGGTGCGCCGCAGCGGCCTGCGCGGTCGCGGCGGCGCCGGCTACCCGACGGGTCTGAAGTGGGACACGGTGGCCCTGCAGCCCCCTGGCCCCCGCTACGTGGTCTGCAACGCCGATGAGGGGGACCCGGGCGCCTTCATGGACCGCAGCGTGCTCGAAAGCGACCCGCACCGCCTGATCGAGGGGATGGCGATCGCCGCCTACGCCGTCGGCGCCGAGCGGGGCTTCGTTTATGTGCGGGCGGAATACCCCCTGGCGATCGAACGGCTGCGGCTGGCCCTGCAGCAGGCCCGCAGCCGCCACCTGCTGGGCAACCACATCGACGGCACCAGCTTCAACCTGCGCCTGGAGGTGCGGGTGGGCGCCGGTGCCTATGTGTGCGGTGAGGAGACGGCCCTGCTGCTCTCGATTCAGGGCCAGCGCGGCATGCCCCAGCCCCGACCCCCCTTCCCGGCCCAGTCGGGCCTCTGGGGGGCGCCCACCCTGATCAACAACGTCGAAACCTTCACCGCCGTGCCGGCGATCCTGCGGCAGGGCGGCCACTGGTACGCCGGCATCGGCACCGAGCACAGCAAGGGCACCAAGGTGTTCGCCCTCTCCGGGGCGGTGGTCAACACCGGCCTGGTGGAGGTGCCGATGGGCACCCCGCTGCGCACCGTGGTGGAGGTGATCGGTGGCGGCGTGCCCGATGGCTCGCCGATCAAGGCGGTGCAGACGGGGGGCCCCTCAGGCGGCTGCATCCCAGCCGAACGGCTCGACACCCCCGTCGACTACGAAAGCCTGCTGGAGCTCGGCTCGATGATGGGCTCGGGCGGCATGGTGGTGATGGGGGCCAGCACCTCGATGCCCGAGGTGGCCCGCCACTTCATGGGCTTCAGCGTCAACGAGAGCTGCGGCAAGTGCGTGCCCTGCCGCGCCGGCACCGTGCAGCTGGCCCAGCTGCTCGATCGCTTCGTGGAACACCGGGCCACCCCCGCCGACATGGAGCGGCTCGATGCCCTCTGCCAGATGGTCAAGGTCACCAGCCTCTGCGGCCTGGGCCAGTCGGCCCCCAATCCGGTGCTCAGCACCCTGCGCTGGTTCCGCCATGAGTACGAGGCCGCCTGCCGCGAGCCTGCGGCCTGTGTCGCCGCCGGGGGGGTGGAGCGATGAGCGTCGTCACTCTCACGGTGAATGGCCAGGACGTGGCGGTGCCGGCGGGGGCAAGTCTGCTGGAGGCCACCCGGGCGGCGGAGGCCAACGTCCCCACCCTGTGTCACCTCGAAGGCCTCACCCCGGTGTCCGCCTGCCGGCTGTGCCTGGTGGAGGTGGAGGGCTCCAGCAAGCTGCTCCCCGCCTGCAGCACCGCCGCCGCCGAGGGCATGGTGGTGCACACCCACACCCCCCGGCTCAGGGAGTACCGGCGCATGACGGTGGAGCTGATCTTCGCCGAGGGCAACCACGTCTGCGCCGTGTGCGTGGCCAACACCCACTGCGAGCTGCAGGACATGGCCGTGACCGTGGGCATGGACCACTCCCGCTTCCCCTACCAGTACCCCCAGCGGCTGGTGGACGCCACCCACCCCCAGTTCACCCTCGACCACAACCGTTGCATCCTCTGCACCCGTTGCGTACGGGTGTGCGACGAGATCGAAGGGGCCCACGTGTGGGACATCGGCAGCCGCGGCGGCCAGTGCCACATCGTCGCCGGCCTCGATGAGCCCTGGGGCCAGGTGCAGGCCTGCACCTCCTGCGGCAAGTGCGTCGATGTGTGCCCCACCGGCGCCCTGTTCCGCAACAGCGACACCACCGCCGAGAAGCAGCCCAACACCACCCTGCCCGCCCTGCTGCGCACCGCCCGCGAACAGCGCCGCTGGCACAACCAGTGAGCTCCCACCCCATGATCCCCACCCCGCCTGCCGCCAAGCTCCGCCTCGCCACCGTCTGGCTGGCGGGCTGCTCCGGCTGCCACATGTCATTTCTGGATCTCGACGAGTTCCTCTTCGATCTGGCCGAGAAGGTGGATGTGGTGTTTTCGCCGGTCGGCACCGACGTCAAGATCTACCCCGAGAACGTCGACATCGCCCTGGTGGAGGGGGCGGTGGCCAATGTCGACAACCTCGAGCTGGCCCTGCAGCTGCGCCAGCGCACCGCCCTGGTGATCTCCTTCGGCGACTGCGCCGTGACGGCCAATGTGCCCGGCCTGCGCAACCTGCTCGATGGCGGCCACGACAGCGCCAGGGCCGTGCTGGAACGCGGCTACCTGGAGCTGGCCGACGCGACGGGCCAGCTGCCCTTCGCCCCCGGCATCGTTCCGGAACTGCTGCCGAAGGTGCTGCCCCTGCATGAGGTGATTCCGGTGGATCTGTACCTGCCGGGCTGCCCCCCCTCCGCCGAGCGCATCCGCGAGGCGATCACACCGTTGCTGGCCGGTGAGCGGCCCGTGCAGGAAGGCTCCGCCATGCTGCGGTTCGGATGAGGACAACGCCATGACCCGCACCGTCATCATCGATCCGGTGACCCGCATCGAGGGCCACGCCAAGATCACCCTCCACCTCGACGAGGCCGGCCACCTCACCGACACCCGCTTCCACGTGGTGGAGTATCGGGGCTTCGAAAAGTTCTGCGAGGGCCGGCCTTTCACCGAGATGGCCGGCATCACGGCCCGCATCTGCGGCATCTGCCCGGTGAGTCACCTGCTGGCGGCCGCCAAGACCGGCGACAAGCTGCTGGCGATTTCGATCCCCCCGGCGGCCGACAAGCTGCGGCGGCTGCTCAACCTGGCCCAGCTGACCCAGTCCCATGCCCTCTCGTTCTTTCACCTCAGCAGCCCCGATTTCCTGTTGGGCTGGGAGAGCGATCCGGCGAAGCGCAACGTCTTCGGTCTGATGGCCGCCGACCCCGACCTGGCCCGGGCCGGCATCCGCCTGCGCCAGTTCGGCCAGCAGATCCTGGAGCTGCTGGGCGGCCGCAAGATTCACTCCGCCTGGGCGGTGCCCGGGGGTGTGCGCTCCCCCCTGAGCCAGGAGGCCAAGGACTGGATCCTGGACCGCCTGCCGGAAGCCCGCGCCACCGTGACCCTGGCACTGGAGCTCTACAAAAAACTGCTCGATGGCCCCCTGCAGAAGGAGCAGCGGGTCTTCGGCGACTTCCCCAGCCTGTTCATGGGCCTGGTGACCCCCAAGGGGCTCTGGGAGCACATCGACGGCGGCATCCGCTTCCGCGATGCGAACGGGGCGGTCGTCGCCGACCAGCTCAGCGAGGACGACTACGCCGAGTTCCTCGGCGAGGCGGTGGAACCCTGGAGTTACCTCAAGTTCCCCTACTACAAGCCCCTCGGTTACCCGGACGGCATCTACCGGGTGGGCCCCCTGGCCCGGCTCAACGTCTGCGACAGCATCGGCACCCCCTGGGCCGACCGGGAACTGGCGGAGCTGCGCCAGCGCAGCGGCCAGACCGCCACCTCGAGCTTCGCGTACCACCACGCCCGGCTGGTGGAGATCGTCGCCTGCCTGGAGGCGATCGAGGTGCTGGTGCGCGACCCCGAGCTGATGCACGGCCGCATCCGGCTGCGGGCCTCCCTCAACCGCAACGAGGCGGTGGGGGTGAGCGAGGCGCCCCGGGGCACCCTCTTCCACCACTACAAGGTGGATGACGACGGCCTGCTCACCAGCGTCAACCTGATCATCGCCACCGGCCAGAACAACCTGGCGATGAACCGCACCGTGCACCAGATCGCCCAGGAATACATCCCCGACCCGGTGCCCGCCGGCGCCGAGATCCCCGAGGCGATGCTCAACCGGGTGGAGGCGGGCATCCGCTGTTTCGACCCCTGCCTCTCCTGCTCCACCCATGCCGCCGGCCAGATGCCGCTGCGGCTGCAGCTGCTGGCCGCCGATGGCACGGTGCTGGCCGAGCGTCTGCGGGGATGACCGGCGCCGGCCAGGCATTGCTGATCGGCATCGGCAACCCCCTGCGGGGCGATGACGGCGTGGGCTGGCACCTGGTGGAGGGTCTGGGGCTGCAGCGCCACCAGCTCACCCCCGAACTGGCCGAGGCGGTGGCGGCGGCCGATCGGCTGCTGATCGTCGATGCCTGGCTGGCGCCGCCCCGCAGCCGCTGCCTGCTGCGGCCCCTGGTGGCCTCAGGCGGCTGGGAGCGGGACACGCACCGGGTGGCGCCTGCCCGGCTGCTGGCCCTGGCCGAGCAGCTGTTCGATCGCTGCGCGCCGGCCCACGAGCTGCTGGTGCCGGCCTTCGACTTCTCCTGGGGCGATCAGTTCTCGCCGCAGCTGCGACGCCAGTTGCCGCAGGCGCGCCGGTTGCTGCGGGGCTGGTTGCAGGGGGCTGCGGCGCCCCGTGCATGAACTCAGCCTGATGGACGCGGTGCGGCAGCAGGCCCTGGAGCAGGCCGCCCTGCATGGGGCCCGCCGCATCACCGCCATCACCCTGCGGGTGGGCAGCCTGGCGGGGGTGGAGATTGAGGCCCTGCGCCTGGCCCACACGGTGGTGATGGCGGACACGATCGCCGCCGGCTCCCGGCTGGTGATCGAGGCGGTGCCCGCGGCGTGTTTCTGTGCCGCCTGCGGTCAGCCGTTCCCGGCGCGCGATGGCTGCTGCGACTGTCCGCGCTGCGGCCGCATCAGCCGGGAACTGCTGCGGGGCCGGGAGCTGCAGCTGGCCTCCATGGAGCTCGACTGAGGCCTGAGCCAGTCCGGGCCTGGCTGCCTTCCACCCCCGCCATCGCCTGCCCGACGCGGCCCCCGCAGACCCAGCCCCAGGTCGCCGGTTATCCCGATCAGGACTGGAAAAAATTCGCTCTATTATCAGCACACGGCAAACATGCAGCCAGTTTCAAGCATGAACTGAAATCTTGCGCAAGTTTTCTTTTTTTTACCACTCTGTGCCAGGCCTGATGCTGTCCATGACCTGACATTTCGACCATGGTGCGGGTTTATTTGTAAATGAGTGAGAGGAACGCAACCCCATGACTTATTTAACGAGGACATTCAATCGGACTTTCCTCCGCGGTGTGGGAATCGCTGCCACGGGCGGTCTGCTCCTGGGCGGCCCCGCCATGGCGGAGGTCATGCCCCTTGGCGAGCGCACCGAGCCAGTGACCAATCCTGTGGCATTGGAAACGTCGGCAGGCCTTGCCGGGGTCACTGAAGCCGGCCCCAGTGACGTTCCAGCCCCCAGCGCAAGCCTGGCTCCCCAAGCCGCGCCGGAGGCCACCCTCATCGCCCAGACCTATCCCCTGCCGGTGGTGAAAGAGGCCTACTCCGCCAAGGGCTGGTACCTCACCATCGGTGCCGGCGCCCAGACCCCCCAGTGATCAGACGGTCAACAGCAACGGCACGCTGGTTTCACCCTTCTTCACGCCACTGCTGTACAACTTCGGTAACAACAACTCCACCAAGCTCGACCTGGGCGGTGGTTTCTCCGGTGACGTCGGCGTCGGCTACGACTTCGGTGCCCTGCGCGCTGAGCTCACCTACGGCTACAGCCGGGCCAGCCTGAACGCCGTTGGTGCCGCCAACCCGATCGGCTTCGGTGCCTTCGGCATCGTTCCCTTCACCAACAATGTCTCCGGCATCATCAACAAGAATGATGTGCTGGCCAGCCTCTACTACGACATCGAGACCAACAGCCGCTGGACGCCCTACATCGGCGGTGGCATCGGTTACACCAACCTCAGCACCCCGAGCTTCAGCCTCAACGGTTTCCCCACCAACAGTGTCAACAAGGGGCTGTTCGGTTGGCAGGCCAAGGTGGGCGTCAGCTACGCCATGAGCTACAACTCCGATGTCTATCTTGAGGGCGTCTATCAGGGCGCTGGCGGTTATTCCTCCGAGAACCTGACCTTCGACGCCTTCAACAGCTTCGGCGGCAAGATCGGCTTCCGCTACCGCTTCGGCGCCCGCCCTGTCGCGGCAGCACCTGCTCCCACCCCGGAGCCGGAACCGATCATGCAGCCCGCACCGGCTCCTGCGCCGGTCTTCCAACCCGATCCGGCCCCCGCGCCGATCCGCGGCCTCTGGTGAACACCGGATGGCCCCAGTGGCCATCAGGGCCCCGTTGGAGCTCCGTGCCTAGCCTTCGGGCGAGGCCGGGCCCCGGCGGGGCTTTTCCGTGCCGCTCTCCTGTCTGGGGGTCGATCCTGCGATGTGTGTCGACTGCAATTGCGGCCAGCCCGTGGCCGCCGCCACCGACCCCCCCCGGCACCTGGAGCTGGGCCAGCGCCTGCTGGTTCACAACGATGCCCAGGCGTTGGCCAACCGGGAGCATTTCGCCGCTGCCGGCGTCCGGGTGATCAACCTGCTCTCCTCCCCTGGCTCCGGCAAGACCGCCCTGCTGGAGCGGCTGGCCCTGGAGCTGGCCCCGGCCCTGCCAGCGACACGCCATCCGATGGCGGTGATCGTGGGGGATCTGGCCACCGACAACGACGCCCGCCGCCTGCGGGCTGCCGGGGTGCCGGCCCTGCAGATCACCACCGGCCAGGCCTGCCACCTGGAGGCGGCGATGGTGCACCGGGCCCTGCACGACCTCGACCACCTCGGCCATCCCCTGGCTGGCCTGGAGCTGCTGGTGATCGAGAACGTGGGCAATCTGGTCTGCCCGGCCGCCTTCGACCTGGGCGAAAGCCTGCGGGTGGTGCTGCTGTCGGTCACCGAAGGGGAGGACAAGCCACTCAAGTACCCGGCAACCTTCCATTCCGCCGATGTGGTGGTGATCAGCAAGGGCGACCTGGCTGAGGCCTGCGGCTTCGATGCTCCCCAGGCCCGCCACAACGTGGCCCGGGTCGCTCCCCAGGCCCGGATCGTGGAGGTCTCTGCCCGCACCGGTGAGGGCATCGCCGCGCTGTTGGCGGCCCTCGGCCTGGAGCGGGTGCCCGTCGCCGGGTGAGCGGGCCGCCTGGGGCCGGACGGGCCCGGCTGCAGCTCACGTGCCGTGGGGTGGTCCAGGGGGTCGGCTTCCGGCCCCTGGTGCACCGGCTGGCGGCCGACCTCGACCTCAGCGGGGAGGTGGAGAACGGCCCTGGCGTGGTGCGACTGCAGCTGGAGGGGGAGCGCCCTGCCCTGGAGGCGTTCTTGCAGCGCCTGCCGCTTCAACTCCCTCCCGGGGCCCGAATGGAGCGGTTGGATCCCCTCTGGCTGCCGTCCCCGACGCGGCCGTCCGGGGCGCTCCAGGCGGGGGTCCGGATCCAGGCCGGGTGGGCGGAGCACTTCGGCATCGACCTGGTGGCAACGGCGCTGGTGGCCGATCGGGCCCCTTGCCGCGCCTGCCTGAGCGAGTTGTCGGATCCGGCCGATCGTCGCTTCGGCTATCCCTTCATCAGCTGCTGCGACTGCGGTCCCCGCTTCAGC
The DNA here is from genome assembly GCF_019038465.1 of Synechococcus sp. CCY 0621. Taxonomy (GTDB): domain Bacteria; phylum Cyanobacteriota; class Cyanobacteriia; order PCC-6307; family Cyanobiaceae; genus Cyanobium. The sequence continues at coordinate 45,900 of NZ_JAFKRH010000040.1, read as the reverse complement.
ATCGCCACCGCCGAGCCCTGGGTCCGGGCCCACACCACCCTGGCCCCCTTCCCGCTCTGCCCGGCCTGCCGCCAGGAGTTTGAGGATCCGGCCGATCGCCGCTTCCAGGCCGAGACGATCGCCTGCCCGGTGTGCGGGCCGCGGCTGGCCCTGTGGGATGGCGCCGGCAGGTCCCTGGCGGGTGCCGGCGGCAACGGCGGCACCACCGCCCTGATCGAGGCCTGCTGTGGGCGCCTCGCCGCCGGGGAGATCCTGGCCCTGCAGGGGGTGGGCGGCTTCCAGCTGATGGTGGATGCCACCAACGCAGCGGCGGTGGCCCGGCTGCGGCGGCGCAAGCGACGGCCCGCCAAGCCGTTCGCCCTGCTGGTGGCCGAGGTTGGTGCCCTGGCCCCCTACGGCCGCATCGCTGGCGGGGAGCGGCAGGCCCTGGCGGATCCCGCCGCCCCGATTGTGTTGCTGCGCCGCCATCTGGGCGGCCCGGAAGCCCTGCCGGGGGTGGCCCCGGGCAGCCCGTGCCTGGGGGCGATGCTGCCGGCCTCGCCGTTGCACCATCTCCTGGCGCACGCCTTCGGCCGGCCCCTGGTGGCCACCAGCGGCAACCCCAGCGGTGAACCGCTCTGCACCGATCCCGCCGAGGCCCTGGAGCGGCTGGGGGGCGGGACCGGCGGCCCCATCGCCGATGTCTTCCTGGTCCACGACCGCGCCATCGCCCGGCCCCTGGACGATTCGGTGCTGCAGCTGATCGATGGCCGGCCGGCCCTGCTGCGCCGGGCCCGGGGCTATGCCCCTGAGCCCCTGCCGTTGGCGGCGGCTCCAGCCGGGGCGTCCGATGGCGTTGTGGCCCTTGGCGGCGATCTCAAGAGCGCGCCGGCCCTGGTGCTGGATGGGCGGCTGTGGCTGGCCCCCCACCTGGGGGACCTGGCCGAGGGCCGCCTGCTCTCCAGGCTGGCCGACGGTCTGGCGGCGATCGAGCGGCGCTGGGGCGGGCAGCTGACGGGGATCGCCTGCGATGCCCATCCCGGCTACCTCAGCCACCAGCTCGCCACCGATCAGCCGTGGCCGCGGCGCACGGTCCAGCACCACCGGGCCCACGGTCTGGCGGTGCTGGCCGAGCACGGGCTGCCGTCGCCGCTGCTGGCCTTCACCTGGGATGGGCTGGGCTACGCCCCGGGCGCCGACGGCGCCCCCCAGCTGTGGGGCGGAGAGCTGCTGCTGCTGGGCGGGCCCGGCGCTTCCGCCTGTGAGCGTCTGGTGGCCCTGAGGCCCTTCCCGCTGCCGGGCGGTGAGCGGGCCATGGCCGAACCCCGCCGGGCGGCCCTGGGGCTGCTGGCCGCCGCCGGCCCCTGGGCCCTGGCGCACCCCGGCGCCCGCCCCAGTCAGGCCGCCTTCACGGCCGGCGAGTGCCAGTTGCTGCTGCAGGCCATCGCCAGCGGCTGCAACAGCCCCCTGAGCACCAGCGTGGGCCGGCTGTTCGATGCGGTCGCCTCCCTGCTGGGCCTGGTGCAGGTGCAGAGCTATGAGGGCGAAGGGGGTCTGCGCCTGGAGGGGGCCGCCGCCAGCGCTTCCCAGGAGCTTTGCCCCTGGCCCCTCCCCCTGGTGCCGCCCGAGGCCGTTGCGGGTGGCTCCAGCGGGCCGAGCCTGGGCTGGCTCGACTGGGAACCGCTGCTGGCGGCATTGCTGGCGGCAATCGCCACCGGCACGCCGCCGGCGCTGTGTGCCGCCCGCTTCCATCACGCCCTGGCCGAGGCCCTGGCCGACACGGCCGCCCTCGCCGCTGCCTTGCGCTGCCCCCCCGCCATGGCCAGCAGCGCGAAGGTGCCAGTCGCCCTGGGCGGCGGCTGTTTCCAGAACCGGTTGCTGCTGGAGGCCGCGATCGCGGCGCTGCGGGCCAGGGGCCTGCAGCCGTTCTGGCCGCAGGTCGTGCCCTGCAATGACGGCGGCCTGGCCCTTGGGCAGGCCTGGGCGGTGGGCGGTCCGTGGGCAGATCCGGCCGCCGCGCCTACAACCGGAGGGAGTGCCACCGCGCCGAACCCTCCCCATGTGCCTGGCCGTGCCGGCTCGCATCCTCTCGATCCGGATCCAGCCGCCGCAGGGGGCGCCTGAGCCGAGCGGGGCCGATGACGGCCTGTGGCGCATGGCCGAGGTGGATTTCGGGGGGGTGCGTCAACAGGTGAGCCTGGCCTGCCTGCCCGAGGCGGCCGTGGGCGATCGGGTGCTGGTGCACGTGGGCCTGGCCCTCAGCTTTGTCGACGACGATCCCGCATGACCATCACCGTCGACGGCAACGAGGCCGTGGCCCTGGTGGCCTATCGCCTCAACGAGGCGATCGCCATCTACCCGATCACCCCCGCCTCACCGATGGGGGAGTGGGCCGATGCCTGGTGCACCGAAGGCCGCCCCAACCTCTGGGGCACGGTGCCGGCGGTGGTGGAACTGCAGAGCGAGGCCGGCGCCGCCGGCACCGTGCACGGCGCCCTGCAGGCGGGGGTGCTGACCACCACCTTCACGGCCTCCCAGGGGCTGCTGCTGATGGTGCCCAACCTCTACAAGCTGGCCGGCGAGCTCACCCCCGCCGTGCTGCACGTGGCGGCCCGCTCCCTGGCGGCCCAGGGGCTTTCGATCTTCGGCGACCACAGCGACGTGATGGCCTGCCGCGGTACGGGCTGCGTCATCCTCTGCTCGGCCTCGGTGCAGGAGGCGGGCGACTTCGCCGCCATCGCCACCCGGGCGAGCCTGCTGGGGCGGCTGCCGGTGCTGCACATGTTCGACGGCTTCCGCACCTCCCACGAGATCCAGAAGATCCACCCCATCGACGACGCGGTGCTCCACGCCCTGATGCCGATGCAGGCGGTGGCGGACCACCGCCATCGGGCCCTTTCCCCCGACCATCCGGTGCTGCGGGGAACGGCCCAGAACCCGGACGTTTATTTCCAGGCGCGGGAGTCGGTGAACCGCTTCTATGACGCCCTCCCAGGGCACCTGCTGGAGGCGATGGAGCAGTTCGCCGGCCTCACCGGCCGCCATTACGGGCCCTACGAGTACGTGGGCGCCATCGATGCCGAGCGGGTGGTGGTGCTGATGGGTTCCGGCTGCGAAACCGCCGAGGAGACGGCGGTGGCCCTGAACGCCGCCGGCGAGCGGGTGGGGGTGCTCAAGGTGCGCCTGTTCCGGCCCTTCGTGGCGGCCCTGTTCGTCGCCGCCCTGCCACCGACGGTGCGGGGGCTGGCGGTGCTCGACCGCTGCAAGGAGCCCGGGGCCGGCGGCGAGCCCCTCTACCTGGATGCGGTGGCGGCCCTCAGTGAGGAGTGGCAGTCCTGCCATGGCGATCGGCCCCTGCCCCGGGTGGTCGGCGGCCGCTACGGCCTCTCCTCCAAGGAGTTCACCCCGGCGATGGTCAAGGCGGTGTTCGACAACCTCCGGCTGCCGCAGCCCCGCAATCACTTCACCGTCGGTATCGACGACGACGTCACCCATCGCTCGCTGCCCGTCGCGGCCGACTTCCACGTCGATGGGCCCGACCAGGTGCGGGCCGTGTTCTACGGCCTGGGTTCGGACGGCACCGTGGGGGGCAACAAGGCCACGATCAAGATCATCGGTGAGCAGACCGACCTGTTCGCCCAGGCCTACTTCGTCTACGACTCCAAGAAGTCGGGGTCGGTCACGGTGTCGCACCTGCGCTTCGGCCCCCGGCCGATCCGCGCCCCCTACCTGATCGAGCGTCCCACCCTGGTGGCCTGCCACCAGTGGGATTTCGTCGATCGCTTCGACCTGCTGGCCGGCCTGGACGCCGGTGGGGTGCTGCTGCTCAACAGCCCTTTCCCGATTGAGGAGAGCTGGCGGCGGATGCCGGCCTCGCTGCGCTGTGGCATCCGGGAGCGGGGCCTGTCGGTGTGGCTGATCAACGCCTACCGGGTGGCGCGGGAAGCCGGCATGGGCCAGCACATCAACACGGTGATGCAGGCCTGCTTCTTCGCCGTCAGCGGCGTGCTGCCGCGCCAGGAGGCGATCGAGCAGATCCGCATCTCCCTGCGCAAGACCTACGGCCGCAAGGGGGAGGCGGTGGTGGCCATGAACCTGCGCGCCCTCGACGCCACCCTCGACAACCTGCAGCCGCTCGACTGGAGCCGCCTGCCGGTGGAAGACGACCTCCCGGTCGCGCCGCCTGTGGCCGACAGGCTCGCCGGCGCTCCGCTGTTTGTGCGCGAGGTGATCGCCCCCCTGCTGGAGCGGCGCGGCGATGCCCTGCCCGTCAGCGCCCTGCCCTGCGACGGCACCTGGCCCACGGGCACGGCCCAGTGGGAGAAGCGCAACATCGCTGACACGGTGCCGGTGTGGGAGAGCGACCTCTGCGTGCAGTGCGGCAAGTGCGTCATGGTCTGTCCGCATGCGGTGATCCGGGCCAAGGCGGTGGTGCCGGAGGCCCTGGCCGGAGCCCCCGAGGGATTCCGCCAGGCCCCGGCCCGTGACCCCGACTTCAAGGGCCGCAGCTTCACGATCCAGGTGGCCGTCGAGGACTGCACCGGCTGCGCCCTGTGCGTGGAGGTCTGCCCGGCCCGCGACCGCACCGAGCCGAAGCGCAAGGCGATCAACATGGCCCCCCAGCGCCCCCTGCGGGAGCAGGCCCGGGGCCACTGGGACTACTTCCTGGGGCTGCCCGAGATCGCCCGCGGCGACCTCAACCTGCACAAGATCGGTCAGCAGCAGCTGCAGCAGCCCCTGTTCGAATTCTCCGGCGCCTGCGGCGGCTGCGGTGAAACGCCCTACCTCAAGCTGGCCAGCCAGCTGTTCGGCGACCGCATGCTGGTGGCCAACGCCACGGGCTGCTCCTCGATCTACGGCGGCAACCTGCCCACCACCCCCTGGAGCACCAACGCCGAGGGGCGCGGCCCGGCCTGGAGCAATTCCCTGTTCGAGGACAACGCCGAATTCGGGCTGGGCATGCGCGTGGCCATCGACCAGCAGCGCCAGATGGCCCTCGAACTGCTGGAGCGGCTGGGGCCGGCGCCGGAGCGGGCCGACGCCCTGCTCCCCGGGGCCCTGGTGGCGGCGATCCGGGACGCCGACCAGCACGACGAGGCCGGCATCGTCGCCCAGCGGCAGCGGGTGGAGGAGCTCAAGCGGCTGTTACACGCCGTGGCACCCCAGGGCCCCTGGGCCGCCCAGGCCGCCCGTCTGCTGGATCTGGCCGATGCCCTGGTCAAGAAAAGCGTCTGGCTGGTGGGGGGTGACGGCTGGGCCTACGACATCGGCTTCGGCGGCCTCGACCACGTGCTGGCCAGCGGCCGGGATGTCAACGCCCTAGTGCTCGACACCGAGGTGTACTCCAACACCGGCGGCCAGATGTCGAAGGCCACGCCCCGGGCGGCGGTGGCCAAGTACGCCGCCGGCGGCAAGGCCGCCCCCAAGAAGGATCTCGGGCTGATGATGATGAGTTACGGCAGCGTCTACGTGGCCAGCGTGGCCATGGGGGCCCGCGACGAGCACACGGTGCGGGCGTTCCTGGAGGCGGAGAGCTACCCGGGGCCGTCGCTGATCCTGGCCTACTCCCACTGCATCGCCCACGGCATCGACATGGCCCGGGGCATGGAGCAGCAGAAGGTGGCGGTGGACTCCGGCCGCTGGCTGCTCTACCGCTACGACCCGCGCCGCACCGAACGGGGTGAGCACCCCCTGCAGATCGACAGCCGGGGCCAGAAGCGGCCCCTGGCCGAGGCGATGGCCACGGAGAACCGCTTCCGCATGCTCTCCTTCAGCCAGCCGGAGCGGGCCCGGGCCCTGGCCCGGCAGGCGGAGCTGGAGGTGGCCCGGCGCTGGGCCATCTACCGGGCCCTCGCCGGCACCCCCGTGGAGGCACCGGCATGACCCGTCCCGATCTTTCTGTCACCTACCTGGGCCTGGAGCTGCGCAGTCCGCTGGTGGTGGGGGCCGCGGCGCCCCTCAGCGAGGACATCGACAAACTGCTGCGGCTGGAGGAGGCCGGCGCCGCGGCCGTGGTGTTGCATTCGTTGTTCGAGGAGCAGATCGAGCGCGACCAGCTGGAGCTGCACCGGGTGACCCTGCAGGGGGCCGACAGCTACGGGGAGGCGCTTAGCTACTTCCCCGAGCCCTCGATCTTCCATGTGGGCCACGACCTCTACCTGCGCCACCTGGAGCAGGCCCGCTCCAGGCTGTCGGTGCCCGTGATCGCCAGCCTCAACGGCGCCCATCCCGGCCAGTGGGTGCAGGTGGCGCGGCGGATGGAGTCGGCCGGCGCCAGCGCCCTGGAGCTGAACATCTATTCCGTCCCCACTGACCCCGACCTCTCCAGCGCGGCGATCGAGAACCAGGTGCTGGAAATCGTCGCCGAGGTGCGCGCTGAGGTGTCGCTGCCCCTGGCGGTGAAGCTCAGCCCCTTCTTCACCAACTTCGGGTCCATGGCCAAACGGCTGGCCGCCGTCGGTGCCGATGGCCTGGTGCTGTTCAACCGCTTCTACCAGCCCGATATCGACATCGAGGAACTGGAGGTGCGGCCCAACCTGCTGCTGTCCACCCCCCACGACCTGCGGCTGCCCCTGCGCTGGATCGCCCTGCTGCACGGCCGCCACCCGGTGGATCTGGCGGCCACCGGCGGCGTGCATCGCGGCACCGACGTGGTGCGCCTGCTGATGGCCGGTGCCGCCATCACCCAGGTGGTGGCCGCCCTGCTGCGCCACGGCCCCGGCCGGCTCACGGGCCTGGAGGAGGAGCTCAGCCAGTGGCTGCTCGAGCACGAGCACGCCACCGCCCGGGAACTGATCGGCTGCATGAGCCAGCAGCGCTGCCCCGATCCCAGCGAGTACGAGCGCTCCCAGTACATGCGCGCCGTCCAGACCTTCCTGCCCGCCGAGGCCGCGGCGGCGCCCGGTCCCTGGTGAGTGCTCCTCTGGCGGCGACGGCGGAGGTGGCCGCCGTGCGGGAGCTGGCCCAGGAACTGGCCGCGATCACCACCCGCCCCTGGACCCTGATGGAGGTGTGCGGCGGCCAGACCCACGCCATCGTGCGCTGGGGGCTCGACCAGTTGCTCCCCCCCGGGTTGCGGCTGATCCACGGCCCCGGTTGCCCGGTCTGCGTCACCCCCGCCGCCACCATCGATGCGGCCCGCAGCCTGGCCCGCCGGCCGGAGGTGATCCTCTGCTCCTACGGCGACATGCTGCGGGTGCCGGGCAGTGCCGCCGATGGCGGGCCGGGGGATCTGCTGGGGGTACGGGCCGAAGGGGGCGACGTGCGCCTGCTCACCTCCCCGTTGGAGGCCCTGGCCCTGGCCCGGCGCCACCCGGACCGGCAGGTGGTGTTCCTGGCGGTGGGCTTCGAGACCACGGCCCCGGCCACGGCCCTGCTGGTGCGCCAGGCGATGGCCGCCGGGGCGGCCAACCTCTCCCTGCTGGCGGCCCATGTGCGCGTGCCCCCCGCCATGGCGGCGATCCTGGCGGCCGAGGGCAACCAGGTGCAGGGGTTCCTGGCGGCGGGGCATGTGTGCGCGGTGATGGGCACCACGGAGCTGGAGCAGCTGGCGGATCGGCACGGGGTGCCGGTGGTGGTGAGCGGCTTCGAGCCCCTGGATCTGATGCGGGGCCTGGTGGCCTGTGTGCGCCTGCTGGAGCGGGGCGAGGCCCGGGTGGCGAATGCTTACGGCCGCGTGGTGCGCCAGCAGGGCAACCCGGCCGCCCGTGGCCTGTTGGAATCGGTGTTTGAGCCTGTGGATCGGCCCTGGCGGGGCTTCGGCGTCATCCCGGGGGGCGGCCTGGGGCTGAGGGTGCCCTTCCGCCGCCTGGAGGCCGGGGCCCGCTTCCCCGACCTGCCCGGTGGGCGGGCGGCCGCTCCGGAACCGGCGGGGGTCTGCATCAGCGGCGCCATCCTGCAGGGGCGGGCTCGCCCCATGGACTGCCCGGCCTTCGGGAGCACCTGCACCCCGGAGCATCCGCTGGGGGCACCGATGGTGTCCTCGGAGGGTGCCTGCGCCGCCTACCACCGTTACGGCCGCCGTGGCTGAGCCGGCCCCGCCCGTCACCGCCCGCATCCAGCTGGCCCACGGCGGTGGCGGCACCCTGATGCAGCAGCTGATCGACGCCGAGCTGCGCCGTCTCTACGCCGACCCCGACCAGGTGCTGCACGATGCCGCCCGCCTGTCCCTGCCCCACGGCCGGCTCGCCTTCACCACCGACAGCTACGTGGTGCAGCCCCTGGAATTCGAGGGCGGCGACATCGGCAGCCTGGCGGTGACGGGCACTGCCAACGACCTGGCCATGGCGGGTGCGAGGCCTTTGGTGCTGAGCCTGGGCCTGATCCTGGAGGAGGGACTGGAGCTGGCCGTGCTGCGCCGCATCGTCAGCTCGATGGTGGAGGCGGCCCGGCACTGCGGGGTGACCATCGTCACCGGCGACACCAAGGTGGTGGAGCGGGGCAAGGGGGACGGGGCCTTCCTCAACACCAGCGGCATCGGCCTGCTGCAGGTGGACGATCCGATCGATCCGCTGGCGATCGCCCCCGGCGACCAGCTGCTGGTGAGCGGCGACCTGGGCCGCCACGGGGTGGCGATCCTGGCCGCCCGCCATGGCCTGGATCTGCAGCCCCCCCTGGCCAGCGACTGCATGCCCCTGTGGCCGGCGGTGGAGGCGCTGCTGGCCGCCGGGGTGCGGCTCCACTGCCTGCGGGATCTCACCCGGGGCGGGCTGGCCAGCGCCCTGCAGGAACTGGCGGCCCCCAACGCTCTGGAGCTGCAGATCAAGGAAGCGTGCCTGCCGGTGGCGGAGCCGGTGCGCCGCACCTGTGAGCTGCTGGGCTTCGATCCACTGCACCTGGCCAACGAGGGACGCTTCCTGGCGGTGGTGCCCGAGGCCGATCGGCAGCGAGCCCTGGAGGTGCTGGGACCCGCAGGGGGAGCCTGGATCGGCCTCGTGGCCGCTGGCCCCCCCCGGGGCCGGGTGCTGCTGCGCACCCCCTACGGCAGCGAGCGGGTGCTGGTTCCCCTCAGCGGGGAACTGCTGCCGAGGATCTGCTGAAGCAGGACGTCACTGGATCGGCACCTGGGTCGGCTCGGCGCTGGGGGCGGGCCCCTTGCGGGGCACGGTCACGGTCAGCTGTCCTTCCCTGGCTGTGGCCTGGAGGCCAGCGGTGTCGGCGTCCTCCGGCAGGGTGAAGCTGCGGGAGAAGTGGCCGTAGAAGCGCTCCACACGATGCATCCGGGCACTGTCCTCCTTCTTCTCCTGCTGCCGTTCTCCCTGCACCGTGAGGACTCCGTGGTCGATGGTCACCTTCAGGTCCTCCTTGCGGACCCCGGGAATGTCGGCCTGGATCTCGTAGGCGCCATCGGTTTCGACGATGTCGACCCGGGGATTCCATTCGGCCATGGTGCCGGCGGCGATGGCGCGACCCGAAGGCCACGGCCAAGGCAGGGTGCGGGTGTAGCGGTCGAAGAGTTCTTCGACGTCCTTGAGGGTTTCCGAGGGAATGATGGCCATGGTGGTTCCTCCTGAATTGTGAAAGAGCCTGAATGGATCTGTCGTGGGTTTCACTGTTATGAGTCCCCACCTTTTCCGTTCACAGGTTGGTGTGGATAGAATGGTGCAGATTACTGCCTTTGAAGTGATCCTACGGAGACCATGGGGAGAGAAAGACGATAGGCAGACCTAGGCTTCTTCTTTCAATTCAATCTTATTGAAGCTCCCCGTTCGGCCTGGATCGAATGAGCTGTTCTTTGGATCTCTTCACCATCCTCAACGATTCGTTCGCCAGCGTTTGTCGATGGCATCGGCGAGGATCACCAGCACTGGCGCCAGGGCCATCGGACCCAGCCAGGCCATGGGGAACGGCGCCATCCCGAACACGGCGGCCACCGGAGCCAGCAGCACCAGGGCACTGGCCAGCAGCGGCTCGCTGACCAGTCCCAGCCACAGCAGCTGGTTGGGAATGCCGAGCATGGCCCAGGCCGGACGGCGTTCACTGCGGCAGGCCAGCAGGGTGCCCATCTGGCCGGCCACGATCAGGCAGAAGGTGACGGTGGTGGCCTGTTGCTGGATCGCCACCACGCCGGCGTCAGCCGTGTGGTGCAGCAGCTGGGGGGCCAGGACACGCAGCTGGCTCCAGCCCACGCCGTTGGCACGCCAGGTCAGCAGGTACCCCGCCATGGCCACCAGGCCCTCCACCACCCCCAGCACCAGATAGGCCCGCATCATCACGGCCCGGTTGAGCAGCGGCAGGCCCTTGGGGCGCGGTGGCAGGCGCATCACCCCCGGCTCGGGTGGGTCGGCCCCCAGGCCCAGGGCCGGCAGCAGGTCGGTGCCCAGGTCGACGGCCAGGATCTGCAGCACCGTGAGGGCGGCGGGAATCCCGGCGATCACCATCGCCAGGAAGGGCAGCACCTCCGGCACGTTCGAGGCCAGCACGTAGGTGATGAAGCGGCCGATGTTGGTCACCACCGAGCGGCCGTAACGGACGGCCTGCACGATCGTGGCGAAGTTGTCGTCGAGCAGCACGATGTCGGCGGCCTCACGGGCCACATCCGTGCCGCTGATCCCCATCGCCAGCCCGACATCGGCGGCGCGCAGGGCCGGCGCATCGTTGACGCCATCGCCGGTGACGGCCACCACCTCGCCGAGGGCGCGGTAGGCCTGCACCAGCCGCAGCTTCTGCTCCGGCGCCATGCGGGCGAACACCAGCCGGCGGCGGTACTTGAGCAACTGGCGCAGCTGCACGTCGCTGATCTGGGCCAGGGTGGAGCCCTCGATCACCCGCACCGGGTCGGCGCTGGCCTGCTGATGGGCTGCCGATCGCCCCGACGTTCGGGGCGGGTCGAGCAGACCGATCTGCTGGGCGATCGCCTGGGCCGTGAGGCCGTAGTCGCCGGTGACCATCGTCACCTTGATGCCGGCTTCGCGGCACTGCCGGATCGCGTCGGGCACCTCCGGCCGTGGTGGGTCGTAAAGACCCAGCAGGCCGAGGAACATCTGCCCGCCTTCCAGGTCATCACTCGGCGCCGTGGTCGACTGGTCGTCGCCGCGGCGCAGCGCCACGGCAATGACGCGGAAGCCTCGGGCGGCCAGCGAATCGTTGGCGGCCACCACCTGCTGGCGCAGTTCGGCCGGCAAGGGCGCGTCGCCACCGGAGGACAGCCAGCTGGTGCAGTGCGCCAGCACCTCCAGGGGAGCCCCCTTTGTGATCAGCAGGGAGCCCCCGGTGACAATCGGCAGGTCGTCGGCCTGGTCGCTCCATTCCACCAGCACGGTCATGCGGCGGCGCAGGGAATCGAAGGGGATTTCCCGAAGCCGTGGATGGCGGCCCGGCAACGCCTCCGGGACCAGACCAGCCTCAGCGGCGGCCACCAGCATCGCCGTTTCGGTGGGATCCCCCACCCCCAGCCACGGTTCGGTGGCTCCACCGGCCCCAGCCACCGCGGCCTCGAGACGGGCGTTGGAGCACAGGGAGGCGGCGCGCAACAACAGCCGCTCCAGCCCCTCTTCGGGTATGGGGAGCCAGGTGCTCTCCACCGCCATCCGGTTTCCCGTGAGCGTGCCCGTCTTGTCGGAGCAGATCACACTCACCGAGCCCAGGGCTTCCACCGCCGACAGGCGGCGGACCAGGGCCTTGCGGCTCGCCATGCGCTGCACCGCCATGGCCAGGGCGAGGGTCACGGTGGGCAGCAGCCCTTCAGGGACGTTGGCCACGATGATCCCCGTGGCGAACACCACGCTCTCCAGCGGGGCCATCCCGACCAGCAGAACGCTGAGGCCGAAGGCGACCACGCCCATGGTCACGGCGATGGTGCAGATCGTGTGGACGATTTTGCTGACCTGCACCTCGAGGGTGCTGGTGCCGCGGCTGGTGCCGGCCGCCAGCCGCGCCACCTGTCCGAATTCGGTCTCAGCGCCCGTGGCGTAGACGAACGCCTCCCCCCGTCCTGAGGCCACCGTGCTGCCGGCCATCACCAGGTTGGCCCGCTCACTGGTGCTGACCTTCGCCTGCCGTTGGCTGGCTTCAGGGGCATCACTCCGGCGCGCCACCGGCAGGGACTCGCCGGTGAGCACGGAGAGATCCAGATAGAGCGTGTGGGCGATGCTCACCCGACAGTCGGCCGGGACCCGAGCCCCCTCCTCGAGCCGAACCCGATCGCCCGCCACCAGGTTCTCCGCCGGCAGAAAGCCCAGCTGCCCGTCGCGCCACACCTGCACCTGGCTGGGCAGGGCACGCGTGAGGGCGGCCAGGGTGCGCTCGGCCTGGAATTCCTGCCAGAAGGAGAAGACGCCATTGATCAGCACCACCGCCCAGATGGCCCAGCCCAGCTGCGGGGTTCCGGCGGCGAAGGCCAGGCCTCCGGCGATCCACAGCAGCAGGGCCATGAAGTGGACCATCTGGTCCAGGAAGCGCAGGGCCAGGGGCCGCCGCTTGGCCGGCGGCAGGCGATTGGGACCGAACTGCGCCAGGCGTCGGTCGGCCTCGTCGCTGCTCAGGCCCTGCGCTGAGGTCTGCAGGGCCTGATGGACCTCCTCCAGGGGCAGCGACCAGATCGGCTGGGATGCGGCGAGAAGCACGGATCGGCAGCGGGGGCCACGGTCAGCATGACCAGCTTCCGGAGCCGTGAAGCGCTGTCGCTAGCGTCCGCGGGACGTTGTTGATGCTGCAGCCCATGCGAGCGCTGGTGCTGCACCGCTCCCTGGCTGTGCTGGCCCTGTGGCTGGTCGCCCTTCCCGCGGCGGCTGCCGAGGTCGGCACCCTGTGGCGGCTGCGCGATGGCGCCGGAACGGTGTTCATCGCCGGCTCCCTGCACCAGCTGCGCCGCGACCGGGCCACCCTGCCCCCGTCCTATGGCCAGGCCTACCGGGAGGCGGAGCGGCTGGTGATGGAGCTCGACATGGACGCCATCAGTCCGGCGGACCTGGCCGGCGAGCTGCTGGGGCGGGCCATGGATTCCCAGGGCCATTCGCTGCGCGACGGCCTGCCGCCGGCGTCCTGGCGGGCCCTGCAGCCGCGGCTGCAGGGCCTGGGGTTACCGGAGGCAGCGATCGATCGCTTCGAGCCCTGGGCCGTGGCCCTGCTGCTCGCCTCCACCGAGTTTCTGCAGCGGGGCTACTCCCCGGACAGCGGCGTCGAGGGCCAGCTCCAGGCCAGGGCTGCCGCCGACCGCAAGCCCATCGACGGACTGGAGACCCCGGCCCAGCAACTCGCGTTGTTCGATGGGCTGAGCCGGGCGGACCAGCTGCAGTTGCTGGAGGTCACCCTGAAGGAACTGGACAGCGTCGGGCCGAGGCTTGAGGCCCTGGAGGGCGCCTGGCGGGCCGGCGACCTGGCCGGGCTCGATGCCCTGCTGCTAGGGGACTACCGCCAGCGCCCCGAACTGCACCAGCGCCTGGTGGTCAGGCGCAACCGGGCCTGGGTGGCTCCTGTAAGGGAGCTGCTGCGACGCCCCGACGACACGCTGGTGGTGGTGGGTCTGATGCACCTGCTGGGGGAGCAGGGGCTGATCGCCCTGCTCAGGACGCAGGGGCTGAAGCCTGAGCGGTTCGTGGCTGGGGCCTGGCGGCCCGATCCCTAGGCCGGTTCCCCCCGGCGGCCCGCTCCCAGGCTGAGCTCCCATCCCTTCACGATCCGGTAGAGGGTGGGCACCAGGAAAAGGGTCAGCCCCGTGGCCACCAGGAGGCCGAAGAACACCACCGTGCCGATGCTGGTGCGGCTGGCGGCCCCGGCACCGGTGGCGAACAGCAGGGGGAGGAAGCCGGCCAGGGAGGAAAAGGCGGTGAGCAGGATCGGCCGCAGGCGGGCGACGGCGGCGCCGTGGACGGCCTCGTCGAGGGGCATCCCCTCGGCCAGACGTTGGTTGGCGAATTCGACGATCAGGATCGCGTTCTTCGCCGCCAGGCTCACCAGCACAAGCAGGCCCATCTGGCCGTACACATCCAGGGGCAGGCCCCGCAGCGCCAGACCCAGCACCCCGCCGAGCACCCCCATCGGCACCGTCGCCAGGATGATGAGGGGATCGGCGAAGTTCTCGTAGAGACCGGCCAGCACCAGGAACATCACCAGCACCGCCAGGGCGAAGACCTGCAGATTGCCGCCACCGGCCCTGGCCTCCTCCCGGGCCAGGCCCGCCCACTCCAGGTCGGTGGCGGTGCTGGCCCTGTCCCGCTGCAGCTGCTCCAGCAGGGTGATGGCCTGGCCGCTGCTGACCCCCTGGGCGGGTTCGGCCCGGATGCTGATCGAGCGCACCAGCCGGGTGTGGTTGATCGTCGTGGGGCCGGTGCCCGTCTCCACCCGCACGATCTGGGCCACAGGGATCAGTTGGCCATCCCGGTTGCGCACCTGCAGGGCCAGCACGTCATCGGCGTCCCGCCGGGCTTCGCCGTCCAGCTGGAGGATCACCTTGCGCACCTGGTCCCCTTCGAAGCTGTCGTTGACGTACTCGCTGCCGAAGCTGGCTCCGAGCACGCTGACCAGCTCATCGAGGTCCACCTGGAGCGAGGCCATGCGCAGCCGGTCGGGAATCAGGCGCAGCAGGGGGGCGTCGGCACTGAAGCGGGTGCCCACCTGCTCAAAGGCGCCGGTGTCCCGGGCCGCCGCGATGAAGGCCTCTGTCTCCTGCTGGAACTCCCCCAGGCTCAGGCGGCCACCACTGGTGTCGAGCAGGTCGAACTCCAGCCCGCTCTCACTGCTGAAGCCACGCACTGTGGGGGATTCGCTGACGATCACCGTGGCGTCGGTGATCGTCTGGCGCAGGCGTTTGTTGAGCCGTTCGGCCACGGCGGCCGCACTCTGGTCGGCGCCGACCCGTTCCTCGATCGGCCGCAGCCGCAGGAAGAAGATCCCCTTGTTGGGGGAGCTGTCACCGAAGGAACGCCCGGCGTAGAAGTTGGCGAACCGCATCAGGGGTTCCTCGGCCACCACCGCGCGCACCTGCTCCATCACCGCCTGGGTGCGGGGCAGGGCGATGCCGTCCTGAAGCAGCACCACCCCCCTCAGCTGGCCGCTGTCCTCCTGGGGAATGAAGGCCGTCGGCCGTTGCTGCAGCGCCAACCCCGTGAGCAGCAGACCCAGCAGCAGGCCAGCCACCACCCGTCGCCGCCAGCGGAGCACACGGGTCAGCAGCCGGTCGTAGGGGCCTTCCAGCCGCTCCAGGGCCCGCCGCGTGGGGTCGATCCAGCGCAGCAGCCAGCCCGGCTCCCGGCGCTCGGCATGGAGCAGCCGGCTGGCGGCCACCGGGGTGAAGGTGAGGGCGTTGAAGGTGGAGAACACGATGGTGCCGCCGATCGTCAGGGCGATCGGGGCATAGAGGCGCCCCAGGCTGCCCTGCAGGGTGAGCACCGGCAGGAACACCACGATCAGCACCAGGGAGGTGGCGATCACCGCCCCTCCCAGCTCGGCCATCGCTTCGCGGGCAGCCTCCAGCGGTGGGCGGCCATTCTCCAGGCGTCGGCCGATGTCCTCGCTGACCACGATCGCGTCGTCCACCACCAGGCCGCTGGCCAGCACCATGCCGAACAGGGTGAGGGTGTTGATCGAGTCGCCGCTGAAGCGCAGCACAACCAGGGATCCGATCAGAGCCACGGGCACCGCCGAGGCGCTGATCAGGGCCAGACGACTGTTGCCCAGCCCCAGCAACAGCACCAGAAACACCAGCAGCACGGCCTCCCGCAGGCTCGCCGTGGTGCGGTCGATGCTGGTGCGGATCGAGGCCGCTTCGTCGACGATCACCTGCAGATCCACCCCGGGGGGAAAGCTGGAGCCCAGTTCCGCGAGGGCCTCGTTCACCCCCTGGTTCACCTCCAGGGCGTTGCTGCCGTCCCGCTGGAAGATCCCCACCGCCACGGCGCTCTTGCCGTTGAGGTCGGTGGCGATCGATTCGTAGTTCTCGCTGCCCAGGCTCACCCGGCCCACATCCTTCAGCAGGGTGACCCCACCGTTGGCGCTGCGGTCGACCACCAGGCTCTCGAACTCCTGGGCGGTGCGCAGGCGACCCTCCATGCGCAGGGGCAGGGTGACCAGTTGGTCGTCGGGGGAGGGGGCGACGCCGGCCTGGCCGAGGGCGGCCAGCACGTTCTGCTCCTCGAGGGCGTCCCGCACCTCACTGATGGTCAGATCGCGTTCCTCCAGGCGCAGCGGATCCAGCCACAGCCGGAAGGCCAGTGAACTGCCACCGAACAGCCGCACCTCCCCTACACCGGGAACCCGTTGCAGCCGGTCGCGGACCACCTGATCCACCCAGCCGCTCAGGAAGGTGGCGTCGTAGCGGTCGCGGCTGGCGCTGAAGCTCAGCACCATCAGCAGGTCGTCGGAGGTGCGCCGCACCTGGACGCCGAAGCGGGCGACCTGGGCAGGAAGCTGGCGGCTCACCACCGCCGCCTCGTTCTGGGTGTTGATCTGGTTGATCTCGGGGTTGCCCCCTTCAAAACCGAGGGAGATGCTGCTGCCGTTGGCCGAACTGGTGGAGCGGATCGAATCCAGCCGTTCCAGGCCGTTGAACTGCTTCTCGAGCAGGGTGGTGACCCCTTGCTCCACCACCTCGGGGCTGGCGCCGGGGTAGCTGGCGCTCACCGAAACCCGCCCAGGCGCGATCGGGGGAAGGTTCTCCACCTTCAGCCCCGGCAGGCTGATCAGGCCCGCGAGAACCACCAGAAGGCTAAGCACCAGCGTCAGCACGGGCCGACGCAGGAACGGATCGGAGATCGACTTCACAGAATCGTGGCGGGCACCGACCCTTTGCGCCCGATAATCCTGGCAGGCGAATCAGGCGACCTGTGATCAGCGCAGGTCGCGTTTGAGCACGGCGTAGAGGTAGTCGGGGGACTTGTAGCGGCTGGGGAGGCAGATGTGGAGCTGCTCCAGCCGGCTCCAGCAGACTGTCTTCTGAATGGCTTCCATGGTGCGGCCCTCCTTGAGCAGCAGCCGCATCGCCTTGCAGTAAAGGGAATATTTCGCCTCAAGCTCGCCGATCGTGGGGGGCTGACCCTGGACCTGGGGCATGGCGGAAGGGGGCACCCGGGTTTTTCAGGGGCGCCAGTCCACTCTACGAGCTGGCCAGCATCCCCTCGACGCCCAGGGCCCGCGCCGGCGGCGCGTAACCGAGGGTCGCGGCCTGCTCGTCGCTGAGGCGTCCGGCCGCATGCAGCACCCCCGTGATGCGCGGAATGTCGAGAACGGCATGGCAGCGATAGCCCCCCTTGGCGAGCCGCTGGCGGGCGCTGGTGTCCGCCTGGCCGCCGTGGTCGATGAACACCACCACGTCCTCCACCTCCAGGCCGGAACTTTCCAGCTTGGCAATGCCCTCAAGGACGCTGGTTCCGGTGATCAGGATGTCGTCCACCACCACCACCCGGTCGCCCTCCTCGAAGTCCCCTTCGATCAGGCGGCGGGCCCCGTGGGCCTTCACCTCCTTGCGGGGGTAGAGCAGGGGCTTGTGAAGCTGCAACGACAGCCCGGTGGCGGTGGGCAGGGAGCCGTAGGGAATGCCGGCGATGCGGTCGAAGACCAGCTCCCCGAGCTGGCCGGCGTAGGCATGCAACACCCGGTGGAAGAGGTTGGGATCGGAGATGATCTGGCGCAGATCCACGTAATAGTTGAAGACGGCCCCGGAGGCCTGCACGTAGTCGCCGAACAGCAGGCAGCCGATATCGAACAGGTCGACGATCAGGCTGGCCAGGGGATCCCCGGCCCCACCGCTGTCGCCATCACCATGCGTGGTCGCAGCGAGCCCAGCCCCGCCCTCCGGCTGTCGCCCCGGCAGCCACAGGCTGCAGACATCGCTCTGGTCCCGAACCCGCTTCTCCAGCCAGCGGTCGCGCCGCTGGCTGATGCGCTGCTTGAGGGCGGCCGATCGCTCGGCGATGTCGTCCTCCACCAGCAGGTTCTGGGGCAGGGGCATCAACAGGCCGTCGGCCGATGGGCTCAGTCCGGCCTCCAGCAGGGCATCCAGCCGGTCCTCCTCGCCCCAGAGGCTGCGCAGGATCAGGAAGCGCTCGGGCGCCTCCTGGCGCACGCGAGCCAGGATGGCGGGGTCACTGGTGCCCACCTCCAGCAGCAGCTGGTCGGGGGTGGCCCAGAGCTGGCACTCCCGCACGATGCGCAGGTAGAGGGGGTCGTCCTCATTGGGGTGGTGCTGCAGCACCCTGGCGGCGGCATTGGAGCTGTGGCAGGTGATCACCACCGCCTTTTCCGGATAGAGCAGGAAGGGGGCGGCGATGTCCTGGCCAGCCAGGGGCGACAGGGTG
This sequence comes from Synechococcus sp. CCY 0621, assembly GCF_019038465.1. Taxonomy (GTDB): domain Bacteria; phylum Cyanobacteriota; class Cyanobacteriia; order PCC-6307; family Cyanobiaceae; genus Cyanobium. Next base: position 27,691 of record NZ_JAFKRH010000040.1, on the reverse strand, counting down.
ACGCCGTCGGCACCGAGCTCGCGGAACAGGTAATGGGCCAGGGCCGAGGAACTGTTCAGGTCCCCGTGCTTGGCATCGATGATCAGGGGGATGTCGAGGGGCACCAGTTCCCGCACCTCTCGCAGCAGCTCCAGTCCGACGGGGCCGAGGGCCTGGTAGAAGCCGAGGCTGGGTTTGTAGGCGCAGACGTGGTCGGCGGTGGCCTCCACCACCGCCTTGATCCAGTAACGCGCCTGGGAAAGAAACGAGCGACCCCCCATGCCCCGGCGGTGGGCCCAGGCCTGCAGCATCTCCGGGTTGGGATCGAGGCCGGTGACCAGAAGCGACTGACGGGCGGCGATGGCGTCGGTGAGCCGGACGAAAAAGCCCATCGCGCGGGGGGTGATTGCCCAAGGTGCTAAGGCGAGCGACGTCGCCTGCGCGAGTGGGTGACACAGCTCTTATTGATCCTTCGGTCTCAGGGGATCGCCCGCAGGGCGGATCGGAAACTGATGATGGTGGCGAGGAGGGCGCCCGCCAGAACTGGAATCAGTACGAAGTCATTGACGAGCTCCAACGAAAGTCCCATGGGCTGGCTGAAGCTGATCGTTAGGTATGGGGTGAACCATGCGAGCAGCATCGGCACCAGAATCAGGGTGATCCAGAAGCGATGACCCTTGCCGGTGGCACCTCGGCAAAGGAGGGCTCCGGTGAACGCAAGGACGGGCAACAGGAAGATGAATTTGTAGTCGTAGGACTTGGTGAACAGGTAAGTCCCCACCCAGGTGCCCGTGAACAGGCTGATGGTCACGGCGATCAGCTGAGGATGGAGCCGGTTGGCTGGCGAGAACAGCAAGGAGCGCAGGCTGTGGTGAACCGCCTGCCGCCAGACGCCAACGAACCCCAGCAGAAGGAACATCAGCTTGATCCCCAGGCAACTGAAGGCCAGGAGCCTGGACAGGCTCTTCGACAGATGAAAGTCGGCCATCCAGTCGTAACAGATCTGATGGGCCATCAGTCCATGGCTGAGGATCCCCCCCGTGGCAACTGGAGAGTTCCGCAGAATCGGGCCGAGCCAGGGCACGACCAGGGACAGGCCGGCCACCCCTCCCACCAGGGCCCAGCGGAGGTGCCGCAGCTGGAGCCTCCCCCGTGATTCCCACCCTGGAGGCAGCAGCTGAGTGGCGAAGATCCCGAAGATGGGGAGGAGCTTGGTGGCCACGGCCACAAAGGCCAGGGCAGCCCCGGCGGCGGCCGAACGCCCCGTCCCACGCGCCATCGCCAGGGCGAGCAGGCAAAGCAGCAGATAGACGATCTGATCGTTGTTGGCACGCTCCAGGGTCAGTTGGAATGGCAGCGACAAATAGGCCAGGGCCAGCAGAAACCCTGCCACGGCGGCCGAGGGGATCAAGGCGAAGAAAAAGACGCCGGTGAGCAGGGCCACGCTTGCTCCCATGGCCACTCCCAACCACCCCAGGCTGGCGCTCGACAGGCCAAGGGCACTGAACATCCACAGGGCCATCGGTGGATAGGTGAACAGGCGTCCATAGGGATCGCAGTTCACCCTGCCGTCGAAGAGATCGCTCAGGCTGCCGTCACAGCGGGCGCTGTGGGTGAGCATGGCCAGGTCCGCGAAGGGTGGAGTGACCTTGGAGAACAGCCGGATGGGTACAAAGGCCAGGGGTTGCCAGTCCTGAAGGGAAGGAATGGCATAAACAATCAGGGAGAATAAAATGTAGAGGAAACTTGTCCCTGCCAGCAGATAGCCGAGCCGGTTGCCGATGGCAGAGAAAAGCATCGTTTTGCGCTTCCTGCTCTGCATTGATTCCGTCAGTAATGCTGTTGTTACAGTAACACGAATGGACCCTAATCGACCGTTTTCGGTTCTTCGGTGATCGTCAACTCGGCATAAACAGGGCTCCAGCGAGACCTCTCCAATCTGGCGATGGCGGCTTCAGGGGTGGTGGCGAGACGCGCCAGTCCTTCCTGCACCGCCGCGAGCGCCACCGCTTCGGCCACGGCCCGGGACACCGCCTGCACGGCCGAAAGGGGCGGCATCAGTGGCGCCTCAGGATCGCTGGCGGCCGGAATCACCCGGGCCAGGGCTTCAATGCTGGCGTCGATCATGGTGTCGCTCACCTCCGTGGCGCCCACCGCCACGGCCCCATAGCCCAGGCCGGGGAACACGAAGCAGTTGTTGCATTGACCGATCACCCGTTCGATCGGCTGGCCGGTGCTGCCGGTGCAGGCCACAGGCGCGAAGGGGCTGCCGGTGGCCACCAGGGCCCGGCCCTGGCTCCAGCGCAGCAGGTTCTCCGGGGTGATCTCCGCCAGGTGGGTGGGATTGGAGAGGGGCAGAACGATCGGCCGTTCGCCGCCGCAGCAAAGCGCCTCCACCACCGCCTGGTCGAAGGCCCCGGCGGCGGTGGAAGTGCCGATCAGCACCCCCGGCCGCACCGCTTCGACCACCGACAGCAGGCCCGGCCCTTGGGTGCTCTCGCCGGCCTCCGCCCCGAACCGTTCAGCCAGTTGCTGCTGCGATTTGGCAAACGGCCGGGCGCCGTCTGCCAGGCCCAGGGTGGCGGAGTGGATCAGCCCAGCGCGGTCGATCAGCCAGAGACGATCGGCGGCCGCGGCGGCGCTGAGTCCCGCCCGCTGCAGCAGGCGCCACAGCCGCTCGGCAATGCCGCAACCGGCACTGCCCGCCCCGAAGATGACGATCTGCTGGTCGGCCAGCGGCTTGCCGAGGCCCCGCAGGCCGGCCAGGATCGCCGCGGCGGCCACGCTGCTGGTGCCCTGGATGTCGTCGTTGAAGCTCGGCACCCGGTGCCGGTAGGCTTCCAGCACGGGGCGCGCATGGTCGGCGCCGAAGTCCTCCCAGTGCACCAGGGCGCCTGGGCACACCCGCTGCACCGCCGTGATGAAGCAGTCGAGGAACGCGGTGTAGGCCTCCCCCTGCAGCCGAGGCTGGCGCAGGCCGGGGTAGCAGGGGTCGGCGAGCAGTTCGGGCCGGTCGGTGCCCACATCGAGCATCACAGGCAGCCCGCGGGCCGGATCCAGCCCGGCACAGAGGGTGTAGACGGCCAGCTTCCCCTGGCAGATCTGGATGCCCCCCACCCCCTGGTCGCCGATGCCGAGGATCCCCTGGGCGTCGGTGACCAGGAGCAGGTCCGGGGAGCGGTCGCCGCAGGCCTGGGCCAGCAGCTCCTCGAGCCGCTGCTGCTGCGGTGCCGCCAGGTAGATCCCCTGGCTGGGGCTGCGGTAGGTGTGGCTGAAGTGCTGGATCGCCTGCCCCACCGTGGGGGTGTAGACGATCGGCATCGCCAGCTCGATGTGGTCGGCGAGGAAGCGGTGAAAGAGGGTGACGTTCCGCTCCCTCAGGGTCTGGAGGTAGGCGTATCGCTCCAGGTCGCTGCCCATGGCGCCGAAGGCCAGCCGGCAGCGCTCCACCTGGGTCTCGATGCTCTCCACCTGCCAGGGCAGCAGGGACTCCAGGCCCAGGGCCTGGCGCTCCGCCCGGCTGAAGGCGGTGCCCTTGTTGAGCAAGGGGTCATTCAGCAGCTCGGCGCCGCGGAGGAGCGTGCTCCGCTGGCGACGTGTTTCGGCGACCACGGCGTGCTCCTCGGTCCGCTGGCGCCCCCATCATCCATGGGCTGCTGGGCGAGAGTGTTTCCTCCGGGCCTCCGGCACCCTCCTCGGCAGCCCCCCGGCAGCTTCTGCGTGCACCCCCCATGAAGATCGTGCGCTACCGGGAGTCGGCAGGCGGCATCCACCACGCCCGTCTGGATCCCGACGGGCGCCTGGAGCTCCTGGCGGGCGACCTGTTCGGCGAACTGGTGCCCACGGGCGAGCCGGCCGCGGTGGAGCGGATTCTGGCCCCCCTGGAGCCCCGGGCCATCCTCTGCATCGGCCTCAATTACCGCCGCCATGCCGCCGAAACCGGCGCGGCGATCCCCACCCATCCGGTGCTGTTCATGAAATCGCCGGGGGCGGTGCAGCACCCGGAGGCGCCGATCACTTTGCCCACCACCGCGGCCAGCCACCAGGTGGATTACGAGGGGGAACTGGCGGTGGTGATCGGCCGCACCTGCCGCAATGTGTCGCGTTCCGAGGCCCTGGACGTGGTGCTGGGCTACACCTGCGCCAACGATGTCAGCGCCCGCGACTGGCAGAAGCAGCAACGCCTCGGTGGCGGTCAGTGGTGCCGCGGCAAGAGCTTCGACAGCTTCGCGCCCCTGGGCCCCTGTCTGGTGCGTGCCGCCGCGATCCCCGATCCCCAGGCCCTCAGCCTGCAGACCCGTCTCAACGGTGAAACGGTGCAGGCGGCCAGCACCGCCGACATGATCTTTCCAGTGGCGGCGATCATCGAATTCCTCAGCGCCAGCACCACTCTGCTGGCCGGCACCGTGATCCTCACCGGCACCCCCAGTGGCGTGGGCATGGCGGCCGATCCACCCCGCTGGCTGCGCAGCGGCGATACGGTCGAAGTGGAGATCGAAGGTATCGGCGTATTGCGCAACCCGGTGATCGACGAACCCATCCCCACCCAGACCCCCTGAACGGCCCCGGAACACCGCGTGATCAAGCTCCCCACCGCCTGGACCGCCCAGCCCGCCCAGGCCGAGCGCAGTAGCGGCTACCGCCATTTCGCCGCCCTGGGCCAGCGGGGCCACGGCCGGGGGCGGACCCTAGAGCTGCAGGCGGTGCTGGATCCCGGCTACCGGCTGCTGGTTCCCCTGGGTGAACTGCGCGATCGCGACGCCTGGCAACCGGGCTGGCAGCAGCTGCCGCAGGAACAGGGGCCCTTGGAGGGACCATCGGAGGCGACGGCCCTTTGAGGGACGCGGCCGGGCTCAAACCTGCGACAGTCCCCGACGGGCGACCACGTCCCAGGCCTGGTCATTGTCAGCGCCGATGCTGTCCCCGTCGGCCTGAAGCAACTGCTCCAGGTCATGGGTCAGCTGACGCGAACGGGCGATCACCTGTGCATCGTCGCCTTCGATCCTCGCCATTTCCTGCAGCGCGGCCTCATCGTGCTGACGGAAGGTCTGGGCGATTCGATGGGCCCGGTGGGCCCGCACGCCCAGCAGTTTGAGGGCATCGATGCCCGTCTCCAGGGCAGAGCCGAAGGTTTCCCGCCGGATCAGGCTCACCCCCTGGCGGATCAAGGCGTAGGCATGGCGGCGATCCTGGGCCCTGGCCAGGATCGCCAGGTGGGGGAAATGCTTCTGGGCCAGGGCCACGATCTCCAGCGCCTTGTCGGGATCGTCAATCGCCACCACCAGCAGCCGGGCCTGGGCGGCGCCAGCCGCCTGCAGCAGATCGAGCCGACCGGCATCGCCGTAGAACACTTTCCACCCGAAGCGACGCAGCAGATCGATCTGGGCGGGGCTGTGATCAAGCACGGTGATGCGACAGCGGTGGGCCAGCAGCAGCCGCCCCACCACCTGGCCGAAACGGCCGAAGCCGGCAATGATCACCGGGTTTTCGCTCTCATCGATGCCGTCGGGCTCCCGTTCTTTAGCCGGGCTGGCGAAACGGGGCTGGAGCCAGCGTTCGTTGGCGATCAGCAGCAGGGGGGTGAGCAGCATGGAGAACGCCACCACCGCCACGAGCACGGCCGTGAGGCTTTCAGGCAGCACCCTCGCCTTGGTGGCGAAGGAGAACAGGACGAAGGCGAACTCCCCCCCCTGGGCGAGGGCGAAGCCGAACAGGAGGGTCTGGCTCCACGCCAGGCGGAAACCCCGTCCCAGAGCCACCAGCACGCCCAGTTTGGCGACCACCAGGGCCAGCACCAGGCCAAGGATCAGCCAGGGCCGCTCGATCAGCAGCCGGAAATCGATGCTGGCGCCAACGGTGAGAAAGAACAGCCCCAGCAGCAGGCCCTTGAACGGAGCGATGTCGCCCTCCAGCTCATGGCGGTATTCGTTGTCGGCCAGCACCACGCCGGCGACGAAGGTGCCCAGGGCAGGCGAGAGGCCCACGGTCTGCATGGCCAGCGCGATGCCGATCACCAGCAGCAGGGCCATGGCCGTGAACACCTCCCGCAGCCGGGTGGCGGCCACGATGCGAAACACGGGCCGCATCAGGTATCGGCCGCCGACGATGATCCCGGCCACGATCCCAAGCACCATCACGGCCTGCAGCCAGGGATTGAGTGCTGGCCCGTGGCCGCCCAGATCGACCTTCTCGTAGGCCAGCAGCGGCAGCAACGCCAGGATCGGGATCACTGCGATGTCCTGGAAGAGCAGCACCGAGAAGGCCGACTGGCCCGCGTCGGTTTTCGCCAGGCCCTTCTCGTCGAGGCTTTGCAGGCCGATGGCCGTCGATGACATCGACAGGATCAGGCCCACCGCCAGGGCCATTGGCCAGGTCAGCCCGAGCACCATGGCCAGGGCCGCGATCAACAGGGCGGTGGCCAGCACCTGAAGACCCCCCATGCCGAGGATCGGCAGTCGCAGTCGCCACAGCCTGGAGGGCTGCAGTTCCAGCCCCACCAGGAACAGCAGCATCACCACGCCGAACTCGGCGAAGTGCATCACGTCCTCCCCCTCCTGCCCGACCAGACGCAGGCCGAAGGGGCCGATGACCACCCCGGCGATGAGGTAGCCGAGTACCGAACCGAGCCCCATCCGGTTGGAGATCGGCACCGCCACCACAGCCGCAGCGAGATAGATGAAGGCCTGCAGGAACAGGCTTTCGTCATGCATGGTCGGTCACCGGGGAGGGGCTGAGCACCCGTTCGAAGTTCTGATGCAGATACTCCCCTTCTGCGAGAGCATCCCAGCGGAGCGTGTCATCCCGCAGCCCCATGAGCAGGTGCCGGTAAGCGCGGGCGTAGGGGGCAATCTGGCCGGCCTCCCGGAGGAGATGGGTGCCGTGGATCACAAAGGGGGGCAGGTAGTCCATGCCGCAAAGGTGTGCGGTCTGCTCAAAAGGCGTCAGCAGTTCCCGGATCGTGAAGCGGTTGGCGCCGGAGCGGCCGTAGGCCCCGTGCTGGCCGCCGGTGGTGATGGCCGAGAGAAACTTCTTGCCCCCCAGGGCCGTGCCGCCGGAGCCGTAGGCGAAGCCGTGCTCGAGTACCAGGTCCTGCCACTCCTTGAGAATCGCCGGACTGCTGTACCAGTAAAACGGGTGCTGGAACACGATCACGTCGTGGGCAAGCAGCAGGTCCTGCTCCCGTTTGACGTCGATGTGGAAGCCGGGATAGGCCTCGTAAAGGTCGTGCAGAGTGACGTCTTCGAGGTCGTCGATGGCCCGGATCAGGCGTCGGTTCACCCAGGATTTGTGCAGGGCCGGATGGGCGAACAGCACGAGAATGCGGTTGGCTGTGTCCATGGGCCGTCCCTGCGTGTGGGGACGGTAATCGGGTTTCCCGGCACGGACAGTCGCATCGGTTCGTCCCGGGTCCGGATTCCGCCAGTGTCCCTAAAATTGCCCCACCTGAAAACGGCCCTGTGACCTTCAACGGATCCCTGGCGGAGCTCCAGGCACTGGTCGAGGGCCTCGGCTGCCAGGGCCACTGGGTGCATGAGGGGGCCTTCGAGATGCTGGTGATCGAGGACGGCGAATCGAACCTGCGCCTCAACTGGTGGCCCGGCACCGGGACCCTGATGCTGGTGGGAGATCCGGCCCAGCGCAGGGAACTGGAGCCGCGCCTGAAGGAGGCCCTGGCTGGCGGCGCCTGAACACCGGCCACGCTCGAACATTGCTTAGTCCCGCACCACCAGTTCGGTGGTGCCGCTGCGGCGCAGCAGATCGCCCAGCACCAGCAGGTCGTTGCCGTGGATCAGGCCGATGCAGCCATCGGTGCCGCTGCGGCGCCCCCGGCCGGCGCTGGGATCGTGGTGAATGCCAAGGCCCCGGCGGGCGGTGGCGAAGCTCGGCTCCAGGCCGATCCAGAGAAAGCGGCCGAGTTCCACATCATCCGTCGGGGCCACGGGGGTGATCTCGGTCACGGCGTAGCGGCCCCGCGGCAACGGCGCCTTGCTGCCCAGCCGGCCCCGGTCGCCGTCCTGGCGCCGCACCCGGCCCACCAGGGCTTCGTAGGCCCGTGGCGGCTGGCCGGGGAGATGGAGCTGAAGCTCCCAGATCGGATCGCCGGTGACGGGCAGCTGCCGCTCGGTGCGCACCAGCACCATCTGACCGCTGCTTGCAACGGCAAGGGCCCTGGGGCCGGGGTCACCCGGGGGCGCCATAAGGCCCCAGACAAGGGCCAGCAGGGCCAGGCCAGTGGATCGCTTCATGGGCAGGACAAGGTCCGGTGCCCGTGTTACTGCCCCGGCGAGGGTGCCACAAGGGCGATGCAGCCAGTCCGGGAAGGCTCAGTCCTGCTCATCGCCGTCCCGGCTGATCGTCACCAGGGCCGGCGCGAACAGGAACACGGTGTCCCCCAGGCGTTCCGACTGGCCGTCCAGGGCGAAGACGCCGCCCGAGACGAAATCAATCGTGCGCTGGGCCTCCTCCGGCGCCATCGCGCTGAGGTGGAGCACCACCGTCTTGAACTGCTGCACCGCCAGCACCGCCTCGACGGCCTCCTCGAAGCGGCCCGGTGTCATCACCACCACCTCGTGAAACCAGGTGCCGAAGGGGGTTTCCATGGACCCAGGTTGCCGCAGTCCGGCCCCCCCAGCTAGCCGATGGCCATGCGGCTTCGCTGGGAACCGCCTCAGGCGAGCACGGCGATGGCGTCGATCTCCACCCGCGCGCCCTTCGGCAGGGCCGCCACCTGCACGCAGGCCCGCGCTGGGGCCACCCCCGCGCCGAACACCTCGGCGTACAAGGCGTTGACCCGGGCGAAGTCGTTCAGATCCACCAGGTACACCGTGGTGCGGACCACCTGCTCAGGGCCGCAGCCGGCGGCGGCCAGCACCGCCTGCAGGTTGCTCAGCACCTGGACGGTTTCGGCCTCGACGTCGCCGTCCCCCACCAGCGTCCCGCCCACCGGATCCAGGGCGATCTGGCCGGAGCAGTACAGGACGCCACCGGCGACCACAGCCTGGTTGTAGGGGCCCACCGGGGCGGGGGCGGCCGCGGTTTGGACCGGATGAGACAAGGGCCTGTGCCTTTCGTCACTCCCGCCAGCGCTGGAACTCATGACGGGTGACAATGCGGGACTGGGATCTTATGGCTTCTTCCACCACCATCGCCACTCCTGCCGCCACTGCCGCCACCACGGCTTCGAGCACCGGGGAGATCACCGGCCTCGCTACCCGCGACCACGTCCGCATCGACGACCTCTGGTATCGGTACCCGGGTCGCGACGTTTCTGCCTGGACCCTCAAGGGGGTCGACCTCGTTCTTGGTGCGGGGGAACTGGTGGGTCTGCTGGGCCCATCCGGCTGCGGCAAGACCACCCTGTTGCGCCTGATCGCCGGCTTCGAGCGCCCCGGCCGCGGCAGCATCAGCATCGGCGGACAGCAGGTGGCGGGTCCGGAGCGGCTGCTTCCCCCCGAACGGCGGGGTGTGGGCATGGTGTTCCAGGACGATGCCCTCTTCCCCCACCTCGATGCCTGGCGGAATGCCTGCTTCGGCCTGCGCCGCGGCCAGGACACGGCCCGGGTGGCCTGGCTGCTCGATCTGCTGGGGCTTGGCGGACTGGAGCGCCGCTATCCCCACGAACTCTCCGGCGGCCAGCGCCAGCGGCTGGCGATGGCCCGGGCCCTGGCGCCATCGCCCTCGGTGGTGCTGCTGGATGAGCCCTTCTCCAACCTGGATGTGGAGGTGCGGCTGCGGCTGCGCAGCGAGCTGCCGGCGGTGCTGGCCCGCTGCGGCGCCAGCGGCCTGATGGTCACCCACGATCCGGAGGAGGCCCTGGCGATCTGCGACCGGGTGGGGGTGTTGCGCGACGGGGTGTTGCACCAGTGCGCCCCGCCCCGTGAGCTGGTCGACCAGCCAGCCACCGCCTTCGTGGGCCAGTTCGTGCTCCAGTCCAACCTGTTGCCGGCCCGCTGGCGCGGCCGCCGGCTGCAGACCGTGCTCGGCGAGCTGGAGCCCCTCTCCCGGGGGGCAGACGGCCCGGAGGCAGCGGAAGCCGTCGAGGTGATGGTTCGCCCCCAGGCCCTGGAGTTTCTGCCCGAGGAGGAAGGGCCAGCCTGGATCACCGGTCGGGAATTCCTCGGTCGGGAATGGCTCTATCAGGTGCAGCTCGGTGACCAGCGGCTGCGCTGGCGCGCGCCATTGGAGGCCGACCACCCCCACGGCCGCCGGGGCCGGCTGCGGTTCCGCGCCGGTGAGTCCGCCCTGTTGTTCCCTGGTGGACGGTCCCTGGTGACCCTGCCCCAGGGGCGCAGTGCCGAGAGCCTCAGCTCGCCTCCCTGAGCCCGGCCACGCGGCGGCGCCTTAGCAGCAGCAGGGTGCAATCGTCCTCGAGGTGCTGGCTGCTGGTGAAGCCCTGCAGGCTCTGACGCAGCCCGTCGATCAGGGCGTCAAGGGGAGCCTGACCCGCCTGGGCCAGAAGACGTTGGCATCCCTGCACACCGAAGGGTTCCCCTTCAATGTTCTCCGCTTCGGTGACACCGTCGGTGTACACCATCAACAAGTCGCCGGGTTCGAGCTGCAGGGTCAGGCTCTGGTAGGTGCGGCCGGCAAAGACGCCCAGCAGGGCCCCCTTCGGCATCGCAATCGGGCGGATCCCTCCCTCCTGCTGGAGCAGGGGCGGGCAATGGCCTCCGTTGGAATAGGTGAACAGGCCGGAGCTCACATCCAGATAGCCGCAGAACATCGTCACGAACAGCGCGGCCTCGTTGCCTTCGGCGAGGCTGTCATTGAGGCGGCGCAGAACGGCGTCCGGCGTTGTTTCGGTGTTCGCCAGGATCCTCAGCAGTCCCACCGAACGCGCCATGAACAGGGCCGCACCGAGGCCATGGCCGGACACATCCCCGATGCAGATGAACAGTCGCTGGTTGTCGACGAAGAAGGCATCAAAAAAATCCCCCGCCACCGTGGTGGCCGGTTCCATCAGTGTGGCGATTTCGATGTCCGGATGTTCGGCAAACAAACAGCCCTGGGGTGGCAGCATGTTCAGCTGCAGGTCCCGCGCCAGGTTGAGTTCCTTGCGCAGGTGGGACAGCTCCAGGGCTTCCCGCTGAGCCTCCATGGTCAGCTGATTGGTGAGCCGGGTGCGCTCCACCAGGGAAATCATCATGTTGCGGGCCACCCCCGGCAGCAGCACCATGTGGGACCAGAACACCTGCTGGGGAATCTTCAGCACAATCGCCTCATCTTCCGCCCGCACAAGAGCAGAGGCCGGCCGGCCATCGATGGCGGAAAATTCGCCGATGCATTGACCAACGGGAATCGCCATTCCCTTGCTGCGGTAACTGTCGGCGCCGAGGTGGACCGTGACGGTTCCGGCCAGGATGATGAAAATGTCCTCGTTCGTCTGCCCCGGGGTCAGCAGCACCTGGCCTGGCGCCAGGGGCAGAAGCTCACAGCGACGAACCGCCGCCAGCAGAACGTCTTCCCTGACATCCCGAAACAGGGGAATGTCCTGGTAAGGAAGGGAAGCGGTGGTCGAGGGATCCAGAGAGCGTGGGGGCTCGACGCACATTCCCGATCAGGGGTCTTTGGAGAAGTAGACGCCGAGCTTAAGCACGTTCCTGTCCCCGGCCCTCTGGTAGCTGCGCTCATCCATGAAGCGATGCACCAGCAGCAGACCGAGTCCGCCGGGTTCAGCCTCGGCAAGCGTGCGCGGCAGAGGGCCGCGGCTGACGCTGAGGGGATCGAAGGCCGGGCCGGCATCGACGATGGTGAGGGTGGCCAGGCCCCGATCGCCGCAATCGGCCAGTTCCAGGGTCAGATCCACCGGGCTGGTGAACTCCGCGGCCCCGCCGTGGTCGATCAGGTTGGCCAGCACCTCGTTGAGGCAGAGATCCAACTTGCCGGTGGGCTCGGGGGGAACGGCCCGGATCTGGCAGTGTTGCGTGAGCCACTCGGAGCAGCGCCGCAGTTCCAGGGGGCTGGGCTGCACGGAAAGGCTGGGGGCGTCGGGGTGGGGTGGCGCCATCGATCGAGCCTCAGGCCAGGGCGTCCCGTTCGGCCTGATCCTCTTCGGCGACCATCGGAATCACGTCGTCGATGCCGGTGGACTCCAACGTGGCCTTCACCAGTTCGTTGCCGCCCAGAAGGATCACCATGCGGCCGCCTTTCTGATCCAGGGCACGGGCGCTGGAGATGATGCTGCGGATGCCGATGGAGGCCAGAAAGCTGACGTCGCGCAGATCCAGAATCACCGGCAATGGTTTGATGGCCGTCAGCGATGTGAGCTTCAGGGCAATGTCTTCCATACCCAGCATGTCGAGGCGTCCGGAGAGAACAACCTTGCGCAGCTTGATGGAGCCGTCGGGCTCGAGGACATCGTCCGATCGGATCGAAGCCGTCTGCATCATGACCGCTGGAAATTGAACCAAGTGACATTACCTGGGTTGTGCTTCGGACCGACAAGACGGCCACGGCGTTGTGTTGTGCAACACATTTCTGCGCAAGGGCGTCACCTTTCTCGCCCTCATCCGGCACCGGTTCAGTCCGACCAGTCGTTCTTGCTGCGCCGCAGGGCGGCCAGTTCCCGGGCATCCGTCGCCCGCAGGAACAGGTTGGTGCGGCGTTCCTCGCCGATGCTGCTGGGGATGGTGGGCCTGTCCTGGGTCCGGGCGAGCAGCACCGCCGCCAGCCGTTCGGCGATGGCCCCATCCCCCGGTCGCTGGGCCGCGGCCCAGCGCAGATTCGAGGCGGTGTACTCATGGGCGCACCACACCCGGGTCGTCTCCGGCAGCGCCGCCAGCAGCCCCAGGGAGTGATGCATCTGCTCAGGGCTTCCCTCAAACAGCCGGCCGCAGCCGGCGGCGAACAGGGTGTCGCCGCAGAACAGCTCCCCCTGCAGGGGCAGGTGGAAGGCGATGTGGGCGCGGGTGTGGCCCGGCACCGCCAGCACCTCCACCGGCTGGCCCAGCAGCGTGAAATGGTCGCCGCCCGCCACCCCCCGGGTCTGGAAGGGGATCCGCTCCCGATCGGCCAGGGCCGCCACCACCTCCGCCCGGGGCCATTCCGCCAGCAGAGCGGGGGTGCCGCCGATGTGATCGCTGTGGTGGTGGGTCTGCAGCACCGCCACCAGCTCCAGATCCCGCTGCTTCAGCCAGGCGATCGCCGGCTCCGCCACCGCCGGATCCACCACCGCCGCCCGCCTGCCGTCGTGGAGCACGAACAGATAGTTATCCCGCAGCACCGGCAGCAGCACCACCTCGAGCGGGGTGGAGGGCCTGGCTTGGGCGTGATCCGGCATCGTTACAGTCCAGGTTGCTGCTGGCTTCCATGATCACCGCCAACCAGCGGTCCCCGATCACCGTTGCCCTGGCCAAGGGTGCCCTGCTGAAGGATTCGGTGCGTCGCTTTCAGGCGGCCGGCCTTGATTTCTCCGATCTGCTGGAGGAGGACAACCGTCTGCTGATGGTGCCGAGCCGCTGCGGCACAGCCCGGGCCCTGCTGGTGCGCAATGCCGATGTGCCCGTCTATGTGGCCTATGGCCAGGCCCAGCTCGGGGTGGTGGGCTACGACGTGCTGCGGGAGCACCAGTTGCCGGTGGCCCAGCTTGTCGACCTCGGCTTCGGCGGCTGCCGCATGGCCGTGGCGGTGAAGGCCAGCAGCGGCTACCGCCGCGCCGCCGATCTGCCGGCCCACTGCCGCGTGGCCAGCAAGTTCACCCGCTGCGCCGAAGCCTTCTTCGAACAGCTGGATCTGCCGGTGGAGCTGATTCACCTCACCGGTTCGGTGGAGCTCGGTCCGATCACGGGCATGTCCGAGGCGATCGTTGACCTGGTGGCCACCGGCCGCACCCTGCGCGACAACGGCCTGGTGGCGATCGAGGATCTGTTCAGCAGCACGGCCCGGCTGATCGGCCATCCCCTGGCCCTGCGCCTCGATGACGGGGCCTTGCAGGGCCTGGTCGAGCGGATCGCCACTGTCCAGAGGCCCGCCCACAGGCCCGTCCAGGTGCCGGTCCGATGAGCAGCCTCGATGGCCAGCGACTGCGGCGACTGCTTCCTTACCTGGGCCGGGATCGCAAGCGGCTGCTGCTGTCCCTGCTGCTGCTGATTCCCCTGGCCCTGGCGGCCTCAGTCCAGCCGTTGCTGGTGGGCCAGGTGATCTCCAAGCTCCGGGGCGAGGAGGTGCTGCCCTGGCTGGCCCCTTTGCCCGTGCCGGCGGCCCTGCGGCTGCTGGTGCTGCTGCTGCTGGCGGCGGTGCTGCTGCGCCTCTCCCTGCAGGGCACCCAGACCTACAACGTCCAGGTGGTGGGCCAGCGGCTCACCGCCCGGATCCGCGACGACCTGTTCCGCCATGCCATGGCCCTGTCGCTGCGCTTCCACGACCGCACGCCGGTGGGCAAGCTGCTCACCCGCCTCACCAGTGACGTGGATGCCCTGGCCGAGGTGTTCGGCAGTGGTGCGGTGGGGGTGCTCTCCGATCTGGTCACCCTGCTGGTGATCGGCCTCACCATGCTCTCGATCGAGTGGCGGCTGGGGCTGCTGCTGCTGGTCAGCCAGGTGCCCGTCACCCTCGGGGTGCTCTGGTTGCAGGGCCGCTACCGCAAGGCTAACTACCGGGTGCGGGAGGAACTGGGCCAGCTCAATGCCGACCTGCAGGAGAACCTCCAGGGCTGGAGGTGGTGCAGATGTTCCGGCGGGAGGCCGTCAACGGCCAGCGCTTCTCCCACACCACCGACGCCTACCGCCGGGCCGTCACCGGCACGATCTTCTACGACAGCGCCATCTCGGCCTTCATCGAGTGGGTGGCCCTGGCGGCCGTGGCGCTGGTGCTGGCCCTCGGCGGCGCCATGGTCACCGGTGGGGCGATGGGCCTGGGCACCCTGACCACCTTCATCCTGTTCTCCCAGCGGGTGTTCGATCCCCTGCGCCAGCTGGCGGAGCGCTTCACCCAGATCCAGGGGGGGCTCACCGCCGTGGAGCGCATCGGTGAGCTGCTGGAGCAGCCGATCGAGATCGCCGATCTGCCCAGCAGCCAGCGCAGCGCCGCCGCCATGGTGTCGGGGGAGGAACGCTTCAGCCCCGGCGAAGTGGAGTTCGAGAACGTCTCCTTCGCCTATCGCCCGGACGATCCGATCCTCACCGATCTCTCCTTCCGCATCGCCCCCGGCGAGCACGTGGCGATCGTGGGCCCCACCGGATCCGGTAAGACCACTGTGATCCGGCTGCTCTGCCGGCTTTACGAACCGCAGCAGGGCACCATCCGCCTCGATGGGGTGGACATCCGTGAACTGCCGATCGCCACCCTGCGGCGGCGCCTGGGGGTGGTGTTGCAGGACACCTTTCTGTTCAGCGGCAACGTGGCCGACAACCTGCGCCTCGATGCCGACATCAGTGAGGCGGATCTGGAGCGCCTCTGCGGCGATCTCGGCCTCGCCCCCCTGCTGGGCAGGCTGGGGGATGGCCTGGCCACGGAGCTGCGCGAGCGGGGCGGCAACCTTTCCTCCGGCGAACGCCAGCTGCTGGCCGTGGCGAGGGTGGCGATCCGTGACCCCTCCGTCCTGGTGATGGACGAGGCCACCGCCTTCATGGACCCCTCCACCGAAGCCACTCTGCAGCGGGACCTCGACACCCTGCTCAGCGGCCGCACCGCCATCGTCATCGCCCACCGGCTGGCCACCGTCGAAGCCGCCGACCGCATCCTGGTGCTGCGCCGGGGCCGCCTGATTGAGGAGGGCAACCACCGCGAGCTGCGGGCCGTCGGGGGGCTCTACGCCCAGCTGGCGGAGCTGCAGGAAAAGGGACTGGCCACGCTCTGAAGCCCTTGGCTCTGGGGGGGGAGTTCCAGCTCGTCCTCCAGCCAGGTGTCGATCAGGGCCGCCAGCTGGCGCGGTTGTTCGCCCATCGGCAGGTGTCCCAAGCCGTTGAGGACCACCAGCCGGTGCAATGGGCTGTAACCGGCCAGGTGGCGCACATAGCGGGGCTGCATCACCCGGTCGCGGCTGCCGGCGATCCACAGGCTGGGCACCTGGAGTTCGGCCGTGAGCCTGGGCAGCTGGCGAACGGCGCCCCGGTTGGTGCTGCAGGCCAGCAGCCCCCGCGCGGCGCGGCCGTCAGCCACCAGGGGGCTGCGGATCGCCCCTGTGCCAGGCAGCTGGGCCGCCCAGACCGGTCGCCAGCGCAGGAAGGCGGCCCCTCCCCGGCGGACACGGGCGAAGGGCCGCGGCTGGTACACGCCACCCCCCACGGCGATCTGCACAAGGCCCCGCAGCTGGCCCCCCAGCAGGGGGGCCGCATGCAGCGCCAGGCTTCCCCCCAGGGAGTGGCCCAGCAGCACCACCGGCCGTCCGGCGGCCTCCCGCTGGGCGGCCTCCGCCAGCCAGCGGCCGTAGCTGGCCAGGCTCGCCTGCAGCCCCCGGGGCCGTTCCGTGCCGCCGAAGCCGGGCAGATCAGGGCACCACAGCGACCAGCGCGGCGCCAGTTCCCGCCGCAGCGGGTGCCACAGCCGGCCTGCCAGCAGCCAGCCATGGACGCCGACCAGCAGGGGCCAATCAGAGCTGGTGGGGGAGACGCTCAGGACGGTCGCCGGGTGGAGTTCCTACCCTGCCGCAGTCAGACCTGCATCCGTCAGGATCTTCAGAACGCGTAGTCCCACGTCGTGCCCGAGACCCTGCCACTGATGACCGATCTTTACGGGTCCGGGCACCGCCTCTGCGCCACCCCCAATCCCAGCCTGGAGCTGGTGCTCAGCCAGGAGCGGCCGATTGATCTGATCGAGCTGGAGGCGCTCTGCGATGCGGTGGGCTGGAGCCGCCGTCCCCTGCGGCGTGTGCGCAAGGCCCTGCAGCACAGTCTTCTGCAGGTGGGGCTCTGGCGCCATGACGCCCGTCTGCCCCGTCTGGTGGGCTTTGCCCGCTGCACCGGTGACGGGGTGGTGGAGGCCACCGTCTGGGACGTGGCGGTCCATCCCCGCTACCAGGGGGCCGGCCTGGGCAAGGAGCTGATGGATTACGTGCTCTTGCAGTTGCGGGCCATGGGCATCGACCGGGTGAGCCTGTTCGCCGATCCCGACGTCGTCGGCTTCTACGCCGCTCAGGGCTGGGAGCTGGAGCCGCTGCAGCGCCGCTGTGCCTTCTGGTATGCCCCCTGAGGGTTGGCAGCGTAGTAGCGCTCGGCGAGCTGCTCCGCCGGCGTGCCGCGGCGCCAGGCGCGCCTGAGGCGGGCGTTGGCCAGCACCGTCTGCCACACCCCCAGCTGCTGCCAGCGCCGGCCATTGACCCGCAGGGCCAGGCCGAGGCTGCTGATCCTGGCCTTGCGCCTGAGGCGCTGCACGAACTCCAGGTCCTCCATCAGCGGCAGCGGTGCGATCCCGCCGGCGGCGTCATGGAGCACCCTGGCCAGCAGCAGCCCCTGGTCGCCGTAGGGCAGTTGGCACCAGCGGCTGCGCAATTCCACCGCCAGCTCCACCAGGCGCAGGGATGGATCGTCGCCGGCGATGCGCAGCCGGAAGGCCCAGGCGCTGGTCTCGCCAGCGGCGATCGCCGCCGCCAGGGCCCGGGCCCACCCCGACGGCAGGCGCACATCCCCATGCAGCAGCAACAGCCAGGTGCCCACGCTGCTGGCCACCCCGGTGGCCAGCTGGCCGCCTCGGCCGCTGCTGTCGTGGAGCACCCGGGCGCCGGCCAGGGCGGCCAGCCGCGGGGTGCCATCGCGGCTGCCGCCATCCACCACCAGCACCTCCCGCACCAGCTCCGGTGCCGTGGCCAGATCCGCCAGCAGGGCCGGCAGGCCGCGGGCCTCGTCGCGGGCGGCGATCACCACGCTCAGGGGCGGCTTCATCGCCAGGGATCCAGGTCGGCGGGGCGGTCGAGGTCGTGGCGCTCCGCCAGCAGGGTCGGGGCCAGGCCGGCCTGGCGTGCCAGCTCCAGGGTCTGCGCCAGCACCCGGTCGCTGCCCCAGTCGATGCCCGTGAACAGCTGGGGCGTGGCCTGGCGCCGGCCGATCAGCCAGTAGCCGCCGTCGCCGGCGGGGCCCAGCACCAGGGTCCCGTGCTCCAGGGCCCGGAAGGCCTCCACCAGGTCCTCGGCGGCGAGTGCGGGCAGATCACTGCCGATCAGCACCACCGCCGCCGCCCCCTCGCGGCTGCCCCGCAGCAGCTGACGCTGCAGCCGCAACCCCAGGCTGCCGCTGCCCTGGGCCACCACCCGGTCGACGCCGAGCAGGTGCCCCCAGCGCGCGGCAGCCCTGGCGCCAAGGCCGCTGGCTGCCAGCACCAGCTCAAGCCTGCCCGCATGCCCCCCGCCTGCGGCCGCCGCCAGGGACCTGCGGGCCTCGGCAGCGGCGGCCAGCCCGTGCTGGGTGAGACGGGCCTGGATGGCGGCGGCCCTGGCCCTGCCCACCCCGGGCACGAGGCGGCTCTTGCAGCGCCCGGGCGCCGGCCAGCGGGCCAGCATCACCAGCTGGGGTGGTCCGGCCCCCCGACCCCGCGGCGGCCTCAACCCTCGCGCGGCAGTTCGGCGGGGCGGACGGTGAGGTTCTGCCTGGAGCCGTTGCGCAGCACCGTGATCGCCAGGGGATCGCCCACTTTGCCCCGGTCGACGCCCAGCTGCACCTCCGAGGCGTTGCGGACCGTCCTGTCGCCCACCTTCTCGATCAGGTCGCAGGGCTTGAGCCCGCCCCGGGCCGCCGGGCTGTTGGCCATCACCTCGACCACCACCACGCCGTTCACTTCCGGCAGGCGGCACTCGTTGGTGGTGGCGTTGATCTCCTTGGCCAGCTGGGGGGTGAGGGCCTGGAGGCGTACACCGATGTAGGGGTGGCTGGCGTAGCCGCGCTCGAGGATCTGGGCGGCGATCTGCCGGGCCGTGTTGATCGGGATCGCAAAGCTCAGGCCGGCGCCGGGCGCCTGGCGAATGGCCGTGTTGATGCCGATCACCTGGCCGCGGTCGTTGATCAGCGGCCCGCCGCTGTTGCCGGGGTTCACGGCGGCGTCCGTCTGGATGTAAGGCACGCGTTGGCCCTCACCCACGGCGTTGGTGCGCTGGATGGCGCTGATGATCCCGGCCGTCACCGTGTTGTCGAGGCCGAGGGGGTTGCCGATGGCGATCGCCCATTCCCCCGGCCGCACCTTGTTGGAATCGCCCAGGGTGGCGACCGGCAGCTTGGAGGCCACCACCTTGACCACCGCCACGTCGGTCAGGGGATCGGCCCCCAGCACTTTGCCGGTGAAGCTGCGGCCGTCGGGCAGGGTCACGCTCACCTCGCTGGCCCCCTCGACCACGTGGGCGTTGGTGAGCAGCACCCCGTCGGAGCGGGTGATGAAGCCCGAACCCTGGCCCTGCTGCTGCTGAATGGCCGGACCCCGGCCGAAGATGCCGCCCAGGGGGTTCACGGTGCGCTTGACCGTGTCAATGCGCACCACCGCCGGGCCCGCCTTCTCGACCGCATCGACGATCACGGAACTGCTGGGCTGCAGCGCCGGCGCCGGTGCCGCATCGCTGATGGGGGGCTGCTCGGGCTTGGGCAGGCCCGGCAGGCCCGGGAGGGCCAGACGGGTGCCGGTGCAAGAGGTCAGCAGGCCTGCCGTGGCCGCCAGGAGGCTGAGACGTGACAGGAAACGGGGCTGAACCATCGGGGGCGGACGGGCGTCGCTGAAGGATTCATTAAAGACGAACCTCCGGGCCCGGGATGCCTATATTCGGCCATCGCGTCGTGGGCTCCTGGTGCAGCAGGGTGATCAGCTGTGGCACAGGGTGAGCCAGGATCTTCAGGGCAGGCTCAGCAAACCGACCTACGAGACCTGGATCCGGCAGGCCCGTTGCCGGGATTTCGCCGACGGCCTGCTGCGTCTTGAGGCCCCCAACAGCTTTGCCTGCGGCTGGCTGCGCAAGAACTACCTGGTGATGATCGCTGCGGTGGCCAGCGAGCACGCCGGACGCCAGGTGCGGGTCGAAGTGGAGGTGGCCGCGGATGCCGAACCCCTGGGCGAGCTGCCGGACGTCCTCGCTGAGAACGGCGACACGCTGCCGCAGCCGGCGGTGGAGGCCCCCCTGCGCGCTGCCGGGGGTGGCGCCCGGACGGTGCCGGCCCCCCTGCGCCTCGGGGCGGGCCTGAACACCCGCTACGTGTTCAACCGCTTCGTGGTGGGAGCCAACAGCCGCATGGCCCATGCCGCCTCCCTGGCGGTGGCCGAGGCCCCTGGCCGGGAGTTCAACCCGCTGTTCATCTGCGGTGGGGTGGGCCTGGGCAAGACCCACCTGATGCAGGCCATCGGCCACTACCGGCTGGAGATCGACCCGGACGCCCGCGTGTTCTATGTCTCCACCGAGACCTTCACCAACGACCTGATCCAGGCGATTCGCAAGGACGGGATGCAGGCCTTCCGCGATCGCTACCGGGCGGCCGACCTGATCCTGGTGGACGACATCCAGTTCATCGAGGGCAAGGAATACACCCAGGAGGAGTTCTTCCACACCTTCAACGCCCTGCATGAGGCCGGCCGCCAGATCGTGATCGCCAGTGACCGGCCCCCCAGCCAGATTCCCAAACTCCAGGAGCGGCTGATTTCCCGCTTCTCGATGGGCCTGATCGCCGACATCCAGATCCCCGACCTGGAGACCCGGATGGCCATCCTGCACAAGAAGGCGGAGGCGGAGCAGGTGGCCCTGCCCCGGGAACTGATCCAGTACATCGCCGGGCGTTTCACCTCCAACATCCGTGAACTCGAAGGTGCCCTCACCCGGGCGGTGGCCTTCGCCTCGATCACCGGCCTGCCGATGACCGTGGAATCGCTGGCGCCGATGCTCGATCCGGTCGGCAATGAGGTGGCGGTCACCCCCCAGCAGGTGCTGGAGAAGGTGTCCGAAGTGTTCGAAGTGCGCATCGATGAGATGCTCAGCCCCAGCCGTAAACGGGCCGTCAGCCAGTCCCGCCAGGTGGGGATGTACCTGATGCGTCAGAACACCAACCTTTCGCTGCCGCGCATCGGCGAAGCCTTCGGCGGCAAGGATCATTCCACCGTGATGTATGCGGTGGAGCAGGTGGAGAAGAAGCTCAGCAGCGATCCCGCCCTGGCCCGGCGGGTGCAGCAGGTGCGCGACCTGCTGCAGATCGCCTGCCGCCAGCGCCGCTGAACGTCAGCCGGCGCCGGAGAGGGGCTGGGCCGGATCCAGCCCTTCCACTTCCCCGTGGAACACCCGACTGGCGATGATGTCGTCGGCCTCAATCGTCATCAGGTCGGTCTTGGTGAGGGCCCGGCCCATGCCGCTGAACAGCCGGTTGGCCTGGCGCATGCGGGCCCGGTCGATGGCGTTGCGGATTGAGCGGGCATTGGCGAAGAAGGGCAGCTGCATGCGGCGCTGGATGTACTCGGCGAAGGCCGCGCCCGCCTCCGGGCTGAAGCGGTAGTTCTCCGCCGCCAGGATCAGCTGGGCGATCGCCAGGAGTTCGCTGGCGGAGTAGTCGGGAAAGTCGATGTGGTTGGCCACCCGCGAGGACAGGCCAGGGTTGCTCTGGTAGAAGATGTCCATCCGCTCCTTGTAGCCGGCGAAGATCACCACTAGATCGTTGCGGTTGTTCTCCATCACCTGCAGCAGAATTTCGATCGCCTCGGCGCCGTAGTCCCGCTCGTTCTCGGGCCTGTAGAGGTAGTAGGCCTCGTCGATGAACAGCACGCCGCCCATCGCTTTTTTGAGCATCTCCCGGGTTTTTGGCGCGGTGTGGCCGATGTACTGGCCCACCAGATCGTCGCGGGTGGCCGTCACCACGTGGCCCTTGCGCACGTAGCCGAGTCCATGCAGGATCTTCGACATGCGGGCTGCCACCGTCGTCTTGCCGGTGCCGGGCCGGCCTGTGAACGACATGTGCAGGCTGGGGGGCGCCGTGTCGAGCCCCACCTGGGTGCGGGCCCGGTTGATCACCAGCAGGGCGGCGATCTCCCGGATCCGGGCCTTCACTGGACGCAGGCCGATCAGTTCCCGGTCGAGCTGGTCGAGACCCTCCTTGATGCCGGCGGCGTCATAGGCCGCCCGCAGGTCCACCAGCGTCGATTCCTGGGCGTCGGCTGCCCCAGCGGCGTCGGCAGTGTCGTCGCTAAAGGAGCCCATCGATGGCCTTGGCGAAGGTTTCCTCCGGTTCGCCGATGGGGTCCTCGTCGGCTTCGGCGCGCACGGTGAGATTCACGTAGGTGCGCCCGAAGCTGATGTCGGGGAAGCGTCCCTCCTGCTCCGAGAGGCCGTTCAGGCGCTCCAGGAAGGTGCGGGTGCGTTCGTAGTCGTCGAACTCGATGCGGCGCTCGAGCCGATCGGGTCGGGGCCTCCGGGTCCAGGGCTGATCCATGGACCCGACCCTAGATCAGCCCGGATCGTCGAGACAGTCGGTGCGGGCCACACAGAGGCGGGCAGCCCAGGCGGCGGCATAGGCCCGGTTGGCCGCCTGTTGCGCCGGGACGTCGCTGTCGAGGGGGTGGGGGAAGGTGCCGGCGATGGCGGCGTTGGTGACGCAGAACATCGCCTTCTGGAAGGTCATGCAGATCTTCACCCGCACGTCCCCGGCGCCGCGGATGCCGGCCAGGTAGGTCTGGTGCAGACGCTCGGGCAGGTGGCGGTACATGTCCTGCATCAGCAGGCTGGGCGGGATGCCCGAGCCCATGGTGGGCAGCGGGTCGGCGTAGAGGGCGCCATACATGAACTGGGCCTGGTCGGGGGAAATCTGCTGGGCCTGGGCGTTGAAGGACACGGTGCCCAGGAACGGGGTGCCGCGCAGGAACACCGCCTCCACATAGGGCACGGCCACATCCATCAGGAAGCTGAGGCCCGCCTCGGGGGGGAGCACCCAGAAGCGGCTGCCGGCGATCTCCACGGCGTAGGTGATCGGTGCACCGGCTGCCGCCACCAGGCCCTCCTTGATGAACGTGACCACCGCGGCGATCGAATCCACCCGCCCATCCCGCTCGGCCCGGGCCAGATCCAGGAACAGATCGCTCATCACCCGCCAGAACTGGCCCAGGGCATGGGTGGTGGCCGCCGAGCGGATCAATTCGCTCAGGAACTGGGGGAACAGCGGGTTGAGGACCGCCAGCAGGGGGTCGCGGCGGGTCTTGTGGGCGACGATGGCGGCGCAGTTGGCTGCAAAGGCCTCGCTGTCGAGGTAGGCGTCGAGGCCACCGGTGCCGTGCCAGAGCATCGCCTTCTGGCAGTACTCGGCGTATTCGAAATTGATCCGGTCGTGCAGCAGATGGCGCCAGATCTTCGCCGGGCTGTGGTCACCGTCGAGGAAGCGGAACACCGGGAAGGGATTCAGGAACTGCTTCTCGGCCTGGTAGATGAGGTTGATGCTGTAGGCATCCAGCACTTCCCCGTAGCTCTCCAGCACGTCCACCACCTGACTCAGGTGATCGGGGGACTCGGCCAGCAGGGTGCGTCCGGCCAGCAGGGTCTCCACCAGGTCGTTGCTGGAGGGCAGCCCGCCGCTGAAGGTGAGGGGCGGTTTGGGGGAACGGGGGATCGGTCTCATGACAGCAGCCCTCCGCCCTGGATCGCCGCCACCAGGGCCGGCAACTGGGCCATGGCGGTGGTGGCCTGTTCGCTCAGCTTGCCCAGCCCCCAGGGCAGCACCCCCAGGCCCACCACACCGCTGGCCAGGGCCAGGGCAGGCAGGGTTTCGCGCAGGGCCACCGCCGGCAGGCGCACGTCGAGGCGGGAGTCGGCCACCGCATCACCGCTGGGTGGGGTCACCGCCAGCCGGCCGAAGAAGGCCCGGTTCACCAGCAGCAGGAAGTACACCGCCGTGAGCCCGGAGCCCACCATGCACAGCAGGGTGGCCACCGGGAAGGCAGCGAGGCTGCCGCGGAACACCAGGAATTCGGAGATGAATCCCGCCATGCCGGGCATGCCGGCGCTGGCCATCACCCCCAGGATCATCAGGGTGCCGGTGAAGGGCAGGCCCCGCTCGGGGTTGAGCAGGCCGCGCAGCACCTCCAGATCCCGGGTGCGGGTCTTGCGGTAGACCACGCCCACCAGCAGGAACAGCAGGGCGGAGATCAGGCCGTGGCTGACCATCTGGAAGACGGCCCCCAGCAGGCTGACGGGGGTGGCGGCGGCCGCCGCCAGCAGGATATAGCCCATGTGGCCCACGGAGCTGTAGGCCACCATCCGCTTCATGTCCCGCTGGGCGATGGCCGCCAGCGATCCGTACAGCACCGACACCGCCGCCCAGCCCGCCAGCCAGGGGGCGAGCAACGCCCAGGCCTCCGGGAACATCCCCAGGCAGAAACGCAGCAGGCCGTAGGTGCCCAGTTTCAGTAGCACACCGGCGAGCAGAACCGACACCGGTGTGGAGGCCTCGGTGTGGGCATCGGGGAGCCAGGTGTGGAAGGGCACCAGCGGGATCTTGATGGCAAAGCCGATCAACAGCGCCCCCAGCAGCACCAGCTGGGTGCCCATGCCCAGCTGGGCCGTGGTCACCGGGTGGATGCCGAAGTCGGCCTGGCCGGTGACCAGGGCCAGGCCCAGGAAGGCCCCCAGGATCAGGAAGCCTGAGATGGCCGTGAAGATCAGGAACTTGGTGGCGGCATAGCCCCGGTTGGCGCCGCCCCAGATCGAGATCAACAACCAGAGGGGAATCAGCTCCAGCTCATAGAAAAGGAAAAACAGCAGCAGGTTTTCTGACAGGAAGGCCCCGTTCACCGCGCCGCTGATCCCGAGCAGCAGGGCGAAGTAGAGGCGGGGACGCTGGCTGAGGTCGCGGGTGCAGATCGCCGACACCAGGGTGAGGGCGGCGTTGACCAGCACCAGCGGCATGGCCAGGCCATCGACACCCAGCCGGTAATCAAGGCCGATGCTGTCGACCCAGGCGAAGGACTCCTGCAGTTGCAGGCCCGGATCGCTGGCATCGAAGGCCAGCAGCACCCGCAGGCTCCAGAGCAGCTGCAGGAGCAGCAGGCCGAGGGCGGCGCGGCGGATGCGTTCGGTGGCCAGTTCGCCGGGCCAGCAGAGCAGGCCGAGGGCGCCGGCGAAGGGAATCAGCAGCAGGGCGCTCAGCATGGTTCCGGTTCAGCCCCCCAGCCAGGCGAGGCTGCTCACCAACAGCACGATCGCCGCCACCACAGTGAAGACGTAGGTCTGCAGCCGGCCACTCACCCCCAGCTTCAGGCTTTCAGCCGAGGCCATCGAGACGTCGGCGATGCGGTTGACCAGCCCGTTCACCACCAGCTGGTCGAAGCCATTGGTGATCCTGGCCAGGCCGGCCACGAAGGCCACGATCGTGGCCCGGTAGATGCGGTCGGTGTAGAAGTCGAAGGCGAGCAGGTCCTGCAGGACCCGCAGGGGCTGGCGCACGGAGCGGGACCAGAAGGTGTCCAGCGGCACCAGGCTGCCGGCCAGCAGGCCGGCCAGGCCGCTGCCCACCAGCGCCAGGGCCGTGACCGTCGAGAAGGCACCGATGCCGGGGACGCGGTCGATGCGCGCCATCACCAGCGGGGTCACCAGCACCAGCACCGCGACGCTCACCATCGGCAGGGCCATCAGCCAGTTCACCTCCGGGGTCCGGCGGGTCTTGGGGTGGGGGGACCCCATGAACACCTGGCGGTAGACCCTGGTGAAGTTGAGGGCCGTCAGGCCGTTGGTGAGCAGCACCACGGCGGCAAAGAACGGAGCCCTGGAGCTCAGCCCCTCCACCATCAGGCCGAAGCTCCAGAAGCAGCCCAGGGGCAGAAGGCCGGTGAGGCCGGCCGCTCCCACCAGGAATCCGCTGGTGGTGGCGGGCATGCGGGAGCCCAGGCCGCCCAGTTCGGTGAGGTCCTGGCAGTTGGTGGTGGCGATGACGCTGCCCACGCTCATGAACAGCACGGCCTTGGCCAGGGCATGGGAGAAGAGCAGCAACAGGGCGATGAAGGGCTGCTGCAGGGCGATGGCCACGAACACCAGCCCCAGATAGGAGGTGGTGGAGTAAGAACAGGCCCGCTTCAGGTCGACCTGGGAGATGGCCACCAGGGCACCCCCCAGCGCACTGATGGTGCCCACCGCCAGCAGCACATCGATCGCCACCGGCGAGATCAACAGCAGCGGCATCACCTTCAGCAGCACCACGGCACCGCAGGTGACCACGACGGAGTTGCGCAGGATCGAAGCCGGGTTGGGGCCCTCCATGGCCTCATCCAGCCAGAGGTGCATCGGAAACTGGGCGCACTTGCCCATCGGTCCGGCGATCAGCCCCAGGCCCAGCAAGGTGGCCCCCAGGGCCGGCAGGCTCTGGTGGGCCGACCAGGCGTAGAGGTCGTTGAACTCCAGCGATCCGGCCATGGCCGACAGGGTGACGACACCCATCAGCAGCAGCACATCCCCCACCCGCTTGGTGAGGAAGGCATCGCGGGCGGCGGTCACCACCAGGGGCTGGGCATACCAGAAGCCCACCAGCAGGTAGGTGGACAGGGTCAGCATCTCCAGCAGGAAATAACTCATGAACAGGTTGCTGCTCAGCACCACCCCGGCCATGGCCCCTTCGAAAAAACCCACCAGGGCGTAGAAGCGGGCCAGGGACCATTCCTTGTCGAGGTAGCCCAGGGCGAACACCTGGCCCACCAGGCTCATGAACGTCACCAGCTCCAGGGCCGCCAGGTTGGTGAGGGAAAGATCGAAGCCGATGCGCAGGTCCAGGTCGGCCGCTGCAAACCAGCCGATGTCCAGGTGCTGGGGGCCGATGGCCAGCACGGCGCGCAACACGAGGCTGCCGTGCAGCACCGCCAGCAGGGTGACCAGCAGGTTGAGGTAGGCGGCCGGACGGGGACCGTTGCGTTTGATCCAGCCGGTTGCCCAGGGCAGCGACAGCACCATGCCGCTGAATCCGTAGAGGGGGATCAGCCAGCTCAGCTGGATCGACAGGGGAAGGGTGTCCGGCAAGGGGAGGGACGTCAGAAGGTGGCCCTTTGCAGGGACCGGGACTCGGCATGGCCCAGGCTGTCCAGCCAGGCCGCCAGCGCTTCCCCATGCTGCTGTTCTTCGTCCCTCAGGGTTCGAAAGAAGGCCTCATTGTTGCGATCGCCGATCAGCAGACAGAAGCGCGTGGCTTCGGCGTAGTGCTGAATCAGATCCTGCTCGAGGTCGGCATCGAGGCGCAGCAGACCGAGCAGATCGGCGGCGTGGCCCACGGGCCGCAGCTGGGACGCGGCCGGGGCCACCCCCAGCTGGAGCATGCGCTGCACCAGCCGTTCGGCATGCCCCAGCTCCTCGACCGTTTCCTGGCGGAGGCGTTCGGCGGCCTCGGCCTCGCCCCAGAGCTCCACGAGGGAGGCCTGGGTCATGTACTGCTGCACGGCGGACAGTTCCAGGCTCAACGCGCGGCCCAGGTAGCCGAGGACGCGCGGATGGGCGGCGTCCATGGGGATCAGCCCCTGCGACCGACACCGGAGGCCGCCAGGGCCGGCTCCACTTCGCTGTGGGGACGGGCAATGATGTGGGCGGCCACCAGGCCGTCGCCCACCCGCTCGCAGGCGTCGGCGCCAGCCCTCACGGCCGCGTTGACGGCTCCGGTTTCGCCGCGCACCATCACGGTGACGTAGCCGCCGCCGACGAATTCACGGGCGATCAGGGTGACTTCGGCGGCCTTGGTCATGGCGTCCGCCGCTTCGATCGCCGGCACCAGGCCACGGGTTTCGATCAGGCCGAGGGCGATGCCGTGGATGGTGGGGGCCATGGGGGAGGTACGGGGAGTGGGGGTCGTGGGGGGGGTGCCGGCGCCGC
>NZ_JAFKRH010000039.1 GCF_019038465.1 Synechococcus sp. CCY 0621 | reverse complement strand
AGGAGGCTGCCGGTGGTGGTGCCGCTGTCCTCGGCGATGGAGAGGGTTTCGTTGGCGTCGGTGAAATCGTCGTTGACGGGCGTCACCGTGATCAGGAATGTCTGGATGGCGCTGGTGTCGACCCCGCCATTGGCGGTGCCGCCGCTGTCGCGGATGCGCACGGAAACGGTGGCCGTGCCGTTCGCATTGGCCGCCGGGGTGTAGGTGAGACGCCCGCTGGCGTCGATGCCGGGCTGGACGCTGAACAGGGCGTTGTTGTTGTTGGTGACCAGGAAGCTCAGGGTCTGGCCGGCTTCATCGCTGCCGCCGCCGCGGCTGAGGCCCGTGGCCCAGCCGGTCACAGCTTGGGCACCGGCGTCCTCCGGGAGGGTCTGATCCGGTCCCCTGGTGAAGGCCGGCACGTCGTTGACCGCGGTGACGGCAGTGCTGAGGGTGGTGGGGTCGGAGTAGCGGCCGGTGGGACCGAGCAGGGGGGTGAGGTTGGTGGCGGCGCTGAAGGCCAGGGGGGTGTCGGCGACGCGGAGGGTGAGGCCGCCCGGGGTGCCGTTGAAGTTGGGGCTGCTGGGGAGAAAGCGGAGCGAGGCGGTAGTGGGCAGTAGAAGGGCGGCGCTGTCGGAGGGGGAGGCGATGCTGACCCAGCCGCCGCCGCCGTTGAGGTTGTACTGCCAGACGCCCTGGGCGGCGGTGGTGGCATTGCCGGTGATGGCGATGCCACCGAGGGGTGTGGCGGCATTGGCGCCACCGGGGATGGAGCTCTGGTTATCGGCCGTATCGCTGAAGCCGAAACCGAGGGCGGCGATGGTGGCGCCGGGGGGATTGGGGTTGTCCTCGGTCGTGGCGGCCAGGTTGGCAGGTGTGGCGGTGGGCCGGTCGTTGACGTTGGTGATGGTGGTGGCGATGGAGCGATTCACGGCACTCCAGGCGCCGATGGTGGTGGTGCCGCCGCTGGTGGCGAGGTTGAAGGTGTTGGTGCTGGAGGTGCTGGGGGTGAGGGAGGCGCTGGCATCGGCCAGGCGCACCAGCAGGCTGCCGGGGGTGCCGTGGAAGTTGGCGGCAGGAAGGAAGCGCACCTGGCTGCTGGCGTTGAAGATCAGGGCGGCGGCAGTGGAAAGGCCAGAGCTGGGGATGTTGATCCAGTCGCCGGGGACGGCGGGGTTGGGCGTGGCGGCGGTGGAGATCTGCCAGACGCCCTGGGCTGCTGAGTAGCCGCTGGAGCCGACGACGGCGAGGTAGGTGAAGGCGGTGGCGGTGTTGCCGCCGCCGGAGCCGGTCTGGTTGTCGGTGGCGTCGGAGTAGCCGAAGGCGAGGCTGCCCAGGGTGGTGCCGGGGATGGCGGCGGCGGTGAGGTCTTCCGAGAGGGCGGGCAGGACGACGTTGGTGCTGGCGGCGGGCCGGTCGTTGAGCGGCGTCACCGTCAGGGCCACGGTCTTGCTGTCCTGCCGGGCACCGCCGCTGCCGGTGCTGCCCAGATCGTCAACGGTCACGGTCAGGCTGGCGTTGCCGTGGTAATTGGCCGTGGGGGCGTAGGTGAGCGTGGCCAGGGCCGCGTTGAGGTTGGCCTTGGTGCCGGTCACCGTCACCGAACCGGTGCCGTAGTTGCCCGCCGTCACGGTCAGTCCCGTGCGTGTGACCAGGTCGATGCTGCCGCGGTTGACGCTCAGGGTGAGCCGCTCGAGGGCGCCGAAGTCGTCGGCGTCGGTGAAGCTGATCAGGTTGGCGCCGGTGAAGCCGTTGGCGCTGCTGTCCTCGGCCACGGTGCGGGTGGCCGGCACCGTCAGCACCGGGGCCTCGTTGCTGGCGGATACGTTGACGGTGAAGGACGCGGTGGCCGTGTTGTTGCCGCCCACCCCAACGCTTTCGGCCCCGTTGTCGAAATCGAAGGCGGTGGCGGTGATCGTCACCACCCGATCCACGTTGGGATTGGCCGGCGTGTAGCGCAGCGTGTTGAGGGCGGCCTGCACCTGGGCACGGGTGCCCCGCAGCTGCACGCTGGCCGAATTGTTGTTGGTGAGGCTGGCGCCGTTGGCGTTCTGGATCAGCAGGGTGCCGTAGGGGGTGCCGGCGTCGGTGGCACTGAGGGTCACCCGGATGTCATCGACAGCCCCCTGGCTGGTGTCCCTGGTGTCCTGAATGGCGAAGCCGCTGCTGATGTTGATGAATGTGCCGCTGGCGATCACGGTGTTGGCAGGAACCGCCAGCACCGGCGCGTCGTTGACGGGGGTGATGCGGAGGCCGTTGTCGACGGACACCCGGTTTCCGGCGGGCACATCGGCGTGGCCGAAGTCGGTGAGGCTGGTGCGCAGATACAGGTTGCCCAGGCCGCTGCCACCGCCGTTGAAGTCGGGGGCCCCCTGGAAGCGGAGCAGATTGAGGGCGGTCTGCACCGCGGTCAGCGGTCCGGTGAGCGTGATCGTGTTGGTGCCATTGCCGCTGGAAGCGCTCAGGCCGGCGGTGGCGCCCAGCAGCAGCCGCCCTTCGGTGGCGGCATCGGCCAGTACCGTTCGCGCGGCATCGCGGAACAGTTGCACCTGCACGGTCACATTGCGGCCGAAGCTGTCGGCGTCGGCCAGCACGAAGCCGCCCAGGGTGACGCTGGCGTCTTCGTTGACGCTGAAGAGCGTGGGGTTGGTGATCGTGGGCAGATCGTTGAGGTTGGAGGCCGTCAGAGCGATGTCGCGGCTGATCCGGTTGTTGGCGGCGCTGATGGGCACTGGATTGCCGGCGGCATCGTTCTGGTTCACCGGGCCACCGTTAGCCCCCACCTCCAGCACGCCCGCGGCGCTGAAGAGGCGGTCGTCGACGCTGACGCGCAGCTTGAGGGTGCTGGCGTCCAGGTCGGCGCCGAAGGCCACTGTGAGGCTGGCGAGCACCGCTTGGATTTCGCTCCTGGTGCCCTGCACCACCAGGCTGTTGCTGCCCTTGCCGCTCAGGAACGCCCGCAGCGAGGTGGGGTTGGGGGAGGTGAAGGAGATCAGCCCGGAGGGAATCACCGCATCGGCCCCGTCGAGCAGCTGGGCTTCGATCCGCAGCAGATCGGTTTCACCGCTCACGATCGTGTCCAGATCGCTGTCGGCGGCCACAAGAAGGCCTGCCGAGGCCACCGCCACCGGCGTGGAGCCGTTGCCGAAGACCTCCAGGGAGACCGGTGCGCTCAGGCTGGGCAGGTCGTTGGCCAGGGCGACCGAGATCACATAGGTGCCAGGAACGTTGTTGGTGGCTCCGGTGATCGGGTTGTCACCACCCCCGTCGCTCACCGTGAAGCTGAACGTGTCGGTGCTGGTCTCGGTCCCGTCGTGCAGGTAGGTGATCAGGTTGTTGTCGAGGTCGGCCTGGGTGAACACGCTGTTCACACCGAGGGCACGGCCGTTGAGGAACAGTCGCCCGTTGCTGGTAAGAGTCGTGATCCGGTATTGACGCTGCAGCGGACTGTTGTCGGAATCGCCATACACCAGCCGGGGTTCGTTGGCGCTGGTGCCGTTGCTTCCCTTGATCACGCCGCGGGAGCCTTCCGCGACTGAGAGAGGAGCGTTTTCGCTGGCCACCGGCGGATCGTTCAGGGGCGCGATCGTCAGGGGCACCGACACCGGAGCGCCCGGGGTGTCGAAACGGTCGAAGGGGGTGAAACTGAAGCCGTCGGCGAGTTCCCCGGGCCCATCGTTGCCGTTGTGGCGATAGCGCAGACGACCCGACGACAGCTGGCTCTGGCTGATGCGCAGGGTGGCGCGATTGAGGCTG
Source organism: Synechococcus sp. CCY 0621 (assembly GCF_019038465.1). GTDB lineage: Bacteria > Cyanobacteriota > Cyanobacteriia > PCC-6307 > Cyanobiaceae > Cyanobium. The sequence continues at coordinate 54,254 of NZ_JAFKRH010000039.1, read as the reverse complement.
CCGCCGCTGCCATCACCGATCGTGCTCCAGCCGCCGCTGCCGGTGGCGTCGAACTCCAGCAGCCCATGGGACGGCAGGGTGTCGATCCGCAGCCGGCGCTGGTCGGCCGTGTCCGGGAGGGAAAAGTTGAGCGGATCCCAGAGGGGATCGGCGCCTGGGTTGAGCGGACCTCCGGCATACACCTGCTGCCCTGAGCCATCGACATCGGCGATGCTGATGTCGCGGCGATCCGCCGGGCCCAGCAGCGGGCCGGGACTGTTGGTGTTGAAGGTGAAGCTGCCCCCTTCCACCAGCAGGCTTGTGCTGCCGCTGATGCTGGCCGTGGGGGCATCGTTGATCGGGGTGGCCCGGATCTCGAAACGGAAGTCGCTGCCAGCGTTGCTAACGATGTTGAGGCCATCGCTGATGTTGAAGCGGAAGCCACTGTCGAAGACTTCACCACCGCCATGCACGAAGCTGAGCCGCCCGTTGTTGATGTCGTCCTGGGTGAAACTGTCGAGGTTGGTGAGGGCGACACCGTTCAGTCGCAGGCTGCCGCCCGCTGGCAGGGCGGTGAGGCGGTACACCCGCTGAACAGGGTTGCTGTCGCTGTCGCTGATCGCCAGATCCGTGGCCCTGATCGTCACCGTGGCGCCTTCGCTGGTGCGGATCAGGTTGTTGGTGCCGAGGCTGGGGGAGGCGTTGGGCGGCAGGGTGGTGGGAGCGTTGCCGCCGCCGCTGCTGGGAAGATCGAGCGGATTCAGGTAGGTGAGGCTGAAGTTGATCGGCCTCAGCGGGTCGCTGGGCAGGGGCTGGGGACTGCTGTTGGTATAGATGCCGCCGTCGCGGGTCTGGGTGAAGTCGTTCGGCAGCCGGCTGATGGCGCCGTCCTCCACCGTGAACGTGAACCCCGCCGTGGTGCCCGAGGCGGTGCCGTCGACGAAATTGAACCGCAGCCGGCCGGCGTCGATGTCGTCCTGGGTGAAACTGGCGCCATTGACGAGGCCCACCCAGGAGCCGCCCCGGAACACCTGCAACTGGCCCCTGGCCGGATCCGGTGCCGTGGTGAGGCTGTAGGTGAGGTTGGGGGCGGCGGAATCCATGTCGCTGACCCTCAGCGCGGCGACCGTGATCGCGGTGCTGCCGGTGGGCGTGACGATCGGGCTGTTGGTGGTCAGGGTGGGATCGTCGTTGACCCGCTGCACCGCCAAGGTGATGACGGCGTTGGTGCTGAGGGCACTGCTGGCCCCCTGACCGCCGCCGTCGTCGCTCACCCGCACCGTGAAACTTTCGTCGGGCGGGAAGCCGCCGTTGAGGTCGTTGCCGTCGTGGTCGTAGGTGAGGCCCGCCAGCGAGGGAAGGCTGAACGGGGCCGTGATCGGGACGCCGTTGTAGCGGAGCGTGCCCCTTGAGGGCAGGGAGGTGATCACGACCGTGGGGGCCACCCCCGCTGCCTGGTCGGCATCGGTGATGACCAGCGTCACCGGCACTCCCCGCTGGCCTTCGAAGACCGCAATCGAGCCGCTGACGGCCGGCGCCTGGTTGATGGGAGTGAGGCTGATCGGCACCGTTGCCGAGGGAATCCGACCCCCGGCACCATCGTCGACGGACACGGTGAAGGCATCACTGCCACTGCCTGGAATCACCCCGGGCAGCACCTGGGAGCCCTCGTGGGTGTAGGTGAAGCTGCTGAGGAAGCTGCTGGAGAAGCTGGATCCCACCACCAGGGGATTGCCGTTGAGGCTGAGTGTCCCTTTGCCCGGCAGGGAGGTGATCCTGTAGATGACCTGCTCGGGCAGGTTGTCCACATCCGAGAGATTGAAGTTGCCGGCCGTGAAGGTGGCGGTGCCTCCTTCTGCCACCACCAGGGGGCTGGTGCTCAGGGTGGGGGCATCGTTGACCGGGGTGACCTGGATCGGGCCCGTGCCGAGGCTGACGGGGCCGTCGCCGTTGGTGAGATCCGTGGCGGTCAGGGTGAGGCTGGGCGCCACCGGCGTGTTGACGCTGTTGGCGTTGAGGGCCGGGGTGAACAGGATGCTGGAGATCGCCGCGTTGATCGCGGCCAGGCTGCCTTCCAGGGTGAAATCGGCGCTGCCGTTGCTGCCACTGGTGATCAGGGCGGCGCTGGCCAGGGTGGCGATGCCCCCGGTGGTGGTGAGGCGCAGGCGGAGCGTGATCGGCGTCGGTACCCCGTTGTCGCTGTCGGCCACGCTCAAGCCTGTGATGGCCAGGGGCGTGTCCTCGGCGGTGGTGCGGGTTCCGACGAAACCGTCGCTCAGAACGGGGGCACTGGAGAATTCCGCCATCACCGCCTGACCATCGATCTGCAACTGGTGATGATCGTTTTCGGCGGCGATCGCGGCCCGCTGGGTTTCGCTCAGAGGGGTGCTACTGACGAGGGCGGCGAACAGAGCGCCTTCATCGCCTCGTGAGTCAAGGAGGCCGTTCAGCCAGTGGTCGATGGCATGGCCCACTTCCTCCAGAAGGACGCGGCGAATGGCCTCGCTTGTGGCGAGAGACAGCCAGTTGGCATTGATGGAAATCCGCTCACGCCCTTCCGGGTCAAGGGCGATGTAAGCGCCTTGGGCCCCTGCGAGTTCCAAGCCGCTACGCAGTTCAATCAGCAGGCCGAGGCCCGGCCCGCGCAGCCTCTGACTGAGTTCGATGACGCGATCTCTGAAACGCGTGGGGTCGGTGCCAGCGGAACCAAAGACCTCGCTCAGCAGGCGTTCATAATCACTCCGAAAGGAGAGATGATCGAGTTGCTCATTCAGCCAAGAAACAGCCGAGTCCCAAAAGCTCTCAACAGCCTTTGTCAGGGGGAGGGCAAAATCTTTCTGAATGTAAAAATGTCGAAATTTGGTCAACGAATCCGCTCCCTGTTGGTCCTCCTGTCGTTCCATGTCACTCATCAGAAAATCGATCCTGCGGATGTCGTCATTGTTAGGATCGCTTCACCGCATTGCAGCAAGCTTACCTAATTGCCCTGTTGCGGGGTGGGCAGCAAGACGCGCTTAGGGTTTACTTATCACGTCAGCGGGCAGCCCAATCCGGCCATTTATCCTGAGAAACCCTTAGTAATGTATTAGAGACCCCCAAGCAATCCACTGCTTTCCCTTCGTATGGGTCTCCATCTCGCTGTAAAATCTGAAACTGCTTACCTGTTCTGAATGTTGGCTGGTTGCTTTCCTGAGCCGTCTGCTGAATCGCCCTTGCGCCCAGCCTCGTTGGCTACTTCATCGGAGGTGGAAACTGTCAACCAGCCTGGGATTCAAGACCGTCTCGCCTCCATTTCAGGGAGCACCTGCCTCAGCACATCAGCGCGATCGGAACCCACCAGCTCCGGTTCGGCAGTGCGCCGTCGCCATCGGAGTCCAGATCTTCGATTCGCGCTGCTGATCCCCGCCGTTGTCGTCGGCATGATCGAGGTCGGCAAGGCCCAAACGGTCCTGTGCCCCGATGGAACCGAGGCCGAGTTCTGCCTGCCACCCCCGGTCATACCTCCGGTCACACCCCCGGTCACACCTCCGGTCACCACGCCGGCCGCCGTGGCCCCGGCCCGCCCGCTGCGGGTTGATGTCGATCGGCTCGATGCCCGGGTGGTCCCGCTGGGGGCGGGCCTCGGCTGGCAGAACTTCAGCAGGGATCTGCTCGAGATCCTGCCCCAAAAGGTGCGAAGCACGTCCACCCTGGCGGTCCCTTTGCCGGAGGGTGAATCAGAGACGGATTTTCGTTTCAGCCTCAAGTCGGGCGGCTACTTCAGCGAACGGGATGGCTGGCGGCTGCGCCTGTTCGGCGGCGGCTTCGGTGGCCCGTTGAGCCAGGGCGCCTTTGGAGGCTCCACCTCCTTCAGTGGTGCTCAGACGGGCCTGCTGCTGAATTACGCCGTCGGCGATCTGGTGATCGGCGCCTTTGGACGATTCGGCAGCTTCTCAGCCGATGCTGGCTCCTTTGCTGCCGCCGGTGGCACGCCGTTCAGCGGCCGCTCTGCCCGTACGCAGCTGGGCGGAGGCGGTCTTCTGGTGCAGGTGTCCAAGCCCAGCTGGTTCGTCGGCCTGGCGGGCGGTGGCGATGGACTGCAGGCAGATCAGCCCTTCGCCATCAACAGCAGCAACGCCTTCGGGATCCGCAGCAGCACCCCTTCGGTGGGAGGCAGCGCCTTCAACCTGGCCACCCGTTTCGGCGGCAGGATCAGCCTGTCGGAGAGTCAGATCCTCGAGCCCAGCGCCCTGCTGACCCTGACAAGCCTCTCCCTGGGGGGTGTGACCGTGCCGGATCTGGCCACCAACCGCCTCTGGAATGTTCCGTCCTCCGGCAGCACGGTGGGCACGGCGGACATTGGCCTTACCTGGAGGGCGACGCTCAAGGACGGCCCCAATCTGATCACTCCCTCCCTGCGGCTGAGTTGGCTGGGGGCCGGTTTCCTGGGCAATGCCCCGTCCAACCGCGTGACCGACGGCTTCGGTCTGGCCACCAACCTCCCCACCGGTTCCCTGGTCCAGGGCAGTGGCCTGGGGCTGCAGGGAGGGCTGGCTTACACCCTCCGCGACAACACCACCTTCTATGTGCGTGGGGGGGCGGGCTTCTACGGCGGTGGCACCTCCTGGGATCTGGGAGGCGGCATCCAGTTGCGCTGGGGAGGTGCCCCCAGGAGCCAAGCGCGGATCACTGGAGGACCAGATGCTGGGAAGAGCGACCAGGCGAATTGACCTGAAGGCCGGCAACGCTCAGCTGGCTTCGGCCGCCAAGCCGTACGAGACGGAAACGGGCTTCGTGGCCGTGGTTGGCGCTTCACTGGCCTCGGTGCCGGCAAACAGGCCGTTAAGGATGCCAGCATCAAAGGAATAGCGGCCAGGACCCACCAGCAGCAGGGCGAGGCTGCCGCCCAGATAGAGCACCACCAGCTCGAGCACGTAGATGTTGAGCCCGCTGGTGAGGATGTGGTGGTAGGCCGCCACGGTCATCGTTCCGGTGAGGGCCAGTGCCCCCAGGGGCGACAGCAGGCCGAGGATCAGCAGCCAGCTGCCCAGGATCTCCGAGTAGCCCGCCACGTGGGCGAAGAACAGGGGGAAGGGCAGGTGCAGGGGCACCACGTAGTTGGTCGCAAACGCCTGGGGATCGGCCAGCTTGTCCTGGCCGTGGTGGATCATCATCGCGCCGATGGCCAGGCGCAGGATCAGCAGGCCGGTGTTGGCCAGGCGCCCTTCCCGCAGGAAATAGGACGACAGGCCGTGGCGCACGCTCGCGGCGATGGCAGAGCCCTGGGCAGGGGCGCTGTCTTCGAGGCTGATGGGCACGGCAGCGGCGGCCGTCGGGCGGTTGAGCGCCAGCATCCACAGGGCGATGAAGGCGGTGAAAAACCCCGCAAAAATCTCAAGCAGGAGCGTGGTGGTCATGACGGCGGGAGAATTATGAAGATTCTGCCGCGTTAGGTAACGGAACGTGAAGCGCCCTCCGGGGCCAGGCCCAGGTCCAGGCAGAGCTGGCCGTCGGCGACCCGTCGCCGCCGGGGACCACCTCCCTTGCCGGAGGGGGGCAGTCCCGAGCGCCGGGAGCCATGCCGTTCCTGGATCGCGTCGGCGGCGGCTCCGAAACCGGGCTGACGCCGCAGGCCCCAGAGCCGTTCCCGGGCCTCCCGGGCGGCGGCGGCCACATCCACGATCGGGGCGGGGTAGTCCAGCCCGATGCGGCAGCCGCACGCTTCCTGGGTGCCCGGATCCATCCGCCAGGGCTCATGGCGCCAGGCGGCGGGCACAGCCGCCAGTTCCGGCAACCAGCGTCCCAGAAACACGCCGTCCGGATCGTGGTCGCGGCCCTGCTTGATCGGGTTGTAGATCCGGATCGTGTTGATGCCCGTGGTGCCGCTCTGCATCTGGCACTGGCTCCAGTGGATGCCGGGCTCGTAGTCCACGAACTGTCGGGCCAGGTGCAGGCCGCTGTCGCGCCAGTCGATCCAGAGGTGATGGCTGGCGAAGGACAGCAGCATCGCCCGCATGCGGAAGTTGATCCAGCCGCTGTGGTGCAGGGCGCGCATGCAGGCATCCACGAACGGCACCCCGGTGCGTCCTGCACACCAGGCCGCCAGTCGTTCTGGATCGGTGCGGCGCAGCCCCCGGGTGGCGGGATGCAGCTCCTGGATTTCGATCGAGGGCTGGCGTTCCAGTTTCTGGATGAAATGGCAGTGCCAGTGCAGGCGCGAGAGGAAGGCGTCCAGCGCCCGGGGCCAGCCGGCGCTGGCGTGGGCCGGCAGCGTCGCCAGAGCGAGCCGACGGGCGCGGGCCTCCTGCACCACCTCCCCCATCGACAGGGTGCCCCAGGCCAGGTGGGGCGAGAGCCGCGAACAGGCTTCAAAGGCGGTCAGGGGACTGGAGAGTCTGTGGTGGTAGCCGCGACCCCGTTGGCGCAGGAACCCCTCCAGCAGTTCCCGTCCGGCCCGGCGGCCGCCCCGCTGCCGCCCGGGGCAGGGGTCCGTTGCCAACCCCAGATCAACGGCGGTGGGCAGGCTCCGCACGGCGATCCCGACCAGCGGGGGCAGGGCGGTGGGAGGGGCCAGCAGGGGTTCGGCCATGCGCTGCTCCCAGGCCCGGGCCCAGCCACGGCGATCCTTGAGGGCCCGGATCACGCCGAAGCTGGCGGATTCCTGCCAGGGGATGCCCCGATCCCTGGCCCAGGCCGCCACGCGGCGGTCCCGGTCGTAGGTCCAGAGGTTGCCCGTCTCCTGGTGGCTCCAGAGCCCGGCGATGCCATGGCGCCGATGGGCGGCCTCGAGCACGGCCACCACCTCGCCAACGCGGACCACCAGCGGCTGGCCCAGGTCGGCCAGTGCCTCTGCCAACTCCTGCAGCGCCTCCCGGCAGAAGCGCCACTGCCTGGCTGATGCGTCGGGGCGTTGCCACAGCTCCGGTTCCACGACGTGGAGGGGCAGCACCGGGCCGCGTCGCGCCGCCTCCACCAGGGGGCGGTGGTCGTGGAGGCGCAGATCGCGCTTGAACCAGACCACCTGCAGCGCCATCGATGCAGGCTAGGAAGTCCGCTCAGCGCTTCGGCAGGTCGCTGGGCCGCAGCACCACCACCACGACCCCCACCACCACCATCAGGGTCAGCACCGCCGCCCCGGCCAGGGGCAGCAACGTTTCCGTCTCCATGGGCGTCCCCGACGACTGAGCCTTCATCCTGCCCCTGGGCCCAGGCACACGGGCAAAAAAAAGGACGGGTCAGCGAACCCGTCCCCGAAGAACGTCTTAAGAATTGTAAAGGACTGACCCCCGCAGGCGCTTCATCGCCTTTTTCTGGCGCTTCGCCGCGGTCTCCGCCGCCAAGCGCCAGAATCTTTACGTTCCGTTACATCAGTCATGACGGTCGGCGAGCTCTACCTGGAATCCCTGGCCACTGGGATCATCACCCCCACCGAACTCACCTGGCTCACCCACGGGCAGGACCGTTTCTCCCGTCTGGAGGAGGCCACTGCCCTGAGGCTCGGTCGCCTGCTCGATCAGGGCGACATCCAGCTGGGCTGCCGCCTGGTGTCTGCCGATACCCCGTGCCCTGAGTCGCCCACCCCAGGGGTGCTGGAGGAATGGATCGAGCCCCTGGGTCGTCAACGGCATCGCTGACGACAGTCACAACGCTTCACGATCGTTTACACTCCCTTCAAGTTTCGCAAACAAACTCCTTCCATGACCGACTCCACCACCCGCTTCGGCTTCGTCGCTTTCGCTGAAACCTGGAACGGCCGTCTTGCCATGCTCGGTTTCGTGATCGGCCTCGGCACCGAAATCCTCACCGGCCAGGGCATCCTTGCCCAGATCGGCCTCGGCTGATTCACCGGAAGGTTCGCCTGCTTCAGCCCGGGTGGTTCTGCCATCCGGGCTTTGATGTCTGCAGCGTTCACCCCGACCCGCCATGGCGCACGCTCTTGTCTTTGTACTGGCCCCGGAAGGAGCCCTGCCCGGCGATGGCGCCGCCTGGGCCGATCTCCTGGCGGCACAGCGCCTTGGCGTCGGTAGTGGCATTGCCCTGCGCATGTTCCGCACAGCGACGCCACCCGAGCTGAGCCTCGATGAGCTGGTCGCTTCGGGTCAGGCCAACGTCAGTGGCGCCGATCCGTTCGAGCCCCTTCGCACCGATCCCTGCCAGGAGGATCCCATCCCCTCCGCGGAGGCGGGCCCGGTCCGCCGGCTGATCTGTGATGCCGTCGTGCCCCACCTGGAGCCCCGCTGCCTCTGGCTCGGCGCCTACGAGCTCAATGGTGAGGAGCTTCAGGGAAGCACCGGCCACCCGGTGGATCGCCTGGCCATCACGTCCATTCGCTGTCTCGACCAGTTTTCCCTGCGAGACGCCGACAACGAAACCTGCTGGTTCTATCCCACCGAAAACGGCGACTATCTCTGCTGGGAAAACCAGCGGTCCCTGGAGCTTTCGCCTGGATATCCCGCCGATCCGTGCATTCAGGAGCAGAGCATTCCCTATGAGCGCAGCGACCTGCGGCTTCTCTGGTCGCTGATGGCCGACGATCAGGCCTTGACCTGCGTTGGTCTGACCTACCAAACCCGCCGCATCGAATGGCCGGTGACCGCCAGTGATCCCGAGCCCTTTGCCACCTGGACCTCCTTTCGGGTCGACAGCATGGCGGATGACAATTACCGGGAAACGTCCAGCATCACGGTGTTCCCCGGCTGAGGGTCCCTTCAGCTGGCCTGTTCGTAGAGCTGCTCGAGCCGTTCGCGGCTGAGGTCCACATACAGCACGTCTTCGCCCGGGGCGGGGGCTTCGGGATGGGAGGGACGCTTGGCCGGCATGGTCGAAGCGCTGCGCAGATTCTGGGTCATCAGGGCAAAGGCGCCGCCAGCGATCACCGCGAAGCTGACCATGTAAACGATGGGGAACAGGGCTTCCAGCATGGATTTCTCGCTTTGACCCAGCCTAATGTAAAGATCTGTTAAACGTGGACGCTCGACCGGGCGTTGGCCCTCACGGATTCAGCCGTTCCTCCTGCCAGCCGTTGCTGGCGCGCCAGCAGCGGCGCCGGTGCGGGTGACCCTGCAGCTCCAGCAGTTCCACCTGCTGCAGCTGCACCCGCACCAGCTCGAAGTGCACCGGTCTCGGGGCGCCGTCATCGAGTTCCCGCGGGAATGGCGCGTCCGCCTGCAGCGGTTCCCCCGGCGCCGGCCAGCCCCAGAGGGCCCGGCCTCTGGGGGTGAGGGCCTGCCAGTGGCGATCCAGGGCCTGCCGTTCCTCCTCGCCCGCAAGCGGCAGCCGCCGGCCCCTGAGACGGAACTGGCAGCGGGCCTTCGGCAGCACCCAGCAAAGCTCCAGCGGTGCCTTCCCTTTCAGTTCACCGCTTTTGGCGCTGCGGCGGTCGGTGAGCAAATCCATGGCCGCTCCCCCGGCCCAGCAGCGGAACACCAGGGTCCGCACCCTCGGGGTGCCGTCCGCCGCCAGGCTGGCCAGCTGCAGCCAGCGGGCCTGGGGAGAAGAACGTCCCTGGCGCTCCAGCGCCCCGCGCAGCAGTGGGCGCCACGGCGGCAGGGAGTCTGAAGCGGCTGGCATGGCGTCGGGCATGGGGCGGGCCTAGGGCGCAGGCTTTTCGGCCACGACGGCAAAGAACGGATCTCCCTGTCCCCCCAGCCAGCCCTGGGGGCCCTCGGCCCGCGTCGACTCGGCGATCAGCTGCGGCGCCGGCCAGCCCTGGGCCTGCAGCACCCGGCTGATGTAGGCGAGGTGATCACGGTCGCTGCCGTCCGTCCAGACCTGGGGCGCCTTCTGGAAGAACATCCGGTTGGAGAAGGCCACGATCACCTGGCCGGCGGGGCGCACCACCCGCAGCAGTTCGGCCGCCACCGGTTCGGGCCGTTGCAGGTACTGCCAGCCCGCCACCATCAGCACCGCATCCACGCTGGCGTCCGCCAGGGGAAGCCGCTGGTCCTGGTTGAGGTTCTGCAGCCAGTGCCGATCCAGGCGGGGGTTCGCCGCCAGCTCGGCCCCGTTGAGGCCGTGGCCGATCACCTCTTCGTAGCGGATCTCCTCGGGCAGGTGACTCACCCAGCTGCTCATCAGGTCCAGCACCACCGCACAGGGGGGGATCCGCTCGCGATAGAGCGCCGTGAGCCGGCGGCGGAAGGCGCCGTCGAGGTGCTGGACGTAGCGCGGCTCGGCATAGAAGAGGGCGTCGTCGGTGCCGTCCAGCTTGCGCCGCTCCGCCTCGTTCAGCACCAGCACCGCCATGGCCCTCGGGAGTCCGTTCTCCTGCCATGGTGGCGAATCGCGGCGCCCAAGGCGGCGCTTTCCGCCATGCCCCCTGCCGTTCCACCCCCCTTCCTGGTGCTGGCCGCCGACGACCCCGAGCGTCTGGCCGTCTTCTACGGCGCCCTGCTGCAGACCACTCCCCTGGTGGGCGCCAGTGCCCGCCACTGGCGCTTGCAGGGGCCAGGCGAGGGGCGGCTGGAGATCTACGCCCCGTCCCGCCGGCGTCCCCGTCCCCGCGGCGAGGGCCGGCTGGCCCTCTGCTTCTCCCGCCCGGCGGGGCAGAACCCGCCCCTGCAGGTGCTCAACGACTGGCTCAAGACCGTCCTGCCCCTGGGGGCGGCGCTGGTGGAGCCGCCGCGGCAGGAACCCTTCGGCGCCGAGGCCTGGCTGGCCGATCCGGAGGGCAACCGGCTGCTGCTCCTGGTCAGCAACGCCTGAGCTGCAGTTGGCTGGCGTAGGGTCCGCGGCCATCGAGACAGGCGGCGCCGCACTGGGCGCCGAGGCTGATGGTGTCCTGGAGGCTCCAGCCGGCAGCCAGGGCCGTGGTGACACCAGCGGCAAAGCTGTCGCCGGCGCCGTAGGCATCCAGCACGGGGCCCTGGCGCGGTACGGCGGCATAGCGGCCACCGGGCTCCAGCACCCCGCCCCTTTCGGCCTCGGTGCCGATGTAGAGCGATGGTGCCGGCTCCAGATCCCCCGGCCGGTAGACCTCGCCGGGATCGGCGGCGCTGCCGATCAGGGCGTCGAGGCTCACGCCCGCCTGCCGCAGGGTCGCCAGCCGCACCCGTGGCGTGGCGGCCAGCACCCGGGCCCGCCGTGCCAGCCGCAGGCCAGCCGCATCGGTGGCCGTGACGAACACGCCGTCGGCCCCGGCCAGCCGCTGCCACGGCAGCCCATCGGCGGCGGTGGGCATCAGCCGCTCGCCGATCACCGTGATCGTGCGCTCGCCGCCGGTGTCGATGAAGGTGATCCCCCGCCGGGTCGGGGCCTCCCGCCAGGCGATGTGCAACTCCAGCCCCAGTGCCTCAAGTTCCGCGGCGGCCCGGCGCCCCATCCCGTCGTTGCCCAGCGCGGTGAAGAACGGAATGCGCTGCCCCGTGAGGCGGGCCATCTGCACCGCCACCACGGCACCACCGCCGGCGGGAAGCTCACAGAAATCGTTGGCGTGGAGGATCTCCCCGGCCGCCGGCAGGTGCTCAACGCCAATGAAGCTCACCATCTCCACATGGCCGACCACCGCCAGGGTCAGGGCTGGCAGGGGCGGCAGGGCGTCGAGGGGAAGGGGAAGGAGCGGCTCCATTCAGCTGGAGGCGGAGGTGTAGAAGCGCAGGGCGAACTGCCAGAACCAACGGCTCAGCGCCATGGAGCCAGCGGCCACGGCGCCGCCCGCCAGCAGCCAGGGGCCTGAGGCCCGACCCAGGATCGCCTCGGCGGGCACGGTGGTGAGGAAGGCCACTGGCACAACGAAGGTGAAGAAGGCCCGCAACCCGGCCGGGAAGGCACTCACCGGAAACCGGCCCGCCACCAGCACGCTGCGCAGCACCTCGGTGGCGTTCCAGATTTTCACGAACCAGATGCTGCTGGCCGCCAGCACGAACCAGAGGCTGTAGAGGATCAGAAGGCTGGCGACCAGCATCAGGGCCGCCGCCAGCAGGGTGGGGGGCGATGGTGTGGCGCCGGCCTTCCAGGCGGCGTAGCCGATCAGAGCGGCCCCCAGGGCGATGCCGGGCAGTCCCCAGGGGGAGAAGGTGCGGGCCGACAGCCAGAACTGACTGTCGATCGGTTTGAGCAGGACGAAATCGAGGCTGCCGGTGCGCACGTGGGCCACGATCGTGCTGAGGTTGGGCTGCAGCAGCGTGCTGGTGACCCCCTCCAGCAGGGTGTAGACCCCCAGCACCACCAGGGCCCCCTCCCAGCTCCAGCCCCCCAGCGACTGGCCGCGTCCATAGAAGAGCGACAGCACAAAGATGCTGCCGACCAGATTGCCGGCCGTGGCCACCAGCTCAATGACGAAGTTGGCCTTGTATTCCAGTTCCGCCGTCAGCGAGGCGATCCAGAAGATGCGCAGGGTGGAGAGGTACCTGCCCATCAGGCCCCCATGGCCGAATAGTGGCGCAGCCCCCGGCGCCACAGCAGCAGGTTGATCGGCAGCAGCAGGGCGGCCCAGGCGGCCATCGCCGCGAAGCTCTGCAGCACCGGCACGGTCTCACCGGCCAGGATCCTGGCGGGCACATCGACCATGTAGGGGAAGGGGGTCCAGAAGGCGAAGTTGCGCACCCCCTCGGGATAGAGCGCCAGGGGGGCCACCAACCCGGAGAGATAGAGGTAGGGGAGGTAGAGGAGCCGTTCCAGGGCGCTGGCCTTCTCGCTCCAGAAGCACACCATCGTCAGGGTGAACTGCATCAGGAAGCGCAGGGCGAAGGCGGCCAGGGTGGCCAGCATCGCCAGCAGCACCGACGCCAACGACGGCCACCAGAAGGCGGCGGGGTACAGAAGGAAGAACAGCCCCACCAGCATCGCCACGAACGGCAGCCGGGTGGCCTGCTCAGACAGGTGGGCGGCCACGTAGCGCCACACCAGGGGCAGGGGTTGAAGCAGGTAGGGCGAGAGGCGGCCGGTGAGGTTGTCCTCCTCGAAGGTGTACATCACCCACACGATCGTGAACTGACGCACCACGAAGGCCGACAGGAAGTAGCGGGCCAGCTGCAGGGAGCTCATCCCCAGCCCGCCGCCGGCATCGACGGCGCTCCACAGGCCCAGCATGATGAAGGGCAGTACCCCCGAGAGGGCCCAGAGCACGATCTCGGCCCGGTACTCGAGCATGTAGGCGTACTGGCTGGAGAGCAGCACCGCAGCGATACGGCGCGCATGGCCCAGCCGCTGAGCGAGGGGAGGCCTCATGCCAGGGCCCCCTCTCATGCCAGGGCCCCCCGGTGGAAGAGGCGGCCGATGATGTCCTCGATCGGTGGGTCAGACACGGAAAGATCGACCACGGCCAGGTCGGCCAGCAGCCGTCCCACCTGCTCGGTGAGCCGTTCCCTCGGGATCAGCAGCCGCACCTCCCGGCCCTCGATGGCCTCCACGTCGCCGTAGCTGGCGAAGACGTCGGCCCCCAGGGGCGCATGCAGCTCGAGGCGCACCTCGCGGCAGGGGGCCAGGCGCTGGGTGAGCGTCTCCAGGCTGCCGTCGTAGAAGAGGCGCCCCTCATGGATCAGCAGCACCCGGGGGCAGAGGGCGGTGATGTCGGCCATGTAATGGCTGGTGAGCAGCACGGTGGCGCCGAAGCGGCGGTTGTAATCGGCCAGAAAACTGCGCACCCGGGCCTGGGCGTTCACATCCAGCCCCAGGGTGGGTTCATCCAGGAACAGCACCGCCGGCCGGTGCAGCAGGGCCGCCAGGAGCTCCGCCTTCATCCGCTGGCCGAGGGAGAGCTTGCGCACCGGCCGGCGCAGCTCGTCTCCGAGTTCGAGCATGTCGGCCAGCTCGTCGATGCGACGCCGGCTTTCCGCTGGGGGGATGCCGTAGACGGCGGCGTTGACCCGCAGGGAATCCAGCGGCGGCAGATCCCAGATCAGCTGCTGCTTCTGGCCCATCACCAGGGTGATCTGGCCGAGGAAGGCCGCCTGGCGGCGATGGGGCACACAGCCGGCCACCTCCACCGTGCCGCTGGTGGGGTGGATCAGCCCCGTGAGCATCTTGAGGGTGGTGGTCTTGCCGGCGCCGTTGGCCCCGAGAAAGCCGACGAATTCGCCGGGCTCGATGGCGAAACTCACGTCCTGAACCGCCGCGATCAGGCGCTCGCGGCGGTTCACGAAGTGACGCAGGGTGCCGGCCAGTCCGGGTTGCTTGTCGGCCACCCGGTAGGTCTTGCCGAGGCCCTGCGCGCGGACGATGGCCATGCGGACGGGCTTGGGGTGGAATCCAGCCTATCGAGGGTGGTGCTTCCAGGAGGTGTTCAGGAGGCTTCCGGGCACCAGCCACCGCCGACCTGGAGCGGCTCGATCCAGCGGGGACAGCGCTGGGTGAGGTGGTCACCGTGGCAGATCAGGGCCTGATGCCACTGGCAGCTGAGCAGGGGGAGGCTGTCGGCGTCGGCGTGGTGACGAAACCAGTGGCAGGTGAGGCAGACCTGACGGCTGCGGCTGGGCAGCAGACGCTCCGGTCCCAGATAGGGCCAGGAGGTGAGAGCCAGGGGGGCTTGCGGGGTGACGGACATGGCCAGGCGTGCAGTACAACTGTACTAACACTTTCTGGGCTGGGTCGCCACGGATTCCCTGCCGGGGGTCCACAATCGAGCTTGGGGTAGCGCGCCGTTTCTTTTGCCTTCTCCATGCTGATCCGGCTCGGTTGCGAACTGACCCTCTCCTGCTGGGCCCCGACGCCGGTACTGGCCCTGGTCCATCCCCATGGCAGCCGCCTGGAGGATCGGCGCGGCCCGGAGCGGTTGTGGCTGAGCCCGGATCGCATCGCCGAGGTCCTCACCGATGCCGATGGCAACCGTGCCTGCCGCTTCATGGCCTCTGCCGGCAGCACCACGCTGAAGTTTGAAGTGGTGGTGGCCGATGATGGCCATCCTGACCCGGTGGCTGCGGACGTGGGGGAGTGCCCGGTGGCGGCGCTGCCGATCGTGACCTACCCCTACCTCAACCCCAGCCGCTACTGCGATACCGATCGGCTGGCCCAGGTTGCCTGGGGGCGTTTCGGCGGTGTCCGGCCGGGCTGGTCGCGGGTGCAGGCCATCTGCGACTGGGTGCATGAGCAGCTCCGCTTCGACTACGGCGCCGCCCGCAGCGACAAGACCGCCCACGACGCCCTGCGGGAGGGGCGCGGCGTCTGTCGGGATTTCGCCCACCTGGCCATCAGCCTCTGCCGTTGCCTCAACATCCCGGCGCGCTACTGCACCGGCTACCTGGGTTACACGGGCGTGGCAGCCCGGCCTGATCCGATCGACTACTCCGCCTGGTTCGAGGCGTTCCTCGAAGATCGCTGGTATGTCTTTGATGCCCGCTACAACACGCCGCGCATCGGTCGTGTGCTGATCGCCCGGGGCAGGGACGCGGCGGACGTGCCCTTCCTGCGCTCCTTCGGCGATCACCAACTCACCGGTTTCCGGGTCATCACCGAGGTGATGGCCCCCTCCGAGAGCGCCCCCCACTGAGGTCCGGAGCGACCAGCGCCGGCCTCCGCATCGGCCTGCGGCGGTGTGGAAGTGTGGAGAAATCCTGCGCTGGGCCTGCCCGACTGGCGCAGGGGGCAGAATCCCGGCAGTTCCGGCACCGTCCGGCCTACGGAGCCCATCGGTACCCCCCTCCCTGGGATGGGGTTCAGAACCAACGTCCAGGTGGGCCTTTCGAACGGATACACGCGGTCTGAACAATGGGTTTACGAATTGATGAAGCCACGTTTCTGGAGAGAGCCATTTCCAGATTCGGCACACGATACGACTATTCCAAGATGATCTATAAGAGTTTTCGCACTCCCATCAAGATTCGTTGCGTTGAGCATCCTGTCCGGGAGGTCGTGATCACGCCTGAGCGCCATCTGCAGACCACCGGCGGTTGTAAGTACTGCCTGCGCAATTACCGCAACCAGACCCTTGAGCGGGTGCTCAGACTGGACTGTGAACCCTCGGTGCTTCCTGTGCCACCGCTGGCCAGGACCCCCCAGGAGCCACCCGTGGCCGGCCAGATCAGTAAAGCTGTGTAAGGGATCTGGCCGCAGGCCTAAGGCCACTTTTGATCTTCGGTATCTTTCCGGGTCGTTCTCCCCGAAGCCCTTCATGGCCCTTCCCCTGCTCGCCGCCCGACCCTCGAGCCTCAATGCCAGGGTGCCGAGTTTCGCCATCGCCAGTGAGGAATCTCCCCGCCAGGCCGTTGCCACGCTGGAGACCGGCAAGACCGGTGGGGCTCGCCTCGGTCTGGATGTTCAGATCGAGCAGGCTTACCGCCAGATCTTCTTTCATGCCTTCAAGGTGGATCGCGAAGTGGTGCTGGAATCCCAGCTCCGTAGCGGACAGATCACCATGAGGGATTTCATCCGCGGATTGTTGCTTTCCAGGCGATTCCGTGAAGGCTTTTATGACTGCAACAGCAACTATCGGCTGGTGGAGCAGCTGATCGGCAGGGTTCTGGGCCGCCCTGTCTATGGCGAGCAGGAACGTATCCGCTATTCCATCCTGGTTGCCCAGCATGGGCTCGTCACCTTGGTGGATGCCCTGCTCGACTCGGCGGAGTATCTGGAGACTTTTGGTTACGACACTGTGCCCTACCAACGCTCTCGGGTGCTGCCGGGTCGGGCCCAGGGTGAGCGCCCCTTCAACCAGCAAGCTCCCCGCTATGACGGCCGCTGGCGCGATGTGATCGCCACCAGGGCGCCCCGTGGCACCAGCCCCTGGTCGCCGGGCACCCCCCGCGCCGCCTGGCTCGGGGAGCAGCCCTCACCACTGGCGCGCCAGATCTGGCAGGGCTTGGTCACCGCCGGCGGCTTTGCGATCACGGGCTTGGTGCTGTGGACGGCGGCGGCGATGCTGAGCACCGCAGCGCAGTGATCGGCGGTCCCTGGGGGCCTCGGTCCCCAGGGACTTTCCCAATCCCTGTAGGGGTTATCCGCTTGTTGCTCGCTGTGATGACGGACACGAAATCGTGCTTTCCTTGATCACAGGTGGTCTCAGCGTCAGCGTCGGTGCCACCATGCATTAGGATTTGTAAAGATTTATTGACCTCCGGAGCCTTCCTGTCATGTTCACGCTCGAAAAAGCGTCCCAGATCTTTCCGGACACCCTTTCCGCCGATGTGGTGCCCGCCCTCACCGCTCGGTTCGCTCTGCTGAGCGCGGAGGATCAGCTGGCGCTGATCTGGTTCGCCTACCTCGAGATGGGCAAGACCATCACCATCGCAGCGCCCGGGGCGGCCCGCATGCAGTTCGCCGAGCCGGTGCTCAACCGGATCAAGGCCATGACCTTCGCCGAGCAGAGCCAGGTGATGGTGGATCTGGCCAACAGGGCCGACACCGACATCTGCCGCACCTATGCCATCTGGTCGGTCAACATCAAACTGGGGTTCTGGTATCGCCTGGGCGAGTGGATGGAGGAAGGCCTTGTCGCCCCCATCCCCGAGGGTTATCAGCTCTCTGCCAACGCCGCTTCGGTGCTGTCCTCGCTGAAGGGCATTGATGCCGGTCAGCAGATCACGGTGCTGCGCAACTTCGTCGTCGACATGGGCTTCGACCCCAGCAAGGTGGACGGGACGGAGCGCATCGCTGAGCCGATCGTGCTGCCCACGGCCCCCGAGCAGCGCACCAAGGTGACGATCGCGGGAATCGACAATGCCACGATCCTCTCCTACATGGATCTGCTCAACGCCAACGATTTCGACCAGCTGATCAAGCTGTTCCTTCCCGACGGCGCCCTGCAGCCCCCCTTCCAGCGGCCGATTGTCGGCACCGATGCCGTGCTGCGCTTCTTCCGCGAAGATTGCCAGAACCTCAAGCTGCTTCCCGAAAGTGGCGTGAGTGAGCCCTCCGATGGCGGCTTCACCCAGATCAAGGTCACCGGAAAGGTTCAGACCCCCTGGTTCGGCGCCGGCGTCGGCATGAATGTGGCCTGGCGTTTCCTGCTGGATCCCGAGAACCGGATCTACTTCGTGGCGATCGACCTGCTGGCGTCCCCGGCCGAGTTGCTCAAATTCGCACGCTGACAGGATCCTCCCTCCAGCCTGGCCCGATGACGGACAAGGCGAGCGTCTGTGCTGTTTCCCCTGCCCCCCTGGGCAGGGGTTTTTGGCTTGGGATGGCGATCTTCTTGGGCTGGTTGGTCAGTCTCATCACCCTGCTGCTGGCCCATCCAGCCCAGTGGCCAGCGCCGGCCATCCTGCTGGCTGTCGCAGGACGGACGTTCCTGCAGACCGGCCTGTTCATCCTGGGCCACGACGCCATGCACCGCATCCTGGTGCCTGGGCGCCCTGCCCTCAACGACGGACTCGGTCGCCTGGCCCTGGTGCTTTACGCCGGCTTGCCCTATGGGCCCTGTCGCCGCCAGCATCTGCGCCATCACCGCTCACCTGGCAGCCTCAGGGATCCCGATTTCCGTTTCGCCAGTGGCGATGGTGCCCTGCGCTGGTATGTGCGATTCATGGGCAACTATCTCTCCTGGAAGCAGTTGGCCCTGCTCCTGATCACCTGGATCACCGCAGCAGCACTGCTACTGGAGCTGGATCCCCAACGGGCGATGAATGTGGTCGCATTCTGGGTGCTGCCGCTGGTGCTGAGCTCGTTTCAACTGTTCCTCTTCGGTACCTATCTTCCCCATCGCAGCCAAGGATCAGGACCTCTTCCTGCCGGCAGCCATGCCGTGCGAAGTCTGGGGTACTCCCACCTTCTCTCCCTGCTGGCTTGTTATCACTTCGGCTACCACTGGGAGCACCATGCCTACCCGGCCGTGCCCTGGTTCCGGCTGCCGGAGTTGCGGCGGCGCGTTTCTCTTGATCACGGCCCTGGGAACAGCTCGCGGCGGCTCGAGCCTGCGCGTTAAGGTCAAAAAACAGATGTTGGGTCCGATGGTGACAGCGGTGCTGGAGTGGACGGATCAGGAACAGGACATAGCCCGGTGCGCCTTTGACAAGGCCCACTCCCGAGCCGTCCTCGGCATCATCAGGGCCGCCCAGGCCCACGCCAGTCGCATGGACACCGTCGAGGAATGCTGGAAACTTCATGATTTCCTCAGCATTCAACGCCACGAAATTGAAGGTCGCTTCGATTTCCGTCTAGCAGGACTCTTGTTCGTCTTTGCCAGCCTGGTAAAAGACGGCTTGCTCCAGGTGGAAGAACTGGACGGGCTGGATAAGGACAAGCTCAACAAGATTGTGGCCATGTCCCGCATGTGAGTCCATCCGAACGTACGCACGGCTTCGCCATGGTCGTTGCCGCGATCCGTCCTGGCATTGATGGACCCAAGGGTGCTGATCTCCGTACCAGGATCGGACTGGGTTGATCGGCTCGTTTTGGTCCTGAACTGGCTGGCGTCGCTCTCCCCCTGACCAGGCTTGCTGTAAAGATTGTTTGTTGATACCTCGGCTGCATGCGGGGCTGGGATGGCTTCCGCGACGTTGCACCTCTCGGACAGGCAAGCTGCAGATGGGCAGCGCTGCTGCGGCAATCGCCCTGCCGGCCCTTGCCGCTCCCCGTCCACGGGGCGTTCTGGGACCGCAGGGGCTGTAAGGTAGGGAAGATTCCAAGATTTCTCTCCAGCGAGCTCATCACTTTCTAAAAGGGCTGTCGAAGGATCGGTTCATAGTTTTTTTCAGGTTCATGACCATTTACATCGGAAATCTTTCCTTCGACGCCGAAGTGGAAGACGTCAAAAATCTGTTTGCCCAGTACGGCGAACTGCGCCAGTGCACCCTTCCCCTTGATCGCGACACCGGCCGCAAAAGGGGCTTCGCCTTCGTTGAGATGACCAACGACGCCGACGAAACCAAGGCCATCGATGATCTTCAGGACGTCGAGTGGATGGGTCGCAGCATCCGCGTCAACAAAGCTGAGCCCCGCACCGGTGGCGGCGGCGGCGGCGGTGGTCGCTCCGGCGGCGGTGGCGGCTACGGCGGTGGTGGCGGCGGCTATGGCGGCGGTGGCGGCGGCCGCAGCCGTTACTGAGTCATCGGCTCTTTCTTCTCTGGCCGTCCCGGTTTTCCGGGGCGGTTTTTTCATGGTCATCCGCGCCCCGGGCGGGCAGGTCCTTGTTGGGAGTCCGGCACGGATCGAAAGACACTCTGCTGCTGGAGCGACTTGCCGGGGGTGGGGAGCAGATTGGTGGCATGAGTGAACCCAGCCCTCGAGGCCGCTACCGGGTCCGACCCGCCGACCAGAACGAGACCACCGTTCCCAACGAGGTTCACGGCCCCCTCTTCGACCACCGTGACGAAGCCGAACGCTATGCCCAGAACCTGGCCCTGACGCACCAGGCACCGGTGATCGTTGAGAAGCTGGCCCCGGCGGGGTGCTGGCTTCAGCTCGAGACCATCGGCTGAGCCATTCCCTCCAGCTCGTCGCGGCTGGAGGCGGCCTGCAGCCGGATCAGGTAGGCCAGGCTGGAGCCCACGCCGGTTCCCCGATAACGTCCGCTCACCGGCGCCGCCAGATGGTGATCCGGTGCAGCGGCCAGCACCACATGGCCATCGGCCACCGCCAGACCGAGGCTGGGATCGAAACCCCTCCAGCCCCCCCCTGGCAGGTACACCTCCGCCCAGGCGTGCAGCTCATGCTCGCTCACCTCAGGGGGATGGTGCATCGAGTAGCCGCTGACGAAGCGCGCCGCCAGGCCCTGGCTGCGGCAGGCCGCGATGTACAGCACGGCCGTGTCCCGGCAGGCTCCAGTCAGCGTCGCGAGGGTCTCCGCCGCTGAGGTGGGTTCCCCCTCCAGCCGGCCCACATGGTGGAAGCCGTGGTGGATCTCATCGGCAAGGGCGCCGAGGAACGCGGTGGCCGATCCCTCGACCTTGTCGGCGATGGCCTGGGCCCAGGCACGGACGGCCGGATCGATCTGGC
The DNA here is from genome assembly GCF_019038465.1 of Synechococcus sp. CCY 0621. Taxonomy (GTDB): domain Bacteria; phylum Cyanobacteriota; class Cyanobacteriia; order PCC-6307; family Cyanobiaceae; genus Cyanobium. Next base: position 33,491 of record NZ_JAFKRH010000039.1, on the reverse strand, counting down.
CATGCCGGCAGCCCGCCAGGGAGCAGGCCTCCGCCTCCGGGTAGTCCACCGGCAGGTGTTGGGCCTCCTTGTGGGTAATGATCCAGTCGTAGGGATTGCTGCGCAGGGTCTCCAGCAGCATGTCCACCTCGATCGTCAGCTGGTCCCGCTCCTGCTGGAACCAGGCCACCATGGCGTCGGTGCCATCCGGTTCCAGCACACGGGTGAGGCCAGCGGCGGGATCCACCAGTCGCAGATGGTGCTCCAGGATCCTCTGGCTGCCGTCCTGACGGGGGGTCAGCCGCAGGGTCATGGGCTCCAGGAAAACGGGCCGGTCGTAGCTGTAGCTGAGCCGGTGGTGGATGCGGAAGAACATGTCTCAGCCCAGGGCCTCGCGCAGGGCATCCTGCAGGTCGTCATCGATCATGTAGGTGTGCAACGGCTCGCTGTCCAGGTCTTCGACGAGGGGAAAGAAGCGGACGGAGAACCAGGCCTCGAAGAGTTCGAGGCTGCGGGGCTGGGGCCAGCGGCTGCGGTCGCGGCACCACAGCTCGAGCTCGGCGGCGAAGATCTGGCCGTAGCTGTCCAGCAGCCGGTCCTGGGCTTCCACCTCGCTGTCGTAGGTGGGGATCAGATAGAGGCTGTGGTCGTCCCCCAGACCCTCCATGTCCTCCCGGGTCCAGAAGGGCCGGGTCCAGTCCACCATCGGCTGCCGCGGCGCCACCGCGATCGCGCAGCGGTTGAGAACGGCCATCGATGGTTTGTCTGTGGCTGGTTCAACGCTAGCGAGGCAGGGGAGAGGGAGCATGGAAGTAACCATGGATCCGAGCCTGCGGAGCGCACGTTGATGGACTGGATCCGCACCTGCCAGTCGCTGATCAGTTTGGTTTTGGCCTCAACAAGATTGTGGCCGCCATCAGTAGTCAGGCTGGCGCGGTGGGCGATGCGGGCCATGGGTACGCCTGGTGTCGATGGCGTTTATGCGGAACGGCACGGTAGCGATGGCATCGGCCTCGCTCGATCGCCATGGCCACGGCCGTGAGCCTCAGCTTGATTGGCTCCGTTGCCCTGGCGATGCTGGCCAATGGGGGTCTGGCGCTCTGAGCCTTCGCAACTCCTCCCTTCCCTTCCCCTGACCTCCATGGCCCAGGCCTCTGCCGCACTCGTCAGCCTCACCCTGTTCACGATCATGTTCGCCCTCGGCCTGGGGTTGCAACTGGAGGCGATCGCGCAGTTGCGGCATCGGCCCGCCCTGGTGATCCGGGTGCTGATCGGCTCCTGTGTGCTGGTGCCCCTGGTGGCGCTGGTGCTGCTGAAGCTGCCGGTGAGCTTCGCCCTCTCCCCGCCGGCCCGCTTCGGCATCGCCCTGATGGCGGCCTGTCCAAGCGCCCCGCTCACCCTGCGCAAGGCCGGCAAGACGGGGGGCGATCGCCAGCTGGCGGCGCTGCTGCAGGCCAGCGCGGCCGTGGCCGCAATCGTTTCCATTCCCCTGCTGGCCGATCTGTTCCGGGCCTCGTTCGGCATTGATGGCTGGGACATCGCCCCCCGGGACGTGGCCCTGCAGGTGGGCAAGGCCCAGGTGCTGCCGCTGCTGGCCGGCTTGCTGTTTAGGCGCTGGAAGCCCGAATGGGTGGCGCGGTTGGAGGGGCCGCTCGACAAGCTCGCCAACGGCCTGCTTCTGCTGCTGATCGTGCTCGTGCTGATCAAGGCCGGCCCTTTGCTGCTGCCGTTCGTGGCCTCCAACGGGCTGGCCCTGGGCTTCATGGCGGTGATGGTGGCCGCGGCCCTGGCCATCGGCTACCTCTTGGCTGGCCCGGAGCCTCGCGAGCGCACCACCGTGGCCCTGGTCATGTCGATGCGGAACCCGGGCCTGGCCCTGTTGTTCGCCACCACCTACGGCGCCGGGATGCCCGGCCTGAAGCTGGCCGTGCTGGCCTACCTGCTGGTCACCGTGCTGCTTTCGATTCCCTTCCTGCGCTGGCGCAGAGCCCCGCTGCGAACGGCTTGAGCCTTCAACCGGCGCCGGGCGGAGTGGGGGTCGGGGTGCCGAAGGACTCGGAAGGCCAGGGGGGCACCGTGCTGCCGTTGCCGTCACGCATGGCGTGGTAGCCGGGAGAGAGGATCTCGACGCCAGCGCCGGCGAACTGATCCTGGATGGCCCCTAGCAGCTCGGAGAGGGTGCTGCGGTAGGTGTCCACATCCTCCACGTAGGCGTTGAGCTCGTAGCTGATGTGGAAGTCGTTCAGTGAGGTCTGGAGCACGAACGGGGGCCTCTCCCGGCTGATGCCTGCGGTGGCGCCGGCCGCATCCAGCATCAGCCGGTGAACCTGTCGCCAGGGCACGTCGTAGCCGATGGTGACGGTGGTGGCGATCACCACCGGCTCGGCGATCTCCCGGCGGGACAGGCTGTAGTTGACGATCGAGGACCCGAGCACGGTGGCGTTGGGGATGCTCACCACCTCGTTGCGGGGGGTGCGCAGGCGGGTCACCAGCAGGGCGCAGTCATGGACGACGCCGACGGTGTCGTTGATGCTGACCCGGTCGCCCTCCTGGAAGGCCCGGGTGTAGGTGAGCATCAGCCCGCCGATCAGGTTGGCGGCCACGGCACTTGAGCCCAGGGCCGCCAGCACCCCCACGAACAGGCCGGCGCCCTGGAAGGCCTTGCTGTTGGCTCCGGGGATGTAGGGGTAGGCCGCCACCACGCCGAGCAGCAGGATGCCGATTCCCACCAGCCGGGCCGTGGGCCGGGCCCATTCGGGATAGAACCAGCGCAGGCGGAGGTTGCCCATCTCCACCGCCCGGAACCAGGCGTTGCTGGCCCGCATCAGCAGCACGCTGAGGCCCAGGATCACCGCCACCGAGATCAGGTCGGGAATGGCCGTGGCCATGGCCTGGGCCCCGCCCACCACCAGGCCGGTGATCTGGGCCCGCAGGGTTTCGGAGAGGCCCTGGGTGGGGGGGAACAGCCCCAGGAACAGGGGGATGGAGAGGTAACTGACCAGCAGCAGCACGGACCCGTGCACGATCCGGCGCAGGGGATCAAGGAGGCTGCGCTCCTGATCCGCGGTGAGCCACTGGTTGCCCCCCACCTGCAGTCCCCGGATCCGGCGGTTGGCGGGGTCCTTGATCCAGCGCTCCAGGTGCCGGTTGAGGGCCATCTGTCCCCGCAGCCACAGGATGTAGAAGCCAAGGGCGAGCAGGGCCAGGGCGGCGCCCCGCAGCCAGTCCGAACGCCGGTGGGTCTGGCGGTAGCGCACGATCGCGGCGCGGATCTGCTCCAGGTAGCGCTGGGCCAGCTGCTGACGGCTGAGTTGAAAGCGGGCCGCGTTGCGGTCGTCAACAGAGATCCTGGGCTCGAAGGCGCCGCCCCGCATCAGGCCGATGGTGGTGTAGGGCGGGTCCTCCTGCACAACGATCTGCCCTGGCTCGATTGAGTAGTTGGCGGCCAGCTCGGCCAGCCGCTGGCTGCCCCGCTGCGCCATCTGGGCCGGGGTCTGGGCGCCGACGCCGGCGCGGATCTCCAGCACCCGTCGGCCATCCAGTTCGATGAAGGCCGGCTGCGGAGCGTTCTGGGCAGCGGCAGAGGCCTCGGGTGGGGCGGCACCCGCCCGGACCAGGGGGGGCGACGCCAGCAGCTGGGCCGCCAGCAGAGCGGCCAGCAGGGGCAAGATGACGCGCGCCCATCGGGGGCGTGGGCGAAGCTCCCATGGCTCGGAGTGACCCACGATGCTTCGTCACGACGGTCAACGGACACTATCTTCCCGTTCCTGCCTGGGTTCGCATCGCCTGGAGCCCCGCGCAGCCAAGGCGGCGCCGTGATCCGGACCAACGCCGCTGATTACAACGTTTTGCAAGATGCTCAGCGTCATCGAGAGTCTCGATGGTCACGCTGGATTTGACGCCACCGGTCCTCCGGGAGCCCCGTTGATTCCTTTCCCCATGCCCCAGCGCTGGATCAGCCTTCGCCCCTGTGGCCGCCCTGCTGGCGGCAGTCGTCACCGTCTGGCCGTAGGCGGTGCCGGGATCCTGGCCGGCCTGACGGCCGCGGCCCTGCTGGCCCCCCAGCCCGCTCCTGCGGCCCAGGTGCTCTACACCCTTTCCACCCAGTGCTCGCTCCAGGGGGCGGCTCCGGTCCCCTGCAAGGTGGAAGCGGTGGACGTGGGAGGGGCCACGCTCTACCGACACCTCATCGGCAACGTCACCGAAACGGTCCGCATCACCGCCGAGCCGGTGACCATGGCGATCTGGGCGAACGACACCAAGAAATGGCGCCCGCTGAGAGGAGCTTCCGCCCGGTTCTCCACCAACACGGTCTGCTTCAACGGCAAGGACCTGTGTGTGGTCAACCCCAATTACCTCAACAGTGTCCGGGAGGATCGCGCCAATACCCGCCTTCAGGGACGCGATCTGGTGATGGTCCATTTCGGCCAGGACGGTCGGGTGGATGCCAGTTGCTACGACGACGCCTGCGCGCTGCTCCTGAAATGAAGATCCTCGCTGGATTCGCTCTGTTGATGGCCGGTGTGATCGCCTCCCCGGTCGGGGCTGCCCTGGCCGTGGAGACTTCTTCTTCTTCTTTGGTCACCCCGCAGCTGATTGCCCGCGGCGGCGGCGGTGGACGGGGAGGCGGTGGTGGTGCCAGGGCCGGTGGTGCTGGTCGAGGCGGCGGTGCCGGCAGGGCTGCTGGTGGTGGGGCGAGGGCCGGTGGTGGTGCCAGGGCCCACAGTGGTTTCCAGGGATCCGGTGGTGCCGGAGGCCTCAACCGTGGCGCGGCCCGACCCGCCGGTGGCTGGAGTGGCGGTGCCGCCGGCGGCATGGGTCGTCCCTCCCTGGCTGGTCCCGTCGGACGACCTGGTGGTGTTGGAGCAGCAGGTCTCAACCGCCCTGGTGGTGTTGGAACCCCTGGCCTTAACCGTCCTGGAGGGGTTGGCTCAGCGGGTGTGAACAGGGTTGGCGGGGCCGGAACCATCAACCGCAACGCCAATCTCACGCGGAACGTCAACGTCAACCGCAACTGGAACCGCGCCGTCAATGTCAACGCCATCGGCGTCAGACCGGGCTGGGCCCGTCCGGGTTGGGGGGTTGCCCGGCCCTGGAACCATGGCTGGTACGGCGGCTGGGCCACCCCGTCCTGGGGATGGTGGGGGGCCCGGGCCGCCACCTGGGGTGTGGCCACGCTGGCGACGGCCTCGATCATCAACAGTGCCGTCGATGCCGCGGTGGCCAGCAGCCAGACGGTGATCGTGGTGCCCAACACCGAGTACCAGCTGCTGTTCGGCACGGTCCAGCCGACCGGCACCTCCACGGTGGCCTTTGATGTCAGTGCCGACGGCAGCGTCTTTCAGCTCTCCGCTGACTGCCAGCAGGGTCTGCTGAATGGCCAGGAGCCCCAGACGGCCCAGGAAGCGGAACTCCTCAATGCCGCCTGCCAGGTGGCCTTCGGGACCGCTGCCTGAGCCGGGGGTTCACCAGGGCAGGGGAGCGCGCTGGGCGCCGATGCTGCAGCCCATCTGCTGACCCAGCAGGGCCCCGAGCGGCACGGCCCAGGTGCGGCCGTCCTGGCGGGAGGCGGCGTAGCCGAGGCCGCCGCCGATGATGCCGCCCACCAGTCGGCCGACGTTGCAGCGCTGGGCCGTCTGGGCCTGGATGTAGTCGGGGGCCACCGGCAGGTTGGCCCGGTAGCGGTCGACGTCGTAGTCGGCCCGGTAGCCGCCGCCGTAGCCGTCGCCGTAGGACGAGGGGCTGGGCAGGGTCTGCACGGGGTAGGGAACACGGCGGCTGTCGACCTGACGGGGAACGCCGGCCTGGCCCCAGGGACCGGCCAAGGCCTCCAGGGGGGTGGCGAGCAGGGCCAGGACGCCGGTGGTGCCCAGCAGGCCCGCGAGGCGGCGGGAACCCTGACGAAGGATGGTGTTCATGGTGGTTCGCGTTGTGAGGAGCGACCCCTGAGGTGGGGATGACATCAATCAAGCGAAGTCATGTGACCGAGCCATGAATGGGTCCCCGGGGATGTCCGACAAGATGCGACTCGCCGCCAGCGCCCCCTCTGCATCGCTTGTTGTCGACCCCTGGTCAGATCGGCCGGCCCTTGCCAGCGTGAGTCAGAGGGCGGGAGGACACGATGAGCTGGAGTGAACTGGAGCGCCTTGTTGAGGAGGCGGAGACGGATGAGGTGATCCGCCGCGGGCTGCGTCACTGCCGCTCCAGAGCGGAACTGTTGCTGGCGGCCCGCCGGCTGGGGTTCGGCGTCACCCGGGTGGATCTGCAGCGGGCCCGGCAACTGCAGCATCAAGCAGGCTGATCTCGGCATGCACGCACTCGGCCGTCGGCCGCAGCCGGAAGCCCAGCTTCTGGCAGACATGCTGCATGCCCCTGTTCTCGTGGAGGATCTCGGCGCAGATCCGCTCGAGCCCCTCGGCCCGGCCGATCGTGATCAGCAGCCCCAGCAAGGCGGTGCCTAACCCCTGCCGTTGCCAGGGGTCGGCAATCAGCATGGCGAACTCGGCGGCGTTGTCGTCGTGGATCCGGCTGAGCCGGCCCACCCCCAGCACCTCGGCCGGGGCGCCGTTCTGCCCCGGCCGCTCCACCACCAGGGCCATTTCCCTGTCGTAGTCGGTGAAGCAGATCCGAGTCAGTCGTTCGTGGGCGATGCGGTGGCCCAGGGTCATCAGATGGAAGTAGCGGAAGTAGACGCTCTGCTCCGAGAGGGTGCGGTGGAAGGCCACCAGCATGGGTTCGTCCTCCGGTCGGATCGGCCGGAGCGTCACCGGTGAACCGTCGGGCAGGTGCCAGGCGCGCACGTACTCGCTCGGATAGGGACGGATCGCCGGTCTGGGGGTGAAACAGGTGGCCCCGGAGGACGACTGCAGCAGCACCCGGGCATCCAGGGCCACCAGCGAACCCTTGCCGATCCCAGGTGCCACCCGCAGGGGGTTGATGTCGAGTTCGAGGATGGCCGGATGCTCCAGCACCAGCCGGCTGAGGCGCACCAGCAACCGCTCCAGCGCCGCCAGATCCACCGGCGGCCGGCCGCGCACCCCCTGCAGCGCCGCATGGATGCGGGTGCGTTCCATCAGCCGCCGGGCCAGGGTGGTGTTCAGTGGCGGCAGGGCCACGGCGCTGTCGCGGAACACCTCCACCAGCAGCCCGCCGGTGCCGAACAGGATCACCGGGCCGAACTGGGGGTCGATGCTGCTGCCCACGATCAGCTCGTAGGCGCCCGTCAGCTCCAGCATCGGCTGCACGGTCACCCCGCCGAAGGCGCTCTCGCCGTGCAGTGCCACGATCGCCTCCTGCATGGCGCGGAAGGCCTGGGTCACCGCGGCGCCGTCACGCAGGTTCAGCTGCACCCCGCCAACATCGCTTTTGTGGGTGAGCTCGGCGGAGAGCAGCTTGACCACCACCGGGTAGCCCATCGCGTCGGCCGCCGCCGCCGCCGCCTCGGCACTGGTGGCCATGTGGGTGGGAACTGTGGGGATGCCGTAGGCCTCCAGCACCTGTTTGGCTTCCCATTCGTTCAGAAGGGTGCGTCCCTGGGCCAGCACCCCTTCCAGCAGAGCTTCCACCCGCTGGCGATCGGCGTGGGGCTCGCCGGCTCCAGTCGCTTCGGTGTCCGGAACCAGGGCCGGGGTTTCGTAAAGGGCGCGCAGGTTGTCGCTGTAGCGCCACAGGAGATCGAACAGCTGCACGGCCCCGTCCGGGTAGCGGTAGGTGGCGATGCCGGCGGCATTCAGCAGGCGCTCCCCAGCCTCCACGTCCTGGCCCCCCATCCAGCTGGCCAGCAGCGGCTTGGTGGTGGTCGCCGCCAGGGCCACCAGCCGCTCAGCCGTGCTGGTGGGATCGGTCATGGCCTGGGGGGTGAGCACCACCAGCAGGCCATCGCTGTCGGGGTTCTCCAGGGCCAGGCGGATGGCCCGCTCGTAGCGGTCCGGATCCGCGTCCCCCAGGATGTCGATCGGGTTGGCCCGACTCCAGTGCTGGGGCAGAACGGCATCGAGGTCCGCCAGGGTGGCCGCCGGGAGGGTGGCCAGCTGTCCGCCATGGCGCACCAGGGCATCGGTGGCGATCACGCCCGGCCCCCCGGCGTTGGTGAGGATCGTCAGCCGCGGCCCCAGGGGCCGGCGACGTTGCTTGGACAGCACTTCGGCCAGATCGAAGAGGTCGGCGATGCTGTCGACGCGGATCACGCCGCAGCGGCGGAAGGCGGCATCCAGGACGGCGTCGCTTCCGGTCAGGGCGCCGGTGTGGGATGCCGCCGCCTGGGCCGCCTCGGCGGTGCGGCCGGCCTTGATCACCACGATCGGCTTGGTCAGGGCCACCTCCCGAGCCGCCGAGAGGAACGACCGGGGGTCACCGATCGATTCCATGTAAATGACGATGCTGTGGGTTTCCGGATCGTCCCCCAGGTAGGTGATCAGATCCCCCCAGTCGACATCCAGCATCGAGCCCATCGAGACGAAGGCGCTGAAGCCCACGTTCTCCTGCAGGCTCCAGTCGAGGACGGCGGTGCAGATCGCCCCCGACTGGCTGAGGAAGCCCACGTGGCCAGGGCGGGCCATGGCGCCGGCGAAGGTGGCGTTGAGGCCGGTGAGGGGATTCATCAGCCCCAGGCAGTTGGGGCCCACCAGTCGCATGCCGGTGCGGCGCAGGCCATCCCGGATGCGGGCCTCCAGGGCGATGCCGGTGGCGCCGATCTCCCGGAAGCCCGCTGACAGCACGATCACGCCCTTCACCCGGGCCGCCGCGCACTCCTCGATCAGGGCCGGCACCGTAGCGGCGGGGGTGGCGATCACGGCCAGGTCCACCGGTTCGGGCACCTCCGCCACCGACGCGTGGGCCCGGATTCCCTGCACACTCGGGCGCTTGGGGTTGATGGGATAGACGGTGCCGCCGAAGGGGTGGCTGATCAGGTTCCAGAGCACCCCGTGCCCGACGCTGCCCGGCCGGTCGGAGGCTCCGATCACGGCCACACTGCGCGGCGAGAAAAGGGCCGCCAGCGGCTGATGCTGGGAGCGCAGGATGTCGTAGGCCCGATCCGCGGCGGCGCCGCCCCCGCCGGAGGGGTTCTCCGTCATCGGATCACCAGGACCGGACAGGGGGACTGGACCAGCACCCGCTGGGTTTCGCTGCCGATCAGCATCCCCACCAGGCCGCGGCGGCCGTGGGAGGCCATCACGATCAGGTCGCAGCCCAGCCGGGTGGCGGCCTCGATGATGGCCTGGTGCGGCAGGTCGCTCAGCACACGCTCGGCCGTGGCGTTGACGCCGGCCTCCTTGGCCACCGCCAGGGACTCCTCGAGAATCCGTTCCCCATCCTTGCGGCTGGCGCTCATCAGGGCCTCCATGGTGGTGGCATCGAGCATCTCGCCGAGCCCCACCACCTGCACCGGCACGCTGGCCTGGGCATGGAAGAAGGTGATGCGGGCCCCGAGGGAGGCGGCCAGTGCCACGGCGTGGCGCACGGCCGCCATCGAGAGGTCGGAACCGTCGCTGGGCACCAGGAGTTGGCTGAAGGACATGGGAGCGGCAGGTCTCTCCTCTGTCTAGTCAAGGCCTTGCATCAGCGCAGTGGATCAGTGAAGTGGATCGCTGATCACCAGGGCCGAGCAGTGCAGGCGCCGCAGCAGGCTGGTGGCCTGGTCGCTGGCGGGAATCGGCACGCCCTCCACCAGGCGCCTCAGGGAGCGCAGGATCACCAGATCGTGGCTCTCGCTGCCCCTCTCAATCGCCTCAGCCACGTTCTGGTGGGCCAGGAGCTCCACCGTGACCGGCACGCCCTTCCCGGACCTGGAGGGGGAGGCAACCCAGCCCTGGAGCTGGCGGGCCAGCTGTTCCCGCTCCGCCTGGGGCAACCAGGGCTCATGGATGTGAAGCAGGGTGATGGCGGCGCCCTCACCGGGCGGGCAGGCGCTGAGCAGGCGCTCTGCCAGCTGGTACTGCTCCAGGGCGCCGGAGGAGAGGTCCTTCACCGGGACGAGCAGCCGGCGGAAGCTGGCCGGGTCGTCCCGCAGACGGGCCATCACCACCGGGCAGTGGGCCTGACGGCAGATGGCGGCCACCAGATCGCCGAACAGCCAGCGCCCCAAGCGGGGGGCCGCGGCCACGCCCAACAGCACCAGGTCGGCGCCCTGCTCGAGAGCCGTGCGGGCGATGCCTCCGGGGATGTCGTTGTCGACCCGCAGCAGGGAGCGGCTGGGCACCCCCGCCGCCGCAGTGAAGGCATCGGCCCGCTCCAGCAGCTGGCGCCCTTCGGCCAGGGCACGATGCACGACCGGCTGGGCGCCGCGGCCCGCTTCGGCCTGGCGCGGCGACACCACCGAGAGGGGCAGCACCGTGCCTTGGCGGCCCGCGTCCCCGTCGATCAGCCGGCCGGCAAGCGCCAGCAGGGGTTCCTCACTGCGGGCCTCGCTGATCGGTACCAGCACCCGTAGGGCCCGTCGCACCAGGGCCAGCTGGCCGCTCTCCTGCAGGCTGAGATCCCTGGCCCGGCGGCTGGCCATGCGGGTCATCGCCACCGAGGTGAGGATTGGCCCCAGGGTGGCGGTGACCACCATCAGGGCCAGGACGCTGTTGAGCATCCGCTCATCCAGCAGGCCCTGGCGGAAGCCCACATAGGTGGCCGCCAGGGTGGCGGCCACCTGGGGCAGCGACAGCGACCACAGGGTGAGCATCTCTGGGCCGTCGTAGCGGTAAAGCAGGCCCGACCACCACGAGGCCAGCCCTTTGCTGGTGATCAGCGTCAGGATCAAGGCGATGGCGAAGACCGAGCCGGTCATGGTGCTGAGGAACACCGGCACATCCAGCAGCAGCCCCAGATCGATGAAGAAGAGCGGGATGAACAGGCTCGCCCCCACCACCACCACCTGTTCCTTGACCCGGCCCTCCGGCAGCACGCCATTGACGGCCAGTCCGGCCAGGAAGGCGCCGACGATCTTCTCCACACCGGCCACTTCCGCCCCCACCGCCGCCAGGAACAGGGCCAGCAGCACCGCCACGAACAGACGGCTGTCACCGTCGACGCTGCGGCGGATCAGCCCTTGACCCAGCCGCCGGATCAGCAGCATCACGGCGGCGGCGTAGACGGCCACCTTGAGCAGCAGGGCGACCACCCCAACGCCGCTCAGCTGGCCTTTCCCGAGGCTGACGCAGAGGGCCAGCACCACCAGGGCGGCGATGTCGGTGAAGATCGTGCCGCCGATCGCCACCGTGACGCACTCCTCCCGCATCGCGCCGAAGCTGCGCACGATCGGGTAGCCCAGGGGTGTGTGGGAGGCCAGGATCGAGCCGATCAGGACGGCGCTCACGACCGGATAGCCGTAGGCGAATCCCAGCGCCGTGCCCGCCAGCATCGGCAGGGTGAAGGTGAGCAAGCCGAAGCGGAAGGAGCGGGACCGGATCCGCTGGAACTCCCCCAGGTCGATCTCCAGGCCGGCAATGAACAGCAGATAGATCACCCCCACGTCCGAGAGCAACCGCACGGTCTCGTTGCTGGAGGCGAGCCAGGCGAGGCCATGGGGACCGATCGCCACACCGGCCACCAGCAGTCCGACCAGATCCGGCAGCCGCAACGGCCGCACCAGGGGCGGCACCACCACGCTGAGCATCAGCAGCAGGGCGAAGATCGCCAGGGGATTGCCTGCCAGGAAGGAGCCCACGGGGATGGAGAGGGATGGCAGGGATGTCCTCCAGGCCGTCCTAGGAGCGCCGCCGCCGCCGTCAACGGTCCGTATCGCGTCTCGTAACGGGCCCGCACCCGCCCGCGCCCCCCAGCAGAATCGACGGCATGACGAGTTCCGCCTGGCGCCAGCACTGGTATCCGGTGGCCTATCTGCGGGACCTCGACCGCACCAGGCCCACCGCCTTCACCCTCCTGGAGGAGGACCTGGTGCTCTGGTGGGATGGCCCCGGCCAGGCCTGGCGCGCCTTCGCCGATGTCTGTCCCCACCGCCTGGTGCCCCTCAGCCAGGGGCGCCTCAACGGCGCCGGCGAGCTGGAGTGCCCCTATCACGGCTGGACCTTCGCCGGCGATGGTCACTGCACCGCGATCCCCCAGGCCGAGCCGGGGGCGACCCCCAGCGCCCTGCGCTCCAGCTGCCGGGCCTACGCCACCGCCGAGGGCCAGGACCTGCTGTTCGTGTTTGCCGGCGAGGCGGATGGGGCCGCGGCGGTGCCCCTGCCCCTGGTGCCGGTGCTGGAGGAGCCGGGCTGGTTCGTGCAGGACACCTTCCGGGACCTGCCCATGGATGCCCTCACCCTGCTGGAGAACGTGCTCGATGTGAGCCATGTGCCGTTCACCCACCACCGCACCGTGGGCAAGCGTGAGAACGCCGCTCCAGTGGCCGCGACGATCACCAGTGCCGGACCGGAGGGCTTCACGGCCCTGTGGCAGGAAGGGCCCCGCAAGGGAACGCTAGGCAGCCAGTCCACCACCTTCGCCGCCCCCGGCCTGATGTGGCATGAGCTCACGGCGCCGGGCTTCGCCCGGATTCTCACGGTGGTCTACGCGACGCCGATCCGCCGGGGCGAATGCCGTCTGTTCGCCCGTTTCCCCTTCCAGTTCAAGTCCCGGCTGCCTCCCCTGCTGCTGGGCCTGCGGCCCCGGTGGCTGCAGCACATCGCCAACCACACCGTGCTGGAGGACGACCAGGTGTTTCTGCACTGGCAGGAGCGGGTGCTGGAGCAGCGGGGCCGCAGCGGCGGGGCCGAGCGGGCGTTCTTCCTGGCCACCGGCGCCGATGTCTATGTGAAGGCGCTGCACGACTGGGTCAACCACCACGACGGCGATCCGTTTCCCGGCCAGCCCTTGCCGCTCCGCCTCGACCAGTCGGCGCTGATGGAGCGCTGGGCCAGCCACGGGGAGCACTGCGCCGCCTGCAGCGGCGCCCTGCGCGGATTGCGGCGCTGGCGGCCGCTGCTGCAGGCGATTCCCTGGCTGTCGCTGCTGGCGGTCGCCTGGTGGCAGACCCCCCAGGTTCTGGTGGTGGCGCTGCTGCTGGCCGGAGCCGCGTTGCTGCTGGCCCAGCGCTTCGATCGCTGGGAGCGGCTGCTGCTGGCCGGGGATGGCGAACCGCCGCGCAACAGGCCCGGCTGAGTTTCCGACAAGGGGGGCTCAGCCTTTCCAGCCAGCCAGGTGGGAGGCGGAAGCGGAGCGCACCAGGGAGCGGGCGGCGGCCAGGGCCGGCGCCAGGTTGCCGGAGCTGAAGGGGGGCAGGGGGCGGCGCCGTAGCCAGGCCCCCCAGCGGAACTCGTGGAAGGGGATCAGGGGAGCCGGATCGATCATTCCCTCCTTCTTGAGTCGCCATACCAGCGAGCGGTAGGGATCGTCCTGGAGATCCGGCAGCCGCGGCGGCAGGGCCGCCGGCGCCAGGGGGCCGTGGCCGCGGCCGTCATAGAGGTACAGCCAGCCCCGCTCCTGCAGCTCGGCCAGCACCGCTTCGGGGGGGGCTCCCGGCAGATCCAGCACCAGGTAGCCATAGGCCAGGGCTGTCGGATCGATTTCGATCAGCCCCCGCAGGCGATGGTGGCGGTCGACCATCCAGAGCTCGCCGGCCCCACCACGCACCAGGGGCACGGGTTTGCCGCGCAGATAGCGCAGCCGCTGCTCGGCTGTTTCCTGGGAGAAGTCCTGCTGGCGACTGCGCACCTCCGCCAGACCCACGCACATCTGGGTGGGCTGGAGGTCGGTGATGGCGACGCTGAGCAGTTCCACCCTGGGTCCTGGTGGGGGCAGGGGCCGATAGGGGGGCAGGTGCAGGCTCATGGGTGCCGGTGGCTGGCACCCATCCTGGCGGCATCCCGGCTGGTCCCAGTCGCGGGAATAGGGTCGATCCACGTGCAGACGTCCATGACCACCGCCCTTGACCGAGACGGCGCCCTGGCCGGACCCCACGGCCCGATCGGTGTGCTGGTCTGCGGCCATGGCAGCCGCAACCGTCTGGCGGTGGCCGAATTCGCCTCCCTGGCCCACCAGCTCCAGCACCACCTCGATCCGGTGCCCGTCGACCACGGCTACCTGGAGTTCGCCCGGCCGATCCTGCGTGACGGCCTGGACGCCCTGCGCCAACGGGGTGTGCGCCATGTGCTGGCGGTGCCGGCGATGCTGTTTGCCGCCGGCCATGCCAAGAACGACATCCCCTCGGTGCTCAACACCTACGCCGCCGAGACGGGGCTGCGCATCGACTACGGCCGTGAGCTGGGGGTGGATCTCAAGATGATCCAGGCCGCGGCCGCCCGCATCCGCGCCAGCCTCGAGACCGCCGATGCCGAAGCCGTCGCCGACGGCCGCAGCCCCGTTCCCCTGCACGACACGCTCCTGGCGGTGGTGGGGCGCGGCTCCTCCGACCCGGATGCCAACTCCAACGTGGCCAAGGTGACCCGGATGCTGGTGGAGGGATTTGGCTTCGGCTGGGGGGAGACGCTCTATTCCGGTGTCACCTTCCCCCTGGTGGAGCCGGGCCTGCGCCAGGCGGTCAAGCTCGGCTACCGGCGCATCGTCGTCTTCCCTTACTTCCTCTTCTCCGGGGTGCTGGTGAGTCGGATCCGGCAGCACAGTGAGCGCGTGGCCGCGGACCATCCCGAGCTGGAGATGGTCCAGGCCGGCTACCTCGGCGACCATCCCCTGGTGCTGGACACCTTCCGCGAGCGGGTCGCCGAGGTGCTGGGGGGTGAGGCCAACATGAACTGCTCCCTGTGCAAGTACCGGGCCCAAGTGCTGGGTTTCGAGCGGGAGGTGGGGGCGCCCCAGCACAGCCACCACCACCACGTGGAAGGGCTGGTGGAGAGCTGCACCCTCTGCGAGCGGGAGTGCACCGGAGCCTGCCAGCCCGATGGGGTGCCCCTGCCGGTGGGTGGCTCGGCCGGCGGCCATGACCACGCCCATGGCCCTGGTCAGGGGGTGCACCATCACCATCCGATCTATCCCCATGCCGACCATCCCCTGGGTCCCGTCACGCTGCGGCGCCCCGCCGAGTGAGCCTCCGCGTCAGGGTCCGCTGGCCTTGCCGGTCTCATCCCTTGATTGGACCCGAGAGACTTGGCTCTGATCATTTTTTCCGATGGTTCGGGGCTTTCCCCCACCGTGATGCCGTTTTCCCCCGTTTCATGGGGCTTTTTCCACAGATGGGGGCGTTCCGGCGTGGCTGGGATGCGGGGGCTGGGGAAACTGAATGATTGCTCGGATCAGCCTTGACAGTCCTCGCCGGCTCCCTCGGCTGCTGGCGTGATGTGGGACACCCGGACCATGGCCCTGCCAGGGCAATGAGTCTCATCCAACCTGACCGAGGTCGGCTCCCATCGAGGCGTTTTTGACGCTGGGTCTCCCCTGTGGCGTACTTGGAACGATCCCAGCAGACCCCCACCAGCATGGCCATGGATCCAGAGTGCCCGGGGTGCGCCGGCGACGAGGCGAGCGTCAGCCTGGAAGCGGAGGTGCCGGAGGTGCTCTACGAAGGCATGCGTGATTTCATCAACACCCATCCGCACTGGGATCAATACAGCGTCATCACCTCAGCCCTGGCCGGATTCCTGTTCCAGAACGGTTGCCAGGAGCCCGTCGTTTCGCAGCACTATCTCGACGGACTCTTCCAGAAACCCTGAGACAAAAAAAAGCGAGGGTGCCAACCCCCGCCGATGGTTTTCTCCCTTGCCCGACCCTTTGGAGGTCGCCCCGTCATTGTGCTCAGGCTGCGCTGGGAAGACTGTGGTGATTGACACCACCTTCCCCCTCGTGTGACGGCTCCCTGACCGGCGCCCTCAGCCCCGCCGCATCCGATCCGCGGCGGCGGCGCAGGCACGCCAGGTGATCGCCATCTCGGTGAGGGTGGGGCTCTGCCAGCCGGCGCTGGGCCAGCAGGCCCCATCGGTCACCAGCACGTTGGGGGCCCCCCAGCAGCGGTTCCAGGCATCGACGACGCCCGCCTCCGGGCTGCCTGCCATGCGTGCCCCGCCCAGTTCATGGATGTAGTACCCGGGAGGCGGCGGCTCGGGCCGCACCGCCAGGCTGTTGCGGATCAGGGGCTCCAGCAGGGGCAGCACGAACAATTCCTCAATGGGTCGGATGCGGCCCCCCGCCGAGGCCACCACCGCCTCCATGCGCCCCTGCATGTGGGCCACCATGGCCTGCTCGTTGGTGCCCCAGCGGCAGTCGATGTGGGGGATGGGCAGGTCCCAGGCATCGGTGCGGTCGCCCTTGAGGCTCACCCGGTTCTCCGCCCGGGCCAGCACCTCCCCATGGCCGATCAGGAACCCCACCGCCTCCCCAGGCCGGCGCCTGAGCAGGGCGGGGGGATCGAAGCGCTGCAGGGCCGCCCAGATCCCGTACCCGCGCAGAAAGCCTTCCTGGCTGTTGTCGTCCAGATTCACCGTGTTGGGGATGAAGCAACTGCCGGCACCGGAGAGCTCGGCGGGTTCGGTCGGCGTGGCGATGGCAGGAATCGAGAAGAACCGGCTGGTGGAGATGTGGTCCATCAGGAAGCGGCCCAGGCTGCCGGAGGGGTCGCTGAGGCCGCCGCGTCGGATGGTGTCGCTGGAATGCAGCAACAGACGCACGGTTTCGATCGTCGAGGCGCAGAGCACGATCAAGGGGGCGGCGACCCGCTCCCGCCGGCCGCTGGCCGCCTCCACCAGCACCACCGCCTCGGCCAGGCCGCCCTGGGCCGCCATCTCCAGATGGCTCACCACCGCCCCGCTGCGCAGCTGCACCCGGCCCGTGGCCAGGGCCCGGGCCAGGCTGAGGCCCTGGGCGCTGGAGGGGGGCCAGGGGGCCGCCGGGGTGGGTGTGTGCAGGCGGAAGCCGCGGGAATGGATCAGGGGCAGGCCCAGATCTCTGGCGATCGCACCCTGCAGGTGTCGCTCCCCCGGCGTGAACGGCAGCGGCGGCAGGAACTGACCGTCCGGCAGCTGGGGAAGACCATCCCGCTGGCCGTGGACCCCCAGAAGGGTTTCCAGGCGGTCGTAGAAGGGCGCCAGCTCGGTGGTTCCGATCGGCCAGGCCGGGCCGTGGCCATCCCGCCGCGCCGCCTGGAACTCCGCCTCCGACAGGCGCAGCGTGATCCCCCCCCAGGTGAGGCTCTTGCCACCCACCTGGCGGCCCCGGGTCCACAGGAAGGGGGCCTCCGGCGGGGTGCTGTAGGGGTTCTGGCGCTCGTCGACGAACAGCTCGGGGTTGTGTTTCCAGAACCCCGGATGGTGCCGCTGCAGACGCTGGCGGCCGCTGCTGAGGTGGGCAAGGCGCCGCAGGCTGTTGAGCGGCTCGCTGCCCAGGGCCCGCCGGGCCGAGAGCTCCGGCCCCGCCTCGAGCACCAGCACCCGCAACCCTGCTTCCGCCAACACCATGGCGGCCACCGATCCGTTGGCCCCCGCCCCCACCACCACAGCGTCCCAGGGGGTCTCGCTGCCGGTTGAGGGGGATGGGGCGGCGGCCATTGGAGCGGCGGGCGATCGCGGCATCATCGTGGATGGCGGTTTCCTTTCCCCATCGACGGGCGGAGCGGCCTGCTTCGACAGGGGTGATCGGGGCTGAGAGCGGACAACGACGGAAACTGACGGACCCGGCGCCCCGGGTGTGTTTCGCCCCCGGGCTGAGCTATCTCGTCTGCGCTGAGGTGTGAAGAAATGAGGAGGCTTCTCTGCGGCATCTTGTGCTGTGTCACAGAAATGCAGCGTGTCTATCGATCGGATCGATGATCATCTCTCGATGCCAGGGGCAACATGACATTCCCGACACCCAACAGCGACGAAATCAAGGAGTTTGGCAACCCAGGTTCCGCTGCTGCCTTTCTGGGAAATTTTCACAAGACCCTTCCCCATGATCAGTTCGGTGAGGTGGATCGCGACGCCTACCGGGACTTCGTTCGAACCTGCCAGGACATTGCCGCAGGCATGCGGACCTCCTTCGAGCGGGTGCGCAAGGGTCTCCTGGTCCCAGCCTTCGCCCCCACGGCGGACGCAGGTGCCGCGTCCGCCGTCGCCAAATTCACCAGCCCCCTGGCCGGCGCCGCCACCGAGGAGTGGGGACCGGATCCCACAGGCCTGGAGATGCCGCCGGCCCCCGGCATTAACAGCCTCAGTTCTGCGGCCGAGATGGTGGAGCTGTACTGGATGGCGCTGCTGCGCGACAAACCCCTCCACGATTTCGCCACGGATCCTGACGTCGCCTCCGCCGTGGCCGAAGTCGGCCCCGTCTTCCAGACCGCCCTCGACCAGGATCGGGCCCGGGGACGATTGAAGCTGGGCCAGGATCTGCCGGCCAACGTGTCCGGGCTGGATCTTCGGCAGGAAACCCTGTTCCGTTGCGGTCTTCATGACGAAGCGTTCGGCCCACTGGTCAGCCAGTTCTTCCTCAGGGACACCCCCTACGGCGTCCAGACGATCTCCGCCAAGCAGACACCCTATGTGCGGGAGAAGGATTTCCTGACCTCCCGCGACGACTGGCTGCGGGCCCAGAACACGGGGAAGGATCGATGGGGACGGGATTATGGAAGCTGCAACAACTATGCGGATCAGATCGATCCGGCCCGGGGGGAGATCTACTACGCGAGCTCGCCGCGTTTCATTTCCACCCTCAGGGATCTGGCCCGTTTCGTCAATCGGGATGCCCTGCATCAGGCTTATTTCAATGCCGCCCTGTTCCTGGATGCGATCAACGCCCCCCTCGATGACGGCAATCCCTACAAGGGCGTGCGCAAGAGCCGGGAGGGGGCCTTCGCCACCCTCGGCGGGCCCGACCTGCTCACGGTGGTCTCTGAGGTGGCCAGTCGTGCCCTGAAGGTGGTGTGGCGCCAGAAGTGGCTGGTGCACCGCCGGGCCCGTCCCGAGGTGTACGGGGGCATGATCGAGATGCAGGAAGTCGGGGTCGGCGTCAGCAAGCGCGTCTACGGCCTCCAACGGCTGGCCATCGACTCGGTGGCCGCCCAGCGGGTGCGCCTGCAGCACGGCACGAACTTCCTGCCGATGGCGTTCTCCGCCGGATCCCCTTCCCACCCGGCCTACGGTGCCGGCCATGCCACCGTGGCCGGCGCCTGCGTGACGGTGCTCAAGGCCTGGTTTGATGAAGATGCGCGGCTCGAGCCGCTGCTGGCCCAGGCGGCAAGCGCGTCCCGACGCAAGGAGCCGGTCGTGATCCAGGGCCTGCTGCAGCCCGGTGCCCATCTGGGAGGGGAGAACTTCGCCGATCCCGCGGCCTACACCGGCGCCGATGCCGGTCTGATCACGGTGGGGGGGGAGCTGAACAAACTGGCCGCCAATGTGGCCATGGGACGCAGCATGGGCGGGGTCCACTGGCGTTCGGACAACACCCGCAGCCTGCGGCTGGGGGAGCGGGTGGCGATGGAGATCCTCCGCAGGCGCACACTGGAGTACGCGGAACGCCCGTTGTCCTTCACTTTCCGCAGTTTCGACGGGGTGTTCATCACCATCTCCGAGGGCCAGATCGATCCCCCCCCCGCCTGAGCTCACCCCAACGCCTCAGCGGCACGCTGGGCGCGCTCCAGGGCTCCGATCATCTCGCAGCAGGCCGCAACGTCGGCGGCGGTCTGCACCGCGGCTGACAGGGAGCGGAAGAAGCTGCCCCAGGGCTGCTGTACCTGGGAGCACGCCGCTCAGCAAGGCCCAGCCCCGCCGGCTGATCTCCGCGCCCAGGGCCTCCGCCAGGCCCATCGCCTGCGGGGTTGGCCGCATCGCCCGCCCCCATGACCCCCACCAGCGCCGCGTGTGGGTCATCGCTTCAGCGACCCGCCAGGGGTGCGCAGCGTTGGCGCAGGGCCGTCAGTAGCCGGGGCACCGCGTCCGGCTGGCCCTGGAGGGCGAAGGCCTCCTGCTCCGCTGCCTTGTTGCCGTGATACGCGGTGGTGAGGATCCCACCGATCTGCTGGCGCACCACCGGCGCCAGGGGAAGCTTCCATCCGAGGGGAGCCACCACACCGCTGGGGCAACTCTGCACAGCGTGGACCGCCTCGTGGAGGAAGGTCTGGCGGGCGATGCCGAGCTCAAAGGTGATCGGTGCCACCCAGATCCGCCGCAGGCGAGCTTCGTAGAGCCCGTAGACCCCTCGCACGGGAGGGACCGCCAGCTTCACTATGAATCCGTGCTGGGCCAGCCCCCGCACCAGGGGCTGCAGATCCGCCGGCAGGGCGCTGAGGGGCAGCGGGGCCAGGGGGGAGCCGGCCACCAGGACGAAGACGCCGGCCAGGGGATGGGTCATGGGCCCCAGCATCGCCGCGCAGGTTCGCGCCCGCCAGAGGGCGTGGGTCCACCAACAAAAAAACCCCAGCCTGGGCTGGGGGTTCGGGGTGGAGGTCCCAAGAAGGAACCCGGAAATTGGTGGCGGGGAGGAGATTTGAACTCCTGACCTTCGGGTTATGAGCCCGACGAGCTACCAGACTGCTCTACCCCGCGTCGCACCAACAGATCGTATCAGCCGATGCGCCCGCCCCCGGATCGGCTGATGGGGGCAGGGCCCCTCAGGGGCGGGCACCGTCGAAACGGAGCTCGCCGATCACCTCCAGGCGCAGGTGGTCGGCGGGGGCGAGGTAGCGCTGGCGCAGCTCCACCAGGGTGGTGGGGGTAAGCCACTCGAGCTGTTCGAGCAGGTGCAGGGCCACCGCCTGCTTGGCCCGACGGGCGCCGTCGTCGACCTTGATGGCCACCCCCATGCCTTCGCCCACCCGGCTCAGGCACTGGATGCCCTCCGCCCCTCCTTTGCTGAGCACCTGGCCGTGGCCCAGGCGCATCACTTCGGTGTCGAACTCCCCTTCGCCGGCGATCAGTTCGGGGTGGGCCAGCATCGCCCGGCTGAGCCGCTCCAGGTCGGCCTGCTCCCCGCCACCGAGATGGGCAAACAACAGGGCCATCTGGGCCAGCTGCAATTGCAGGGTCGGGGCGCCGCAGTCGTCCCGGGCGCTGATCAGCTCCGCGCCCGGCAGCCCCAGCAGTTCCCCGACCCGCTTGATCACCGCCTGCTGCAGGGGATGGTCGCTCTGCAGATAGCTCTCAAGGGGCCAGTGCATCTGCCGGCAAGCGGCCAGGAAGGCCGCGTGCTTGCCGGAGCAGTTGTGCTGCAGCGGGCTGCTGCCCCCGGCGGGGGTCGGGCACTGGAGATCCTCGGTGTCGAGCTCGGCCCCCCAGAGCAGCTTGAACGCCTCCCGGGCTTGCTGGGCGGTGCCGGCATGGGAAGCGCAGGCGATCGCCAGGCCCCGCTCGCCGGCCCCCATCCGATCAGCGGCACCGCTGCCCACGAAGACGGTGGCCTGGAAGGGCTTGAGGGCCGAGCGCACGAAGCTCAGCTGCTGGGGGTCGCCGGCGCGCATCAGCACCCGGCCCCGCTGGTCGCAGACCACGGCATGCACCCGGTGCCGCGATTCGACGATGCCGTTGCGCAGCAGGCGAACCTCCAGGGGGGGAATGCCGGGGCGGCCCGGGCCGGCGAAGCTGGAGGACAGGGTCATGGCGTTGCGAGAAAGTCCGTGGAAGCCGACCTCAGAGAGCCTGGCAGAGCCCCGTCCCGACCAGCATCAGGGCGATGGCCACGGCGATGGCCTGACGCAGGCGGGCCAGCACCGGCTGCACCTGGTGGCGGGCCACCAGCAGATCCTGCTGGCGCCAGGTGATCGGCTTTTCCCACACCTGGCCGTCGTACCAGCCCGACTCCTCGTACTCCACCCGCTCGGATACCAGCCGCCTCTGCACGTAGGTCCAGCCGAGCCATTGGCGCAGCAGCAGGAACAGCGGCAACAGAACGGCGGCGGCCCCAGCGGCGATCACCAGCCGGGGTGGATCGTGGCGCAGGGGGATGCTGCCCCCCGCCACCAGCAGTGCCAGGGGGAGGGACAGCAACCAGGTGAGTCCGAGGGGGCGCCAGAGTCCGGTGGGGCCAGCGGCGGGCCAGCGAAAGAACCAGGAGCGGCTCAGCTGGTCGTATTCCTGCAGGGGGCGCTGGGCCGGGGGCACCGGACAGGGAGCGTCCTGGCTGGGCAGGCTGGGAATGCCGGCGGCCATCTGCCCTTCCCTCAGCCGCCGACCTGGCTGCCGCCGCTCACCTCGATCGGTGTGCCGACGAAGCGCTCCTGTTCACCGTGGCCCCAGAAGGCTTCAAGGTCGTAGTAGCTGCGTTCCTGGGGGGTCAGCACATGAACAATCAGTTCGCCGTAGTCGAGCAGCACCCAGCGGCCTTCGCTCTGGCCTTCACGCCGCAGCGGCAGGCGGGCCGCATCGGTTTCGAGCCGGTCTTCCACCGAGCGGGCGATGGCGCGCACCTGCACGTCGCTGAGGCCGCTGCAGATCACGAAGAAGTCGGCCAGGGACGACACTTCATCCACCCGGATCAGGCGGATGTCGACGGCCTTGCGGTCGTCGCAGGCCTCGGCGGCGAGCAGGGCTAAGTCGCGACTATCCATAGACGTTCTCACTGGTGACCGACTGGCGGGAGCCCTGTTGCTGGGCCATTTCGGCACGGGCCTTGCCGGCACTCTTGCGCAGGGCCTCGAGGCGGTCTTCGTAGAAGGTGCGGCGCCGCTTCTTGCGGGTCTGCTCGACCAGTTCCTTGAGGGCTCCCCCGAGGCTCTTGTAGGCATTGGACAGGCTGTAGCCGAAGCGGCAGGCCAGGTCGATGGCCCGCTCGTCGGCCAGGATCGCGTCCTGAAGACGCTTTTCCGAATTGTTCTTGAGGTACAGGCGGTAGCCGGCGAAGCCCGACAGGCCGAGGGCCATCACCAGCAGCAGTCCGTCCTGCACCCAGAGTTCGCCGATGGCGCCGCCCAGACCGATGGCCAGCGCCGCCATCTCCCAGCCATCCCGGGGGATCGCGTCGTTCTGGATGCGGCCCACCTCGTGCCAGAAGAGCAGGTTGCGGTGGTCGAGGGCCAGACCATCCCATTTCTCGAGATCCACCTGGATCTCCACTTCGTCACGGCCGATCTCTTCGATCGTCACCAGGGGCGGATCCACGGAGGCTGCCGCTTCCACGAACACCCAGCTCTGCATCTCAGGGGGCAGCAACCCCTTCAGGCGCTGGAGTTCGCTCATCGGCGGCGTCTCGGGCAGTAGGTATCCACTCAGATTAGCGATTGCCTGCGGTGCCAGAGGGCCGCACAGGCCGGTCGGGACGGCGACCGTGAGAGGCTGGGCGGGTTTGCCCGACCACGCCCTATGCCCCGCCGCACGGATCTGAGGCGCATCCTGCTGCTGGGGTCGGGACCGATCGTGATCGGCCAGGCCTGCGAGTTCGACTATTCCGGCACCCAGGCCTGCAAGGCCCTGCGGGCCGAGGGCTACGAGGTGGTGCTGGTGAATTCCAACCCGGCCTCGATCATGACCGACCCGGACCTGGCGGATCGCACCTACATCGAGCCCCTGACCCCCGAGGTGGTGGCCCGGGTGATCGAGGTGGAACGCCCCGATGCCCTGCTGCCCACCATGGGGGGCCAGACCGCCCTCAACCTGGCGGTCGCGCTGGCCGAGAACGGCACCCTGGCCTCCTACGGCGTCGAACTGATCGGCGCCGACCTGGCGGCGATCCGCAAGGCGGAAGACCGTTTGCTGTTCAAGGAAGCGATGGCCCGCATCGGCGTGGCCGTCTGCCCGTCGGGGATCGCCAACGACCTCGAGGAGGCCATCCGCGTCGGCGAGGCCATCGGCACCTATCCGCGCATCATCCGGCCCGCCTTCACCCTGGGGGGATCCGGCGGCGGCATCGCCTACAACCCCGAGGAATTCCAGGCCTTCTGCAAGAGCGGCCTGGAGGCCAGCCCCGTCTCCCAGATCCTGATCGAGAAATCCCTGCTCGGCTGGAAGGAGTTCGAGCTCGAGGTGATGCGTGACACCGCCGACAACGTGGTGATCGTCTGCTCGATCGAGAACCTCGACCCGATGGGGGTCCACACGGGCGATTCGATCACCGTTGCCCCGGCCCAGACCCTCACCGACCGGGAGTACCAGCGCCTCCGCGACCAGTCGATCGCCATCATCCGCGAGATCGGCGTGGACACCGGCGGCAGCAACATCCAGTTCGCCATCAATCCCGCCAACGGCGACGTGGTGGTGATCGAGATGAACCCCCGCGTCAGCCGCAGCTCGGCCCTGGCCAGCAAGGCCACCGGCTTCCCGATCGCCAAGATCGCCGCCCGCCTGGCGGTGGGCTACACCCTCGACGAGATCGTCAACGACATCACCGGAGCCACCCCGGCCTGCTTCGAGCCGACGATCGATTACGTCGTCACCAAGATCCCCCGCTTCGCCTTCGAGAAGTTCCGCGGCTCGCCGGCGGTGCTCACCACCTCGATGAAGTCGGTGGGGGAAGCGATGGCCATCGGCCGCAGCTTCGAGGAGTCCTTCCAGAAGGCGCTGCGTTCCCTGGAAACGGGCCATGCCGGCTGGGGCTGCGACCGCCCCGACCATCCCCTGGATCCGGCTGACCTGGAGCGCCAGCTGCGCATCCCCTCCCCCGACCGGATCCATGCGGTGCGCGCCGCCATGGTGGCTGGCCGCAGCGACGACGAGATCCACCGGCTCAGCGCCATCGATCCCTGGTTCCTGGCCAAGCTGCGCCGGATCCTGACGGTCGAAACCACCCTGCTGCGGGGGCGTTCCCTCGACGCCATCGGGGCCGGGGACTTCCTGGAGCTCAAGCAGAGTGGCTTCTCCGACCGGCAGATCGCCTGGGCCACCGGCAGTGACGAACTCACCGTGCGCCGCCGGCGCCAGGCCCTGGGGGTGCGGGCTGTGTTCAAGACGGTTGATACCTGCGCCGCCGAGTTCGCCTCCTCCACGCCCTACCACTACGCCACCTATGAGCGGCCGCTGGAGCGGCTTGAGGCCGACGGTTCCCTCACCGTGCTCGCCCCTGAGGACGAGGTGACCCCCGAGACCCGCCGCAAGGTGATGATCCTGGGCGGTGGCCCCAACCGCATCGGCCAGGGCATCGAGTTCGACTACTGCTGCTGCCACGCCTCCTTCGCCCTGCGGGGGGCCGGGTTCGCCACGGTGATGGTGAACAGCAACCCGGAGACGGTCTCCACCGACTACGACACCAGCGACCGCCTCTACTTCGAGCCCCTCACCCTGGAGGACGTGCTCAACGTCATCGAGGCGGAAAAGCCGGAGGGGGTGATCGTCCAGTTCGGCGGCCAGACGCCCCTCAAACTGGCGATTCCCTTGCTGCGCTGGCTGGCGAGCGAGGAGGGCCGCGCCACCGGCACCCGGCTCTGGGGCACCTCGCCCGAATCGATCGACCGGGCCGAGGACCGGGAACAGTTCGAGGCGATCCTGCGCCGCCTGGAGATCCGCCAGCCCCGCAACGGCCTGGCCCGCACCGATGGTGAGGCCCGGGCGGTGGCGGCGGCCGTGGGGTATCCCGTCGTGGTGCGTCCCAGCTATGTGCTGGGGGGGCGGGCCATGGAGGTGGTCTTCGATGAGGAGGAGCTCAACCGCTACATGGTGGAGGCGGTGCAGGTGGAGCCCGACCACCCGGTGCTGATCGACCAGTACCTGGAGAACGCCATCGAGGTGGATGTCGATGCCCTCTGCGATCGGGAGGGGACGGTGGTGATCGGCGGCCTGATGGAGCACATCGAGCCGGCCGGGATCCACTCGGGCGATTCCGCCTGCGCCCTGCCGTCGGTGTCCCTGGGGCCCGAGGCCCTGGCCACGATCCGTCGCTGGAGCTCGGACCTGGCCCTGGCCCTGGAGGTGCGCGGCCTGATCAACCTGCAGTTTGCGGTGCAGAACGATGGCGCCGGCAACGAAACGGTGTTCATCATCGAAGCCAACCCACGGGCCTCGCGCACCGTCCCCTTCGTGGCCAAGGCCACCGGCGTGCCCCTGGCCAAGATCGCCAGCCAGCTGATGGCCGGCCGCACCCTGGCGGAGCTGGGACTGCTGGCCGAGCCCCAGCCGCCCCGCCAGACCGTGAAAGAGGCGGTGCTGCCCTTCAAGCGCTTCCCCGGCGCCGACACCCTGCTGGGCCCGGAGATGCGCTCCACCGGCGAGGTGATGGGGATCGCCGCCAGCTTCGGCCTGGCCTACGCCAAGGCCGAACTGGCCGCCGGTGAACCCCTGCCCACCGCCGGCACCGTGTTCCTTTCCACCCACGACCGCGACAAGCCCGCCCTGGTGCCGGTGGCCCGGAATCTGCTGGCGGCGGGCTTCGCCCTCACCGCCACCGCCGGCACTGCGGCGATGCTGGCCCAAGCGGGACTGGCGGTGGAGCCCGTGCTCAAGGTGCATGAGGGCCGCCCCAACATCGAGGACGCGATCCGCTCCGGCCTGGTGCAGCTGGTCGTGAACACGCCGGTGGGGCGCCAGGCCGCCCACGACGACCGCTACCTGCGCCTGGCGGCCCTCGACTACGCGGTGCCGACGGTCACGACGATGGCGGCGGCCAGGGCCGCGGTGGAGGCCATCGCGGCCCTGCAGCAGCAGCAGCAGGTGGAGGTGGCCGCCCTGCAGGACATCCACCCACCCTGGGTAGGGTGATCGTCCGATCGTCCCTTGCTCCTGTGACCAGCACCCTGGCCGCCCAGCCCGTCGCCCCCGGCACCGACCTGCGCGAGGTCTTCCGCGCCGCCTATGAAAACCGCTACACCTGGGAGCCGGGTTTCGGCGGCTATGGCGGCCGCTGCGTCTGGGAGCAGGACGACCGCTGCCTCGAAGGCACCTTCCAGGTTGGCGCCGACCTCAAGGCGACGGTGGAGGGGCTCAGCGATGAAGAGGTGCACAAGGCCGTCGCCTCCCAGCTGTGGGAAGTGGCGATCCACCGGGTGCGCCGCCCTTTTGAGCAGACCCACGGCGCCAACACCTTCACCGCCGGTGACACCGATGCGGTGGGCACCGAGGTGATCATGGGCGGCAAGGCCGAAGGCGACCGCTACCGCATCAAGGACAACGTGGTGACGATGGTGCACCGCCATATCCACGGCACGGTGGTGACGATCTTCACCGAAAGCACCACCGATACCGGCAGCGGCTACCTGAGCCACAGCTACACCAGCCGCTACAGCGACCCTGCCACCGGTGAGGCCCGCGGCGGCACCAGCCGCTTCACCGACACCTTCGTGCCCCTCTCTGGCGTGGGCCCCTGGGTGCTGAGCGAGCGGGTGGTGGAGACGGACGCCCACGGCGACACGCCGGCCGGCCGCCAGGTGTTCCGGTTCGAGGATCTCGCCCCCCTGGCTTAGGTGTGGGGCTCAGGGCAGTGGGGTGATCGTTTTCAGCTTGTCGTTGAGCTGGCTGGCCATCGCCTGGCGGCCCACGGCCAGCACCTTGAGGGTGTCTTCATGCATGCGCAGCTGGGCATCAGCCACCTGCATCCCCCGCACCAGCTCCTTGACATCGTCGGGGAGGCCGTTGAGGTCGTAGCGCAGGCCCTCGAAGGTCAGCACGGGCGGTTGCTGGCTGGGAGTTTCCAACGGGGGAGGAGCGATTGGACGTGAGCCTAGGTGGCGGACTCAGGCCTCCAAGCGGATGAACTGGCGTTCGCACAGCTCCCGGTAGCGGCCGCCGCTGGCCATGAGTTCATCGTGGCTGCCCTGCTGGACGATGCGGCCGCCGTCGAGCACCACGATCAGGTCGGCCTCCTGCACGGTGGCCAGCCGGTGGGCGATCACCAGCACGGTGCGACCGGCCATGGCCTGCTGCAGGCCCTGCTGCACCGCCTCTTCGGCCTCCGCATCCAGGGCGCTGGTGGCCTCGTCGAGGAGCATCACCGCCGGGTTGCCCAGCACGGCCCGGGCGATCGCCAGCCGCTGCAGCTGGCCACCGGAGAAGTTGCTGCCCCGTTCCTCGAGGCGGCTGTCGTAGCCGCCAGGGAGGCTTTCGATGAAATCAGCCGCATTGGCCAGCCTGGCGGCCTGGCGGATCTGTTCGCTGCTGGCGGGGCGCCCGAAGGCGATCGCTTCGGCCACCGTGCCCGAAAAGACGCTGCTCTGCTGGGGCACCAGGGCCACGGCGCGGCGCAGGTCCCGGGCCCGCAGGTCGGCCAGGTTCTGGCCATCGAGCAGCACCCGGCCGCTCTGGGCGGTGTTGAAGCGGAGCAGCAGCGAAAACAGGGTGCTCTTGCCGGCACCGGAGGGACCCACCAGGGCCACCACCTGGCCCGGAAGGATGTGGAGATCAAGCTGGCGCAGCACCGGGCTGGCGCCCCCGTAGCCAAAGCTCACCCCGTCCAGCCGCAGCTCCCCGGAGACGGTCCCCAGGGGCCTGGCGTCGGCGTGGTCGGGCGGTTCCACCGGCTCGTTTTCGATCGCCCGCAGCCGCTTCAGCGAGGCCTGGCCCTGCTGGAACTCGTTGAAGTTGGTGGTGAGGTGGGAGATCGGATCGATCAGCATCAGCAGGGCGGCGACGTAGCTGCTGAACCCCTGGCTGTCGAGGCCGCCGGCCTTGATCCGCGCCGCGCCGATCAGCAGCACCGAGAGGATGCCCGCTGCTTCGATGAAACCCACCACCGGGTGCTGCAGGGCCAGCAGTTCCAGGGTGCGGTAACGGGCGCGGCGGTGCAGGTCGATCTCGGTGTCGAACCGCTGCTGCAGCCAGGGTTCCGCGGCGAAGGCCCGCACCAGGGGCAGGCCGCCGATCGCTTCACCCAGCAGGGCCGCCAGATCGCTGACCTGCTTCTGGCTGCGCTCGGCGGCGTTCATCACCCGGGCCCCGAAGGCGCTCACCATCAGCGCCACCAGCGGCGCCAGCAACAGGGTGGCCAGGGCCAGGGGCCAGTCGAGCCAGATCATGTAGCCCAGCACCACCACCAGCTGCAGGGCGCTGGGGGTGGTGTCCTGGATCGTCTTGTAGATCACCTCCCCCACCCGGTCGGCGTCTTCGGTGAGCCGGTAGGTGAGATCGCCGGCGGAGAGTTTCTCGAGGGCGCAGAAGTCGAGCCGCTGCAGGCGGGCGAACAGCTGCCGCCGCAGCTCCTGGCTGACCCGCAGGGCCGGACCCGCCAGCAGGGTGTCCTGCCCGAACTGGGCGATCTTCTGCACCAGGAACACCGCCAGGGCCGCGGCGATGGTCCGCAGCACCTTGGTGAAATCGCCGGCGCCGATGGCCGGGATCAGCTGGCCCGCCAGCCAGGCCAGCAGGGGCCAGCAGCCCACGAACACGAGCATGCACAACCCCCCGAGCAGCAGGGGTCGCCGATGGGGCTTCAGCAGCGGCCAGAGCCTGCGGAAGCCGGCCGGCGAGGGTGCAAGCATCGACGAACCCTATCAGCGCTCTCCGGGCGTCCCCTGACGGTGAAGCTGGATCAGTTCCTCAAATGGCAGGGCCTCGTCGGCACCGGCGGCGAGGCCAAGCAACGCATCCAGCGTGGCGATGTGACCGTGAACGGCACGATCGAGACCCGGCGCGGCCGCCAGCTGGCCCCTGGCGACGCGGTGGCCATCGACGGCCATGAGGTGCTGATGCTCTCCAGGCGGCTGGGCCCTGGGGGCGATGGCGGCATCACGCCTTAACCTCGCTTGAATGTCGCTGCCGGGAGACCACGTGCGCAAGGCCGTCATCGCAGGCAACTGGAAGATGCACATGACCTGCGCCCAGGCGCGGGCGTTTGCGGCCAGCTTCCGGCCCCTGATCGCCGATCTGCCCGATGACAGGGAGGTGGTGCTGGCCCCTCCGTTCACGGCCATCCCCACCCTTTGCCGTCACCTGGCCGGGGCCGGCGTCGCCATTGCCGGCCAGAACGTCCACTGGGAGGAGAGCGGCGCCTACACCGGCATGATCTCCGCCCCGATGCTGCTGGAGCATGGCGTCACCCACGCGATCGTGGGCCACAGCGAGCCGCGCAAGTACTTCAGCGAAACCGACGAGCAGATCAACCTGCGGGCCCGCACGGCCCAGAAGACGGGTCTGATCCCGATCCTGTGCGTGGGCGAGAGCGACGACCAGCGCGAAGCCCGTGAAACCGAGCGGGTAATCCACCGCCAGGTGGAGCAGGGCCTGGAGGGTGTCGACCCCCTGCGCCTGATCGTGGCCTATGAGCCCATCTGGGCGATCGGCACCGGCAAGACCTGCGCCGCCGAGGAGGCCAACCGCATCTGCGGCCTGATCCGCGGCTGGGTGGGCCATCCTGAGGTGGTGGTGCAGTACGGCGGTTCGGTCAACCCCGCCACCATCGACATGCTGATGGCCCAGAGCGACATCGATGGCGTGCTGGTGGGTGGCGCCTCCCTTGATCCGGTCAGCTTCGCCCGCATCGCCAACTACCAGGTGCCGGTGCCGGCCTGACCGCCGTGGGCGTCGCCCCGCCTGCCGCCACACCGCCCGGTTTCCGCTGGGGGGATCGCACCCTGGTGATGGGGGTCCTCAACCTCACCCCCGATTCCTTCAGTGACGGCGGCCGTCACGAGGCCCCCGAAGCGGCCCTGCGCCAGGCCCGCCTGCTGCATCGCCAGGGGGCCGACCTGCTCGACCTGGGGGGGCAGAGCACCCGTCCCGGGGCGAGCGAGATCGATGCCAAGGCCGAGATCGCCCGGGTGCTTCCCGCCCTGGCGCTGATCCTGGCGTCCCTGCCGCCCCCGGAAGCCGGCGGCCCCCTGCTGTCGATCGACACCTTCCGCGCCCCGGTGGCCGAAGCCGCCCTGGCCGCCGGTGCCCACTGGATCAATGACGTCAGCGCCGGCCGGCGCGATCCCGACCTGCTGGCGGTGGTGGCGGCCGCGGACTGCCCCTGCGTGTTGATGCACAGCCGTGGTGACAGCCGCACCATGGACGCCCTGGCCCGCTATGGCGACGTGGTCGCCGAGGTGCGCGAAGAGTTGTTGCGCGCCACCGACCGGGCCCTGGCGGCGGGGGTGCGTCCGGAGCGGATCCTCTGGGATCCGGGGCTGGGTTTCGCCAAGACCACCGTCCACAACCTCAGCCTGCTGCGGGGGCTGGCCTTGTTGCGGGCCGAGGGGTTTCCCCTGCTGGTGGGACCTTCCCGCAAGCGGTTCATCGGCGAGGTGCTGGCCGAGCCCCGCCCCCGGGCCCGCCTGTGGGGCACCGCGGCGGTCTGCGGCCAGGCCATCGCCGCCGGTGCCGATGTGCTGCGGGTGCACGATGTCGGCCCGATCGTGCAGACGGCCCGCATGGCCGATGCCCTCTGCCGCCCCTGATCCCGGCCGACGGATCAGTCCGGCAGGTCCTCCTGCCGTCCCGTCAGCAGGGTCTGCACCATCAGCCGCAGGGTCGTCCGGTTGCCGCCGGCGGCCCGCCAGCTTTCCAGCCACTGGAGCAGGGGCGAGGTCGTCTCCGCCCCATCGCCCTGACCGATGCCCAGCCGTTCCAGGAAGGCGCTGGCATCGTCGAGGCAGGAGCCCCCTTCGCCGAAACCATCCAGCAGCGGATCAAGCGCGGCCAGCAACGTCTCCAGTTCGGCGGTGCTCAGCTCCGGCAGAGGCTCGATCATCGAAGCAGGCTGGGGCGGCGTTGCCGTTCATCGCCCCCAGCATGACGCCTGGACGGCGTTTCCCTGCTGGCCCGCGGCGGCCGCCCGCCGCCGGCGCCCCTAGGCTGGACTCAGCACAGCGCCGCAGCTGCTTCCACCGTGCTGAAACTCTGCCTGCAGCTGCTCGTCTGCGTCACCATCGCCCTGCGTTGCATGGTGATCTTCGGCCACCTGCGCAAGCTCTGGATGGCCGACGGACTGGCCGCTGAGTTCCGGCGTGAACTGCGCCGGCGCGGCCTGCTGATGACCCCTCCCGCCCTTCCCCGCGACGCGCGCGCCCTGCCCCACCGCGCCGATCCGTGAGCCCGATCAGCGCCGCCTGGAGGGGGCGCCCGCCAGGTGGTGCACGGCGTGGATCACGACGCCCCAGAGGTCTGCGCCATCACCACCGCTGCCTTCGTCGCTGATGAGCACCAGGGGCGGGCTGGTGCCGTCGCTGGCCACCAGCCACAGGCCGGTGCCGCGGCGGGCCAGGCGCCGCAGCAGGAAGGCGCCGGCATGCACCGCCACCACCACCATGCCGGGACGGGGATCGACGCTGCGGTCGATCACCAGCAGGTCGCCGTCGACGATGCCGTCCCCCCGCATGGCATCGCCGCTGACGCGCATGAAGAAGGTGGACAGCGGGCGGGGGATCAGTTCCACGTTGAGATCGATGCGGGCCTCCACGTAGTCGTCGGCGGGGCTGGGGAAGCCGGCGCTGACGGCTTCGGTGGCCAAACGACAGAGCAGCGCCGCGGCTCCCTGCCGTGGGGGCAGCGGCACCTGGGGAGGGAGGGACAGCATCAGGTCGTGGCAGTACAGGTGTTCTACTCCGGTCGGCCCCTGCCGCGGGATCATCGGCGGCGACCCCCTGCCGTCAGGTCATGGATTCCAGTCCGGAGGCGTTGATCGCCCGCTTCGCTCTGCAGCCCCACCCGGAGGGGGGCTGGTACCGGGAGCTGCACCGCTCCGCCGGCCAGGTGCAACGCAGCGAGGACGGGCGGCAACGCGCCGGACTCACGGTGATCGTTTTCCTGCTGGCGGAGGGGCAGCTCAGCCGTTGGCATCGGGTCGCGGGGGGCGATGAGGTGTGGCACCACGCCGGCGGTGATCCCCTCGACCTCTGGCGGCTGCCGCCCCAGGGAGGCACGGCCGAACGGCTGGTGCTCGGTCCCCTCGTCGCTGCCGCCACCGGTGAGGCCACCGAGGCTCCGGAGCCGGCCACCCTGCAGGTCGTGCCGGCCGGCTGGTGGCAGGCGGCCCGCAGCCGGGGGCGCTGGAGCCTGTTGCACTGTTGCGTGGGACCGGGTTTTGCCTTCGAGGATTTCCAGCTGATGGCCGATCTCCGGCCGTCTGAGCGGCCGGCCGGCGCCGATCCGGCATTGCTCTAGCCCGTTCCGCCACGATGGAGACATGATGGATTGGGAGAGGGATGGGGTGTCCGACGTGCGGCAGTTGGGCTGTGCGCGCCGACCGCAGCCTGGCGGGTCGCATGGTCTGCGCCCGCTGTGGCGAGCCGCTGGGGATCGGCAGGGCGCGTCGGATCGCCAGCGGCACGCGCCGCCGGGGGCAGGGGCGCGGCCCTGCCCTAGCCCTGCCCCGTCGCTGGGGCCTGTGGCTGATGCTGGGGTCCCTGCTGACGGTGTCGGCGCTGCTGGCCAGCGTTCCGGAGCGCCCCAGCCGGCCGCCGGAGCGCCGTGGCGCCGACCTCACGCAGGGCCCGGTGATCCCGGCCGCTTCGGGGCTGTCGCCATCCGCTGACAGAAGCGATCCCAGCCTGATCCCATCGGCGATCATGGGATGTAACGATTCTTGAAATACCATGGCCAGGATCAACCCGTTCGCGAATCTGGCCGACCTCAGCATGCGCCAGTTGCGCGAGCTGGCCAGGACCCTGGGCATCCAGCGCTACAGCGCCCAGGACAGGGGTGCCCTGGCCGATGCCATTGCCGATCGCTCCGGAGAGGCCGGTGCGACCTTGCCCGAAATCCCGGCGCAGCCGGGACGGACCGTCGCGGACCTGGAGGCGGACATGTCCCCGGCCCCCCGTCCCGCCGCCGAGACCCGCGTCGTCTTCCTGCCCCGTGATCCCCAGTGGGCCTATGTCTTCTGGGACATCTCCGAGG
>NZ_JAFKRH010000038.1 GCF_019038465.1 Synechococcus sp. CCY 0621 | reverse complement strand
GTGTGTGGGGGGGGGGGGTGGGGGGGGGGGGGTGCCGGCGCCGCCGCTGCCGCGGCGGCTGGGGCTGGAGGCGCTGGAGCGGGCGGTGGTGGCGGGAGTTCGCCGCGGCTGGCGGGCCGGTGCGGTGGCGCGGGCCGCCCGGGGTGCCTTGGTGGCGGCCGCTGGCTTGGCACCCACCGGTTTGGCCACCGATTTGGCCGCCACCGCCGGTGGCAGGGCCGGTGGGGTGCCGCCCCCGGCTGGGGCTGCGGAGTTGCCAGCCACGGCCGCTGCAACCGCCGCGGGTGTCGCCGGTTTGGCGGCCGGCGCCGGGGTGGAAGGAACCGGCGTGGGGGTGGCGTCGGGACCGGTGCGGGGGGTGCGGCTGGCCATGGGACGGGCGCGGGGCGGAGGAACTGGAGTGGAGATGCTCGACAGGAGGCAGGCCGCCAGGGGCGGGACCCCCCGGCGCTTACCCGTCCGGCTCCCAGAAGTCAATGATGCCGCCGATGGTCAGGTCGGTGTGCGTCTCCGGGTTGCCGCAGGCGAAGCGGGCGGCCGAACCACTGGCGGTGAACACCCAGTTGCCGGGGGCGGCACCGACGGGATCCACCGCGACGCTGAGCTTGCCCTTGGGGCTGCGCAGCACCCGCAGATTCCAGTGCTCGAGGCCGGGAACCCGCTGGGAGCAGACCAGGGAACCGGTGACCTGCATGATCTCCATCAGGCGGCACCTGCCTGGGTGGCCGGGGTGCCGCTCGGGGGCGGGCTGGCCTTGCCGGCGTCGGGATCCCAGTGGTCGATGATCCCCACGATCGTGAGATCACTGGGATAGGACTTGCTGCCTGCCGCTTCCCGGGCCGCCGAGCTGCCCACGCAGATCACCCAGTCGCCGGGGATGCAGCCCACCGCGTCAACGGCCACCTTCTGGGTGCTGCCGTCCTGGACCACCTGCAGATGCTTGTGCTCGAAATCGGGGATGCGATTGGTCGAGACCAGGGGCTTGACCACTTTGCAGATCAACATGGTCAGTGCCCTCCTGCGGTGGTGAGGCTGATGGTGGAACCTACCGCCTCGGCGGGCGTGTGCCGTTCCTGGTCGCGCACGGTGAGCAGGGCATGCAGCAGGCCCTGGGCGAACAGATCCGGGTACCGGTTCTCGATCGCTTCCTGCACCCGCTGGGCATGGCGCACCGCCCTCTCCCGGGCACCGGGCACCTTGCCGTTGTAATCGAAGCGCACCACCACAGGCACCGGCAGGCCACGCGACACATTGAGGCCCTTGAAGATCTTCACCCCCACGTCCATGTCGGGGGCCCCCTCCTCAACGGTGTCCATGTAGGCGAAGTAGGTGAGGTTGCGCAGGTGGATCTCCTTGAAGCCGATCCCCACGCCGATGAAGCGCTCGGCATGGCCGGCATCGGCGTAGTGGCCGTGGTGGTACTGGCGCACGTAGTCGATCTGGGAGATGTTGTGCTCCAGCAGCCGGGCGATCAGGCGGACCATGCCGGGATCGGGCGTGCTGGCCGCCGCCGCCGTGGCCAGCTCAGCGATCCGGCGTCGGGCCTCCTCGGGCTGCAGGTGGCGCGTCGCCTCGTACACCGTGGTGGCATCCAGCCAGTGATCCAGCCGGGTGCTGCCATCCATCCCCGGCACGTGCACCCGGATGGCGTCGGTGTCGGTGTCGATACCCAGCAGCAGCAGGTCGACGGAGGCGCCGCAGCAGAAGCTGTTCTCCACCGCCTGCTGGAACTCCATCAGCCGCGCCCGGCCGCAGCTGGCGGCCATGGCGTCGTCACTGCCGTGGGCGGCGCAGCCCTCGTGGGAGGGGTCACGGGAACTGAAGTGGTAGAGCACCACCTTGAGGTAACGGGTGTCGTCGTGGGCGGGGTTGGGAACGCCCTCCCGGTAGCGGCGGTGTTCGGTCTTGACCCAGCGGTTGACCGTGTTCTCCACATCGAACAGGGCACCGGCATGGGGCCGGCGGCGCACCGAGCTGAAGGGCAGCCGCAGGGCGAAGGCGATGGCATGGGCCAGGCGTCCATCGGCGCAGGGGGTGGCATCCAGCAGGTGGAAACCGCAGGAGAGCAGAAAGGCGTTGAATTCGTCCGCCGCCGGGCTGCCGGGCTGGCCGTGCAGGGGATCGTCGCGGAAGAAGCCGTCGCTGGTCTGTTCGTAGGTTTCGAAGACGCACCAGGCGAACAGGCTGCGCATGTCGAGCTGGCTGACCCAGGCCTTCTCCAGGATCGGCAGAGGCAGGCAGAATCCGAGCTCGGCCTGGGCCAGGGCCTGGGCGCGCTCCACGAAGTCATCGTCGTGCTGCAGGGCCGACAGGCGCTTGAGCACGGGCACGATCCGATCGAAGGCGTCCTTGACGCCGCGGTCGTAGCTCTCGAGGGCGGCGTTGGCGGCGCTGTCCGTCAGTGGATGCAGGCCTGCGGCCCCCTGTCCGAGCCGGACGGCCGCCAGGCGCCGGGGGAGATCGGCGCCACCGGGAGCATCAGGCCGGCGCCGGGGGGCGCTGGGAGCAAGGGGACGGATGGTGGGGGCCGGGCGGCGGGGCATCAGGGATCAGCCCCGGGCTCCGCCGGAGACCGTGATCAGGGAACCGGAGTTGGTGCTGCCGCTGGATCCGGTGATCTTGTTGGTGGGCTCGGGCAGGTCCTCGTTGCGCTTGCTCTGGAAGCTGGGCATGGCCGCCATCGCACCGACCCTGCTGGGGTTGCGGCGGCGTGCCGAGGCCCCCTCGGTTCCGGTCACGTGCTTGCCCCGTCCCCAGTCATCACCGGTGATGTTCAGGCCGGCGGAGAGACCCTCACCGGTGACCCGGGAGGTGGGACGGGCATCTTCGTCCACGCTCACCGGGGCGGCCGCTTGGCGCTGCCGGACCGGCGCCGGCCCGCGCCGGTCGAAGCGGAACTGTTCGGTGCCGGTCACCTTGTCGGCGGCCATGTCGAAGGGGCCGGTGATGCGGTTGCCCTGCTCGTAGCTGTTGCCGGTGACGCCACCGGGGCGCTGGCGTGAGCTCTGGGCGGTGTGGGCGGCCCGTGCCGGCGACTGGACGCTGAACTGCTGCCAGGGTTGCCCGGTGAGGGGCTGGGGGAAGTCGGCGTCGTGGCTGGTGGCGGCGCCGCAGGCCTCTGTCAGTTGGTCGCCACCGATGTAGGGGGTGCCGGTGATGTCTTCGCAGGCGCCGCGCTCGGCGCCGGTCATGACACCGCCGATGCCGGGCTGGAGGCCGGTCATCACGGTGCCCATGCGGGCGGGGGTGCGCTGGCGGATCTCGGCCACCCGGTCGGAGGAGCACCAGGTGCCGGCCTGCTCCATGCCGGCGTAGGGGGTGCCGGTGACGGCCTTGCAGGTGCCGGGCTCATCGCCGGTGACCTTCTCGGAACGGCCGGTGCGGGTGCCGCTCACCACCAACGCCTTGTTGGTGACGCTGAAG
The DNA here is from genome assembly GCF_019038465.1 of Synechococcus sp. CCY 0621. Classification (GTDB taxonomy): domain Bacteria; phylum Cyanobacteriota; class Cyanobacteriia; order PCC-6307; family Cyanobiaceae; genus Cyanobium. Next base: position 190,062 of record NZ_JAFKRH010000038.1, on the reverse strand, counting down.
CCCACCTTGGCGGCTTCCGGCGCCGGTTTCACACCGCAGAACTGTTCGAACTGCTGGGTGCCGATGTATTCGTCGCCGGTCACCAGGCGGCAGGAGCCCGGCTCGTCGCCGGTCACGTGCTCGCTGCGGCCCACGTGGGTGCCGGTGATGCCGGTGCCGCGCAGGGTGTGCAGGCTGCTCACCTTGGCGGGGGCACGGCCTGGCACCTGGGCCTGGTCGTCCATGTACTGGGTGCCGGTGAGCTGGCGATTGGAGCCAGGTTCGTTGCCGGTGACTTTTTCGGAGCGCTCCACGCTTACCCCGGAGACCGGCCGGCCCTCGGTGGTGCGGGTGAAGGCCACCTTGCGGGGGGAGGGGTTGGTGGTGCCGCACCAGGCGGCGCTCTGGTTGGCGGAGATGTACTCGGTGCCAGTGACGTTTTTGCAGGTGCCGGGCTCGTCGCCGGTGACCTTCTCGGAGCGACCCACTTCGTTGCCCGTGACCCGGTTGCCGTGGCTGGTGGCGCTCACCCGCACCTTGGCAGGCTGCAGGGGGGTGGGATCGCTCTGGCAGAAGGTGCGGAAGATCTCGGCGCCCAGGTACTCGGTCCCGGTGACCGGCCTGCAGGTGCTGGCCTCGTTGCCGGTGGTCTTGAGCGAACGGTTCGCCTGGGTGCCGGTGACCACCTGGCCCCGGACCGTTTCACTCACGCCCACCTTCCAGTGGGCATCGGCGGCGGCATCGATCTTGGCCTGGCCGCGTCGGGGGCCGGTGGGACGGGAGCCACCGCTGCGGGAGCTGCCCGCGGAGCCCACCTTGCACTTCAGTTCGCGCACCTTCTGGGCCAGCTCGCGGCTGCTCATGTCGGGGTTCGCCTGGCGTGCCACCGAAGCGGCCACGGCACTGGTGGGGGCGCTGGCGGATTTGCCCCGTTTGGAAAGGGCCTCGCGCCTGGCCATGACGATGGCCCGGCTGGGGTTGTGCTGGGCGGTGCGCTTGGCGACGCCGCGGCGCTCACCGTTGCGGGATTGGCGGTTGGCCAGGGAGGCCCCGAGGCCGGAGGACGCGCTGGTGCCGGCGGCAGAAGCCGCCTTGGCGTCCTTGCAGCCACAGGGGCGGTCGCTGCTGGCGGCCGCGACGGGGGTGGCCGCGGCGACGCTCGCCTTGGTGGCGCGCATCACCTCCTGACGGGTGCGGTCACTGGACGTATCGGCGCGTTTGCCGCGGCGGGAGAGGGCTTCGCGGCGCTCCAGCACCAGGTTCCGGCTGGGGTTCGCCAACGGCTTGGCGTTGCTGCGATGGCCGGAGACGCTGGAGGCGGTCAGGGAGGAAGCACCACCACGACGGGGGGTGGCGGCGGGGCGTTGGGCCGCCGGGGCCGGGGCCGGGGCCGCTGCGGCAGGCGCGGCACTCACCGCTTCGGTGCGGCTGCGCTGGGCGTCGGCGGCCGTGCGCACCCTGCCCGGGGAGGACATGAACTGGCTGGAGGCCTTCTTGCCGCCGTTGGTGAGGGCCTTACGGCGCTCCAGAGCTGCTTCCCGACTGGTGGTCCTGGCCATGTCCGCCCCGTGAATGGATGATCAAAAGTGATGGATCCCGACCGCCGGCCGGGATCCGCTGGAACCGCTGGATCAGCGGCCTTCGAACACAACGAAGCAGGCGCCTTGACTCTGGGTGTAGGCGTCGTAGCCGACGAGGCGCACGTGATGGTCCGGATAGGCCCGGTGGCAGGACTCCAGTTCGTTCACGATCACCCCGAGATCCTTCTCACCGAAGAAGGGCAGCTTCCAGAACGACCAGTAGGTGGCCATGGAGCGGCTGGGGTGGACGTGCTCGACCAGGGGGCTCCAGCCCTGGGCAATGATGTAAGCGATCTGGTCATAGATCTCGTCCTGGGTCATCGGCGGGAGGAAGCCGAAGGTCTCCAGGGTGGCGACTGTTTGGTAGTCACCCACGGTGCTCTTGAAGGGCATGGGGATCCTTGAGGGGAATGGGATAAGGAGCCCAGCTCCGCTGACCTCCGGAGGGTGCTCCTTCGGTCAGCGGTGGCAAGGCAGGGGGCCGGGTGTCGGTTCAGCCGACGTCGAGCTTGTCGACGGTGTCGAACTCGAACTTGATTTCCTTCCAGGTCTCGAGGGCGATGGCCAGCTCGGGGCTGTGCTTGGCGGCTTCCATGAGGATGTCGCGGCCTTCCTTCTCGATCTCGCGGCCGGCGTTGCGGGCCTTGACGCAGGCTTCCAGGGCCACCCGGTTGGCGGCGGCGCCGGCGGCCGAGCCCCAGGGGTGACCGTGGGTGCCACCACCGAACTGGAGAACGGAGTCGTCACCGAAGATGGCAACCAGGGCGGGCATGTGCCACACGTGGATGCCGCCGGAGGCCACGGCGAAGACGCCGGGCATCGAACCCCAGTCCTGATCGAAGAAGTTGCCGCGGGTGCGGTCTTCGGGGATGAAGGATTCGCGCAGCTGGTCGATGAAGCCCAGGGTGGTCTGACGGTCACCCTCGAGCTTGCCCACCACGGTGCCGGTGTGCAGCTGGTCGCCACCGGAGAGGCGCAGGCACTTGGCCAGCACCCGGAAGTGGATGCCGTGCTTGGGATGGCGGTCGATCACCGCGTGCATGGCGCGGTGAATGTGCAGCAGCATGCCGTTCTTGCGGCACCACTTCGACAGACCGGTGTTGGCCGTGAAGCCACCGGTGATGTAGTCGTGCATGATGATCGGCTGCCCGAGTTCCTTGGCGAACTCAGCCCGCTCGTACATCTCCTCAGGAGTGGCGGCGGTGCAGTTGAGGTAATGCCCCTTCTTCTCGCCGGTTTCTTCCTGGGCGAGCTGGACGGCTTCGGCCACGAACTCGAAACGGTTCTGCCAGCGCTGGAAGGGCTGGGAGTTGATGTTCTCGTCGTCCTTGGTGAAGTCGAGGCCACCGCGGAGGCATTCGTAGACCACCCGGCCGTAGTTCTTGCCGGAGAGGCCGAGCTTCGGCTTGATGGTGCAACCCAGCAGGGGACGGCCGTACTTGTTCATCCGGTCGCGTTCGACGCAGATGCCGTTCGGCGGGCCGGGGCAGGTCTTGATGAAGGCCATCGGGAAGCGGATGTCTTCCAGACGCAGGTGACGCAGGGCCTTGAAGCCGAACACGTTGCCCACCAGGGAGGTGAGCACGTTGGTCACCGAGCCTTCCTCGAACAGGTCGAGGGGGTAGGCGATGAAGGCATAGAACGACTCCTTGTCACCAGGGACGTCTTCGATGCGGTAGCAGCGGCCCTTGTAGAAGTCGAGATCGGTGAGGAGCTCGGACCACACAGTGGACCAGGTGCCGGTGGAGGACTCGGCGGCCACGGCGGCAGCCACTTCTTCCTTGGGCACACCTTCCTGGCCGGTGCACTTGAAGCAGGCCAGCAGGTCGGTGTCGAGGGGGACGTAATCGGGAGTCCAGTAAGTGTCGCGGTACTCCTTGACCCCGGCGTCGTACTTCTTGCTCATGGGATTGTTCGGATGGGTTCGGATGAAAAATCAGAGGGTCGCCTTGACCGCTCAGTCCTTCGATCCCAGGCCGAAGCTGCTGTTCAGCGCCGGCTCCACTTCACGGTGGGGACGGGCGATGATGTGGGCGGCCACCAGGCCATCACCCACCCGCTCGCAGGCGTCGGCGCCGGCGCGAACGGCGGCGTTGACGGCACCGGTTTCACCCCGCACCAGGACGGTGACGTAGCCGCCGCCGACGAATTCGCGACCAATGAGACGCACTTCGGCGGCTTTGGTCATGGCGTCAGCCGCTTCGATGGCGGGGACCAGACCGCGTGTCTCGATCATGCCGAGGGCGATGCCCATGGTTTCGTTTGCCATTACCTGCTCCTGGAGGAGGGGGGTGGAATGTTCGTGTGCAACCTTGCTCCTCCGTCAAACCCTCCGTCAAGCGATTGGCGGCCCGGCGGCCATCAAGGTTTTGCGATCGGCTGATAAGAGCAGCTGATCAGTGCAACACAAAAAGCAAGCTTTGCTTGATCGCTGCTTCCGGCGCGGTCGCTGCGGGGCCGCCAGCCCGGTTCAGAGGGGCTCGGCGCTGGAGACGAAGCCCACGCCGCCATAGCGCTTCAGCAGGGGCTTCAGGGCTTTGCTCACGGCCGCCAGCACGGTGTCCTCGACGAACACGATCACATGGGCATTGGCCCCCAGCCCGCTGAAATCCATCCCTTCGGAGATCTCCCCGGACGGCCCCATGCCCGTGACGTGCCGCATCACCGAATAGCCCTTGGCCCCGGCTGCGGTGATGGCCTTGCAGACCCGGTTCAACTCCCGTTCGCTGAGAAACAGATCGATGCGTTTCATGGTGTCGGGGCGACGGTTTGGCGAGGGGATGATGTGGGGCCTGGGCTCAGCCGACGGGGATGACGTATCGGGTCAGCGCCATGTACAGAGGAATTCCGATCACCACATTGAAGGGGAAGGTGAGGCCCAGGGCCGTGGAGATGTACAGGCTCGGGTTGGCCTGCGGAACGGTCATGCGCATCGCCGCCGGCACGGCGATGTAGGAGGCGCTGGCGCAGAGCACCATGAACAGCAGGGTGTTGCCCTGGCTCAGGCCCAGCAGGGCACTGACCAGCAGTCCCACCAGGGCGTGCACGGGGGGGGCCAGCAGGGAGAAGCCGATCAGGAAGGCCCCCGTCTGGCGCAGGTCCCGTAGCCGCTGCGCCGCCACGATGCCCATGTCGAGCAGGAAGAAACAGAGGGCTCCGTAGAACAGTTTTTCGGTGAAGGGATCCATCTTCTCCAGCCCCGCCGGGCTGAAGGCGGCCACCACATAGCCGATCACCAGACTGCCGATCAACAGGTACACCGAACCGTTGAGAAAGGCCTCCTGGAGCACTTCCCGCCAGCGCAGACTCCCCCCGCCATTCTCCAGATCCGAGCCGTTCTCCTGGTCCCCGGCGGACTCCCGATCCTCGGCCGGGGCCGAGAGCTTGGCCAGGATCACCCCCACCACGATCGCCGGCGATTCCATCAGGGCCAGGGCCGCCACCATGAAGCCGTCGAAGTTCACCTCCAGCACATTGAGGAAGCTCTCGGCCGTGATGAAGGTCACGGCGCTGATCGAGCCATAGGAGGCGGCGATGGCCGCGGCGTTGTAGCCATCCAGGCGCAGCCGCAAGAGCAGGAAGCTCGTCAGGGGCACCAGCAATGACATCACCACCGCCGCACCAATCGTCAGCAGCACCTGGGGACCGAGGCCGCTGTGGGCCAGCTCCATTCCCCCCTTGAAGCCGATGGCCAGCAGCAGGTAAAGGGAGAAGAGCTTCGGCAGCGGGGAGGGGATCTCCAGGTCGGAGCCCACCAGCACCCCGAGGATGCCCAGAAAGAAGAACAGCACCGGCGCTGAGAGCAGGTTCTGTAGGACCAGGCTCGACTGCATCGCCCTCCGGCGCCCAAAGGGTGCTGGCAACCTAAGGGCGAATCTGTCCGTCGCCCGTCACCGGTCGCGCAATGTTGACCGCTCGATTCGTCCGATCGGCGGCGAATTCCCTATCGTCCGCCCCGGGGCAGGAACCCTGGAGTTTTCCGGGGGTGGAATGTTCAACCCGTCCTGCCCCACCCCTTCAGCGCCCGCCACACCTCTCTGCACCACAATGGGGCCCCCCGTGGGCCCGGCTTGACCCTCTCCCCTTCCCGCCCGGTGCTGGTGATCGCCAGCGGCAACCCTCACAAGGTGGCCGAGATCTCGGCGATGCTCGAGGCGGCTGGTCTGGAGGTGCGACAGCAGCCCAAGGGCCTGGAGATCGAGGAGACGGGCCACACCTATGCGGAGAACGCGCGGCTGAAGGCCTCCACCGTGGCCTCTCTCACCGGTTGCTGGTCGCTGGCCGATGATTCGGGACTGGAGGTGGACGCCCTCGATGGCCGCCCGGGTCTGCATTCGGCCCGATATGCCCCCACCGACCACGAGCGGATCCACCGGCTGCTGCACGAGCTCGGCGATTCCCTCTACCGCGGCGGCACCTTCGTGAGCGCGATGGCCCTCGCCGACCCCACCGGTGAGGTGGTGCTGGAGTCGGAAGGGCTCTGCCGGGGGCTGATCCTGCGGGAAGCTTCGGGCCATGGCGGCGGCTACGACCCGATCTTCCATGTGCGCGAAGCCGGTTGCAGCTATGCCGCCATGGGGGAGCACCTCAAGAGCCGGCTGGGCAGCCGCGGCAAAGCAGCCCGGGCGATGGCTCCGGGTCTGAAACGTCTGCTGGGCCTGGGCTGAGCCGTTCAGCCGCCCCGGTCCGGCCGTGATCAGGCGCCGGCGCCGGCGTTGATCTGGGCCACGGCGCGCATCGCAGCGGCGGCGGCCTCCTCCACATCGCCCTCCTTGCCCGCCAGGGTGAGGCGGCCGAAGGCGCCGACGGCCTTGACGTCGACCACGGTGATGTTGGAGCCCTTCTCCGCCTCATTGGCGGCTATCAGCACGTAACCGGCTGGCTCGGTCTCGAGGATGAACATGCTCATGCCGGCCTGGATCATCGAGCCGCGGCGGTTCTGGCGGTTGATCAGCACGGCATGGTCGGGCGTGATCGCCCGGATGATCTCGGTCCAGGTGACCTCACAGCGGCTGCGCAGTTCCACCCGGCTGCCGATGGCCTCCAGCACCACGTCACCGGAGTGGAGCACATTGCTCTGGTCGCGGTGGTAGAGGGCCAGGGAGCCGAAGGCACGCTCCACCACCATCTGGCCGAGCCGCACCGTGCTGGCCTTCAGGGCGATGTCGGTCACCCGGTGCACCGCCATCCCGGGCGACACCTCCAGCCACAGGCAGGCATCGCCGGGAATCGGCAGGAAGCCATGGGACACCGTGCCCATGTAGGACGCCAACTGGGGCTGGAGCGAATCCAGGAAGACGTAGGTGCGCAGTTCGATCGACTGCACGTGGCTGGATTGGCGCGCCAGACGCCGGCCTTCGCTGTCGGTGGTGATCACGCAGCTGGCTCCGGAGGCCTCGCCGCTCACATCGGTGCCGGTGATGCGCAGGTTCGCGGCCCGTCTCCTGGCGTCCGACCGGTCGTCGCGAAGGAAGGAACGGGCAGCCTGCGAATCCATCACGGCGCCAGGCGCCTACTCCCGGAAAGGACGGTCGTCTCGATCACCGGGGGTGGAAGCACCGGGATCCCTGGTGGCCACCATTGGCTCTCCAGGATTGGAGGGTACTCCCCGCCGGGGGCGGCTCCGGCTTGGCGGTGGCTCAGGGAGAGGCCATCGGCGGCGCACACCCGGTCGCGGCCCGCTCCCTTGGCCGCATAGAGGGCCTGATCGGCGAGATCCATCACCTCGGAGAACTCGGAGCTGAGCTGGACCGATTGGGTGCTCACCCCCAGGCTGACCGTGAGGCGGCGATCGGGGGCCACGCCCTCAAGATCGCGTTGCCGCACAGAGAGCCGGATCCGTTCAGCCACCAGAAGGGCGGTGGCCTGGTCGGCCTCCGGCAGCAGCACCAGGAACTCCTTGCCGCCGAGGCGGAAGCTCTGGTCCTGCTCCCGCACCGACGCCCTCAGGACCCGGGACAATTGCATGAGAATTTGGTCGCCGGCATCGTGGCCGAACGAGTCGTTGACCTGCTTGAAATGATCGAGGTCCAGCTCGATCAGCGAAGAAGCCGATGGCAGTTTCGCCTCGGCCAGTGCGCGCCGGTTGCCGAGACCCGTGAGCGGATCGCTCAGGGCCGCCACGTTGCGGGCGGGCCACCTCCAGGGTCTTGCCCTGATCCTCCAGCAGATGGTCCATCCATGGGCGCATCGACTCGGCGAACTCCCGCAGCATCCGCTCCATATCCGGATCGAACTGGTGCTGCACTCCCTCACCTTTCAGGGCCAGCACCATGGCGGGATAGCCGAGAAGGCAGATGTGGTGCCAGCCGTCGATGGGCATGTTCACGGACAACTCGCACTCCCCGGGTTGACCGGAGGATTCGAGGATGGTGCCCATGGCCCGAACCATGCTGAGGGGACTGCTCTGATGCATGAGGGCATCACTTAGGCGCCGCCGCGCTTCGGCGATGCGCAGCAGCCGTTTCAGATCCATGTCCGCGTCGGCGAGGCAATACACCCCGCAGTCCATGGCTCCGAGGGCGCGGAACACCTCATCGACGATGGAGGCCGCGACGATGTGACCGTGCTGGGGGGCAATGCGCTCGATCCGGGGCCAGCGGCAGCGGATGCGGGCCAGGCCGGCACTCAGCTGAAGGTGTCAAAAGACACCATGGCCCCCGGGACGTGCAGATAAGGCGTCAGCTGGAATTCCAGCCGCCGATCCCCCTGCACGGGCAGGCACCAGTTGTGCTGCTCCACCAGATAGGTGGAGAAACGGTGGCCGTAATGGCGGATCAGGGCGTTGGCACGCCACTCGGTCACCACGTGCACGTCAGGGTGTACCAGGACGCCGCCCAGCCGCGGCAGGGCGGCGCAGATGTCCGGGTCGGAGTGATGGCAGATCAGCCAAGGGGGCGCGCCGAGATCGGTGCTGGTGCGCTGCTTGGCCAGGGTGCCTTCGATGGTGAGCGGCGAGGCTGGATCGATCAGGACGCCGTCGGATCCGTTGGCAATGAAATAGGTGTGGCATTGAAAATGGTCCTTCACCAGCCGCACCCCCACCCACCAGACAACGGGGCGATCTCTATGGGTTTCTCCTGGGAAGCCGGCGCGTCGAACCGTGGGTGCGAGGAGAAATGTTCGCAGGGCCGATGGAGTGAACGGTCCATGCAGACGGGGCGGAGACATGTCTTGGGGGCACCGAAATGTCCAGGCGTAGAGAGCGAATTGAAACCCCTTGTTCAATCTGCTTCAGAGGGGCTTCAGAGCCCAGAGACCCTTGCGAGACCGATGGCAACCGATACCTTCCGGTACAACCTTCACAGGCGCGACCATGACCACCCGGCGCACCGCTTCCGCCCCGTCTTCCACCAGTGAATCCCCTGCCGTCGGGGTCGCTGGCGAGACACATCCCCTGCGGCCCTCCCTGGACCAGGACACCGTGTCGGAATGGATCACCCGTGCGTTGGATGAGGGGGTGCGGCCGGAGCAGGCCCTCGCCTTCATCGGTCTGGGTCTGATGCGTCGCATGGGCAGCGTCGGCGCCGACGGTTTCGGCGACTGGAAGGAGTCCGGCGAAGCGGATCATCCGGTCGATCTGGCCAGCCTGCGCCAGCGGCTCGAGATCACCGACCTGGCCATCCGCACCGGCGCCCCCCTGACCACCGCCGAGGTGGCCCAGCTGATGGGGGCCCGCCCGGGTTCAGCGGTGGTGGAGCGGGGTGGGCTGAGGGCCCGGCGCCTGGGGCGCAACGTCTGGAAACTCAGCCGCAGCGCCGATGGTGATCGCGAGGATCGCAGCGCCGGCTTCAGCGAAGGGTTCCGCCGCCGCCTCTGAGCGCTGGAATCCGCACACGATCCCGAAAAGATGTAACGCAGTCGGCCGCAGACCACGTCTGCCCCGCTAACCCATGGAAGCTCGATACCTGGCGATCCCCTCCATGGGTGTGTCCGCTCCACCGATTCAGCCATCGCCCCCGGACATTCTCAAGGAGAGCGGCCAGCGGGAAGTGTTCTGTGGCCTCACCTCCATCGTCTGGCTGCACCGCCGCATGCCCGACGCCTTCTTCCTGGTGGTGGGTTCGCGCACCTGCGCCCACCTGATCCAGTCGGCGGCGGGGGTGATGATCTTCGCCGAACCCCGCTTCGGCACGGCGATCCTCGGCGAACGGGACCTGGCGGGCCTGGCCGATGCCAACGAGGAGCTCGACCGCCTGGTGAAGGACCTGCTGGAGCGTCGGCCCGAAATCCGCACCCTCTTCCTGGTGGGTTCCTGCCCCAGCGAGGTGATCAAGCTCGACCTGGCCAAGGCGGCGGAGCGGCTCAACACCCAGCTCCTCGGACGGGTGCGGGTGCTGAACTACTCCGGCAGCGGCATCGAGACCACCTTCACCCAGGGGGAGGACAACGCCCTGCTGGCCATGCTGCCCCTGCTGCCCTCCTCCGATGAGGAGCAGCTGCTGATCGTGGGAACCCTGGCCGATGCGGTGGAGGATCGCTTCCGGCTCATCTTCGAGCGGCTGGGCATCACCACGGTGCGCAGCCTGCCGCCGCGCCGCTCCACCGACCTGCCCCCCGTGGGCAAGGGGACACGGGTGCTGCTCGCCCAGCCCTTCCTCAGCGCCACCGCCCGGGCCCTGCAGCACCGGGGCGCCACCCTGCTGAGCGCCCCCTATCCCTTCGGCGTGGAGGGCAGCCGCGACTGGATGGCCGCCGCCGCCCATGCCTTCGGCGTTCCCACCGACCGCTTCAACGCCGTGCTCGACCCCCTGGTGGAGCGGGGGCGCCGCGCCCTGGAGCCCCACCGGGAGGTGCTCGCCGGCAAGCGGCTGTTCCTGCTGCCCGACTCCCAGATGGAGATCCCCCTGGCCCGCTTCCTGAGCCGGGAATGCGGCATGGAGCTGGTGGAGGTGGGCACCCCCTACCTCGACCGCCAGCTGATGGCCGCCGACCTGGCCCTGCTCCCCCCCGACACCCAGCTCAGCGAGGGCCAGGACGTGGACCTGCAGCTGGAGCGGGTGCGGGCCGCCCGCCCCGACCTGGTGCTCTGCGGCCTGGGGCTGGCCAATCCCCTCGAGGCCGAGGGCATCGCCACCAAGTGGTCGATCGAACTGGTGTTCAGTCCGATCCACGGCTGCGACCAGGCCGGTGAACTGGCCGAACTCTTTGCCCGCCCCCTGCGGCGCCGGGCCCTGCTGCAGCTCTCCTGAGACCCCCATGGAACTGACCCTCTGGACCTACGAAGGCCCCCCCCACGTGGGTGCCATGCGCATCGCCACCTCCATGGAGGGGGTGCACTACGTGCTCCATGCCCCCCAGGGCGACACCTACGCCGACCTGCTGTTCACGATGATCGAGCGGCGGGGACTGCGGCCCCCCGTCACCTACACCACCTTCCAGGCCAGGGACCTGGGCGGTGACACCGCCGAGCTGGTGCAGCGCTCGATCCGCCAGGCCGTCGAGCGCTTCCAGCCCGAAGCGCTGCTGGTGGGGGAAAGCTGCACCGCCGAACTGATCCAGGACCAGCCCGGCGCCCTGGCCGCCGGCATGAACCTGGGGGTGCCGATGGTGAACCTGGAGCTGCCCGCCTACTCCAAGAAGGAGAACTGGGGGGCGGCCGAGACCTTCTACCAACTGGTGCGCACCCTGCTCAAACCCCAGCTGCCGGCGCCGGGCACCCCCAAGCCCTCCCCGTCCCGTTGGCGCGAGGAGGGCCGCCGGCCCCGGGTCAACCTGCTGGGCCCCAGCCTGCTGGGCTTCCGCTGCCGCGACGACGTGCTGGAGATCACCCGGCTGCTGGCCGAGCACGGCATCGATGTGGCGGTGGTGGCGCCCCTGGGGGCCCGGCCCGCCGACCTGGAGCGCATCCCCACGGCCGATGCCAACGTCTGCCTCTACCCGGAAGTGGCCGGCCCGGTGTGCAGCTGGCTGGAGCGCAGCTTCGGCACCTCGGTGGTGCGCACGGTGCCGATCGGCATCGGCGCCACCGCCACCTTCCTGCGGGAGCTGCACGGCGTGCTCGATCTTGAGCTTCCGGCCGATCTGCAGACCGTGGAGGGGCAACCCAGCGAGGCCGAGCGCCGCTCCCGGCTGCCCTGGTATTCCCGGTCGGTGGATTCCACCTACCTCACCGGCAAGCGTGTGTTCATCTTCGCCGATGCCACCCACGCCATCGCCGCCGCCCGGATCGCCTCAAGGGAACTGGGCTTCCAGGTGGTGGGCCTGGGCAGCTACAGCCGCGAGCAGGCCCGGGAGGTGCGGGCCGCGGCCGCCGAGCTGGGCCTGGAGGCCCTGATCACCGACGACTACCTGGTGGTGGAGAAGGCGATGGGCGAGGCGGCGGCGGAACTGGTGCTCGGCACCCAGATGGAGCGCCACAGCGCCAAGCGTCTGGGGCTGCCCTGTGCCGTGATCAGCGCCCCCCTGCACGTCCAGGACGTGCCGGCCCGCTACTCCCCCCAGATGGGCTGGGAGGGGGCCAACGTGATCTTCGACTCCTGGGTGCACCCGTTGATGATGGGCCTGGAGGAGCACCTGATCGGCATGTTCCGCCACGACTTCGAATTCGTCGACGGCCACCGCAGCCATCTGGGTGACGGCGCCCCGACGGCGGCGGGGACGGGTGAGCCCGAGGCGGCTGCGGCCCCTGTCGCCGCCCCTGTCCCGGCTCCCGGCACCACCACGGCCGCCGACGCTGTGCGCGAGGCGCTCGAAAGCCTCTGGACGGCCGACGGGGAGGCGGAACTCGCCAAGATTCCCTTCTTCGTGCGGGGCAAGGTGCGCAAGAACACCGAAGCCTTCGCCCGCGAACGGGGCCTGGCGCGCATTGATGCCGAAGCCCTCTACGACGCCAAGGCCCACTTCAGCCGATGAGGGCCTCTCTGGCGATGTTTCGGTTTGCGTGATCCCCCGACAGCCGGGATCCGATCTGAGCAGGCTGTTTCCTTACGAGTGATCCGCCGGTGCGCCGGCTTCCCCTTGTTCTTCCTATGACCACCACACTCACGTCTCCCTCAAGCACCACCGCCAACCCTCGCGAAGATGGCGAGGGCAGCCTGCAGGTGCATCAGGACGCGTCGATGAACATCGAGGAGGGGGCGCTGGTGATCGCCGTCTACGGCAAGGGCGGCATCGGCAAGTCCACCACCTCCTCGAATCTGTCCGCCGCCTTCTCCAAGCTGGGTAAGCGGGTGCTGCAGATCGGTTGCGACCCCAAGCACGATTCCACCTTCACCCTCACCAAGAAGATGGTGCCGACGGTGATCGACATCCTCGAGACCGTCGACTTCCACACCGAGGAGCTGCGGCCCGAGGACTTTGTTTTTGAGGGCTACAACGGTGTGATGTGTGTGGAGTCCGGTGGTCCCCCGGCCGGCACCGGCTGCGGTGGCTACGTGACCGGCCAGACGGTCAAGCTGCTCAAGGAGCACCACCTGCTTGAGGACACCGACGTGGTGATCTTCGATGTGCTCGGTGACGTGGTCTGCGGCGGCTTCGCAGCGCCCCTCCAGCACGCCCACTACTGCCTGATCGTGACCGCCAACGATTTCGATTCGATTTTTGCCATGAATCGGATCATGCAGGCGATCAATGCCAAGGCCAAGAATTACAAGGTGCGCCTGGGCGGGGTGATTGCCAACCGCTCGGAGCAGACCGATGAGATTGACAAGTTCAACGAGCGCACCGGCTTGCGCACCATGGCCCACTTCAAGACCGTCGATGCGATTCGCAAATCAAGGCTCAAGAAGTGCACCATCTTCGAGATGGAGAGCACACCGGAAGTGGAGGCCGTGCAGCAGGAATACCTGAGCCTGGCCCGCAAGATGCTCACCGACGTGGAACCGCTGGAGGCCGAATCGCTCAAGGATCGGGAGATCTTCGACCTGCTCGGGTTTGATTGAGCCTGTGTGGCCCGTTGCTGATCCAGCCAGGTTCGCTCTGCTGGGGGACGGCTAGGGTCAGGCCCTATGCCGCCGAAGAATGATCCTGGAGCTGCTGCTGTTCACGGCAGTGCTGAGTGTGGATTCCTTCTCGGCGGCCATCGCCCTGGGGTTCCGGCACTTCTCCTGGCGGCGGGCCTTGTTCTTTGCCCTCTGTTCTGGCCTGTCGGAGGGGCTGGCCACGGCGATCGGTTTTCTGCTCGGCCGCATCGCCCGCAAGCTGATCATGGATGTCGACCACTGGGTGGCCTTCGCCCTGCTGGTGGCCGTGGGGGCGCACATGTGCTGGGCGGCCTACCGGGAAGAACACGACGAAGGCGGACAGGCGCAGGAGGTGAAAGTGCACGGACCCCTGCGCATTCTGTTCGTCTCCGCCATCACCAGCATTGATTCCCTGGGTGTTGGTGTCTCTCTGGGCATTGTCAACAAGCCCATTGGCCTCTACTCCACGGCCATCGGTGTGGGGGCCTTCGTTTCCACCTACCTGGGCCTGTTCCTGGCCCGCAGACTCTCCGGTCAGCTGGGCAGCAAGGTGGAAATGCTGGCTGGTCTGGTGCTGATGGCGTTGGGGGTCAAGATGCTGTCGATCTAGGTGGTGCGGGCCTGGGGCAGCGCACCACTCGTGCGTCCCTCAGATTTCCGCTGCGGCCCGTTCCACCAGCCGGCGGGCCACCGCCTGCACGCCCGTGTGCTGGTAGGTGTCGGTGAAGGCATCAAGGAAGGTGGCCATCTGCTGGAAGCCCCCCTGCCAGGGGCCCAGGGTGGTCTCCAGGGCCTGCACGGCCTTCTGGCCGGTGAGACCCAGTTGGCTGCTGAATCCGCCGGCCCAGCCCAGCCACTGGTCCACGCCCCGGCGCAGGAAGGTCAGGTGGGCCCCATCGCCCCGTCCCGGCAGCAACTTGGCCATCCCGGCGTAGGCGGGCAGCTGGTGCAGGTCCCGCTTGTCGACGCCCCCCAGCAGGCTGTTCAGTCGCTGCAGGGCCTGATCGCCCAGGGGCAGGAGGGCATCGAAGCAGATCAGGGCGGCCATCCTCACCCGGGCTTCGCCGGCGTACTCGCTTAACGAGGCGACGAAGTCGCCGAAACTGTCACCGGGCAGTCCGTTCACCTGGGTGAAGGCCAGCATCTCGGCGGCCACCTTCAGGCTCAGATCCGCCGCCTGCAGGGTCTCGCTGGTGGGGGTGAGATCGGCGACCCGTTTCACCAGCGGCAGGGCGCCACCGATGTTGGCCAGCAGCCGCAGTCCACCGGCAGCCTTCTGCGACCGGTTGACGGCGTCGTACAGGCTCAGGGCACGGCCATAGCCCTCGTGGCGGGCCCGGCTCAAGGCGTCGGCCCGGGCGCGCACCTGGCGGATCAGCTCCGGATCGCTGCTGCCCAGCACGTCGCTGATCAGATCGTCGGCGCTGGTGATGTTGTGCCAGCCGCCGGGCACGAGCGTGCTGAGGCCCTTGATGGCGAGCACCGTCAGGTTGCGGCGGGGCAGGCGATCGAGGCGCTCGAGAACGGAGCTCATGACACGGGCTCCATGGCCGCCCGTCGCTCAAGGCTCTGGCGTCCGGCGCTGTCTGGGCCGCTGGGCAGGCTCGCCCGGGGGGCGCTGGCCGACTTCAGAGCCGCCAGGCCCCGGAGGTTGAACCGGCCGATCAGGTCCTGACGCTGCTCGGCCTCCAGCCCATCGCCCTGGCCGATCACCTTGATCTGGAAGCGGTCGGCCACCAGCAGGGCGGTTGCCTGGGGACCCTGCTCCACCAGCGGCCAGCCCTGCAGCCGGCTCTGGCTGGTCTCGAACTTGCGGCGTGCCTCCGGTGCGGTGGTGACATCGGAGATGGCCAGCAGGGCCTTCACCTGGCCGCCATGCTTGAGCCGGGCCTCACTGAAGCCACGCTTCTCCTGGGTGAACACGAGCTGGTCGCCGTCGTCGGGCTTGGGAAACAGACGATTGAACGCCGTGCCGTTCACCACCTGGCTCAGCGGCACGTCCCCCACTGTTCCGCCGGGCAACCAGGAGCGGAACGGCAGGAGCAGGAACGCACCGATCGACAGGCTGACGACCAGCAGCAGTCCCACTCCCCAGCGCAGCGTGCGGGCCATCGACTCCGAGGTGGTACTGAATGACATCTAGCGGCTCCAGCTCGGCCTGCGTCTGAATCGGCAGATTCCGACGCAATGTCTCCGTCCCGGCGGTCGCCTCAGGCGAGGCCCACGAGCTGCAGGGACAGGTCCCACATCCGTTGGGCGGTGACCGGGTTGCTCGCCTTCTCCGAGAGCTCCTGGCTGAACTGCTTGCCCCCCTTCGTCTGGCGATTCCCCCAGCTCCAGTGCACGCCGGAGCTGGCGAACTCCGGATCCGCCACCACCTGCGCCACCCGCTCCCCCGCCAGCGCCTGGCTCACGTAGCCGCCGGTGATGTTCTTCTGGAACCAGGGAAAGATGGTCTGGAAGGCCCGCGGGGTGTGCCGGAACAGGGGGGTGTCGGCCACGCAGCCGGGGTAGAGGGAGGTGAACACGATCCCGGTGCTGACATGCAGGCGCCGGTGCAGTTCCTGGGTGGTGATCATGTTGCAGAGCTTGCTGTCCTTGTAGGCCTTGCCGGGCTTGAAGCTCTTGCCGTTGGCCATGGCGATCGGGGCCTTGAAGCCGGCGGCGAAGCCGGAGAGATCGCCCAGGTCGGCGGGAGCGGGGATGGGGATCTTGCCCCCCAGCTCCTTGGAGTTGGCGGTGACGGTGCCCAGGATCACGAGGCGCCGCGAGGGGTGGCTGGAGCGCTTGAGGTCGTCGAGCAGCAGGTGGATCAGCAGGAAATGGCCGAAGTGATTGGTGGCCATGGAGATCTCGTAGCCCTGGGGAGAGCGTTCCGGATGCTTCAGCCGCGGCAGGTAGACCGCCGCGTTGCAGACCAGGGCATCGAGGGGGCGGCCGGTGGCATGGAAGGCGTCGACGAGGCCGCGCACACCATCGAGGTCGGCCAGATCCACCTTCAGGTGGGTCACCGCGTCATCGGCAATGGCCAGCGCGGCCTGGGCCCGGCGGGCCTTGTCGGTGTCCCTGCAGGCCATCACCACGTGCCAGCCGCGATCCACCAGGGCCTTGGCGGCGAAAAGACCGACACCGGAGGAGGCGCCGGTGATCAGGGCCGTCCCGGGAACGCCGCTGCGGGCGGGAGAGAGGGCGGGGTCACCGGAGAGGGTCACCATGGCGGGGATGGTCCGGGGGCGAAGGGGGCCCCAACCTACGGACGGGCGCCCTGGTTTCCGGAACCGGAGGCGGGGGAGTCAACAGTTGGAAACGGACGCTTCGACTGCCAGATCACCCGCAGTCGGTTCGGGGCGATCCACTGGCTCTGTTCCCGGATCAGGCGCTGCTCGCCTTCCACCATGAACAGGTCATCGAAACGTTCCCTGGCCTTGACCAGCTTGGCGTTCTCGATCTCCAGAACGGCCGAGATCTCCCCCTGGCTCTCCATGCGCTGCTGGTAGGCGCCGGCGAGTTGGAACAGGCTCACGCCGGTGAGGCCGATGAGCCCCAGCTTCACCGCCAGCCCGATCAGGCTGCAGACCAGCTCCTGCCGCTCGGCGGACAGGGAGAGCAGCTGGCTTTCCATGCCACACCCCCCAGCTTCGGCGGGGGAATGGGGCGACGGTACCGAGGAAACGGCGCTCGTAGGTGGACGCCAGGGGAGCGGGGCGACCGGGCCTTCCGGTGCCGCACGCAGGGCCGAGGGGCGGCGCGAGCGGCCGGTGGAACGGCTGGCAGCGGAAGACTGGCGCCGGGAGGGTTGGGGCTGGGTCTGGCGCACCTGAGGAAAGGCTGCGAGCCCTTTGCTTGTAGCAGCCTGTACGCCCCTTGCCAAGGGCGCAGCCCCTGCAGCTTCAGGCTTTGTAGAGGCTGAAGCAGAGACGCACGGCCAGCACGCCGGCATGGGCCGCCACGACGAGGGCAATCAGCACTTCGGCCTGGTTGATCGGGGTGACCATATCCGTGACGGTGGATCGAGTTTGACCGACCCATTCTTCGGCCATCGCGAGCTACGGTCCAGCCTGAGGCCCTGCCCTGTCACAGCTCTTGATGGCGCCCCCACCCTGCTTCGAGCCCCTGAAGGTGTCCGCCGACCAGGTGCGCGGGCTCGATCTCTCTCCCCTGGCGGGCCTGGCGTCGCTGGCACCGGCCGCGCTGCTCACCGCCGCCAGCGGACTGCAGATCGATTTCGCCTGGCCCCGGGACGCAGAAGACCCACGCGAACTCTCGGAGATCGCCGAACTGCGGCTGTGGAGTCTGCGGGCCGATGCTCTCCATCCCTGGCTGCCCCTGGTCCTGGAGCGCAGCAGCGGTCAGCTCACCCGCCATGTGGCGATGCTGCTGCCCCATGGTTTCAGCCCCACCGAGGGGATCCGCTTCGCCCCCGAGAGTCTGGAGCTCTGGATCACCCAGCGCCTGTTCCTCCTCGACCACTGGGCGGCCGCAGGAGGCATCGAGTGCCGCGCCAACCTGGGCCAGATGGCCGCTGTGCTCGGCTACGAGCTCGACCCCGGTTTCTGGAGTGTGATCCCCTGAGCCTCAAACCACAGGCCCACGGCGCGGCGGCCACTGTCCACGGCCAGCACCAGGGTGATGGCCCGCAGCATCCATACCAGTCGCTCCTCCCGGACCCGTTCGAGTCGGCTGGCCGACCACTGGGCCGCCACGGCCGCGGTGCCCCCCAGCACCAGAGCCACCAGGGGATTCGCCCGGCCGTCGGCCAGAAAGGCCAGCGAGGCGCTGCAGGAGGAGGCCAGCACTGCGACGGTGCTATACCGGATGGCCCCGTGCACGGGCATGCCCAGCCCCGCCACCATCACCGGCACCATCACCAGGCCGCCGCCCACCCCCAGCAGGCCGGCCGCCACCCCCGCCAGGGCCCCCACCAGGGCCAGGGCCAGGGGGCGTGGCTCCTGCTCGCGTGCCGGGGCCAGTTGGCTGCGGGGTTTGACCAGTCCCGTGAGCAGGGCATAGAGCGCCGCCTGCAGGCTCAGCAGCTGCCAGCCGGCGAGGCCCTGGCCCAGGTGGCTGAACAGCCCTGCGCTGAGGGCGGCCCCGCCAGCGATCGCCACCCCCCCGGGCCAGGTGAGCTTTCCGCTGCGTACATGGGCGACCGTGCCCCCGAGGGTGGTGGGCACGATCGCCAGGGTGCTGGTGGCCAGGGCCTGGTGGGGCGTCAGGCCCAGCAGCAAGAGCAGGGGGGAGAAGATCAGTCCACCGCCGATGCCCAGCAACCCGGAGAGGAGGCCCGCCACCAGCCCCAGGGGCAGCAGGGGCAGCAGACTCCAGATCAGCGACGTGGCCATGGGCTGGGCGGACAGGAGCCATGAGAACGCAGCCCGCCCCATCCGTCCAGCCGGCGGCGCCGGTTCGCTGGATCGCACCCTGCCAGCTCGATGGGGCCTGGCAGATGGCCATTGATGCCTGGTTGCTGGAGGGCCCAGCGGCCGCGAAGCCCGCGTCCGTGGTGGTTCCTGCGCCGGCCTTCCGTCTCTACCGCTGGTCGCGGCCCACCCTCTCCCTGGGCTGGCACCAGCGGCGCCTCGAGCCCCACTGGAGCGATCTGGTGCGTCAGGGGCGCCTCGCGCTGGTGCGCCGGCCCAGTGGCGGCCGGGCCGTGCTCCACGGCGGCGATCTCACCTACGCCCTGGTGTGGCCCCGGCCGCAGGGATCCCGTACCGAGGTCTACGGCCGTGCCCTCGCCTGGCTGGTGGAGGCGTTCGCGGACATGGGCCAGCCGCTCCGGAGCGGCCGCCAGGCGGCCAGCCTGCAGCGCAGCAGCTGCTTCGCCACCAGCACCGCCGCCGATCTGGTGCACGCCAGCGGCGCCAAGCGGGTGGGCAGTGCCCAGCTGTGGCGCGGCGGCCACCTGCTGCAGCATGGCTCGATTCAGCTGGACCCTTGCCCCGCCCTCTGGCAAGACGTGTTCGGCGGCGAACCTCCGCAGCTCGATCCCCTGCCGCTGAACGGGGAGCAGCTCGAGCAGCACCTGTACCGGTCGGCAGCCCGTTGGCTGCCCCTGCTGGCTGGGGGCGTCGCCGAGGGCGGCCATGGCGGCGGCTCCCAAGGGAGGCCGTTCTCGGAGGTCGCGCCCCTCAGCTCCGCGGAGCTGGCTGTGATCGCCCAAGGCCTGGGGTGTTATCGGGCGACCTTGTCGGTGAGCAGGGACACCTCCCCCGAGCTGACCATGCCGCGGGCCACCTGACCCAGGGCCATGCCGAGGGGGTAGCCGTTCTCACGCCGGGCGGCGGAGAGCAGATTGGCGGGCAGCCGCAGGCCCAGCTTCTTCAGCACCGCGTCGCCGAGTTCGGGACGCTCCACGGTGCCGCAGGGCAGACCGGCCGGACTCAGGACCAGAAGCCGCTGGTGGTCGCCGTCTTCGAGCTGGAGGGCGGCCTGCCAGAGCGGGGCCGATTCGGGGATCGAGGGCAGGCTGGAGAGGGGCTGGAGATGGTCGCCCACCCGTTCCCTGTCCCAGGTCTGCACCGGCAGGGCCTGGAGGGGGGTGTCGTCGATGACCCCCTGCCAGCGGCCCCGGTCGCAGACGAGCAGCCACTCCGCTGGGCCGTTGGCGTCCTTTGCGGCCGGTGCGGCACCCTCGCCGGCCTCGGCGATCGGTGGGGCGGTGCCGAGGCGAATCCGGCTCAGCTCCCGCAGGCTGGTGTCGGCCTCCAGCACCCGGAAGCGGCGCTGTGCCACATCCCTGACCTTGAGATCCTTGAGGGCCTGCTGGACGACCAGCATCTGCTTCTGGTTGCGGGCCGCCCCAAGGCCGAACCAGCCCAGCAGGATCAGCCAGGCTCCGCCGATGCCGCCACCCCGCAGCAGCAGCACCGTGCCCATCCCCACGGCGAACAGCGACAGGAACCGGCCGCAGGCATTGGCCACCTCCACACCCCGCCGCTGGCTGCCGGAAAACTCCCAGACCAGGGCCTTGACGATCAGACCCCCATCCAGGGGCAGGCCGGGCAGCAGGTTGAACAGCCCCAGGATCAGGTTGAGGGCGCCAAGCCGTTCCACCACCTGGCCCAGCACCGGGGTGAGGTGGCTGGCGGCATGGGTGGAGGCCAGCAGGCCGATGCCCAGCACCAGGCTCACCGCCGGTCCTGCCGCCGCCACCATCAGGGCACCGCGGGCGGTGGAGCATTCCCGCTCCACACTGGCCACCCCCCCCAGCAGGAAGAGGGTGATCGATTTCACCTTCACCCCCTGCCGCAGGGCCACCAGGGAGTGGCCCAGTTCATGCAGCAGCACGGAAACGAACAGGGCCAGGGAGGTGACCAGGGCCACGGCCCAGAGCGCCGCCGGCGAGAGCTGGCCGCGGAGGCTGAGGGCGTACTGCTGCTGGAACCCCAGGGTGGCCAGCAGCAGGATCACGAACCAGCTCGGGTGGATGCGCAGGGGAATGCCGCGGATCGTCAGCAATTGCCAGCCTTCACCCACGGGCACCGTCCGGGCAGTGATCCGGCCGTGGCCGGAGAGATCGCGTCCATCCTAGAAAGGCGGCCCGGCCGACCTGGTTCTGGTTTCCTCCCCGCTGCTGAAGGTCTGTGGGCTCAGGGAGCCGGCCCAGGCCACCGCCATCGCTGCGATGGGGGTGGACGCGATCGGGGTCATCGCCGTTCCCAGCTCGCCCCGCTTCGTTCCACCGGCGCAGCGGCCCGAGCTTTTCGCCGCCATGGCCGGCGGCGGTGGCGACTGCTTCGGTGTGCTGGTCGTGGCCGATCCCTCCGACGACCAGCTGGAGGAACTGGGCGCGGGCCGGGGTCATGCGGTGCTGCAGCTGCATGGCCGTGAAAGCGTGGAGCGCTGCCGCGAGCTGGCCCAGCGACTGGGTGTCCGCCTCTGGAAGGCCCTGCGGGTGCGCACCCCCGAGGATCTGGAGTTGGCGGCCGCCTATGCCGGGGTGGTGGAGGCCCTGTTACTCGATGCCTGGCAACCCGGCCAGCTGGGGGGCACCGGGCACCGGATCCCCACCGACTGGCTGGAAGGTTTCCGCCCGGCCTTCCCCTGGTGGCTGGCCGGTGGCGTCGGCCCCGAGACGGTGGCCGAGCTGCTGGACCGCCTGCAGCCCGATGGTCTGGATGCCTCCAGTGCCCTGGAGGATCGCCCCGGCGTCAAGAACCTGGCCCGGGTCGCGGCCCTGCTGGCGGCGGTGCGTGGATCCCCCACCGGTTGATTGGCGTTTGGCGCTGCCGGGTGCAGGATCGGTGCAGTCCGACTCCCTGAGCCCCTTTTGTCCTTCCTTCGTCGCGCCCTCAGCGTTCGTGCCGCCCTGCCCCTGGGCCTGCTGCTTGTGATCGGGCCAGGTGCCGGCTTCAAGGCCCAGGACCTGGTGGGCTGCCAGCTGGTGCAGGGGACACTGCAGTGTGTGCCGGGGATCACGGCCGACCCCCAGCAGCAGATCCAGGTGCTGCGCCAGGAGATCGCCGGCGACCAGCAGATCGAAGGGGCGGTGGAGCAGCGGATCGCTGGGCTGAACCAGCTGCTGCTGCAGGGGGAGGCCCGTCAGGGGGCCCTGCTGCAGGCCACGGCCACGGCAGATCTGCTGACGGCCCTTCCCCCCAGTGCGTTCCATTGGTACCGCCTGGCCCCCGGCCGTCGCAACTGGCAGCTCATTGAGGGGGCCAGCGGCCCCACCTATGCTCTGACGCCGGCGGACGTGGCCTACCAGGTGATGGTGGTGGTGGCCGTTCCGACCGCGTCCGGCAGCCAGCGCAGCGTGTCCCAGGTGGTGGGGCCGATCATGGGCCGGCCGGGAACCTGAGCGCCGGCCAGCGGCTCAGTTGCCGAGCATGGACTCCTGCTGACGCACGAGTTCGAAGAACTCCTGCTTGAGGCTGGGGTCGTGGCGGAAATCACCGCGCACGACGGAGTTCACCATGCTGGTCTGGGGTTCCTTCACCCCGCGCCATTTCATGCAGTAGTGCTGGGCTTTGACAAGGATCGCCAGGCCGAGGGGCTCACAGAGGCGTTCGATCTCATCGGCGAGGATGATCACGGCCTCCTCCTGGATGTGGGGCCGTGAGAACACCCAGTCGGCCACCCGGGAGAACTTCGAAAGGCCGATCACCCGTTCACCGGGCTTGATCCCGATCCAGCAGTTGCCAAGGATCGGTACCAGATGGTGGGAACAGGCAGAGCGGATGGAGATGGGCCCCACCGTGTAGATCTCATCAAGCTGCTTCACGTTGGGGAAGCTGGCGATCTTGGGTTGCTCGTGGTAGCGACCCTTGAACACCTCATGGAGATACATCTTGGCCACCCGTTCGGCCGTCTCCTCGGTGTTGTGGTCGTTATCGATATCGATCACAAGGCTGCGGAGCAGGTCGCGCACCTTGCCGGCGACTTCGATCTCCAGCTGGTCGAGCTCTCCCTCGCGCAGGTGCTCGGAAATGTTGTCGTTGGCCAGAAACGGCACACCTTCCTTCTGCAGTCGCTCGCGGATCCGCAGGCTGACAGGAATGGGAGTCGTGACGGGAGCGGCCTGACGGGCGCTGAGGCCGCTGGGAAGGGTGGATGTCATAGGGGGGATTAGAAGGCTCCGGCGGCTGGCATCAGGGTGAGGTCCTCAACCGTCTGGCTGTTGGGTTGCCGCGCAAGGTAGAGCAGGGATTCAGCCGCCTGCTCCGCTGAAAGCATGGCACGTCGGTCGAAGGAACTGTGGACGGTTTCACTGTCCCAGAGAGGTGTATTCACCGCCCCCAGGGTGAGGGTGCTCACGGCGATGCCGGCGGCCCGTTCCTCCGCCTCAAGGCAGCGGCTGAAGGATGCCAGGGCGGCCTTGCTGACGCAGTAGGCCCCCCAGTCCGGGAAGGCATGACGGGCGGCATGGCTGCTGACGTTGATGATCCGACCGCCACCGGCCTGGCGCAGGCCGGGCAGCACCGCCTGGCAGACCTGGAAGACACTGGTGAGGTTGAGCTGCAGGAGCCACTGCCAGCGCTCGATGGGCATGGCCGCCAACGGGCCGGTCCAGGCGGCACCGGCGTTGTTGATCACGACCGAAGGTTGCAGCCCTCGCCCGAGCAGCTCGGCCATCGCGCCGGGGATGGCCTCCACCTGGGTCAGGTCAAGGGCCAGGGTTTCGACGCGCCGGCTCGTCCCGCGCAGGTCCTCAGCGAGCTGATCGAGATCGGCACGGCCTCGGGCCACCAGCAGGAGGTCGTAGCCCTCGGCGGCAAAGCGGCGGGCGGCGGCAGCGCCGATGCCGCGGGAGGCACCGGTGATCAGGGCAGCGGGCAACGGGCAGGCAGGCAGTGGCTCAACCCTACGGCGCGAAGGCGGGATCCGTCGCCGCCCCCTCCAGAACCTGGCCCATGCGCCGGAACTTGGCGTAACGGGCCTCCAGCAGGGCGGATTCGCTGCAGGTCTGCAGCTCGGCGAGCTGCCCCAGCAGGGCTGCGCGCAGCGTCTCGGCGGCCTGCATCGGCGCCCAGTGGTTGCCCCCGGAGGGTTCCTTCAGCAGGGCATCCACCAGCCCCAGCTGCAGCAGGTCGGCAGCGGTGATGCGCAGGGCCTCGGCGGCGGCGGGCGCTTTGGCCGCATCGCGCCACAGGATCGAAGCGCAGGCTTCGGGGCTGGCCACGGTGTAGACGCTGTGCTCGAACATCAGCAGCCGATCGGCCACCCCGATGCCGAGGGCGCCGCCGGAGCCCCCCTCACCGATCACCACGGCGATGATGGGCACCCGCAGGCGGAACATTTCGCGCAGGTTGACGGCGATCGCTTCGCCCTGGCCCTCCTCCTCGGCCTTGACCCCGGCGTAGGCGCCGGGGGTGTCGATGAAGCTGAGGATCGGCAGACGGAAGCGGTCGGCGTGGTCCATCAGCCGCATCGCCTTGCGGTAGCCACCGGGCGAGGCCATGCCGAAGTTGCGGGCCACGTTCTCCTTCATGTCCCGGCCCTTCTGGTGGCCGAGCAGCACCACCGCCTGGTCGCCGATGCGTCCCACACCGCCCACCAGGGCGCGGTCGTCGTTGCCGCGGCGGTCGCCGTGCAGCTCGATCCACTCGTCGGTGATGACCTGGATGTAATCGAGGGTGCTGGGCCGCTGGGGGTGGCGGGCCACCTGGATCTTCTGGGCCGGGCTGAGGGAGTTGAAGATCTCCTCGCGGCGCCGGGTGGCGAGGGTTTCCAGCTGCAGCAGCTGCTGGCTCACATCGACTTCGGAATCGCGGGCCAGCTGGCGGATCTGCTCGATCTGCTCCTCCAGCTCCACCAGTGGTTTCTCGAAGTCCAGCAGGACGCGGCGGGCCATGGTTGGAGGAGCAGGGGACGGAGAAGGTGGAGAGGAAATCAGGTCGAGGAGAGGCTGGGGACCGGTGCTGGGGTTTCCAGGCTCAGGGCCTGGAAACCGTGGCGAAGTGAGGCGGCGCCGATCAGATCCATCTTCTCCAGGGTGATGTTGTTGCGGCCCCAGCTGAAGTTGGTGTGCAGGCCTTCGAACTCCAGCAGCATCGCTTCGGCGAAGCAGGCGAACATCTCACGCTGGGGGTTGGCCATGTCCGCCGCCTCCATCATCTGCCAGCCGATGTCGGAGCCGAAGGCGACGATGCCCCCCTTCAACACGTGGATGCCATCGCCGCTGGCCTTGGTGTCCAGATTCTTGGGGTAGCCGCCATCGATCATCAGGCAGGGACGGCGCAGGCGGCTGGGATCGAGGCTGCTGGCCTGGGCCAGGCTGGCGACCCACACCACCACATCCGCCTCGTCCAGGGCCTCGTCCAGGGCAAGGATGCGGCCACCGCCCAGCTCCTGCTGGAGATCGGCCAGGGGCTGGGGCCGGCGGGCCACCAGCAGCAGTTCCTGGACGCCGGTGCGTTGGGAGAGCCAACGGCAGACGGCACTGCCGATGTCACCGCTGGCGCCCACCACGGCCACCTTCGCCCGCCGCAGGTCGATGCCCAGCCGTGGGGCGTTCTCCTCCACCTGGCGGCAGATCACCCAGGCGGTGTGGGTGTTGCCCGTGGTGAAGCGCTGCCAGTCCAGGGTGGTGGCACGCACCTGCTGCTCCCTGAGCAGCTTGAAGTCCTCGAAAATGATCGACGTGAAGCCACCCAGGGCGGTGATGTCGATGCCGTTTTTCTGGGCCAGCTCCATGGCATTCAGCACCTTGCGCTTCGCCGTCTTGAAGCGGCTCAGCATTTCGGGCACAAACACCGAGTCGATGTAGGCCCCTTCAATGCGCTTGCCCGTGGGGCTGGTGACGCTGATCCTTTCCACCAACTGGGGCGGAGCGCTGCACCACATGTCCAGATCCCCATCGGCGTACTCCTCAAAACCGAGGCTTCGCGCCAGGTTGCGCGCCGACTCGAAGCTGGTGGAATGACCGATGAGGCCGAACATGCAGAAACAGGAATGCGGCGGCGCTGATGGGGCCGGATGTCGCCGACGCTACATCCTCTCCCGCTGAGCTTGAGCCGTTGGCTCAGCCCACCAGGGCCGCGGCAGCCATGCGGGCGATCTCCCGAGGGGTGAAGCCGATGTCCGTGAGGGCGTCCTGGTAGGCGATCAGGAAATCCTCGATCAGGTCTTCCTTCTCCATGTGCAGGACGGCGGCATCGGCGGCGACCCGATCGAGCATCCGACGCACATGGGGAAGGTTGTCGCGGTTGGCCTGCTCCAGCTCGGCGCGGGACTCCTCCAGGTGGGCCTTGAGCCACTCCTGGCCGTAGTTGAGGTGGGTGTACTCATCCTTGACGACCCCTTCGGTGATCTTGCGGGCGAAAGGATCGGCCACAGGGATATAGATGTGATAGGCCGAGATGGCGAAAGCTTCGATCAGCAGGGCCTGGATCAGCAGGCAGGTGACCACCTTGCCGTCCTTGAGGGCCGCCTGGAAATTGTTGCGCAGGGGGGAGAAGAACTCCTGGGCGAAGGGCATGTCGGCGGTGACGCCCAGGTTGTTGGCGCAGGCGGTGAAGCCCTTCATGTGCTTCAGCTCCATGCGGGCCAGACGGGTCAGCTCCTCGGCCTGGTCGGGAAGCAGCGTCCCCAGCGAGATGTAGTTGTCATGGGCCTCCTGCTCGCCTTCGATCACGATCGCGTTGATGCGGCTGTAGGCGTCCTTGTAGGTGGCGGTGGTGAAGTCGGGAAGTTCGTTCCCCTCGAGCGGGCCCAGTGCGGAATCAACGGTCGTGGTGGTTTCGAGGGTGGGCATGGGAACCGCAGGCTCAGGCAATCAGACGACTCTAGTCATGCTCTGCCGGAAGTCGGTGGCCAGTCGCTGCGTACCAGCGCGTCGAGGCGCCGCTCCCAGCTGCCCACCAGGCGCAGAAAGAGTTTGCGGCCGAGGTCGTCGCTGGCATCGCTGGGATCACCGATGACGCCACTGGAGCTCAGTTCCTCCGTGAGCCAGGCACAGGGGCAGGCCCCCTCCAGGCTCCAGCCGGTGGGAGGTGGTGGCGAGGCGGCCAGTCCGTCGGCGGCGGGCACGGGCCCGACGGTGGCCGGCTCCAGAAACAGCATCAGGCTGGTCTCCGCCAGGCCGGCGTGGAGCCCCGTGCTGCGTTCCGGTTCGGGAATCAGTTCTGCCAGGCCATCGGCGCCACGCCAGAGGAAGCAGGGCAGGACCGCCAGGCCGGGTTCCAGCACCCGCAGTTCCCTCGCCGCCGCCTCCAGCAGGCCGATCTGGCCGCCATGGGCGTTGAACAGCACCAACCGCTGAAAGCCCGCCGCAGCGATCCCCTTGCCCACGCTGCGCACCAGCTCAATCACCAGATCGGCCGGGAGGCTGAGGGTTCCCGGGAAGCCCAGGTGCTCCGGTGAAAAGCCGATGCTCTGCAGCGGCAGCCGCCAGATCGGCAGGTCGGGGTCGAGCCGCTCCAGCACCGCTTCAGCCACCCGTTCGGCGAACAGGCCATCGGTGCCCAGGGGCAGCAGGGGGCCGTGCTGCTCGATGGCTCCGAACGGCCACACCACCGTGCTGCCCCGTCGGGCGGCCTGGTCACGCACCGCTGTCCAGCTGAGACTGGCGAGGCGTCGCTCGGTGCTGGGGGGCATCGGCCTCAACGGGTGATTCGTACAGTGTGGAGCCCCGTGCTTCGCTGAGGACCTCCATGGCAGGAACCGGCAACCCCGCGCCGCGTCAGCCCAGGAACCCCGCCCAGCGCCCGATGCCGCCGGCGAGGCCTTCCGGGTCGGCCCCGGCGCCGCTGCGCAAACCCCCCCAGGTGTTGATGATCAAGAAGGAGGAGGAGGTGGTGGCCGAAGCACCCCCTGTTCCTGCCGCGTCGAGCCCGGCCGCCCCGCCTGTGCGCCCGCCCTCGTCCCCCCCGGCGGACGAGGATCGCTTCAGCATGGATGGCCTCGAAGGCCTCACCATGGCCGACCTGCTCGGCCCGGCGTCCGATCGCCGCGCCGGTTCGGCACCTGCGGCCAGCCGTGCTGCCGCCGACGCCGCGCCTGCGGCGGCGTCCCGCCAGGCCCGCACCGTGGATGACTTCGATTTCGATGAAGAGGCTTTCCTCGCCGCCCTCGATGAGAACGCTCCGGTCGGCACCACCGGAGAGGTGGTCAAGGGGGTGGTGATCGGCATGGAAAGCGACGGTGTCTATGTGGACATCGGTGGCAAGGCCCCCGGCTTCATGCCCAAGAGCGAGTGCGGCCTCGGGGTGATCACGAACCTCAAGGAGCGCTTCCCCAAGGGATTGCCGATCGAGGTGCTCGTCACCCGCGAGCAGAACGCCGATGGCATGGTGACCATCAGCGCCCGTGCCCTCGCCCTGCGCCACAGCTGGGAGAAGGTGCGCCAGCTGGAGAAGGAGGGCAAGGTGGTGCAGGTCAAGGTGAGCGGCTTCAACCGCGGTGGCGTCACCTGCGATCTGGAGGGGCTGCGCGGCTTCATCCCCCGCTCCCAGCTGAACGAGGGCGAGAACCATGAGGCCCTCGTCGGCCAGACCCTGGGGGTCGCCTTCCTGGAGGTCAATGCCGAGACCCGCAAGCTGGTGCTCTCCGAGAAGCGTGCCGCCACCGCCGCCCGCTTCGCCACCCTGGAGGTGGGCCAGCTGGTGGAAGGTCATGTGGCCTCGGTCAAGCCCTACGGCTACTTCGTCGATCTGGGCGGCGTCAGTGGCCTGCTGCACCACTCCTGCATCACCGGCGGCGTCCTGCGCGACCTGCGCGAGGCCTTCCAGCAGGGGGAGGCCATCAAGGCCCTGATCACCGCCATCGATCCCGCCCGGGGCCGCATCGCCCTCAACACGGCCCTGCTGGAAGGTCCGGCCGGCGAGCTGCTGATCGCCAAGGAGACGGTGATGGCCGAGGCTGAGGACCGGGCCCACAGGGCCCGTTCGCTGCTGCGCCAGCAGGAACAGGACGCAGGATGAGCGGAGCGTTGCAGGCGCCTGGCCCTGACTGGGAACTCGACTACTACTCCAGGCCGATCCTGGAGGCCGATGGCAAGAAGCGCTGGGAACTGCTGATCTGCACCACGGCAGGGCTGCAGCCGGCGCCGGAACCCTTCCGCTGGTCGATGGCCTGTCCGGCCGCCAGCGTCAATTCCCAGTGGTTGCGCGGCGCGATCGAAACGGCCATCAAGGACGCCGCCGCCCAGGGCTACGGCCCACCGCGGCGGCTGCGCTGCTGGCGCGGCTCGATGCGCGCCATGGTGCAGCGGGCCGCTGAAGGGCTTGGTCTGGAGCTGGTGCCGAGCCGGCGCTGTTACGGCCTGGTGGAGTGGCTGCGGGAGCGGGAGGCGACCGTCTATCCCCAGGAGCCGGGCTACATGGCCGGTCCCCTGGCCCCGCCGCCGCAGCCGATCGCGCCGGTGGCGCTGCCCCTGCCGGAGGCGGCCCGGGGCGACACCTGGAGCTGGGCCACCCTCAGTGCCGCCACCCTGGCCGAAGCCGGCGGCTGGGAGATCGCCTTCCCCGGCCTGGTGGCCCTGCCCGAGGGCCTGGATCCCGCCACTCCCGTCCCGGGGATCCGGCTGTTCAGCCGCCGGCGGGCCCTGGCCATCGCCGGCTGGCTGTCCGGCCTGGAGCCGGCGCGGCTGGAGGTCTGCGCCGGTCAGCTGGTGCTGGAGGCCGGGCTGGAGGACCGCTGGATCCTGGCCCGCCTGCCGGAGGAGGAAGCGCGGCTGGCCAGTACGGCGCTGGCGGAGGCCCGGGAGCGGGCCGGCGGTCTGCAGTTCATCGCCATCCAGGCCAGTGAGGAGGCGCCGAGTCTCGAGGGTTTCTGGCTGCTGCGGGACCTGCCGGATGGCTGAGGCGCTCGAGCCCCCCTTCGAGCGGCCCGATGCGGGCTTCAACGACCTGCCCGGCTGGACCTGGGTGGGCACCTACGGCGGCCATTACCTCCAGTGCGACCTGCTGGCCGGTTTTGAGCACGGCTTCTTCACCCGCCAGTGGCAGGGCCGTGAGCCGGAGGAGCTGGCCGGGGAGATCAGTGCCGGTGTGAGCGTGCACCGCACCCGCCAGGTGCATGGCGGTACCGTGCTCGCCGCCGGGGAGGCCGAGGCGGCCCCCTGGCCGGAGGCCGATGGACTGCGCAGCGATGGCGGCGGCCAGAGCCTCTGGGTGTGCGGCGCCGACTGCACCCCGGTGCTGATCGTCGACCCCGCCGGCGGCCGGGTGGCGGCCTGTCATGCCGGCTGGCGTGGCGTGGCGGCACGGATCGTGCCGGCGGCGATCGAAGCGCTGGTGGCGGACGGGGCCAGCCGGGACCAGCTGCTGGTGGCGCTCGGGCCAGCCGTGGATGGCGTCCGCTACCAGGTGGAGCGCGCCGTCACCCTGCAGGTGGCGGCCGCCCTGGAGGCGCCCGGCGCCCCCGGCCCGGCGCCGGATGGCGCCCTGGCGGATCTCGAACGTTGTGGTGCCCTGCTGCTGGATCCGGACCCCGGCAAGGATCGGCTGGACATCCGCCGGGCCACGGCGTTGCAGCTGCAGCGCCTGGGCCTGGCGCCGGAGCGGATGGCCCTCTGTCCGCTCTGCACGACAGCCGAACCGCAGCTCTTCCATTCCTGGCGCCGTGATCGGGTCAAGGCCGTGCAGTGGAGTGGGGTGGTGTCCCAGGCAGCGCCGGCGCGCAGAGGCTGAGGGCCACGGCTTCGGCCACCTTGATGCCGTCGATCGCGGCCGAGAGGATGCCGCCGGCGTGGCCTCCCCCTTCCCCCGCGGGGAAGAGCCCCGGGGTGTTGAGGCTTTCAAGCCGCGTCGGGTGACGCTGCAACCGCAACGGTGAGGAGGTGCGCGTCTCGACGCCGGTGAGCAAGGCTCCCTCCATCGCATAGCCCGGGATGCGGCGGGCGAAGACCGGCAGGGCCTCCCGGATCGCCTCAAGCACATAGTCCGGCAGGCAGCCATCGAGGCTGCCGAAGCGGAGCCCGGGCCGGTACGACCCCTCCACCGCTCCCAGAGGCGTCTCCTGGCTGGCGCGACCGGCCAGGAAATCCCCCAGCCACTGGGCCGGCGCCCGGTAGTCGCCACCGCCGACGCGGAAGGCCTGCTGCTCCCAGTGGCGCTGGAAGGCCATCCCGGCCAGGGCCTCCGCCCCCGGCTGGCCGTAGGGCGCCAGATCCTCCTGGCTCACGGGCACCACCAGGCCGCTGTTGGCATTGCGTTCCCGGCGGGAGTGCTGGCTCATGCCGTTGGTGACGACGCAGCCTTCCTCCGAGGTGGCGCCCACCACCAGGCCCCCGGGACACATGCAGAAGCTGTAGACGCTACGGCCAGCTGTGGCGTCCCCTTTGCAGTGGTGCACCAGCTTGTACTCGGCCGGTCCAAGGCGCGGATGGCCGGCGGCCTCCCCCCAGCGGGCCCGGTCGACCAGGACCTGGGGATGCTCGATCCGCACCCCGACCGCAAAGGCTTTCGGCTCCATGGCCACGCCCAGGCCATGCAGCATCTGGAAGGTGTCGCGGGCGCTGTGGCCCGGCGCCAGCACCAGATGCCGGGTGGCGATGGCCGTGCCGTCGGCCAGGCGCACACCGGCCAGTTGCCGGTCGGTCCCGCCCTCCAACAGCAGCTCGACCACGTGCTGGCCGAAGCGCACCTCGCCGCCCAGGGCCTCGATCCGGGCCCGCAGCCCCCGCACCACCGTGGCCAGCTTGAAGGTGCCGATGTGGGGGTGGTGCAGGGTGAGGATGTCGGGGTCGGCCCCTGCGGCCACCAGCTCTTCGAGCACCTTGCGGATGTAGGTGGGCTCTTCACTCACCTGGCTGTAGAGCTTGCCGTCGGAGAAGGTGCCTGCCCCTCCCTCGCCGAACTGGGCGTTGGAGCCGGGATCGAAGCGGCGCCGTCCGTGCCAGAAGCCGAAGGTGTCCGCCGTGCGCTCCTTCACCACCTTGCCCCGCTCCAGCAGCAGGGGCCGCCAACCCATCTGGGCCAGCAGCAGGGCGGCGAAGTAACCGCAGGGGCCGGCGCCCACCACCACCGGCCGCATCGCCTCGCTCGTCCCATCGGCCCGGGCCACGGGCCGGTAGCGGCTGTCCGGGGTGGGACGCAGGTGGGGGTCGCCGGCGAAGCGGCGCAGCAGGCGGCGCCTGGCGCCGCCCTCAAGCTCGAGGTCGAGGCAATACACAAGGGAGATCGCCCCTCGGCGTCGGGCATCGACGCTGCGTTTGACCAGCTGGTGGCGGCGCAGTTCACCGGGCGCCAGCCGCAACCGCTGGCTGATGGCCACCTCCAGATCGGCGGCGCTGTGATCGAGCGGCAGTTTCAGCTCGCTGAGGCGCAGCACGGCCGGTGCAGGCAGGGGGTCTGGTGGCGTTCTAGGGCACGGCGCCGCAGGAGGTGCCATGGTGGAAGCTGATCGAGGTTGGGGCCGACGTTCTGATGGGTCTGGCTCACTGTCCCCTCTGCATGGGTCTGGCGGCACTCTGCGTGGTGCGCTGCAGCGCCCACGCCCTGCTGCTCTGGCGCCTCTGGTTCCACCCCGCCGGCCGGCCGGAGACCTCAGCCGTGGGGCGCTGGGGCGAGGCCCCCTGCTGAGGCGGCCGCGTCCAGTTCGGACTCCATGGCGGCGATGGCGATGCGGGTGGGCACCACCGCATCAGGGTTGAGGCTGATCGAGTCGATCCCTTCCTCCACAAGGAACCGGGCGAAATCGGGGTAGTCGCTGGGGGCCTGGCCGCAGATGCCGATCTTGCGGCCGCAGCGCCGTGCGGTGCGGATCGCCAGGCGGATCATCTCCTTGACCGTGGCATGTCGCTCGTCGAACAGGTCCGCCACCAGGGCGGAGTCCCGGTCGAGCCCCAGCGTCAGCTGGGTGAGGTCGTTGGAGCCGATCGAAAAGCCATCGAAGCGCTCGGCGAAGGCTTCCGCACCGATGACGTTGCTGGGCAGTTCGCACATCACGTACACCTCCAGACCGTCCTTGCCCCGCACCAGCCCCTCGCCGGCCATCACCGCCAGCACCCGGTCCCCCTCTTCGGGGGTGCGGCAGAAGGGGATCATCGGGATCACGTTGCGCAGCCCCATCGACTCCCGCACCCGGCGCAGGGCCTGGCATTCCAGCGCGAAGGCGTCGCGGAAGGCCGGCGCGTAATAGCGGGAGGCCCCCCGCCAGCCGATCATCGGATTCTCCTCGGCCGGTTCGAAGGCCGATCCGCCCAGCAGACGCGCGTATTCGTTGCTCTTGAAGTCGGAGAAACGCAGGATCACCGGCCGGGGATGGAAGGCGGCGGCGATCCGGGCCATGCCCTGGCTCAGCAGGTCGACGTAGTACTCGGCTGGGGTGTCGTACCCCGCGACCAGCTCGGCGATGGCGGCCCGATCGGCCGCCGCCGTCACCCGCTCGGGCTGCAGCAACGCCATCGGGTGCACCCGGATGTGGTTGGCGATGATGAACTCCAACCGGGCCAGCCCCACCCCGTCGCAGGGAATCGAGGCCAGGTTGAAGGCCTCCTCGGGGTTGCCCACGTTGATCAGGATCCGGGTGCGGGTGGCGGGCAGGTCGCCAATGGCCTGCTCCTCCACCCGGAAGGGCAGGGCGCCCCGGTACACGTGGCCCACATCCCCCTCGCAGCAGCTGAGGGTGATGCTGTCGCCGTTGCCGATGCGGCTGGTGCCGTCGCCGGTGCCGACGATCGCCGTCAGGCCCATCTCGCGGGCGATGATCGCCGCGTGGCAGGTGCGGCCGCCCTGGTCGGTGACCACACCGCTGGCCTTGCGCAGAATCGGCTCCCAGTCGGGGTCGGTGCGGCGGGTGACCAGCAGGTCGCCGTCCATGAACCGGGCGATCTCGCCGGGGTCGCTGATCACCCGGGCCCGGCCGCTGCTCACCGAGGCGCCGATGGCCCGGCCGCTGGTGATCTCCTCGGCCTGGTGCGGCTCCAGATGCCAGCTGCGCAGCACCGCCCCGCCCCGGCGGGACTCCACCGTTTCCGGCCGGGCCTGGAGGATGAACAGCTGGCCACTGAGGCCGTCCTTGGCCCACTCGATGTCCATCGGGGTGGGCACGCCGCGGCGTTCGCCGTAATGGCGTTCGATCACGCAGGCCCAGCGTGCCAGGGTGAGCGCCTCGCCGTCGCTGAGGGCGAAGCGCCGGCTGTCCTCCGGGGACACCGCCTCGTTGCGCACCGCCCGGCCATCACCACCTGAGGGGTCGGCGTAGACCATGCGCAGGGCCTTGCTGCCCAGTCGCCGGCTGAGGATCGGGGCGAAGCCCTGCTCCAGGGTGGGCTTGAAGATCAGCCATTCATCCGGGTTCACGGCCCCCTGCACCACGTTTTCTCCCAGCCCGTAGGCGGCGGTCAGCAGCACGGCGTCGCGGAAGCCGGTTTCGGTGTCGATGCTGAACATCACCCCGGAGCTGGCCAGGTCGGAGCGCACCATGCGCTGCACCCCGATCGAAAGGGCCACCTCCAGGTGATCAAAGCCGTGCTGCTGCCGGTAGGCGATGGCCCGATCGGTGAACAGCGAGGCGTAGCAGCGCCGGCAGGCCGCCAGCAGCGCCGTTTCTCCCTCGACGTGCAGGTAGGTCTCCTGCTGCCCGGCGAAGCTGGCCTCCGGCAGATCCTCGGCCGTGGCACTGGAGCGCACCGCCACGGCCGCAGGCACGCCGCTGGCGGCCATCGCGGCGGCCAGATCCCGGTAGGCCGCCGTGATGGCTGCCGCCAGGGGCGGTGGCAGGTCCGCCCCACCCAGCAGCGCCCGGGCCCCCTGGCCCACCGCCTGCAGGGCCGCCAGGTCGTTGGTGTCGAGGCCGTCGAGCAGGGCGGCAAGGGCGGGCCTGAGCCCGTTGGCGGTGATGAACAGGCGGTAGGCGGCGGCCGTGGTGGCGAATCCCCCCGGCACCTGGACGCCCGCCGGCCCCAGCTGCTGGATCATCTCCCCGAGGGAGGCGTTCTTGCCACCCACCTCGGCGATGGAGTCCAGGCCGACCTGTGCCAGGGGCACAACGAGCTGATCGGAGTTGCCCATCCCCTTCGCCCTGACTACACCAACTATGGGTCCGGGCGGGCCGCCACCCACTCCCCTGGCCTCAGGGGTCGGAGGGGGGCGGGCCCGGTTCGGGCAGCAGCTGGGCCAGCAGACCCGCTCCCATCAGGATTCCCCCCAGGGTGAGGGCCAGGCCGCGGTTGGCGGCGGCCGGGCCCTCCATCCAGGTGCCGGCGGCCAGGAAGGCCCCGCCGAGGAGCAGGGTGGGCACCAGCACGATGCCCTTGGCGGTGCGGTTGAGGCTCATGGGCAGGCCTCCGCTTTGGCCAGGCCGGCCTCGATCAGGCCGGTGGCGATGTCGGCGCCGCTGGAGAGCAGGCTCACCTGGGCCAGCAGCGTGCCGTCCCGCTGGCCCATCGGGCGCAGATTCACCTTGGTGCGGCGGGGCAGGGCCTGCCGCAGCCAGGCGGTCGCCTGCTGCTCCTGCTCCGCCACCAGCTCCATGCAGGCCAGCTCGACGGCATAGCTGCGGTTTCCATCCCCCACCTGCAGCAACGTGCCGCTGCGCACCTGAAACACCTCCGCCGCCGCCGCCGCGCCGGGCCAGGCGATCAGCAGGGCCAGCAGGATCCCGAGCAGGCTCAGAGTTTGGCGCCGCAACTGGGACAGAAGAGGTGGGCGCTGGCCGTGGTGCTGCCGCAGGCGTTGCATTGGCGGATCGTGTCGATGGCGAGTTCGGGATGGCTGGGCAGACCCACCATCTGGGCGTTGCTGGCTCCCGGGGGCACCATCGGGTAGCAGTTCTCGTTGCGCCGCACCCGCACGTCAACGAACACCGGGCCGGGGTGGGCCAGGGCCTCGGCAAGGCCGGAGTGCAGCTGGGCCCGGTCGGTGATGCCGATGCCCTTGACACCGAAGGCTTCCGCCAGGGCGGGGAAGTCCGGCATGCCGCCAGTCATCTCGGAACTGGAGTAGCGCTCCTCGTAGAAGCTTTCCTGCCACTGGCGCACCATGCCCTGCCAGCCGTTGTTGAGCACCACCACCTTCACCGGCAGCTGGTACTGGCTGAGGGTGCCCAGTTCCTGGATGTTCATCAGGATGCTGGCGTCCCCGGCCACGCAGATCACCCGCTCGTCGGGGAAGGCGGTCTGGACGCCCATGGCGGCGGGCATGCCGAAGCCCATGGTGCCCAGGCCGGCGCTGCTGATCCAGCGCCGGGGTCCGTTGCGCAGGAACTGGGCCGCCCACATCTGGTGCTGGCCCACATCGGTGGTGAAGAACGCCTCGGGGGCCAGCTCTCGCAGGGCAATGACCACCTCCTGGGGGGCGATCTCGCCGGTGGGCTGGGGGATCACCAAGGGGTAGTGGTGTTTCCAGGTGTCGATGCGCTCCAGCCAGGCATCGGTGCGGCGGTTGGAGCTTTCGCCGACGGAGGCCTGCAGCAGGGCCCCAAGGGCCAGACGGACATCGGAGACGACCGGTACCTCGGGCACCCTGTTCTTGCCGACTTCGGCCGCATCGATGTCGATGTGGATCACCTGGGCCCGGGGGGCGAAGCTGTCCAGCCGGCCGGTGACCCGGTCATCGAAGCGGGCACCGACGGCGATCAGCAGATCGCATTCGGTGACGGCGAAATTGGCGTAGGCGGTGCCGTGCATGCCCAGCATGCCCACCGCCAGGGGATGGTTCTCGTCGAAGGCCCCCTTGCCCATCAAGGTGGTGGTGACGGGCAGGCGGAACCGTTCCGCCAGCTGATGCACTTCGCCATGGGCGTCGGAGGCGATGGCGCCGCCCCCCACGTAGAGGAGGGGCCGCCGGGCCTGGCGGATCAGGGCCAGGGCCGCCTCAATGGCTTCAGGCCTGGGGGCCGGCGGAAGCTTGAAGCCGGAGGGGATCGCCGATCCCGGGGCCACCGGGGTGTAATCGAACTCCTCGGCACCCACGTCCTTGGGCACGTCGATCAGCACCGGGCCGGGGCGGCCACTGGCGGCGATCAGGAAGGCTTCGGCCACGATGCGGCCGATGTCGGCGGGGTCGCGCACCACCCAGGAGTGTTTGACGATCGGCAGGGTGATGCCGAAGATGTCGGTTTCCTGGAAGGCATCGGTGCCGATGGCGGCCCGGGGCACCTGCCCGGTGATCACCACCATCGGCACCGAATCCATCTGGGCGGTGGCGATGCCGGTGACCAGGTTGGTGGCGCCGGGGCCGGAGGTGCCGAAGCAGACGCCCACCTTGCCGGTGGCACGGGCGTAGGCATCGGCGGCGTGGGTGCCGCCCTGCTCGTGGCGCACGAGGATGTGCTTCAGCCAGCCCCGGGACTCGGCCTTGTGGAGTTCGTCGTAGATGGGCAGGATCGCGCCGCCCGGGTAGCCGAAGATGTGCCGCACCCCGTGGCGGTGCAGGGCATCCATCAGGGCGTAGCCCCCGCTGACACGCATCGGAGCCGACGCTTCAGAAGCCACTTCAGGGGCGGCTGGATGCCCTGCGGCGGCTGTGGCGGGGGGAAGGGGCGTGAGCGTCACGGCGGCGGCTGGGGACTGGCGAAGGGGAACGGGGTCGTCAGGATGGAAGGCCGAAGCACCCGGGCGGCAAGACGCCGGGCAACGGGTTGGACACCATCAGCGGAAGACACCCAGGTTAGGTCGCTGCAGGGTGATTGGGTTGCGCTGGCGGCGGCTCTGGGCCATGGCCCGCAACACCCGGGCCGGGTCCATCCAGGTACCCCGGTAGCGCATGCCCCAGTGCAGGTGGGGACCGGTGGTGCTGCCCGTCAGGCCGACGTGGGCGATCACCTGGCCGGTGGCCACCCGCTGCCCCACCCGCAGCAGGACGTTGCCGCTGCGGTAGACGCCGCTGCCCGCCTGGCCGCTGAGGTGGCAATAGATGTGCTCATAGCTGCCGGAACGGATCACCAGTCCGTTGCCGCAGCCGCCGTCGACGATCACCTCGCTCACCGTTCCGGTCCACCAGCTGCGGATCGGCGACCCCAGGGGGGCGGCGATGTCGATGCCGTAGTGGGGCCGGACGTCGCCGCTGAGCGGATGGGAGCGCATGCCGAAACCGCTGGTGTAGCCAGCGAAACTGGCCACAGGAAAGGCACCCCGGCCCCAGAGGCTGGCGTTGCGGGCTTCGGCGGGCAGGCCCTGGCTGCTCAGGCCCAGGGTGGCCGCGATCACCAGCGAGCGGCCCCGCAGGCGGGGACGCCGGAGGCGATCAGAGCAGTCCGAGGGCATGCAGGGGGCCTTGACCAGTGAGCAATTCCAGCAGAAAAGCGGAAAATCCGACCATCGCCAGGCGACCGTTCCACACCTCGGAACTGTTGTTCCAGCCCCAGGCCCACTTGTCCTGGGGGTAGAGCTTCACCTTCTTGGGCAGCTGCGCCGCCATGTCGAGGTTCACCTCCGGGCCCGCCATGGCCTCGTGCACCAGGTCGGCGAGGCTCTGGATGAAGGTGGGATCGGTGTCGAGGGCAGGCACCCGACGGAAGTGGCTGATGCCGGCTTCCGTGGCGATCTCCCGGTACTCGATGTCGATCTCCTCGAGGGTCTCGATGTGCTCGCTGACGAAGCTGATCGGCACCACCACCAGCTCCTTGACGCCCTGCTCGCCCAGTTCCCGCAGGGCATCCTCGGTGTAGGGCTTGAGCCATTCCACCGGCCCCACCCGGCTCTGGTAGGCGAGGGTGGAGGGGTTGGCATGGCCCAGCAACTCCTCCAGACGCGTCATGACCAGGGCGGCGCAGGCCTCGATCTCCTGCTGATAGGGATCGCCTGCCTCCTCCACGTAGCTCTTGGGCACCCCGTGGGCACTGAAGAAGATGTGGGCCGCGTCCGGCGTGTCGGAGGCGCTGACCTCGCGGGCGATCAGTCCGGCCATGGCATTGATGTAGCCCGGATGGTCGTACCAGCTGCGGATGCAGCGGATCGGCAGCCGCCGGAAGGCCGGGTCGGCCTGGCGCAGCCGCTGCAGTTCGCGGAAGCTGGAGCCGCTGGTGCTGATCGAGAAATGGGGGTAAAGGGGGAGCACCACCACCTCCTCCACACCGTCGGCCTTGATGTCGCCCACGGCCGATTCGGTGAAGGGATGCCAGTAGCGCATCGCCACATAGCTGGTGGCGTCGACGCCTTGCTGGCGCAGGCGGCTCTGCAGTTCCCTGGCCTGCTGTTCGGTGATGCGCCTCAGGGGGGAACCGCCGCCGATGGAGCGGTAGGCCTCCTTTGATTTCCCGCTGCGCAGGGTGCTGATCAACCAGGCCAGGGGCTTCTGCAGCGCCGGCGTGGGCAGACGGATGATCTCCGGATCGGAGAACAGGTTGTAGAGGAATGGCCCGACATCCTCGATCCGTTCCGGACCGCCGAGGTTCAGCAGCAGCACGCCGACCCTGGCCATGCTTTCTATCAGAAACGATGAGCGTAACGCCGCCCACCGCCGGCGGACGCCACCTTGGCAAGGAACCGCACCCTGGCGGCCTGGGGATGGCATCGGTAGGTTCCGGCTCAGGTCCCTGCCTGCCGCGCCATCGTCCTGGCCGCCCTGCCACCGCCAGCCGCTTCCGATCCGGGTGCCAGCGCTGACGTCGACCCGGCAGCGCTGGTGCGACAGGAAAACCGGCGTCTGGCGACCTTGGGCACCGGCCTGCGCCTGGAGATCCGCCAGCAGCGGCTGGGTTTGCGTGGGCCGCTGCCCTGCCCGAAGGGCACGGCAGCGCGGCCGGTGCAGCGCATCAGCCTGGGGTTGCCGGCCACCGGAGCCGGCGTGGCTGCCGCCCTCGAGCAGCTGCAACGGGTGCGGCAGGCGGTGGAGCAGGGAACCTTCAGCTGGGAGCCCTGGCGCCGGCGCCCGCCCGCTGCGGCGGCCCCGGCCCCGGCAGTGGTTCAGGCGGTGGCTGAAGCGGTGGCGCCCCCTGAGGCTGGGGAACTGCTGCCTGCCCTGGCCGGTTTCGAGGCCGCCTTCTTCGCCGATCCCCGCCGTCGCCGCCGGCCCGCCGGCAGCCGCAGCACCTGGAGCGGTGCCTACCGGCCCTACCTGCGGCGTCTGGCGGCGGTGGCCGCCACGTCGGGGATCCCACCGGCGGCCGTCGACCTGGCCCTGCTGGAGCGCGTTCTGGAGAGCTACCCACTGGCCAGCCGCAGCCGCCAGCAGTGCGGCATCGCCCTGGGGGCCCTGGCCCGCCACCTGCAGCTGCCGCTGCCGGCCGACTGGGGCGAGCGCAGCGGCGGCTACGGCCTGCATGTGGCCCGCTTCCGGGGCCTGCCCAGCGATGCCCGCATCCTGGAATTGGCGGCGGCCATCCCCAACCCCCGCTGGCGCCTGGCCTACGGCCTGATGGCCACCTACGGCCTGCGCAACCACG
The DNA here is from genome assembly GCF_019038465.1 of Synechococcus sp. CCY 0621. Taxonomy (GTDB): domain Bacteria; phylum Cyanobacteriota; class Cyanobacteriia; order PCC-6307; family Cyanobiaceae; genus Cyanobium. Next base: position 149,885 of record NZ_JAFKRH010000038.1, on the reverse strand, counting down.
AGGTGTTCTTCTGCGACCTCTCCGCCCTGGCTTCCGGGGGCGACCGGGTGCTGCGGGTGCTGCCCACCAGCAAGACCGGCGAGCACCAGGTGTGGCCGTTCCAGCCCGACTGGGTGGAGCGCTTCGGCCTGGAGGGCCTGGGGGAGGGCGGGGCGGAGCTGCCCCGGGTCTGCACCGACCTGCGCCGCACCACCCTGCAGCAGGTGGGCCGGCGGGTGGCGGAGCAGTTCCGCCGCTACGGGCTGCCGATCACCCCCTACGACCTGCGCCATGCCTGGGCCGTGCGCACGATCCACATCGGCCTGCCCGACACGGTGGCCGCCCGGATGATGGGTCACTCCGTGGCGATCCACACCCGCACCTACCACCACTGGATCACGCGGCGCGATCAGCAGCAGGCCGTCGACACCGCCCTGGCGCGCCTGCGGGCCTCCTGAGGCGCGGGGCCGCCCGGGGCGCTCGGGGTTCCGCCAGAGTGCGCCAACCACACAGCGCTTCCGATGACGGCGATCGCCTCCACGACCCCAGCCGCCCCCGACGAGGCTCTGGCGCTGGATCGCCAGGCCGAGGAGCTGGGCCCGGGCGGCGACCTGGCCCCCGAGGTGGACCAGGAGGCCTACCGGCGCCGCATGCAGCGCCGTCGGGAGGTGCAGCAGCAGCGGGTGGGGGAGCGGAACCTGGAGAAGGGCCTGGTGCTCGTCTTCACCGGCGAGGGCAAGGGCAAGACCACGGCCGCCCTGGGCCTGGTGCTGCGCACCCTGGGCCATGGCGAGAACGTGGCGGTGGTGCAGTTCATCAAGGGGGGCTGGCAGCCAGGGGAGGCCCGGGCCCTGGAGCGCTTCGGTGAGGCGCTCCACTGGCATGCCCTGGGCGAGGGGTTCACCTGGGAGACCCAGGACCGGGAACGGGACCGCCAGCTGGTGCAGAGCGCCTGGGAGCGCTCCTGTGCCTACCTCGCTGACGCCGACCGCAAGCTGGTGGTGCTCGATGAGATCAACGTGGCCCTCAAGCTGGGCTATCTCGCCCCCGACCAGGTGCTGGAAGGTCTCGCCCTGCGCCCGCCCCTCACCCACGTAGCCCTCACCGGCCGCGGCGCCCCGGCGGCCCTGCTGGAGCGGGCCGATCTGGTCACGGAGATGAAGGCGGTGCGCCATCCGTTCCGGGAGCAGGGGGTGAAGGCCCAGGCGGGCATCGAGTACTGACCCGGGCGAGGGCGATCAGTCCAGGTCGGCCCTCAGCCGGGCCAGGCTGCAGACCAGCACCGACAGCCCGCTGACCAGCAGCGCCCGGTGCACCTCGGGCTCGCCCCAGAATCCGGGGCTGCCGCTGGCCCGATCCATGGCCGACAGCGTCAGCCGGGCCATCACATCGCTGCTGCGGGGTCCGGGCTGGTCGAGGGCCATGGCGGTGCTCCTTTGGGGAAGTGAAGCGGCTGACGCAGCGGCGGGCAACCTGGTGGCGCCGCTGGGAGGGTTGCTACTGTTCGGCCGATCGCATGAGCCGATGGCCTACAGGCGCGTTCTCCTCAAACTCAGCGGTGAAGCGCTGATGGGGGGCCAGGGTTATGGGATCGATCCCGCCATCGTTCAGGCGATTGCCAAGGATGTGGTCGAGGTGGTGGCCGGGGGCACCCAGCTGGCCATCGTGGTGGGTGGCGGCAACATCTTCCGGGGGCTGAAGGGTTCAGCCGCGGGGATGGACCGGGCCACGGCGGACTACGTCGGCATGCTGGCCACGGTGATGAATGCCATCACGCTCCAGGACGGCCTCGAGCGTGTCGGTGTGCCGACCCGCGTCCAGAGCGCCATCTCCATGCAGGAGGTGGCCGAGCCCTACATCCGCCGCCGGGCCATCCGGCACCTGGAAAAGGGGCGGGTGGTGATCTTCGGTGCCGGCTGCGGCAACCCCTTCTTCACCACCGACACCACCGCCGCCCTGCGGGCCGCTGAAATCAACGCCGATGTGATCTTCAAGGCCACCAAGGTGGATGGGGTCTACGACAAGGACCCCGCCAAGCATGCCGACGCAGTTCGTTACGAGACCCTCACCTTCCTCGACGTGCTCAGCGGCGAGCTCGAGGTGATGGACAGCACCGCCATCGCCCTCTGCAAGGACAACGCCATCCCGATCGTGGTCTTCGACCTGTTCGGCTCGGGCAACATCGGACGGGCCGTCGCCGGTGAGCCCATCGGGACCAGCATCGTGCCGGCGCCCCCCCGCTGACCCTCTCCCCCTCCGCCCTTCCCCTGCCATGGATCTCGAAGCCAGCATGCGCAAGTCGGTGGAAGCCACCCAGCGCACCTTCAACACCATCCGCACCGGTCGGGCCAACCCCTCCCTGCTCGACAAGCTGACCGTTGAGTACTACGGGGCCGACACGCCGCTCAAGTCGCTGGCGACGATCTCCACCCCCGACGCCCAGACGATCCAGATCCAGCCCTTTGATCGGGGCTCGATGGCGCTGATCGAGAAGGCGATCGCCATGAGTGATCTGGGCCTGACCCCCAACAACGACGGCCGCCTGATCCGCATCAACATCCCGCCCCTCACCGAGGACCGCCGCAAGGAGCTCTGCAAGCTGGCGGCCAAGTACGCCGAGGAGGGCAAGGTGGGTCTGCGCAACCTCCGCCGTGAGGGCGTTGACCGGATCAAGAAGCAGGAGAAGGACGGTGAGCTCTCCGAGGACCAGAGCCATGACGAGCAGGAGAAGGTCCAGAAGCTGACCGATCGCTACATCGCCGAACTGGAGAAGAAGCTGGCGGAGAAGGAAGCCGAGATCCTCAAGGTGTGAGCCAGACCGCCCATGCCGATGTGATCGTCGTCGGCGCCGGGGCGGCGGGCGGCGCGGCGGCCTTCCATCTGGCGGCCCGTGGCCGCCGCGTCATCCTGCTGGAGGCCCAGGCCCCGGGACGGTCCAAACCCTGCGGTGGCGGCATGGCCGCCTCGGTGCAGCGCTGGTTCCCCTTCGATCTGACCCCCAGCGTCGACCAGGTGATCCGCCGGGTGCGGTTCACCTGGTGTCTGGAGGATCCGGTGACGGCGGAGCTGCCCGGCGAGGCCCCCTTCTGGATCGTGCGCCGCAGCGTGCTGGATGCCTTCCTGGCCGAGCAGGCCGTCCAGGCGGGCGGCGACCTGCGCCATGGCTGCAGGGCCGAGCGGATCGAGCGCTGTGCCGATGGCCTCTGGGAGGTGTCGGGGCCAGGCGAAGGGCCGCTGCGGGCCAGGGCCGTGGTGATCGCTGATGGCTCCGGCTCCCGTTTCGCGGCGCCCCTCGGCCTGGGCCCGCCCCGTCCCCGCTTCGCGGCCACCGTTTCGGTGGAGGTGGCGGCGGATCCGGATCCCGCCGACATGGCCCGCTTCGAGTTCGGCCTGGTGCACCACGGCTTCTGCTGGGTGTTTCCCCGCAAGGGGGGCTTCAGCATCGGGGTGGGCACCTTCGTCGGCCAGCAGGAGGCCGACAGCGAGGCGGTGCTCTCCGCCCTGCTGCCCAGTCTGGGGCTGCCTGCGGACGCCGGCGATCGCCGCCACGGCCAGCTGCGGCTCTGGAACGGCCACCATGCCCTGCACGGGCCCGGACTGGTGGCGGTCGGTGATGCCGCCTCCCTCTGTGATCCCTTCCTGGCCGAAGGCCTGCGCCCATCCCTGCTGAGTGGTTGCGAAGCGGCCGCCGCCCTCGACCGTTGGCTGGATGGCGAGGGACCTGCCCTGGAGCAGTACAGCCTGCGCATGCGCGAGGCCTGGGGTGATTCGATGGCCTGGGGCAAACGCATCGCCCAGGTGTTCTACCGGGTGCCCCGGGTGGGCTACCAGTTGGGCGTCAAGCGCCCCACCGCCCCCCAGCGCATCGCCCAGATCCTCTCCGGTGAGATGGGCTACGGGGAGATCGCCCAGCGTGTGATCCGGCGGCTGCTCTTCCAGCGGGGCTGAGGCAACTCCCCAGCCCATCACCGGCCTACCCAGCCTCAGTGGCGGGTCACGCCTTTGAGGTCGCGCAGGCGCTGGTCGATTGAGCCCAGCAACTCAATGGCGAACATCGGCGCCTCCTGGACGGCGAACAGGAATTTCTCGCGGTTCATGACCAGCAGCTTGCAGGCGGTGAGCGCCGTGGCTTGGCCGTAGCGGCGGTGTTCGGCCGTGACCAGGGCGCCGGCTCCGAAGACGTCGCCGGCCTGGATGTCCTCATGGCCCGCATCGGCGTTCCAGCTCAGGCGCACGGTTCCCTCCAGCAGGCCGAACATGCAGTCACCGGCTTCACCGGCGCGAAAGATGACGGATCCTGCCGCGACATCCCTCACCTCACCCTTGGCGGCGAGGGCACGCATCGTGTCGAGGGCATGGACGGTGTGGGCCATTCGTCAGGTAGAAGGGGCCCCATCTTTGCCCATCAAGGTGAACGTCCGATCAAGGAATGGGGCGCAGTGGGTGGTTCAGCGGCTGATCGCCAGGGGAGCTCCCAGGCCGCCACGCACATCCTCCGGGGCCAGGCGACCGTCGTTGTCGGTGTCGAGGGCATCGAAGACGGCATCGCTGCCGAGCCATTCCTCGCGGGTGATGCAGCCGTCGCCGTCGAGGTCGTTGAGCAGGAAGATCTCGTGCACCGCGTGGGTGAAGGCGGCTCCGCCCTCGATCACCGCCAGCCGGTGGGCCAGCTGGCCTTCCAGGGTCTCGATGGCCTTGGAAAAGCCGCGGATGCCCTCATCGAGCTTCTCGCTGGCCATCGGATCGGCCGCCATCATCGTGCGGAAGGTGGGCTCGTCGACGTGGATCCTGGCCTCGCTGGCGCCGGGTTGGGAGGCGTCAAGACGCCGTTCCAGGTGCTCTTCGCTCTGGCGCAACTGGTCCATCAGGGCGGGCGAAATCGTCAGCAGGTCGCAGCCCGCCAGCTCGATGATCTCGTCGAGGTTGCGGAAGCTGGCGCCCATCACCTCGGTGCCATAGCCGTAGGTCTTGAAGTAGTTGAAGATCCGTGTGACGGACTGCACGCCAGGATCCTCCGGGCCGGGATAGCTGTCACGACCGGTGGACTTCTTGTACCAGTCGAGGATGCGCCCCACGAAGGGGGAAATCAGGGTGGCACCCGCTTCGGCGCAGGCCACGGCCTGGGAGAACCCGAACAGCAGGGTGAGGTTGCAGTGGATGCCTTCGCGCTCAAGCACTTCCGCCGCCTTGATGCCCTCCCAGGTGGAGGCGATCTTGATCAGCACGCGGTCGGTGCCGATGCCGGCCTGGGCGTAGAGGCCGATCAGCTTGCGGGCCTTGGTGATCGTGGCCTCGGTGTCGTAGCTGAGGCGCGCATCCACTTCCGTGGAAACCCGGCCCGGCACGATCTTGAGGATCTCCTTGCCGAAGGTGACGCTGATCTCGTCGATGGCCTCGCGCACCACGTCCTCGGCGGGGGCCGCGGCGCCGATCACCTCGCGGGATTCGCGCAGGGAGCGGTCGATCAGCTCCTGGTAGGCGGGAATCTGGGCCGCCGCCAGGATCAGGGACGGATTGGTGGTGGCATCCCGCGGCGTGAACTGGCGTATCGCCTCAATGTCGCCGGTGTCAGCCACGACCACTGTCATGGCGGCCAGTTGTTCGAGCAGGTTGGCCATCGTGGGACGGGTCGGACGCGCTGTCTTCTGGTGCTGACGCTAGCCACGGCCCCCCGGGGCCAGGCACCAGGGTTGTGGGAATGAGGACAGGGCCCTGTCTCAGGACGGCGTGGCTCTGCGGGGGCCGCCGACGATCGGCCGGCTGGGGGGCACCTTCTCGATCACGAGCAGGGCTTCGGCGATCTGGCGGGCCACCGGCAGGGCCACGGTGGAGCCGTAGGCGTTGCCGCCCTGGGGTTCGTCGATCACCACCAGCACCACATACCCGGGATCGTCCCCCGGCAGGATCGCCACGAAGCTGCAGATCCTGGCCCCGGGGATGTAGACACCGTTGCGGGCCTTCTGGGCCGTACCCGTCTTGCCGGCGATGCGATAACCGGGGATCTTCATCCCCTTGCCGTGTTCCACCACCGTCTCCATCCAGTTGACGACGGTGCGGGTCACGGCAGGATCCAGCAGTTGCACCCCCGACGGCGGCGTTGCACTGGCCAGGGCATCACCGGATCGCAGGCCCCGGGTGATGTGGGGGCTCACCAGCCGGCCGCCGTTGGCGAGCATGCCGTGCAGCTGGAGCAGCTTGAGGGGAGTGAGGGAGAAACCCTGGCCGAAGGCGGCGACCGCCGGTTCGATCGGCGCCGATGTGAACTCCTGGCGGCTCTTCAGCTGGCCCGCCACGGCCCCGGGCAGGTCGGTGTCGGGCATCTCGTCGATGCCGAAGGCCCGCAGCCAGTGCCAGAAGCGATCCCGCTTCACCTGGGACATGGCCTTCACCATCGCCACGTTGCTGGACACCTGCAGCACCGTGGGGAAATCGATCAGTCCGTTGGCCCGGCGGTCATGGTTGAAGATCGGCCAGCCGCCGATGCTCAGCTGGCCCACGTCGTTGACCTTGTCGCCGGGGCGGATCGCCTTTTCCTGCAGGGCCAGGGCCAGGTTGATGGGCTTGAAGGTGGAGCCGGGCTCGTAGAGATCCTGCACCGACCATTCGCGGAACAGGGCGGGGTTGTACTTCCAGAACGTGTTGGGGTCGTAGCTGGGGGTGGAGGCCAGGGCCAGGATCTCGCCATTGCGGGCATTCATCACCAGGGCGGCGCCCTGCTTGGCCCTCCATTGCTTCACCTGCTTGCCCAGCGCCTGCTGGGCCACCTGCTGCAGGCGGGCATCGAGGGTGAGCTGCAGCCGCAGGTCGTCGCCATAGAGCGCCCCGGCCTGGAGGCCATCCGGCAGGGGGGTGCCGTCGGCGCCGCGGCGCATGCTCATCGTCACCTCCTGGCGACGCAGATCCCGGTCACGGCTCTGCTCCAGACCCGCCTGGGCGACCCGCTCCAGGTTGAGGAAGCCCACCACGTTGGCGAACAGCTGACCCTGGGGGTAAACCCGTTGCGGGTAGGCCTCCAGATCGATGCCGCTGATGCCCAGCTCCCGCACCCGATGGGCCGTTTCCGGATCCAGGCCTGTGGCGAGCTTGACGCCGCTGCGGCGGCTGCCAATGGTCTGCAGCAGCTCTCCAGGCGGCTGCGCCAGCACCTTGGAGAGTTTCCGAACGACGTCGGCGGGAGGGCGGATCTGCTGGGGTTCGTCCCCGGGCAGGTTGAAGTAACGGGGATGGGCCCAGAGGGTGAAGCGCTCCTCGTCAAGGGCCACCAGCCGGCCCATGCGATCGACGATGGTGCGCCGCTTGCCGATGGGGGTGATCGCCTGGGTCTGGATGGACCTGGCCCTGGCCTGGAGCGCCGGCGCCTGCACCACCTGGAGCCAGGCCAGGCGACCCGCCAGTCCGACCAGGGCGGCGCAGAGCAGCAGATAGACGGCCAGCATCCGTCCGGTGGGAATCGGCTGGATCTCCACGACCCGCCGCGTTGCCGTTCCCTTGCCCCGGCGTCCGTCGCCCTTGCCGGTGGGGGCCGGGCCGCCGGCATCGCCGGACTTCGAACGGAACGGGGAAGGCATCAATAGCCGGCCGGTATGGCGCGTAACTGGAAGCCGGCGAGCAGGGGCAGGGCGGCGCGGGGACGGCTGCTGTTGGGCTCGGGCAGGTGAATCAGTTTGTCGCTGCTGGTGGGCTCCAGCAGCCCAGGCCGCTTGACCAGGCTGAGGTGGTGCTGCTCAAGCAGCGCAGAGGATTCCTGCATGCGGTGCTCAAGGGTCTTGGAGGCCTGCAACTGGGCGAAGCTGTGGGCCCACTGGTTCTGCCAGTGGAGGGTGAGGGCACTCAGGCCGAGCATCGAGAGTCCCAGCCCCACAAGCGCACCGCTGCTGATCCGATGCAAGCCGGCCAGCCAGGGGGACTGACGTTCGATCTTCCGCGCCGACAGCGACCCCTCGATCAGGTGGAGGGGCCTCAGTCTTGGCAGAGGGTTCTGGCTGCGTGGGGCGGGAGAGGCGGCCAAGGGACCTGGGAGGCACTGCGCAAGTGAACCACCCCTGGGGGGCGGCAGCAAGCGGTGTCAGTCGGCGAGAAAGAGGAGATTCATGAAGGTCAGTCCGTTCCAGAGGGCATGCATCAGAACGGCGGAGCCCAGTCGGCCGCTGCGCCAGCGCAGCCAGCCGAGGCCAAGGCCGAGAACGAACAGCGGCACCAGCTCCGCCAGGCTCAGGTGGGCGATCGCGAACACGGCCGCACTGAGGATCACCGCTCCGGCGCCACCGAGCCGCAGGCCTGCCACCGGCAGCAGCACGCCGCGGAAGAGAACCTCCTCGAACAGGGGCGCCACCACCAGGGCGGTGAAGGCGAAACAGGCGAGCGCCAGGGGATCGGCGCTGGTCAGCACCAGCTCCAGCAGTGGATTGCTGCCGCCAGGGTCGCTCCAGAAGCGGTCGATGACCCAGCTGGAGGCCGTCACCACCGGCAGCACCATCAGCAAGCTGACAAGGGCACCGCTGAAGGCGGACGGGGCCGGTCGCCAGTTCCACTGCAGCCAGCCCCCCACTGGCCTGGGGGTCCGGCGCGGCAGCATCACGGCCAGCAGCAGCAGGGGCGCCGCCATCAGGGCGGCGTAGAGCACCAGCACCTCAAGGCCCTGGCTGAGGGCCCTCGGAGCTTCCAGGCGCTGCAGGGCGAGCTGGAGCGGTGGCTGGACCACGATCGGGACGACGACCTCCCCCAGCACCACGAATCCGCCAGCGATCAGCAGGGTCACATCGACGGGGCTCAGGGGTGGACCCAGCAGCGGCGGCGCGGCGGGGAGCCGTTGGCGCCAGGCCAGCCAGCCCTGCCGCAGCACCAGGGCGACCCCCGCCAGCAGAAACAGGGCCGGCAGGATGGTCACCGCCAGGAGCCTCAGCAGCAGCCACAGGGAGCGCTCCTCCGCCGGGCAGGACCCCGGGTCCCCCGGCAACTGTTCGCAGACCAGCTGTTGCACGATCAGTGGCGCCGACCAGGGGGCGAGCAACTGCTGCCGCCGCTGGGTATCCACGGGCCGCCCGTTCAGCAGCGCATCGATCAGGGGACGCCGCACGGCGTCCACCTGGGTCGCCAGTTGCTGCAGTTCGATGGCATCGATCAATCCCGCTGGGTCAGCCTCCGAGCGCTCCAGCAGGGCCAGTTCAAGGCGGCGCAAAGCCAGCGGCGGTTCATCGGAGGCCTCCAACTGCCGCCTCAGTTCTTCGATCAGGTCCTGACGTGGGGCATCCCCGGACAGGATCGGCCGCAGGCCCTGCGGGACGGCCTCGGTCGCCAGGGCCCCCAGTTCGAGCTGGCGCAGGCTGAGGGAATCCACCACCGACGGCCGCTCCAGGCTGTCGATCAGCCCTCCCACCCACAGCAGGGCACAGAGGGCCAGGCTGAGCAGGGCCAGCAGGGCCTTCCAGCCCGGCGGAGCGGCGGGGGGTCCGGATCGGGAAGGGGTTCCGTTCAACCGGACCACCTCGGCGGCAAGGGCAGCTGATTCTGTCTTGCCCCAGGCCCCTGCCCGTGGCCAGGCCCCGCTCCCATACGATGGCCAGGCCTGCGCCACAAGCACCTTGCCCCTTCGCATCGTGCTGGTCCGCCACGGGCTGAGCAGCTTCAACCTGGAGCACCGCATCCAGGGCCGTGACGACCTCTCGAATCTCACCGAGGACGGGCAGCTCCAGGCCCGTCGTACGGGAGAGGCTCTGGCGGAACTGGCGTTCGACGCTGTCTACAGCTCGCCGCTGCAGCGGGCCAGCGCCACCGCGGCGGCCTTGCTGGCCAGCCATGGCACCCCGCTGAGCCCCCTCTACGACGACGATCTGCTGGAGATCGACCTGGCCCCGTGGAGCGGCTTGCTGCGCAGCGAGGTCCGCGCCCTCGACCCGGAGCAGGAGCGCCGCTGGCGCGAAGCCCCCGAGACCATGGAGCTGCAGCGCGCCGACGGCAGCCGTTTCCTGCCGGTGCCCGAACTGCTGCAGCAGGCGGGTCGCTTCGCCGATCGGCTGCTGGCGCGCCATGGCGACGACGACACCGTGCTGGTGGTGGCCCACAACGCCATCCTGCGCTGCCTGGTGCTGCATCTGCTGGGGCTGCCGGCGAGTGGCTTTCTGCGTCTCAGGCTCGACAACGCCTCCATTTCCGTGCTCAACCTGGTCCGCGGACCGCAGGGGCGCCCGGCGGTGCAGCTGGAATCCCTCAACGGCACCGCCCACCTGGGTGTGCCCCTGCCGCCGGCCGCAGCGGGCTGCCGGCTGCTGCTGGTGCGCCATGGCGAGACCGACTGGAACCGGGAAGGGCGTTTCCAGGGCCAGATCGACATTCCGCTCAACTCCCATGGCCTGGCCCAGGCCGAGGCGGCGCGCGCCTTCCTGGCCCCGATTCCGCTGCAGCGGGCCTACAGCAGCGACATGGCCCGCCCCCTGCGCACCGCCGAGGTGATCCTGGGCTCCCACCCCGGCGTGCCCCTGACCACCAACCGGGGGCTGCGGGAGATCGGCCATGGCCTCTGGGAGGGCCGGCTGGAGAGCGAGATCGCCGCCGGCTGGCCCGATCTCCTGGCCGCCTGGAAACGCAGTCCCGAAACGGTGCAGATGCCGGCGGGCGAAACCATCGCTGAGGTGTGGGACCGGTCCCTGGCGGCCTGGAACCGCATCGCTGCCGGCCTGGGACCCCAGGAGACGGCCCTGGTGGTCGCCCATGATGCGGTCAACAAGACGATTCTGTGTGCCTTGCTCGGCCTCTCCCCAGCCGACATCTGGACCGTGAAACAGGGCAACGGTGGTGTCACCGTGATCGACTACCCCCGGGGGGCGGCGGCAACGCCGGTGGTGACCGCCCTCAACCTCACCGCCCATCTGGGCGGCGTCATCGACCGCACGGCCGCCGGCGCCCTCTAGCCGTCCCACCCCGCGAGGCCCCTGCCATGGTCCGTCAGCTGCTGATCCGCGGGGTCCATCTGCTGGAGGCCCCCGGTCGGCCGTCTCGGCGGGCCGACGTGCTGCTGGAGGAGGGCGTGCTGGTGGCGATCGATCCGGATGCGGCCGCCCTGTCAGGGCCGGCCTGCGCCAGCGCCGACGGCTCCGGGTGCTGGTTCGGCCCCGCGCTGGTGGATCCCCACAGCGTGCTGGAAGAGCCCCTGCAGGGGAGGGCGGAAACCCTGGCCAGCCTCGGTGAGGCGGCCGCCGCCGGTGGCTACGGCACCGTGGCCCTGCTCCCCTGGGCCCCCACCTGGCGGGACCGATCCGAGCGGCTCGGCTGGCGCTGGCCCGATCCCCTGCAGTTGCTGCTCTGGGGCAGCTTCAGCGTCGATGGCCTCGACCGGGAGCTGGCCCCCCACGCCGACCAGCTGGCCGCCGGCGCCTGCGGTCTGGCGGCCGGCGCGACCCTGCCACCCCTCGACCTGCTGGAGCGGGGTCTGAGGCTCGCTGAGATGGGGGACCGGCCGGTGCTGTTGCCACCCCGGGACGGGTCCCTGGCCCAGCGGGGCGTCGTGCGGGAGCGGGTGGAGGCCCTGCGGGCGGGCTGGCCCCTCGACCCCCCCGGCAGTGAGACGCTCCCCCTGGAGACCCTGCTCATCCTTGCCGGCGACCTGCCCGGCGTCCAGCTGCGGCTGATGAACATCTCCACCGCCGAAGCGGTGGCGCGTCTGCGGCGCCAGGCCCGCCCGCCGATGGCGTCGGTGTGCTGGTGGCATCTGGTCGCCGACAGCGGTGGCCTCGATCCGGCCGACGACGGCTGGCTGCTGGAGCCTGCCCTGGGGGGACCGGCCGACCGGGGAGCCCTCATCCAAGCCCTTGCCGATGGGGTCATCGGCGCCGTTGCGGTCCATCACGTGGCCCTCGATGCCGAAGAGGAGCTGCTGCCCCTGGATCAACGCCGCCCCGGGGTGGCGGGCCATGGTCTGGTGCTGGCCCTGCTCTGGGAGGAGCTGGTGGGGCGCCAGGGTTGGCGGGCGGAGCAGCTCTGGCAGGCCCTCTGCTGGGGTTCCGCCCGGTTCCTGGGACGGCCTGAGCCGGGACTGGCCCCGGGCACGCGCCGCTGGCTGCTGTTCGATCCAGACCACCACTGGCGCTGGGCCGACTCACCGCCTGGCTCCCTGGCCGCCAACCGGCCCTGCCGGGATCGTCAGCTGAAGGGGCGAGTGATCGCCACCGGTCTCAGCGATCCATCTGGTTGGGTTCTGGCAGCGGACCGGCCGAACTGAACGGGAAGAAACGCCAGAAGGCGCGGCCGATCAGCTCGGATTCGGGCAGCAGCGGTCCGCCGGGCCAGAAGCGCGCATCCCAGCTGTTGGCCCGGTTGTCGCCCATCACGACCAGATGGCCGGGGGGCACCACCACATCGAGGGTGCGGCAGGGGCCGACGCCCTGGCGATCGACGGGGCAGTAGTTGCGGACGTAGGGCTCGTCGAGGGGGCGGCCATTGATCGAGACGCGGCCGCTGGGATCGGCCACCACCCGCTCCCCGGGCAGAGCGATCACCCGTTTGATGTAGGCATCACAGGCCGGCTGCTGCAGACCCGGCAGGGAGCCGATCAGGGGCAGGTTGACCAGCAGGCAGCTCAGCCCACCCGGCTTGATCGGTCCGGTGAGGATCGGATCGAAGTGGTAGGGGGACCTGAACACCACCACCTCGCCGCGTTTGGGCGGGCGTTGGCGGAAGGTGATCTTCTCCACCAGCAGCCGGTCCTGCAGTTGCAGGCCCGGGAGCATCGAACCGGAGGGGATGTAGCGGGCCTCGAGCAGGAACTGGCGAATCCCCAGGGCCACCGCCAGGGTGATCAGGACGCTGCGCCAGAAGGCCCAGGGGCTCTCTTCCCGCGCCTCTGCGTGGGGCTGCGCTTCGTCGCGGGCGCCGTCGTCGGCCTGTGGATCCGAGGGGCTCAAGGGGTTCGTGCGGCAGGTTCCGTGGTCGGGAGGCAGATTAGGCACGCATCCGCCCGCCGGGTCCCCGATGGCACGCCCACGCTGGCACCAGACCCTGGCCCTGCCCTCCAGTGGCCTTGGCCGCCGCTGGGATCGCTTCGTGGCGCTCTGGGCCGCCCTGAACCTGCTGTGGGTGGCCTTCGACGTCACTTACATCCCCCTGCGCACCTTCTGGCTGCAGCGCAACCTCTACCCGCTGCCGTCGGTGCCGCTGGTGGTGCCGCTCACCTTCATCCCCGACATCACCCCCTGGGTGGATCCGATCAAGGGGATCGAACCCCACCGCGAGACCCAGGCCTACCAGGACCGGTTCGATCGCCTGGATGCGGCCCTGCGCCAAGGCCCACCGGGTCAGCTCAGCCCCGCCCAGCAAAAGCTCCTGGCGGAGCAGGTGCGGCTCACCGCCGAAATGATCGACTCCAATCCGATGCTGGCCTCAGGCACCTCCGGCACCCTGGAGAAGATCAAGAATCGCCTGCGCCAACGCGCCGACAAGGACTCGGCCAAGCAGGCGGCCGCGGTGCTGCTGAGTCCCGCCTGGCTGGTCTCCCATCCCTGGGAACAGGAGCGGCTGTTCTGGCGCCAGCAGGTGCTGCCCCTGGTGGCCACCACCTACTGGCGCTCGATTGATGAGAACGGCCGCCCCACCGACCATTTCTGGCGCTACGACCTGATCCTGTTCCAGAGCGTCTTTGCCCTGGACATCCTGCTGCGGGCCTACCGCCTGCGCCGCCGCCTGCCGGGCCTGAGCTGGAACCGGGCCCTGCTGCGGCGCTGGATCGACCTGCCCCTGCTGCTGCCCTTCTGGCGCCTGCTGCGGGTGGTGCCGGTGCTGGAGCGGCTGCACACCAGCGGGCTGATCACGATCGAGCCGATCCGGGCCGTCATCAGCCGCGGCGTGGTGGCCCTGCTGGCGGTCGAGCTGTTCGAGGTGCTGGCGCTGCAGCTGATCGATGGCTTGCAGCAGCTGATTCGCTCGCGCCGCTGGCCGATGCGGATCCGGGCCCTGCGCAGCCATCAGACCGTGGTGAGCAACGATGAGCGGGAACTGGTGGAACTGGTGCGGATCTGGGGCCCCCTGCTGCTGGTGCGGGTGGCGCCGCGCCTGGCTCCCGAGCTGCAGGGCGTGCTGGGCCATGCCCTGCAGCAGAGCCTCCAGAACGCCATCGTGCCGCCGGGTCTGCGCCAGCTCCAGCCCCTGCTGCAGATGGAGAAAGGTCTCTCCCGCCAGCTGGCGGGGGGGATGGTGGACAGCCTGCTCGACCTCACCCGCAGCACCGGTGAGCGCCTCAGCCGGCGCGATGACCAGCAGCTGGAGCTGCTGCAGCGCTTCATCGACCGCTTCTGGGAGGAACTGGCCGAGGCCCTGGAGAGCGGACCGGCCCTGGAACGCTCCCAGCAGCTGCTCTGCACGTTCCTCGAGGAGTTCAAGGGCACCTACCTGAGCCAGATCAGCCGGGCCGGCATCGAGGGCCTGATCGAAGAACTCGACCAGCTGATGGTGAAGGGCTCCCAGGGGCCGGGCGAAGGCAACGACCCGACCTAGCCGAGCAGCTCCTGCCATTCCTCGGGGCGGAACCCGGTGACGATCCGCCCCGAGGCCGTGACCAGAAAAGGGCGCTTGATCAGGCGGCCATCGGCGGCCAGGGCCGCCAGGGCGGTGGCCGTGTCCATCGCCTTCACCGTGGCGGCGCCCAGGGCCCGGTAGCTCTGGCCACTGGTGTTGAACAGACGGCCGAAGCCACCCAGCTGGCCGTGGGCCTCGCTGAGCAGCTCCAGGGACGGCGGGGCTGTGGTGATGTCGATGGCCTCGAACGGGATCTGCCGATCCCGCATCCACGCCAGCGCCTTGCGGCAGGTGCTGCAGCTGGCGTAGTGGAAGAGGAGGTGGACGGCCGGATCAGCCATCGCGGCTCACTTGCGGCCGACGAGAGCCTTGAGGGCGCCGACCAGGCTGTTGGAACCCTTGCCCACGCCGGCGTCCGGCTTGGTGCGAATGGTGACGTCCCCGTTGACGGTGGTGCGGCAGCTCAGGCGGTAGCTGGAGGGACGATCCGCCAGGTAAACCTCCTCGACGTCGCTGCGGGGGGAAAGGTTGCGGGCCCCCTCCACCACTTCCACCACGCAGGTGCCGCACTGGCCGAGGCCGCCGCAGTTGTTGAGGTTGTTGAGCCCCGTGTAGGGATTCACCCCGGCGTCAAGGGCCGCCTTGCGCAGATTTGCCCCTTCAATGCAACCAACCTGCTGGCCTTCCTTTTCGAAACGGATGGTGGGCACGGTCGATCGTGGGTAGGGGGCGCCGCCCAACTTAGGCCACACCGCGTCCCACCGTTCCCGGTTTCGTTGCCTTGGGAAAAGATCGGGACGGCCTGGAGGGGCTCCCTACGATGGAGGGGTTGCCCGCAGATCTTGCTTTCCTCCGATCCTTCCCCGGCCCGGCAAGGCACCTACGACCGGGTGGTGCAGCAGCTGATCCCTGGCTACGCCAGCCTCGCTCGCCTGTCGGTGGCGCTGCTGGCCTCCTCTCCCCTGGCGTCGCAGCAGGAGTCGGCGGTGCTGGTGGCGGGCTGCGGCACGGGGGCCGAACTGCTGGAGGCCGACGCCCAGCGGCCTGACTGGCAACTCACCGCCATCGATCCGTCGGCGGAGATGCTGGCGGTGGCCCGGCAGCGGCTGCAGAACCGGGGCCGGATCGACTGGCATCACGCCACGGTCGAGGAGCTCGGGGCTGAGTCCCGCTTCGACGGTGCGCTGTCGGTGTTGGTGCTGCAGTCGCTTCCGGATGACGGCACCAAGCTGGCCTTCCTGTCCGCCCTGGCCCGCAGCCTCAGACCCCAGGGGCAGCTGGTGCTCGTCGACCTGATGCGACCGGAACGCTCTGCCCTGTCCCACCAAGTGGCCGAGGCCTGGGGCTGTTTCCAGCGGGCCAGCGGCGTGGACGGAGAAGCGGTGGATCCCACCGCCCAGATTCAGGGCTTCCACCCCATCGGCATCGCCCGTCTGACAGCCCTGGTGGAGGCCGCCGGTTTCAGCGATCCGGCGCCGTTTTTCCAGGCCCTTGATTTCCAGGGCTTTCTGCTACAGCGACTGGCCTGAAACGACGCTCACTGGACTCCTGATGGCCCGGCAGCAGCGGTCGGTCCATGATGACACCGGCCAGGGGGACCAGCAGGGTCGCCAGGCCGAGCAGAAAGCCGGCCACGGCACCGAAGGGTTGGTCGAAGAACAGGTCGGCCGCCGGTTCGGTGCGGGGGGCAGAAACGGAGAATCTGGGTCCCGGACTGTCTGGCTCTCCACTGGACTCGGCATCGCTTTTGGCCGGGGCCAGAGAGAATCCTTCGACGCTTCGCTCCGCTGATCCGGTGCTGATGGGGGTGCCAGGGGAGGCGAGGTAAGGGGCGGTCCCGCGTGGGGAACCGGAGCGATGAAGGGGCCGGGCGTTTTGGACGTGATCCATGCGGTCGTGCAGCGGAAGGACCGGTGCACTTGACGGGAAAGAAGGGTGGTTTGGGTGATTCTGACACCGATCGGCCCGATCGGCCCCCCGCCGGCGCTTTCGGACAGGGTTGCGGCACTCAGGCCGCGGGCCGTGACTGGGAGTGCTGCTGACGGTGCAGGTGGAGGTCGGCGGGGTGGGCATCGGCTCCATCCAGCCGGACGCGGATCGCCCGCAGCTCCTCCAGGATCGAAGCCAGCAACTGCTGGGTGGCGGTGGAGGGGGAGTTGAGCACCTCCACCGTCACCTCCTTGATGCGCAGCACATCGCGGGCGAACCGGGCAACTTCGTGGGGGTGGAAAACGAGGGGCTCCTTCTGGTCGCTGCGGTACTCGGGGTTGAGTTTGCGGGGATTGAAGGGGGGGTTGAGATTGCGGGGATCGGTGTTGGTGTAGCGATACACCGAGGCTCGGGACCGGTTCAGGGAACGCTGCACCTCATCAATGCCAATCAGGGTCTCGGCGTCGGCGCCGGGCTCACCTTGCAACGCCAGGGGCGGAGTCTGCGCAAGGGCCTCTGAACGAGCCACCGAAGCAGTCAGAGCCCCCGAAGCAGTGGGACCGGCCATGGACGAGCCGGTCTGGGCAGGGTGAGCGAGCATTGAGACTGGTGTTGGACGCACTGGACTAGCGGCTGACATTAGCAGAGTTTTTGGCTCAAGGCTGGCCCTGTCCCGGGGCTAAGGCCGTTGCGGCGACTCACTCTTCACCCCCGCAGCGCCAGGCTCAGCGGGTCTGCGGTGATAGCGTCCAGCGCCGAGCCGGACTTTCCCCATGCGCGTCTCCCGCCTGATGCTGGTGACGCTTCGGGACGACCCGGCCGAAGCTGAGATCACCTCCCACAAGCTGCTGCTCCGGGCGGGCTACATGCGCCGCCTGGCGCCGGGAATCTTTGCCTACCTGCCCCTGCTCTGGCGGGTGCTCCAGAAGGTCTCCGCCATCGTTCGCGAGGAGATGGCCGCCGTCGACGCCCTCGAAACCCTGCTGCCCCAGCTGCAGCCCGCCGACCTCTGGCGCCGCAGTGGCCGCTGGGATGGCTACACCGCCGGGGAGGGGATCATGTTCCACCTGGTCGATCGCCAGGAGCGCTCCCTCGGGCTCGGCCCCACCCATGAGGAGGTGGTCACCGAGCTGGCGGCCGACCTGCTGCGCTCCTACCGCCAGCTGCCGGTCTGCCTGTATCAGATCCAGACCAAGTTCCGCGATGAGATCCGGCCCCGTTTCGGCCTGATGCGGGGGCGCGAATTCATCATGAAGGACGCTTACTCATTCCATGCTGACGAGGCCTGCCTGCGGCGGACCTATGCCGCCATGGACGGCGCCTACCGGCGCATTTTCGAGCGTTGCGGCCTGCGGGCCGTGGCGGTGGAGGCGGACAGCGGCGCCATCGGTGGCTCCGCCAGTCAGGAGTTCATGGTCACCGCCGAGGCCGGCGAGGACCTCATCCTGGCCAGTCCCGATGGCCGTTACGCCGCCAACCAGGAACGGGCCGTCTCCCTGCCGGCTGCGGCGGTCCCCCTGGAGGTCAGCGCCTGCCATCCCCTGGCCACGCCTGCCCAGAAGAGCATCGAAGACCTCTGCACCGCCCATGGCTTCGACGCCACCCAGACGCTGAAGGTGCTGCTGCTGCTGGCCCGGTTCGCGGCGGCGCCCCCGCGGGGGGTGCTGGTGTGCCTGCGCGGCGACCAGCAGCTCAACGACGTCAAGCTGGCCAATGCCGTGACGGCCCGCTGTGCCGACGCCGGCGCCCTGCTGGAGATCGTGCCGTTGCTGGCCGACCATCTCTGGGACACCGTGCCCTTCGGCTTCCTTGGTCCCCATCTGGAGGATCCGGCCCTGCGCCAGGGCGAGAAGCGCCTTGCGGAGGTGCCACTGCTGCGCCTGGCGGATCCCTCCGCCGCCGATCTGGAGGCCTTTGTCTGTGGGGCCAACCGCAGCGATGAGCACCTGGTGGGCGCGCGCTGGGGTGAGCTCTGCCCGGTCCCTGAGGTGGTGGACCTGCGGGCGGCCCAGCCGGGAGACCGCTGCCTGCACGACCCGTCCCAGCGGCTGGAGGCGGCCCGGGGCATCGAGGTGGGTCACATCTTCCAGCTGGGCCGGAAGTACTCCGAAGCCCTGGAGGCCCGCTTCACCAACGAGGCCGGCAGCGAGGAGCCCCTGTGGATGGGCTGCTACGGCATCGGCGTTTCCCGGCTGGCCCAGGCCGCCGTCGAGCAGCACCACGACGCCGACGGGATCCGCTGGCCCGTGGCGATCGCGCCCTACACGGTGATCATCGTGATCGCCAGCAGTCAGGACCCGGTGCAGGTGGCCCTGGCCGAGGAGCTCTACGGCCAGCTGCTGCAGGCCGGCATCGACGTGCTGCTCGATGACCGCCCCGAGCGGGCCGGGGTCAAGTTCAAGGACGCCGACCTGATCGGTATCCCCTGGCGGCTGGTGGTGGGCCGTGGCGCTGCGGAGCGCAAGGTGGAGCTGGTCGACCGCAGCGGCGACACGGGCAAGCGGGAGCTGGGCGCCGACGCCGCCCTCGAGCACCTGCGCGGGCTGCCGGGTGCATCCCCGTAGGATTTCGCCAGACGCCGTTCCTCCCTTGGTCGCCTTTCTGCGCCGCAGCCTGCTCCGTCCCTTTCTGGCCCTCGGCCTGTGTCTCTGTCTTGGACTGAGCGGTTGCAGCCAGGCCACCGCCGGCCTCAGCGGCAACTATGTCGATGACACCGTCAGCGTGGCCCAGACCCTGCTGACCACCATCGCCCTGCCCCAGGAAGACCCCGGCCACCAGGAGGCGGAGCTGCAGGCCCGGCAGCTGATCAACGGCTACACCGCCCTTTACCGGCCCCGCCAGGACATCCACGGCCTGGCTTCCTTCACCACCATGCAGACCGCGGTGAATTCCCTGGCGGCCCACTACGCCGGTTACGCCAACCGCCCCCTGCCGGAGGCGCTGCGCAGCCGGCTGGAAAAGGAGCTCAAGAAAGCTGAAGCGTCCGCGGTGCGCGGGGCCTGAACCTTTGACGAAGGGGACCCCGATCTGAGAAGCTCTCCCCTTGTGCTTAGAAGCGGCTTCGGGCCGCTGTGTCCTTGGCCAATGTTGTCGTCATCGGTGCGCAATGGGGTGACGAAGGGAAAGGCAAGATCACCGATCTGCTGAGTCGCTCCGCCGATGTCGTGGTCCGCTATCAGGGCGGGGTCAACGCCGGTCACACCATCGTTGTCGAGGACCGGGTCCTCAAGCTGCACCTGATCCCCTCCGGGATCCTGTATCCGGACACCATCTGCCTGATCGGATCGGGCACGGTGGTGGATCCCAAGGTGATGCTGGGCGAGATCGACACCCTGCTGGAGCTGGAGATCGACGTCTCCGGGCTGAAGCTCGCCTCCACCGCCCACGTCACGATGCCGTACCACCGGCTGCTCGACCTGGCGATGGAGCAGCGCCGGGGCGACCGCCGCATCGGCACGACCGGGCGGGGCATCGGCCCCACCTATGCCGACAAATCCCAGCGCAATGGCATCCGGGTGATCGACCTGCTCGATCCGGACTGCCTGCGCGATCGCCTGCTTGGCCCCCTCGCCGAGAAGAACGACCTGCTCGAGAAGGTTTACGGGATCCCCGCCCTGGATGCCGACGCGGTGATCGAGGAGTACGCCGCCTACGGCCGCCGGCTGGCCCCCCACGTGGTGGATTGCACCCGCACCATTCACGAGGCGGCCCGGGCCCGCAAGAACATCCTCTTTGAGGGCGCCCAGGGCACCCTGCTGGATCTCGACCACGGCACCTACCCCTACGTCACCTCCTCCAACCCCGTGTCGGGCGGCGCCTGCATCGGCGCCGGCGTGGGCCCCACCCTGATCGACCGGGTGATCGGCGTGGCCAAGGCCTACACCACCCGGGTGGGCGAAGGCCCCTTCCCCACCGAACTGGAGGGCAGCCTCAACGACCACCTCTGCGACCGCGGCGGGGAGTTCGGCACCACCACCGGCCGCCGTCGCCGTTGCGGGTGGTTCGACGGGGTGATCGGCCGTTATGCGGTCCAGGTCAACGGCCTTGACTGCCTGGCGATCACCAAGCTCGACGTGCTCGATGAGCTGGACGAGATCCAGGTGTGCGTGGCCTACGAACTCGATGGCCGCCGCATCGACCACTTCCCCAGCAGCTCCGACGAATTCGCCCGCTGCCGGCCGGTGTTCAAGAGCCTGCCGGGCTGGCAGTGCTCCACGGCCGATTGCCGTGCCCTGGAGGATCTCCCCCCCACCGCCATGGCCTATCTGCGCTTCCTGGCCGAGCTGATGGAGGTGCCGATCGCCATCGTGTCCCTCGGCGCCCAACGGGATCAGACGATCGTGGTCGAGGATCCGATCCACGGCCCCAAGCGCGCCCTGCTCAGCGTCTGAGCCCGGTCCCAGCCGTCCCCCTGTCGTCCTTCCCTTTGATCAGTTCCTCCAAGCGTTTCGACGTCGTCGGCATCGGTAACGCCATCGTCGATGTCCTCGTCCAGGCCGATGACGCCTTTCTCGAGGCCCACGGCCTCACCAAGGGCACCATGGCCCTGGTGGATGAATCCCAGGCGGAGCGGCTCTACGCCAGCGTCGGCGCCGGGCTTGAAACCTCCGGCGGATCGGCGGCCAACACCCTGGCCGGCATCGCCCAGCTGGGCGGCCAGGCGGGGTTCATCGGCCGGGTCAGGGACGACCAGCTCGGGGCGATCTTCGCCCACGACATCCGCGCCGTGGGGGCCCGGTTTGAAACGCCACCGGCCAGCAGCGGACCCTCCACGGCCCGCTGTCTGATCCTGGTCACCCCGGATGCCCAGCGCACCATGTGCACCTACCTGGGGGCGTCGGTGGGTCTGGATCCCGCCGACCTCGACCTGGACATGGTGCGCCAGGCCAAGGTGCTGTACCTGGAGGGCTACCTCTGGGACAGCGAGGAAGCCAAGCGCGCCTTCATCGCGGCCGCCGAGGTGATGCGCGCCAGCGGCGGCGAGGTGGCCCTGTCCCTCTCCGATGCCTTCTGCGTCGAGCGCCACCGCCAGAGCTTCCAGGAGCTGGTCGATGGCCATGTCGATGTGCTGTTCGCCAATGAGACGGAGATCACCTCCCTGTACGAGAGCGACAGCTTCGAAGCGGCCGCCGATCAGGTGCGGGGCCGCTGCAAGCTGGCGGCCCTCACCCGCAGCGAGCGGGGCTCCCTGCTGCTGAGCGGCGACACCACCCTGGCGATCGACCCGTACCGCCTCGGCCCTTTGGTCGACACCACCGGCGCCGGCGATCTCTACGCCGCCGGTTTCCTCTACGGCCACACCAGGGGGGAGAGCCTGGAGCGCTGCGGTCAGCTCGGTTCCCTCTGCGCCGGCCAGGTGGTCACCCAGCTGGGTCCCCGTCCCCAGGCGTCCCTGCCGGAGCTGGTGGCTCGCCACCTGGGCTGAGCGGCAGCGGCTCCAGCAACCAACGGCCATAGGGGCCATCGCTGCTGGCCTGCCAGTGGATCCACTCCGGTGTGTCGTAGCTGTGCAGCTCCCCCAGGCTGCGGCGCAGCGCCTCCAGGTTCCCGGGGTTCGTCTTGAGCAGCAGCTGCACCTCCTCGCTCCGCTCCAGCTGCCCCTGCCAGCGGTAGAGCGATACCACCGGGTGCAGGCTGGCGCAGGCCACCAGGCCCCGCTCCAGCAAGGCCAGGGCCAGGCCCTCGGCCCGCTCCCGGTCGGCTTCGGTGGTGAGCACCAGGCTCACGGGGATGGGGGCGGGATCAGCCATGGGGGCCACTCTGGCCCAGGCGTTGCAGCAGTTGCCGCAACGGCAGGGCTTCGGCCTGGCCGGGCTCGGGGGGGCGCTCCAGCAGCAGCAGGCGCAGGCCCAGTTCGGCGCAGATCCGGTGCCACTGGGCTTCGTTGGCGCCGCCGGAGCGGCGGCAGAGCACCGCGTCGATGGCCCAGTGACGGCAAAGGGCCCGCTCGATGCGGCCGTCGCCGCTGGGCCGCAGCGGCGCCAGCCGCTGGGCCGGGATCCCGGAGGCCAGGGCCAGCGCCAGGGCCTCGCCGTGGGGCAGCAGGCGGGCGTGGTGCAGGGCCTGCGGCGCGGCCGCCACGGCCTCGCCCAGGCGGCGGGCGCCGATGGCCAGCAGCAAGCGCTCGCCGGGCCGGCAGTGGGTGCCGAGACAGGCCAGATCGCCAAGAACCACCGCGCCGGCGCCGCTGAGATCGGGGCGCTTCAGCCGCAACAGCGGCTGCCCCTGGGCGGTGCAGGTGAGGGCGAGGGCGGCGCTGATGCGGGTGGCGAAGGGGTGGGTGGCGTCGATCACCCAGGTGTAGGGCTCGCCCCGGCGTCGGGCCTCGACCAGTTCGGCGGCAACCCCCGCCTCCGGCCCCTCTGATGCACCGATCGCCCCCACCGCCAGCTCCTGGTGGGGGTGGGGGCCATAGGCCAGGGATGCGGCGCGGCTCACCACGGACACCTTCAGACGCCAGCCCCCAGCCAGCAGCTGCTGCGCCAGCGGGGGCCCCTCCCCGGTGCCGGCGATCAGCCAGATCCTGCCGCCGTGGGGAGGATGCTTCAGGATGGTGCCTCCGTTCTGTTGGTGCCGGCGTGAATCACTGCTTGCTGGAGGTGGAGGTCCTGGAGGCGCCCCAGGTGCGTTACACCCAGGACAACCAGACGCCGGTGGCTGAAATGGCCGTGCAGATCGAGGGTCTGCGGCCCGATGATCCCCCGGGCCAGCTGAAGGTGGTGGGCTGGGGAAATCTCGCCCAGGATCTGCAGAACAGGGTTCAGGTGGGTCAGCGGCTTGTCCTCGAGGGGCGGCTGCGCATGAACACCGTCACCCGGCAGGACGGGGTCAAGGAGAAGCGGGCCGAGTTCACCCTGGCGCGGCTCCATCCCCTCAGCCCCGGCGCGGCTGTCCCCCAGGCCCAGAGCCAGGCTCCAGCTCCTGCCCCCCAGCCGGCGCCCCGTCCAGCCGCCGGCCCACCGACCCCAGCGCCGCGCCGGGCTCCGGCACCGGCACCGGCACCGGCGCCATCGCGCCCCGCCAGCGTTGCCCCGGCCGAGGCGGCAGCACCGGTGTGGGACACCTCCCCGCTGGTGCCCCTGGGCGACGATGACGACGACATTCCCTTCTGATGCGGAGCCTGGTTCAGAGGCGTTCGCCGGCCTGGTCGATCAACTGACCCAGTTCCCGTTCCAGGGCCGCCAGATCGAGTCGCCACTGGCTCCAGCGGCCACTGTCCAGCTGGCGCAGCAGCCAGAGCCGGTCCTCCCCCAGCTGGGCGAGCAGTTCGGCCGTCGAAGGGGCCGCTGCCGCGCTCCAGGGGTTGCCGCCGGCAGCGCCGGAATCCTCGCTGCTGGCGGTGGTCACGTCGCTCGGGTGGTCGGGATGGCTGGCCATGGGGCTGGCGGGCGGCCTGGGGGGCTCCATCCTGCCCCCCGCTGCTGGACAATGGCGTGATGCAAGCGTTTCTCTCCCCCGGCAGCCTGGTGACCGTGGCTGGTGCCGTGCTCACCGTGATCGGTTCGATCGCCTACGTCACCGACAGCCCCAACATCAGCCTGGCTGGCGTGTTCTACGGCGTGCCGATCCTGCTGGGGGGGCTGGCCCTGAAGTCCTCCGAGCTGCCACCTGCTGAACGCCTGACCCCCGTGGCCCAACTGCGTGATCTGCGTCAGTTGCCTGAGAACGAACCGCTGCGCAAACTGCTGGCCGACGTCACCCGCTGGCGCTACGGCCAGAAGGCCCACCTGGAAAGTTCCCTCGAAGCCCTCAAGCTCTGGGATGAGGACTCCCCACCCCAGCTGCTGGCCGTTGAGGAGCTGGAGGCCAGCGGCGGCTACGGGCTGCGTCTCACGATCGAGTGCCAGGGGGTGGCGTTCGAGCGCTGGCAGGATCGGCAGGACCGGCTGGGCCGTTTCTTCGGTCCTGGCCTGACCGCTGACCTGCAACAGGCCGGTCCTGGCCGACTGACGCTGAGCCTGCTGCCGGCAGCCGCCAGCTCCGACCCGTCCCTCGCCGCCCCCGTCCCTTGAGTCCCGATCGGCACATCAGTTCGGAAGACACCCTGCGGGTGTCTGTGCTCAGTGAGGCGCTGCCCTACATCCAGCGTTTCGCCGGCCGCCGCATCGTCATCAAGTACGGCGGTGCCGCCATGGTCCGCGAAGACCTGCGCGATGCGGTCTTCCGCGACCTGGCCCTGCTGGCCTGCGTCGGCGTCCAGCCGGTGGTGGTGCACGGCGGCGGACCGGAGATCAACCAGTGGCTGGAGAAACTGGCGATCGAGCCCCGCTTCCAGGACGGCCTGAGGGTCACCTGCCCCGACACCATGGACGTGGTGGAGATGGTGCTGGTGGGCCGGGTCAACAAGCAGATCGTCAACGGCCTCAACCGGGTGGGGGGCCGGGCCGTGGGCCTTTCCGGCAGTGATGGCGGGTTGGTGCAGGCCCGCACCATGGGCGATGGCACCCTGGGTGTGGTGGGGGATGTGGCGCGGGTGGACCCCTCGGTGCTCTCCCCGCTGCTGGCCAGTGGCTACATCCCGGTGATCTCCAGCGTCGCCCCCAATGCCGATGGCCTGGCCCACAACATCAATGCCGACACCGTGGCCGGGGAGCTGGCCGCGGCCCTGCAGGCGGAGAAGTTGATCCTGCTCACCGACACCCCGGGCATCCTGCGCGACCGCAACGCGCCCACCAGCCTGATCCGCCAGCTCAGCCTTTCCGAGGCCCGCCAGCTGATCACCGACGGGGTGGTGGAAGGGGGGATGACGCCCAAAACCGAGTGCTGCATCCGGGCCCTGGCCCAGGGGGTCAAGGCGGCCCACATCATCGATGGCCGGGTGGCCCATTCCCTGCTGCTGGAGGTGTTCACCAATGCCGGCATCGGCACCATGGTGGTGGGCAGCCCCGGCCTGCTGCATGCCTGAGGATCCGCTGGCCGAGGCCCGTCGGGCCCTGGATCGTGGGGAGTACGGCCAGGTGCTGCGATTGCTGGAGCCCCTCCAGGAGGAGCGTTCGCCGCTCACGGCCGCCGGCGCCGAGCTGCGCCTGCTGATGGCCACCGCCCTGATGGGCCAGGGTCGCACCGACCAGGCCGCCGCCTGTTGCCGCGGTCTGGTGCGCTGCCAGGACCCGACGCTGCGCGCCCAGGCCAAGGCGCTGCTGATGGTGCTGGAGGCCCCTGAGCTGCGCCGTCCCAGCAACTGGTCGCTCACCCTGCCGGATCTGGCCGGCACCACGCCGCTCGAGGGGGTCGGCGGTGGCGTCAGCCGGCGCTCCCGTCGTCGCCCCGAGCCACCGCCGCCGCCGCCGGTGGGCCCCACCCGGGCCCCTGTGGGCTTCGCGGTGGTGGTGGCGGTGGTGCTGCTGTTGCTGGCCTCGCTGCTGGGGGGCTGCATGGAGGTGCGCACCGAGCTGCGCTTCGAGGGACCCGGGCGGCTGCAGGTGAGCCACCAGCTGCGCAGCAACGGTGGCCCGGAGAGCCCCTGGCAGCGGCGCTTCGTCGCGGCGCTGGAGGGGCACGAGCCCCAGCTGGCTGCGCCCGGTCCCTTCCACGGGCGGGGGGGGAGCGCCGACCAGCTCCTCTCCACCCCGGTGTTGCCGGCCCGTGAGGCGCTCGCGGCCCTGGCGGGCAGCCTGGAGCTGGCGGGCCAGCTCAGCGGTGTCGCCCTGAGTGCTCCGGTGATGCGCTGGGAGGAGCGCAACTGGCTGGTGGGGGTGCGCCAGCACCTGCTGCTGGAGCTCGATCTGCAGCCGCTCGAGGCGATCCCAGGACTGGATCTGGCGCTGGTCCTCGCCCCGGTGCGGCCCGCGGCCGTGCGGCAGGCGGCCCCTGCCAGCCCGGTCCCGGCGCTTCCGGGGGATGGCAAGGGGCGCCGTCAGCTGGTCTGGCCCCTGCAGCCGGGCCAGGTCAATGTGCTGGAGCTGCGCTGCTGGCGCTGGAGTGGTCTGGGGTTGGGGGCGGCGGCGGTGGGCCTGGCCCTGCCGCTGGTGCTGGCCCTGCAGGCGACCCGGCGCCGGCTGGGCTTCGGCCTGCCGGAACTGCCG
Organism: Synechococcus sp. CCY 0621; assembly: GCF_019038465.1. Lineage (GTDB taxonomy): Bacteria > Cyanobacteriota > Cyanobacteriia > PCC-6307 > Cyanobiaceae > Cyanobium. Next base: position 123,450 of record NZ_JAFKRH010000038.1, on the reverse strand, counting down.
GCCTGACGCCAGCGCCGCCAGCGTCGGTTTCAGAGCTCCAGCGGGTCCGGATCGATCGTCAGGCTCACCCCCGGCGGCAGGGCCTGGCGCAGGTCGCCTTCGGGGGGCAGCGGCAGCGCCGCCATGCCAGCGCCATGCAGCAGCAGTTGCCAGCGGCTGCGGCCCGCCACCCTGGCGACAGGGGCGGGCGCCGGCCCGATCAGCACCCAGCCGGCCCTCTCCACGGCCGGGCGGATTCTTTCAGCCAGGGCGGCGGCGGCGGTGGCGGTGCCGCTGGCGGTGGGACCGGCCAGTCGCAGCAGGCAGGCCCGACCGAAGGGCACCATGCCGCCCTGGCGCCGCAGCTCCAGTTCTTCGGCCAGGAAGGCCCCGTAGCGGCCGTCCACCAGGTGCCGGATCACGGGATGGTCGGGGCTGTAGGTCTGCACCAGCACCTCCCCGGGGCGTTCGCCCCGGCCGGCCCGGCCGGCGAGCTGCAACAGCAGTTGCAGGCACTGCTCCGATGCGCGCAGATCCGGCCGGTGCAGCAGGCCGTCGGCCGCCAGCACCGCCGCCAGGGTCACGGCGGGCAGGTCCATGCCCTTGGCCAGCATCTGGGTGCCCACCAGCACGTCCGCCTCGCCGGCCGCGAAGCGTTCCAGCAGGCGGCGGTGGCCATCCCGGCCCCGGGTGGTGTCGCGGTCGAAGCGGATCAGCCGCAGGCCCTCCAGCTCCGTGGCGAGCTGCTCCATCACCCGCTGGGTGCCGGCACCGAAGGGCTTGAAGGCGGTGGAGCCGCAGTGGCCGCAGCGGTCGCCCATCTCCTGGCGGTGGTCGCACCAGTGGCAACGCAGCCACTCCCGGCCCTCCTGGCCGCCGGCCCGGGGGCCGCGATGCACGGTCAGGGCCACGTCGCAGTGGGGGCAGAGCACCACCTCGCCGCAGCTGCGGCAGCTCAGGAAGGAGCGGTAGCCGCGCCGGGGCACCAGCACGACGGCCTGCTCGCCGGCCTCCTGCAGCCGCTCCAGCCGGGCCATCAGGGGGCGGCTGATCAGGCGGCGGTGGCCGTCGACCAGCTCCTGGCGCATGTCCACCAGCCGCACCGGCGGCAGGGGGCGCTGGCCGATCCGCTCCGGCAGCGGCAGCAGGAGGGTGTCGCCGGGCAGGCCCTGGGGACCGGGCTGGCAGCGCCACCAGGTTTCCAGAGAAGGGGTGGCACTGCCGAGCACCAACCGGGCCCCGCTGAGGCGGGCCCGCAGCCGGGCCACCTCCCGGGCGTGGTAGCAGGGCATGGGGCTCTCCTGCTTGTAGGAGGCATCGTGCTCTTCATCGAGCACGATCAGCCCCAGGTGGCCCAGCGGCAGGAAGACGGCGGAACGGGTGCCCACGGCCAGGCAGGGTTCGCGCTGCAGGGTGGCCTCAAGGCAACGTCGCCAGGCCACGACCCGCTCGCCGTCGCCCATGCCGCTGTGGTACTCGATCACCGCCACTCCGAAGCGCCGCCGGCAGCGATCCAGCAGCTGGGGGATCAGGCCGATTTCCGGCGCCAGGATCAGCACACTGCGCCCCGCCGCCAGTTCCCGGGCGGCGGCCTGCAGATAGACCTCGGTCTTGCCAGATCCGGTCACCCCCCACAGCAGCAGGGCCTGGCCGGGAGGGGCGTCGGCGATCGCCGCCATCGCCTTGGCCTGGGCCGGACTGGCCGGTTGGGGAGCCTCCAGGGGGGTGGTCCCAGCGCCACCGCCGCCCACCCGCGCAGGGCCACGGCCGGCCTGCTTCAGGAGCAGCCCGCGGCGTTCCATGCTGGCGATCAGGGAGCGCCCGAAGCCCCCCTCCTGAACCAGATCCCGCAGCAGCCGCACCCCCCCGTGGCTGGCCAGATGGTCCAGCAGTTCCTGCTGCCGGGGGTGGCTGGCCACCGCGCTCGTGTCGGGGTTCAGCCGCACGGTCCAGAGGATCCGCCCCTGGCCCGCTGGCGGGCGGCGGGCCTGCCCCAGCCAGCCAGGTGGCAGGGCGCTTTTCAGGCTGCGGAACAGGCCGGTGTGGCATTGCCGGGCCACCTCCTCGAGCAGGGCCTGCCAGTGCGGATCGACCGCGGCGCTCTGCAGCACCGCCTCCACCGGCAGGATCGACCGTCCCTCCATGGCGGCCGGACAGGCCGTTGCCGACGCCACCACCAGCCCGGTGTGGGGCCGTCCCTGGAGGCGGACCCGCACCAGATCCCCCGCGCCGATGGCCAGGGCTTGCGGATTGGCGTAAGTGAAGATCCGCCCCTCACGGCCGGCCTCCAGCCAGACCTCCAGCCAGCCTGGAGCGGCTGTCCTGAGGAAAGGGGGTAAGGAGTTGGCTGGCAATCTTGCAAAGATCTCATGCCATTCCTAGGATGACGGAGTTGGGCCGCCCGCAAGGCTGCCGTCGGAACCGCGCAGAGTTCCGTCCACACGGAAGACCCGCTGAGGATGCAGGGATTTACTCCCTTCCCATTTCTCCGGTCTGAGACCACCCGTGACAGCCCTGCACCGGCTCTGGCCGTTTTTCCCCAACCCAGTCGCGCTCCTGGAGCGATCCACCCACGATTCATCCCTAGGGGCTCCGTGACGGGGGTCAACCATCCGCCCACGTCCTGGTGTTCCCCAAGCTCTCCCGACCGGCTTCGTGCCGGGTCCGTGGAGGATGGGGTGCCGAGGTCGGCATCACGCCCCTGAACCACTGAAGGATCGAGCGGGTCGTCACCCGCCAGTCCTGTCCCGCCTCCTTCTGCCCCCGCTCTTCTTCCTTTTCGCGTCGTTTCCATGAGCCCAGTCGCCGCCAAGGCCAAAGCCGCCGTTCCTGAAATCCTGGCCACCGTCACCGCCAACGGGGACGTGATGCCCATAGAGCCGGCGGCCACCTCAGCCCCCGCGACGGCCAGAAAGACCGCCACCCGCGCCAAGGCGGCCACGTCCAAAACGACGGCCAAGCCCGCTGCCAAGGCCACCAAGACGGCCGCCAAAACGGCCGTGGCCAAGCCCGTGGTGCTGGTCCTCGACGAGGCCCCCGACGGCGGCGATGACCCGTCGGAGGCCGGCGGCGACCTTCCCAAGGAGGCCAAGAGTGCCAAGGCCCTCGCGGGCATCAAGGTGGGGCCCAAGGGCGTCTACACCGAAGATTCGATCCGCGTCTACCTCCAGGAGATCGGACGTATCCGTCTGCTCCGGCCCGACGAGGAGATCGAGCTGGCCCGCAAGATCGCCGATCTGCTCGAACTGGAGGAGAAGGCTGCTGAGTTTGAGGCCGACAAGGGCCATTTCCCTGACACCAAGGAATGGGCAGGCATCTTCGACATGCCGCTGATCAAGTTCCGTCGGCGTCTGATGCTGGGCCGCCGGGCCAAGGAAAAGATGGTCCAGTCGAACCTGCGGCTGGTCGTGTCGATCGCCAAGAAGTACATGAACCGGGGCCTTTCCTTCCAGGATCTGATCCAGGAAGGCAGCCTCGGTCTGATTCGTGCCGCCGAGAAGTTCGACCACGAGAAGGGTTACAAGTTCTCCACGTACGCCACCTGGTGGATCCGCCAGGCGATCACCCGCGCGATCGCCGATCAGAGCCGCACCATCCGCTTGCCTGTTCACCTCTACGAAACCATCTCCCGGATCAAGAAGACCACCAAGACCCTCTCCCAGGAATTCGGCCGTAAGCCGACGGAAGAGGAGATTGCTGAAAGCATGGAGATGACGATCGAGAAGCTGCGCTTCATCGCCAAATCGGCCCAGCTGCCCATCTCCCTGGAAACCCCCATCGGTAAGGAGGAAGACTCCAGGCTTGGTGACTTCATCGAGGCCGACATTGAGAACCCTGAGCAGGATGTGGCCAAGAACCTGCTGCGGGAAGATCTCGAGGGCGTCCTGGCCACCCTCAGCCCCCGCGAGCGCGATGTGTTGCGTCTCCGTTACGGCCTGGACGATGGTCGGATGAAGACCCTGGAGGAAATCGGCCAGATTTTCGACGTGACCCGTGAACGCATCCGCCAGATTGAAGCCAAAGCGCTGCGCAAGCTTCGCCACCCCAACCGCAACGGCGTCCTGAAGGAGTACATCAAGTAGTCGCCCACGGAACAGGGAACTTTCTGACCTTCTCTAAGTGCAAGAAAGTTCCTCCAAGCCATGGGAAACAATTCCGATGACTGAAGCAGGCCAGCCCATGCGTTTGTCGGTGGTCCTGCCCACCTTCAACGAATGCGACAACGTTGAGCCCATGGTCAACGCACTGCTGTCGTTGGGTGATCACTACGATCTTGAGTTGCTGTTCGTTGACGATGATTCCAACGACGGCACCTCTGAGAAGGTCCGTCAACTGGCCCATCACCACGACAGTGTCCGGCTGATTCGGAGGGTCGGACGCTTCGGCCTTTCCAGTGCCATCAAGGAAGGGATTCTTGATGCCACTGGTGATGTCGTGGTGGTCATGGACAGCGACGGCCAGCACGAACCCGCTGCGGTGGCGCAGGCCGTTTCCGCCCTGCTCACCAGTGGCAGCGATCTGATGATCGGCAGCCGCTTCCACCACCAGGCCAGCATCCTGGGCCTGAGCGAGCAGCGCGAGCGCAACTCCACCTGGGCCAATGCGGTGGCGCGTTTCAGCTTGCCCCGCTACCGCCATCTCACCGATTACATGAGCGGTTTCTTCGCCCTGCGTCCCGAGCGGTGCCTGCCCTTCGTTCGGCAGGTGGACGTCAACGGCTTCAAGTTTCTCTACGAATTGCTGGCCCTCAGCCACGGTCACCTGGTGGTGGCGGAGGTGCCGCTGCAATTCCAGCCCCGCGGGGCTGGAGAGTCCAAGCTCAACGTGGCGGTGATCTGGGATCTCGGGGTCTCGATCCTGCACACCCTGCTGTTGCGCATGGTGCCCCGGCGGGCCGTCAGCTTCGCCCTGGTGGGAGCCACGGGGATCGGCATTCACCTGTCGGTGTTTGCGTTGATGCAGCAGGTGATCGGACTGGGCTTCGAGCAGGCCCAGGTGGTCGCGGTGGTCTGTGCGGGCTGCTCCAACTACCTGATCAACAATGTGCTGACCTTCCGTTCCCAGCAGCTCAGCGGCATGGCGCTGGTGTTCGGTCTGATCCGCTTTCTGCTGGTCACGTCCCTGGGGATGGCGGCCAACGTCGGGGTGTCCTCGGCTTTCTTCCGCCAGGTCTCGCCTCAGCCGCTGCTGGCCCTGCTGGCGGGGATCGCCGTCGACTTCGTCTGGAAGTACGCCGCCTCCTCCCGCTTCGTCTGGAACACTCCCTAGGCAACGTCCTGCCAGCCGTTGCCCACGTCGGCGGCCCACGGCCTTAACTTCGCCTTGACCTTGCCGTTCCCCAAGGATGGTGTCTGCTGCCCCAGGGGCCCTTCCGCCAAGCGCCCATGCCCGGATCCATGGGCGGATGATCTGGGTGCTCAGCGGCCTCTGGTTGATCCTGCTGTGCTGGCTGGCCTTCTTCCAGGGTCTGGGCAGCCTCGGTCTGATGGACAAGACCGAGGCCCTGTTCGTGGAGGTGGGCCACCAGATGCTGGAACGGGGCGACTGGGTCACCCCCTGGTGGAACGGCGAACGCTTCTTTGATTACCCCGTCTGGGGGTACTGGATGGTGGGCCTCAGCTTCCGCCTGTTCGGGGTCAGTGAGTGGGCCGCCCGCCTGCCGGTGGCCCTTGCCGCCAGTGCGGTGGTGCTGGCGGGCTTCGGCCTGATGCTGGCCTGGTCGCCGGCGGGGGAAGCCGGCCGGCCCCGGGTGCTGCGGGCGGCGCTGGCCGCTGGGGTGATCGCCACCACGCCGGGCTGGATCGGCTGGGGACGCACCTCCACCACGGACATGTTCCTCTCCAGCGCCATCGGCCTGTCGTTGTTCGGCTTCCTGCTGGCCCATCGCCACCTGAGCCACCCCGGGCGGGCCGGTCTTGGCCGGGTGGCCATGGCGCTGTTCGCTGGGATCGCCGTGCTGGCCAAGGGCCCGGTGGGTCTGTTGCTGCCGGGCCTGGTGGTGGTGGCGTTCCTGCTGCTCACGGGCCACTGGCGATCCTGGCTGCGCTGGCGGCCCCTGCTGGCGATGGTGGCCCTGTTCCTCGGGGTGAGTGCCCCCTGGTACACGGCGGCGGCCGTGGTCAACGGCGCTGACTTCCTGGGAGGGTTCCTGGGGTTCAGCAACCTGCAGCGCTTCACCACGGTGCTGTACGACCACCCCGGCCCCCCCTGGTTCTACCTGCCCTGGCTGGTGCTGCTGGTGCTGCCCTGGTCGCTGTTCCTGCCCCTGGCGATCGCGGCCCAGGGCTTCTGGCAGCCCCGACGCTGGCGGATGGCGAGGCTAGGCCCAGTTGCAGAGGCCGCCCCTGCCGAACTGGGCCTGTTCCTGCTGCTGTGGCTGGTGCTGGTGGTGGCCTTCTTCTCGGCTGCCGCCACCAAGCTGCCCGGGTACATCCTGCCGTCGCTGCCGGCGGCGAGCCTGCTGGTGGCGCTGCTGTGGCGCCCCCTGCCGGAGGCCTCCACGGCGCCCCGGGCCGGCGCTGGCAGGGCAGGGGTGCGCATCGCCACCGTCTGCGAGGTGCTGCTGCTGGCCGCCATGGCGGTGGCGGCGGCCCTGGCGCCGGGGTGGGTGGCGAGCGATCCGGCCTACCCGGCGTTCGGTGCCGCCCTGTCGAGCTCCGGCCTGCCCCTGATGCTGAGCCTGTGTCTGGGGCTCACGGCCCTGGCCCTGGTGGTGCTGCTCCTGCGGCCGGCGGCGAGCGATTGGCTGTGGCTGCCCAGCCTGGCCGGTTTCCTGGCGGTGCTGGGGCTGGTGATCGCGCCCCTCGGCCCCCTGCTCGACCGCGAGCGTCAGCTGCCCCTGCGCCAGATGGCGCGTACGGCCCAGGCTGCCGCCCAGCCGCATGAGCCACTGCTGATCGTCGGCACCAAGCGCTACAGCCTGTTGTTCTACGGGGAGCCCGAGGCCGTCTTCGTCTCCGATCGCCTCCACATCAATCAGCTGGCGCTGCAGGGCCCCGACGCCCTGTCGCTCACCCCGGCCAGCCGGTCGCTGCGGCTGCTGGGCGATCGCCGCGATCTCGAGGGGCTGGCCCTGCCCTCCGAGGGGATCGAGCGCCTGTCCCGCTCCGGGGAGCTGGCTCTCTGGCGGGTGCCCCGTCGCTCTCTGGTGCCGTGATGGGATTCCGTCTGCTGCCACGGGACAGGATCCTGTTGCCTGCCTGCCTGATCGTGCTGGTGGGGCTGTTTGTGGCCGTGGCCCCTGGCCGGCCGCTGGCGTTGCTGGACGCGACCGTCCTGGACTGGCTGGGCAACCATTTCCACGGCCTGGTGGGCGGGGCCCTGACCCAGGTGTATCGGGCCACCGGTGTCGGCTTCACCGCCGTTCTGGTGGCGATGGCCCTGATCTATCTCGTGCTGCGCCGATGGTGGACCGATCTGCGCCTGCTGGTGATGGCCACCGGTGGGATCCTGATCCTGGTGGATCTGGTGTTCAAGCCGCTGTTCAGCCGCCAGCGCCCCCCCGGCAGCCTGCTGCCGCTCGATGGCCACAGCTTCCCCAGTGGCCATGCCGCCGGGGCCGTGGCTTTCTACTTCGCCATGGTGGTGATCCTGGGCTCCCACCATCCGCGTCTGCGGCCTGTCCTGACGACGGCCGCCTCCCTGCTGGTGGGTCTGGTCTGGCTGAGCACCCTCTACGTGCGGGCCCACTGGCCCACGGATCTGGTGGCGGGCGCCGCCGTCGGTCTGGCCTGGCTGACGGTCTGCCTTGGCTTCTGGCGGGATCCCCCCTCCTCTGACCCCCAGAGTGGGACGTTCCGTTCGCAGCGATCGCCTTGACGACCGACCTCCCGATCACCGACCTGGCCGGTCTGCGGGGCCTCCGCTCCGCCCCTGGCCTCGATGCTGCCCAGGCCCGCCTGCTGCGCGACGAGCTCACGGTCCTGTTGGGGGCCTGCGGCTGGTTCACGGTCGGCATCATGGCGCCGTCGTCGGCGGCGGCCGTGGCGGCCCTGGGGCAGCTCGAGGCGGCCCTGGGCTGGCCGGCCCTGCGGCCAGGGGAGGCCGGCGCCGGGGAGCCCAGCGGCGCGCCCGGTCCGGTGTTCCTGAAGGGCAACCAGCGCACGGGACTGTTCCATCTGCGCCGGGAGGACGGACTCGGCGAGGGGATCCTGATCACCGGCCATGACGCCGCCGATCCTGCCGCCGAGGACACCTGGGGCCCCCTGCCGCTGGATCTGTTCGCCTGATCCCATCAGCTGATCACGTTCCGCCCGCAGGCCGGAAGCAGGGACGGGCCGGTCCCTAGGCTGGGCGGCTGTTGCCTGGCAGCCGTCGCTGCCGCCCGAAGCGTCCAATGGCCAGCTCCACCCTGCGCATCGCCTCCCGCCGCAGCCAGCTGGCCATGGTCCAGACCCACTGGGTGCGGGACGAGCTCTCGCGGGCCCACCCCGAGCTGACGATCGCGATCGAGGCGATGGCCACCCAGGGGGACAAGATTCTCGATGTGGCCCTGGCCAAGATCGGCGACAAGGGCCTGTTCACCAAGGAACTGGAGGCCCAGATGCTGGTCGATCGGGCTGACATCGCCGTGCACAGCCTCAAGGACCTGCCCACCAACCTGCCGGAGGGTCTGATCCTGGGCTGCATCACCGAGCGGGAGGATCCCGCCGATGCCCTGGTGGTGCATGAACGGCACCGGGAGCTCAGCCTGGCCACCCTGCCCGAGGGCAGCGTGGTGGGTACCAGCTCCCTGCGGCGCCTGGCCCAGCTGCGTCACCACTACCCCCACCTGGTGTTCAAGGACGTGCGGGGCAACGTGATCACCCGTCTGGAGAAGCTCGATGCCGGCGTCTACGACTGCCTGATCCTGGCGGCCGCCGGTCTGACCCGGCTGGGCCTGGGGGCGCGCATCCACGAACTGATCGATCCGTCGATTTCGCTCCATGCCGTGGGTCAGGGCGCCCTGGGCATCGAATGCCGTGCCGGAGACCAGGCCGTGCTCGACACGATCGGCGTGCTGGAGCACCGGCCGACGGCCCGTCGCTGCCTGGCTGAGCGCTCCTTCCTGCGCAGTCTGGAGGGGGGCTGTCAGGTGCCCATCGGCGTCAACACCCACTTCGAGAACGACGAGCTGGTGCTGACCGGCATGGTGGCGAGCATCGACGGCCAGCGTCTCCTGCGCGACAGCTGCCGCGGCCCGGCCAGCGATCCTGAAGCGATCGGCCTGGCGCTGGCGGAGACCCTGCGGTCCCAGGGGGCCGGGGAGATCCTGGAGGAGATCTTTGCCACCGTCCGCCCCGGAAGCTGAGGCCAACGGCCACCGGGCCCCAGGGCCCGAGGCCGACCTGCGCGGCCTGCCCTTCCAATGGAACCTGCTGGCCTGGGCGGCCCTGGTCGGCACCCTGACCGGCCTGGCGGTGGTTGCCTTCCACGAACTGCTGGGTTTCATCAACAATTTTCTGTTCGGCCCGTTCGTGGAGGGCCTGCTGGTGATCGGGCGCTCCTCGCCCGCCTCCCCCGCCGACTTGCCGTCGATCGACCTGCCGCCGCTGGCGCCCGACAGTGGCACTCCCCTGCGGGCTTTGCTCCAGCTCGGCCTTGATGGCATCGGCCTGCTGGCGGCGGCACCGCCGCCACCGCCCGAACCCCCGCCCATCAGCCTGCCCAACACGCCCGACTGGCTGGCCCTCTGGCCGGTGGTGGTGGTGCCGACCCTGGGCGGTCTGGCGGTGGGCCTGCTGCGCCATGGGGCCGGCAGCATCGGTCCTGGTCTGTCCAGCCTGATGGCGATCGCCGATGGCAGCCAGGGCGGCGAGCCGCGTCTGCCCTGGCTGCGCCTGGTGGCGGCGTCCCTCAGCCTGGGCAGCGGCGCGTCGCTCGGGCCGGAGGGTCCGAGTGTGGAGGGTGGCGGCAACATCGGCCTGTGGGTGGCGCTGAAGGGCCGCCTTTCCCCCCAGGCCCAGAAGGCCCTGGTGGGGGCCGGAGTGGCGGCGGGCCTGGCGGCCGGTTTCAAGGCGCCGATCGCCGGGGTGTTCTTCGCCTTCGAGGGCAGTTACAGCGCCATCCCCGGTCGCCCCAGCCTACGGGCGGTGCTGGTGGCGGCGGTGGCCTCAGCGCTGGTGACGCAGCTGTGCCTCGGCGACACGCCGATCCTGCGCCTGCCCGCCTACGAGGTGCGCTCGCCCCTGGAGCTTCCCCTCTATCTGGGGCTGGGCCTGCTGGCCAGCCTGATGTCGTGGCTGCTGATCCGGCTGCTGGCGGCTGGCCGGGGCGAGCGGGTTCAGGCCGTGGTGCGGCGGCTGCCGCCGGGGATGCCCACGGCCCTGGGCGGGGCGGCCCTCGGGGCCATGGCGCTGGTGTTCCCCCAGGTGCTGGGCGTGGGGTACGACACGATCGAAGCGCTGCTGGGCCGCGATGGCGGCATCCCGCTGCTCACTCTGGTGGCCCTGATCGGCGTCAAGCTGGTCGCCACCACGGTCAGCAACGCCACCGGCTTCGTGGGCGGCGGTTTCGCCCCCTCCCTGTTCCTGGGAGCCGTGCTGGGCAACTGTTATGGCCAGGTGCTGGGCAGCGGTGGCCTCAACCTGCCGGTGGCCGAACCTCCGGCCTATGCCATGGTCGGCATGGCGGCGGTGCTGGCCGGCAGCGCCAGGGCACCGCTCACCGCCTTGCTGCTGCTGTTCGAGCTCACCCGCGACATCCGCATCGTGCTGCCGCTGATGGCGGCCGCCGGCCTCAGCGCCGCCCTGGTGGAACGCTGGCAGGGGATCCATGATCCCGGTCTGATGGGACCCGACCCGCTTGAAGAGCGACGCCGCGGCCTGCTGGCTGAGATTGCTGTGCAGGAGGCCTTCGAACCGGAGGCGCCGTTGGTGCTGCCGGCCGCCATGCCGGCCGCCGCCGCCCTGGCCAGGCTGATCGACAGCCATGGCCATTGCCTGCTGGTGGAGCAGGCCGGCCTGACCCTGGGGCTGGTGACGATCGGCGACCTGCAGCGGGGCCTGGCCTCTGAAGTCCAGCGCCAAGAGGTGTTGGGCCTGGCGGACTGCATCCGCACGGAACTGGTGTGGTTGCCGATGGGGGTGAACCTTGATCGGCTCGAAGATCAGCTCAGACCCAATGGTCTACGGCAGCTGCCGGTCTTCGAACGGGAGGGGGGGGCTGGGGACCATCTGCCCCATGGCTTGCCTGCCGGTGGTCTGGAAGTCAGCAGGTTGAGGGGGATGGCCAGCCGCGATGGGATGGCCAGGGCCCAGGCGCGACGGTTTCAGGCGGCTTCGGAGCGGCCCTCCATCAGGGCCTCGGCGACGGGGTCGACCTGAGACAGCAGCCCCAGAATGCGCTGCAGATCCAGTTCGGACAGCTCTCCGTCGTTGCCCCATTTCAGCGACGTGCTGTTCAGCTGGTCGGTGGTGAGTGGGTTGCCGGAGTCGAACATGGAGATAGGAGGGCCTTGCAGGGTGCCGCTCGGGATCGGTTTTTCGAGATTAAGTGTTTGCACCCAGACATCAAACCCTTCCAGGCCAATCTCCAGAATCTCTTCGGTCGCTGACCGTTTCTTCGGAAGAACCCGTCCAGGTTCAGGGTTTCACCACCACCGGCGTTCCGACGTCCACCTGGTCGAACAGGGCGCGCACATGGGGGGTGAGCATCCGGACACAGCCGTTGGTCACGGCGGAGCGGGAGGTGACGGTCCAGGCCCAGGCGCTGGGGGTGCCGTGGATGCCGTACTGGTTGGGGCCGCTCTTCTTGAAGCCGATCCAGCGGTCGCCCAGGGGGCCGTTGGGGCCCTTGGTGGGGTTGATCTTGCCGCTCGCCGTGCTCTGGTACTGGGGATTGACCACCTTGGTCTCCACCAGGAAGCGTCCTTTGGGGGTGGGGGTGCGGGAATCGCCGATGGCCACGGGCCAGCTGCCCAGCACCTTGCCGTTGTCCCGCAGGCTGATCGTGCGCTTGCCCAGCTCCAGCACGATTTCCTTGGTGCTCGTGACGGCGGCCTTGGCCGGAGTCGGGGTTGCCGGTGTGGGCGTGGCCAGGGCCGGGGACGCGGTGGGCGCCGGCGCTTCAACAGCTGGCGCCACGGCGGGGGCAGTGGCTGGCGCGACGGCCGGGGCTCCTGAAGCCATCGCGGCGCTCCCGCCGGTCGTCAGGAGCAGGGCAAGGACAAGGGAACGCGACATGGATGGAGCGGGATCAGGGAAGCCGCCGGGGGGCGGTGGTGGGGGTCGTCAGTCGACCAGACGGGAGTCGATGACAGTCATGTAACGATCTTCGCATTCCTTGATGATGCGAACGGCTTCGCCGTTGTCGTGGAAGCCGTTGACCTTGCAGGTGCCGGGCTTCTTGAGGTCCTTGTAGTGCTCCCAGTAGTACTGGGTTTCCTTCAGCCAGTGCTCCCCAAGCTGGGTGTAACTGGTGATGTGATCCATGCGCTTGTCATCGGCCAGCACGGCGATCACCTTGTCGTCCACCTCGCCGCCATCGTCGAAGCACATGATGCCGATGATGCGGGCCTCCACCAGGCTGCCTGGCACCAGGGGCTCGGTGACGCCGACGATCTCGATGTCGAGGGGATCACCGTCCTCGTCCCAGGTGCGGGGAATGCAGCCGTAGGCGAAGGGGTACGCCAGGGAGGAATAGCCGACCCGATCGAGCTTCAGGTGGCCGGTTTCGGTGATCAGCTCGTATTTGTTGATCGTGTTCGAGTTGAGCTCCACGATGGCGTTGAGACGCAGCTCGGCCTCATCGGCGAAGGCCGGCAGCACATGCAGCAGGTTCAGCATGGTGCGGCTGGGGGCGTGGTCGATGTTCGCCATGGTGGGGGCTTTTCGGCGGCGGCATCTTAGGCAGCGGCCCCCGGCAGACCCGGTTCAGGCCCCCTCGGCCAGCTGGCCCACCTTGGCGCGCAGGTAGGTGAGGAAAGCCTCCGAGCTCAGCGGCCGGCCCGTGACCTGCTGCACCAGTTGCTCGGCGTTGACCGAGCGGCCCAGGGGCCAGAGGCTGCTGGCGAGCCAGTCCTGCAGGGCGGACTCCTGGCCCGCCGCCACCAGCGCCTCGATCGGGCCGATCTGCTGCTCCAGGGCCTCGGAGATCTGGGCGCTGATCAGATGGCCCAGGGCATAGGAGGGGAAGTAGCCGAACAGGCCCTCGGCCCAGTGGATGTCCTGCAGGCAGCCTTCGGCATCGCTGGGCGGCACCAGGCCCAGCAGGTCCTTGAAGCGCCGGTTCCACTGCCCGGGGAGTTCCTCCACCGGCAGCTCCTGCTCCAGCAGGGCCAGCTCCAGCTCAAAGCGCAGCACGATGTGCAGGCTGTAGCTGAGTTCGTCGGCTTCCACCCGGATCAGGCCCGGCCGCAGCGGATTGAAGGACCGCCAGAACCCCTGAACACCGCCCCAGGGATCGGACCCCAGGCCCTGGCGGAAGCGCGGATGCCAGCGCTCGGCGAAGGCTCGGCTGCGGGCCACCCGGCACTCCCAGAACAGCGACTGGGACTCGTGCACCCCCATCGAGGTGGCCTCCCCCAGGGGCCAGGGGAAGAAATGGTCGTCGCTGCGGGGCAGGCCTTGCTCATAAAGGGAGTGGCCCCATTCATGGGCGGTGGCCAGGAAGGCCGAGAGCGGCTGGCCGCGCACGACGCGGGTGGTGATGCGGAAGTCCTCGGGGCCCACGGTGCAGGAGAAGGGGTGGGCGGAGCGGGAGCGCTGGCAGCGGCGGCCGTCGTAACCCCAGCCATTGAGCAGCTCGCTGCAGAGGCTCTCCTGCAGGGCTTCGGGCAGGTCGAAGGCCTGGGTCGGGCTGGGAGCAGGCGCGGCCGCCACCTGTTCCAGCAGGCCGGGCAGCTGCGCCGCCAGCGGCGCGAACAGCTCCTGGAGCCGCGCCTTGCTGATGTCGGGCTCGAACGGCTGGGCCAGGATTTCCCAGGGGCTGCGGGCCACGGGCTCGGCCGCCGCCAGCTGGCCGGCCTGCTCGCGGCGCAGGGCGATCAGCTGCCGCAGGGCCGGCGCGAAGGCGGCGAAGTCGTTGGCGGCCCTGGCTTGCTGCCAGATCGCATTGCCATGGGACTGGGCCCGGGCCAGGGCGGTGACCAGCGCCGGATCAAGGCAGCTCTGGCGGTCGAGTTCCAGGCGCAGCAGCTGCAGGTTGCGGCGCCGCTGCGGGGGGGCATCGGCCGTGAGCTCGGCTTCGGCGGCGGCCACCAGGTCGGCGTAGGCCGCACTGCTCTGGCGCTCGTGCAGCTGGGCGGCCAGCAGGGCTAGCTGCTCACCGCGCCAGGCGGCACCGGCGGCGGGCATCACCGTGTTCTGGTCGTAATAGAGGGTGCTGCTGATCGAGCCCAGCAGGCGGGTGGTGTGCAGGTGCTGCTGGAGCTGGTCGAGGGCTGGAGCCGCTGCGGTCATGGAATCGGTCGAGCCGGTGGGGTCAGCATGGCGCCATGGGGACGCTGTTCTGGGTCCACATCCGGACTAATCTCAATCCGTGCTCGTGCCCTTGATGGGCAGCTTCCGCCATGCGCACCGTCAACGTTCATGAGGCCAAGACCCAGTTCTCGCGGCTGATCGACGCCGCCCATGCCGGCGAAACCATCCTGGTGGCGAAGGACGGCAAGCCCTGGGCGCGGCTGGTGCCGCTGGACCCCGATCAGCCCCGCCGCCAGCCAGGGGTGCTGCGTGGGCGACTGCAGCTTCCTGCCACGGACGTGCTCCTGGCCCCCCTCCCCCCTGAGGAGCTCGATGCCCTTGAGGCGGCGCTGCCCCGTTGATGGCCGCGTCCCTCCTGCTGGATACCCATGCCCTGCTCTGGTGGTTGGTGGAACCGGAGAAGCTCTCCGGGATCGCCCAGAAGGCCATTGGCGATCCGGCGGCGGCCATCTTCGTGAGCGCCGCCTCCGGCTGGGAGATCGCTACCAAGGTCAGGCTGGGCAAACTTCCCGGCGCTGAAGGACTGCTGCTGGATCTGCCTTCCCTTGTGCAGCAGCAGGGCTTCCAGCCCCTTGCCGTGCAGTTGCATCACGGCGTTCGCGCTGGCGCTTACCCCCAGGCCCATCGCGATCCGTTCGATCGGCTGCTGGCGGCCCAGGCGGAGCTGGAGGGGTTGCAACTGGTGAGCATCGACCCCGCCTTGGCCACCTTCCCCTGCCGCTTGCTCTGGTGATGGGAGACCCCATGGGCGCTGCGGCCTGCCGCCGGCGGCGCCATGGTGGTGCTACGTCACGTCTGCGGCCGGATCGATGCATCCCCCTTCTCCGGAGCAGGACCTGGTGCTTGCGGCCATCGAACGCTTCATGGCCGACCCCGATCTGGTGCTGGACGACCAGCCCGGTGATGGGGAAGCCGGTGACGTGCTCAGCGCCATCCTGCGGGCCCTGACGATGGTGCTGCCGCTCGGGGAGATCGAACTGGCGGTGACGGGCCTGCTCACGGTCCATTGCGACCAGCTCGACGACGACACCCAACTGGTGCTGGAGGCCCTGCTCACCGCGATCGAGCGGGACGACGACGAGATGGCCCTCGACACCCTGCTGGCCAGTGAGGCGAGCCTCCTGGAGGCCAACGCTCTCGATGGCAACTATCTGCTGGTGTGGGATCCGGCCGACGCGGCGCCACTGCGGGAGATGGAGATCCTGGATGTGCTGGAGCGCTACCCCTGCCGGGGGGAGGGGGCCCGCTGGAGCCCTGACGACTTCGTGGCGCTGCTCGAGGGCAAGATCCTGCAGTGGCGCAAGACGATGGTGGCCCTGGAGATCCTGCAGGAGCAGCCCGGCACCCGGCCCGCCGCCAGCACCATGGTGTTGCTGGTGCCGGCGGATCCCGACGCCCCGCTGGAGCAGCTGGAGGTGGGCGTCACCCTCAGTCCGCCGCCGCCGGGCTCCAGTGCAGCCGCATCGGCACGCAACCTTCCAGGCTGACCTTCACCGGGCAGCTCTCGCCGGCGCGGATCAGCAGCTCGCGCTGCTCGGCCCCGAGGCCGGCCGGCAGGTTGATCCAGGCCTCCAGCAGGGCGATGCGGCGCTCGCCGCTGCTGCTCATGCCCTTCTCCAGTCGCACCGAGGCGCCCTCCAGGGTTAGGCCCTGGCGTTCGGCCACGATGCCCATCACCGTCAGCAGGCAGGTGGCCAGGGCCGTGCCCACCAGGTCGGTGGGGGAGAAGGCTTCGCCCTTGCCCTGGTTGTCGACGGGGGCATCGGTGATCAGCCGCGAGCCCGAGGCGGCGTGCTCCGCCGCGCAGCGCAGGGCGCCTTCGTAGCGGCAGGTGATCGTGGTCATGGGGGGCGGGGGGCGGCAGTCGGCGCTCCAGGCTGGCAGGGGCCCCCGGCTTAGATTCATTGTCCAAGTCAGGGTTCCTTGGTACAGATCCTGCTCGTGGTCAGCGCGAAGGCCGGCAACCTGGCCGAGACGATCCGGCTGGCGGTCACCCCGGTGTTCCTGCTGGCGGGCATCAGTGGCCTGCTCGGGGTGATCACCACCCGCCTCGGGCGCATCATCGACCGGGCCCGGGTGATCAAGGCGAGGGATATCGGCGCCAGCGTGGCCGAGGAACGGGAGTTGCAGAAGGAGCTGCTGGTGCATCGCCGTCGCATGAACCTGGCGGCTCAGGCCTTCACCTTCGCCGCCATCAGCTTCCTGCTGGTGGCGACGGTGGTGATGGTGCTGTTCCTCAGCACCCTGGCCAGCATCGATCTGACGCCCCTGGTGGCTGGGCTGTTCGTGCTGGCGATGGGCTCGCTGATGACGGCGGTGGTGTTGCTGCTGCGCGAGGTGCAGCTGGGCAGCCTGGCGTTGCGGAACTTCTGAGCGCTTCAGAGCTCCGTCAGGCCGATCTCCTCCAGCAGCTGCCGCTGCTGGCGTGCCCCCACGAAGCGGTGGGCCGCCATGGCGCCGCTCACCGCCACCGGCGGCACGCCGATGCCCGGGAAGACGCCGGCGCCGCAGAGCACCAGGCCTTCGATCGGGGTGGTGCCGCCGGGGAAGGGGCCGCCGCTGGCCGGCCAGGCCGGGCCGTAGCTGCCCTGGTGCGTGCGCAGGTAGTGGCGGTGGGTCAGGGGGGTGCCCTGCAGTTCGAGCACCACCCGCTCCTGCCAGTCGGGCAGCACCTGGGAGAGCACCTGCCCGAAGACGGCGCAGCGTTCCTTTTTCAGGGCGTCGTAGGCGGGGCTGCCCCGCTCCAGCCCCTGCCACAGCTCCCAGGGCTCGTTGGCCGGCGTGTAGCCGTGCAGCACCTGGTGGCCGGGCGGGGCGCAGGCCGGGTCGAGCCGGGAGGGCATCGACAGCACCACCATGTTGCGTTCGGCGCCGATGCCCCGTTGCCAGTCGCCCACCCAGACGTGGTGGATCGGCAGGTGGTCGAGGTCGTCGCCGCGCAGGGCCAGGTGCCAGTGCAGAAAGCTGGCGCAGGCCGGGGTGGCCGCCTGGCGCCGCCGCCAGCGGGAGGGCACCGCGTCCTGGGGCAGCAGGGAGAGCAGATCCCAGGGGCTGGTGTTGGCGATCACCCCGCGCTGCGCCTCGAGGCGCTCGCCGTTCTCGAGCCGGACGCCGACGGCCCGCCCCCGTTCCACCAGGATGTCGGCCACCGGCGCTGCGGTGCGCAGCCGGCCGCCGTGGCGCTCCATGCCGCGCACCAGCGCGGCGGCCACAGCCCCACTGCCGCCGATGGGGTAGTCGAGGCAGGCATCGGGCTCGAACCATTCGCCGAACAGGGTCGCCATGGCGGCGGCGCTGGTCTGGTCCATGGGCAGGCCGGAGATCAGGAAGCAGAGCAGCTCGACCCAGTGGAGCAGGAAGGGATCACGGAGGTGGCGGCGGGCGATCGGCCCGAAGGCGCCCCCCAGGCCCGCCAGCCGCCCCGCCTGGCCCAGCAGGCGCAGGGCGTTGCCGCCGCCGAGGGTGGTGGCCAGCCCCGCCCCGGGCCGCAGGGCCAGCAGGGGCAGGCAGCGGGCCGCGTCGCAGCTGGGCTTGAGGGCCGTGAGGAAACGGTCCCATTCCTCGGCTACCGCCGGCCCGCGCAGCTCGCGCAGCAGGGCCAGGAACGGCCCCTGCCCCACCCCCACCCGCAGCGAGCCCTCGGGCAGCAGCAGGCCCCAGTCGCGGTAGGTGGCCACGGGCAGGGTTTCCCCCACCGCCCGCAGCACCTGGGCCAGGGGATTGGTGCTGGGCCAGCGGCCCAGGCCACTCCACAGCGACGGCCCGGACTCGAACTGAAAGGGGCCGCGGCGAAAGCCATGGGCGGCGCCGCCCGGGGTGGTGTGGGCCTCGAGAACGAGCACCTCCAGCCCATGGCGGGCGGCGATGGCGCCGGCGCAAAGGCCGCCCAGCCCACTGCCCACGACGATCAGGTCGCTCACCTTGGGCGCAGCATGTGGGCTGCAGATCCTATTCAGATTCCATTCGCCAGCACGCCTGTCGCCGCGCTGGATCCCTGCCTAGGATCGCGCGATATCTACAAAGGTTTGCATTGCCGCCGGGAACCTCGCCAGCCACCCTGTCTGATCCCGCCGTGGTTCGACAGCCGAAACGCGGCGATTTCGAGCTGAATTCCTTCATGGACAGTTCGAATCTGCGCGGCGGTTGGCAGATCGCCAACACCGTGATTCCCTACGCGGCCCTGTGGTGGGTCGCCGACTGGAGCCTCAAGCAGGCGCCGCTGCTGCTGATCCCCACGATGGTGGTGATGGTGCTGCTGCTGGCGCGCATCTTTTCGCTGATGCACGACTGCGGCCACGACTCCCTGTTCCGCAGCCGGCGGGCCAACCAGGTGTTCGGCTTCCTGCTTGGGGTGCTCAGCGCCATCCCCCAGTACCCCTGGTCGCGGGGCCATGCCTACCACCACCGCCACAACGGCGACTGGGAGAAGTACCAGGGACCGTCGGCCCTGGTCACCACCAGCGCCTTTGCGGCGCTCAGCCCCGGCCAGCAGCGGTTCTATGGCGTGCTGCGCCACCCGGCGATGCTGTTCCCCGGTGGCTTTTTCTACCTGGTGATCAAGCCCCGGGTGGCCCTGCTGCTGGGGCTGGCGGGCTTCGTCCCCCACCTGATGGCCTGCCTGCGCAGCCCGGAGCCGATGGGCCTGGGCCAGATCCTGGCCAGCTACCGCTCCAAGCACTGGTACACCAACGAGGAATTCCGCCATCTGGTGGCCAACAACATCGCCGTGATCGGCTCCTGGTGGCTGATGGCCAAGTGGCTGGGTGCGGGTGTGTTCTGGTCGCTCTACACCCCGGTGATGGCCTGTGCGGCGGCGATTTTCATCTGCATCTTCTTCGTGCAGCACAACTTCCCCGGCTCTTACGCCCATGCCACCGCCGGCTGGAGCGAGATGACCGGGGTGCTGGAGGGCACCAGCGACCTGGAGCTGCCGCCGATCTTCAACTGGTTCTCGGCCGACATCGGCTGCCATGCCATCCACCACCTCTCCTCGAAGATCCCCAACTACCAGCTGCGCGCCTGCCATGAGCGCAACGCCCACCTGCTGAGCGGCGTGCGGCGGCTGTCGCTGGCCGATATCCCGGGGTGCTTCAGCTACATCCTCTGGGACCCCCAGGCCTGCCGCCTGACCACGATCGACGAGCAGCGATCGGGCCTCCAGGTCGCCGCCGCCGGCTGACCATCCCTCATGCTGCGCCAGACCCTCTGCCAGCTGGAGATCACCACCAAGGGCGAGGGTTTCGATGACATCACCGCGGCCATCAATGGCCTGATCGCCGCCAGCGGGCTGCAGCTGGGCAGCGCCACCATCGCCAGCCAGCACACCTCCTGTTCGCTGACGATCAACGAAAATGCCGACCCCAGGGTGCTGATTGATCTGGCCGCCTTTCTGCGGGCCCTGGTGCCCCCCGAGGGGGTGCGGCCGATCAGCGGCCAGGGCGAGCGGCGCGCCTGGGTGCACGACGACGAAGGCCCCGACGACATGCCCGCCCACATCCGCACCGCGCTCACCTGCACCAGCCTGGCTGTGTATGTGTGGGAGCACAGGGCCCGGCCGCACCGGCGCCGCTTCAGCCTGCATCTGCTCGGCGAACGACCCTGATCCTCTGCCCCTTCCTGCCATGGCTGCCAAGCCCCTGACCCCGGCCCAGATCGCTTCCCTGCCCACCGAACTGCCGCAGTGGACGGTGCGGGAGGGCAAGTTGCACCGCGAACTGCGCTTCACCGATTTTTCGGCCGCCTTCGGCTTCATGACCCGGGTGGCCCTGGCGGCCGAGGCCCTGGGGCACCACCCGGAGTGGTGCAATGTCTGGAACCGGGTGACGATCAACCTCACCACCCACGACACCGGCGGGCTGTCGGACCTCGACCTCGCCCTGGCGCGCCGCATCGATGCCTGCGTGGTCTGAGGCGGCCAACAACGTCTTCCTGCTCTCGCATCGGCAGGAACTGTGGGCCGAGCTGGGCATCGAGGCGGTGCAGGAGGGGACCTGGAGCTGGCATCAGAACCCTGCTCTCACCCAGGCCCTGGAGGCCTGAGGACGCCGCACTTAAGGGGCTTGTTGGTCAGGTTTCGTGGGGCTCCGCGAGACTCTCACCTCGAAGGGGGGAGGTTCCACCAACTGAATGGTGGTGGAGCCGATCGCCACCTTTCCCTCTGTGGCGGCGAAGGCATCCAGGATCCTCACGAAGAGTCGGTCTCGCGTGACGCGGCGCTGCTTGTAATCCACCACGTAACGCAGGGTGAACTCCAGCCAGTTGTCGGTGATCACCAGACTCACGGCGGGCTCCAGGCTGGCGTTCTCGAGCAGGTAGCGCCGCACCATGTCCCGCCAAGCCTGCATGGAGGCTTCGATGAGTTCATGGGAGAATTCCTCGCCCATCACCCGCTCGAGGATGGTCCTGGCGAGACGATGGTCGCCGCCGTGCATGACCGGCACACGCAGCTCGTCCCAGAGAAAGGGGAAGTCTCCCGAATAGTTGAAAACGGGCTCCTTGAACACGAAACTGTTGGCAATCCTGACGATCCGGCCGGTGTAGAGATCGGAACTCACCCATTCCCCCAGTTCCATCAGGGTGGTTCTGAGGATGCCGATGTCGATCACATCGCCGCGGATACCGCCCAACTGCACACGATCGCCCGGTGCGTAGAAGCCGCCGAAGGAGATGGCGATCCAGCCCGCAATGCTGGCGATCACTTCCTGCAGGGCGAACGCGATACCGGCGCTGGCCACGCCGATCGCCACCGTGAGGCCGCCGAGCCGATCGCGGAAGACGATGGTCAGCAGCAGCAAGGCAGAGAGATAACCGCCGAGGGTGACCAGCTTGCGCGCGTAGTAACGGCTGTCCGGATCGCGCAGGGAACGGATCAGGGAGGTCTGAGCGATCCGCACGACCAGGACGATCACCAGCGTGCCGATCACGGCCACGAAGGCCTTGGTCACCAGGGGCGTGCCAAGCCAGGAAGGAACCATCCGCGAGAACCGCATGGGCCACCCCATCCTCCGCTCAGATGGAGACCAGCTCGCGGATCGGGGCGCTGCGCACCGCCACGGCCGAGCTCGACAGCCTGCCGCCCCACTGGCAGGAGCGCATCCGGCAGCGGGCCATCGCGTTGTGAGGCTCGAGCTCTGATGACATCCCTCGATCCCTGGCAGCGGTAACTGAGCGATCTGCAGCTCGATCTGAGCATCGAGCGCGACAAACTCTCAGAGCTGGTTGGCCGTCTGGAGCGGCTTCAAGGCCTCGTGGAGGCAGGCAGCGCCAGCATTGAAACGGTCGACTCGGCTGCCCTTGCGGCTCCAGAGCCTCTACACCGGCGCGGAGCGGTGTCTGCTGTTGATCGTGAGGGTGCTCAACGGGGGAACGCCGGAGGGCAGCGACTGGCATCGGCGGCTGCTGGATCGCATGGCCATTACGTTGACGAACTGGATGCGGATCGGGTGTGCCTGCTGCTCCAGCGGACGATTGCCCTTTGCAGGGGGGGATCGAGGCGGAACTTGCGCGCTTCCAGGAATGGCTGGAGGAACTGCGTACTGCCGCAGACGTGCTGTGTGATGCACCAGCCCCAGCGAGCGCCCTCCGGCGGGCTGGCCCGCCGCGTCGATGCCTTGGTTTAACCAAAGCCTTGCAGCGCATAGTGTTGAATTATTGCCCTGCGTTAAGCCGCCTGCTTCTTCGGCGCATAAGCGGTTAAAACATGGTGAGTGTTCTCTGGGGCTTTCCCGTGGGTCGTCTTCGTCTCCCGTCCGTGGGACTGCTGGGAGCTGTCGTCGCCGTTGTTGCCGCGGGCTCACCCGTCTTGGCCGAGCCCTTTCGCTTCCAGACGGTGGTGAACAATGCCGACCTGATTCCCGGCACCGCTAGCCTGTTCAACGCCTACAACCAGCCCTCGATCAATGCCGCAGGCCTGGTTGTGTTCCGGGCCCGCGGTCGCGGTGGTTCCGGCAGCGGTCAACCCTCCACCGGCATCTTCACCCGTGATCTCCGCGATGCCTCCCTGCCCCGTCCGATCGTGCCGATCGCGGTCCGTGGTGGCCTTGTCCCCGACCCCAACAACACGGGAGCGACCTTCACGGAGTTTCCTTCCTTCCCGCGCATCGATCTGACAGCCTCGGCAACGGTCGGCTTCCGTGGGCAGTCGAGCCCGGTGTGGCGCACCGACGACGGATCGTTCGGCACCTCAGGGATCTACAGCAATCCATCGGGCTTTCTGATCACGGGTGCCAGCCAGCTCGGCGGACTGGCCACCTTCAACTACTTCAGCGTTCCTGCTGCTGGCGGTTCCACGGGCCTGAAATTCGATCAGTTCCCCGGTGCGCCCTCGGTCACCGATAACACGGTGGTCTTCAAGGGCAACTGGACCGATGCCCAGGGGGTGGGCAGAACGGGGGTGTACTTCCGGGATCTGCTCGCCGACGCTGGTGTGGCCCCGGTCCGTTTCATCGCTGACAGCAACACGCCGATCCCGGGTGATTCCCTGAACCGCAACTTCGGCTCCACCGCACCACCGAGCGCCGCCATGAACATGGCCGTGTTCCTCGGGGTTGACAACGAAGAGGCACCCTCGGTCGGGGGCATCTATCTATCATCCCTTTTCGGGGATCCCACCTCCCTCACCTCCCTGGCCAGCATCGGCGGCCTCACCGACCTGACGGATGCCGGGGGCCTCAGAAGCATCGGCGAGGTTCTCTCCTTCAATGGCCGTTCCGTGGCCTACTGGGGGGCCTGGGGCACCGACACCATCACCCAGCAGGTCTCCTGTGCGTCATCCGGCAACGAAGCCCGGCTTCAGTACTGCCAGGAGCAATCCGACAATGCCTCCGTCGGTGGGGTGGGCAACGGGAACTTCCAGTTCGAGGTTCCGCTGAATCAGGGCATCTTCGTCACCGATATCGCCTCGAAGCTCACCAAGTTGATCGCCAGCACCGGCGAGCAGTTCTCCTCCTTCCTGTCCTGGAACTTCTCCGGACGACCGCCTGGGGTCGGGGAAGGAGGGGATGAGGAAGGGGACCAGGAGCTGGCCAGGTGGCGCTCCTCCTCCTTCATGGCTCTCGATGAAGAGGATCTGGCCTTCAAGGGAATCGGTCTGGGGGAAGTGGATGGCGAGGACGACGTCTTCAAGGAGGTGTTTTCGGGTCTCTATGCCGCGAGTACTGATGGGACTTCGGACATTCGCACCATCGTGGAAACGGGCATGGACGGTGGGCTCATCGATCCGGATGCGGCAGGCATCCCGATCGTGGCCGTGGGGCTTGAGCGGGATGGCTACCGCAACGGCCGCATTGCCTTCGCGGCCAGCATGGCGCTCGAAGGCGAAACCGAGGAGGACAGCCTCAGCTGGGCTGGGTTGTACGTCGCTGACGCGGCACCGGTCTCGAACGTTCCGGCCCCGCTTCCAATTCTCGGCGTGGGAAGTGCCTTCGCCGTCGCCCGCCGGATCCGCAAACGGATCAGGTTGCGTTCCTGAGTAGTTTCTCGCCGCTCCCCCGCCGCGCACCGCACCCATGGGATTTCGCTACCTCGATCGGATCGCCACTGAGGAGAACATCCACTCCTTTCTGGAACTCGCCGATCTGGCCGCCGGAGCCGGAGCGTCGGCCAACAACGTCTTCCTGCTTTCCCATCGGCTGCGCCAGTCGCGGCCGATGCAGGTGTGCCGGGCGCTGCTGCAGCGGGACCCGGCCGCGGTGGCCCTGATCGAGCAGCGGCGGCTCAGCGGCCCCTACGACGCGGCCGCCCTCAAGGCCCTGCCGAAGGGCACCCTGGGCCACACCTACGCCACGGTGCTGGAGACGATGGGGTACGACATCAACTTCTTCCCCAAACCCGAGTTCTACGCCAACCTCGAAACCGACGCCGATTACATCAACTACCGCGTCTACGCCACCCACGACATCCACCACATCGTCAGTGGCTTCAGTCTCGACAATTTCGGTGAACTCGGTGTCATCAGCCTGAGCGTGGCCCAGTTCGCCCACCCGGGCCTGGCCTTCACCGATCTGATGGCGCTGCTGCTCAACTGGTTCCGCAACGACACGCCGATCGATGAACTGGAAACCCCGGCCGAGCAGGCCCGCACCGCCGGTTACGCCTTCGGCATGATCAGCAAGGGTCTGCACATCGGCGCCGAGGCCCGGCCGCTGTTTCCGGTGATCTGGGAGGAGCGGATGGAGCAGAACCTGGAGGAGCTGCGGGCCGAGCTGGGCATCGAGGCGGTGACGGAGGGGACCTGCAGCTGGCATGCCAATCCCGCGCTGATCGCGGCGCTGGCTGCCTGATGACCGCGTGAGGCTCTGGATCGCCCTGGCCCGCGAGGCGGGATGGGGGCACACCCTGCTGCTGGCGCCATGCTCCGGCCCAGCCACTGAACATCTCTGCCGAGTGAGATCAGGCAGGTGCCGGGCTGATGCGTGGGTTCGGCCTCACCCCACCGGAGCGGGCCACCATGGGCCAGCGGGCCGAGAGACGATCCCGCCAGCGTTTTGATTTCGTTTCGGTGGCGCCCCCCATGCTGTTGATGCTGAGGGGGAAACGCCTTCGCCCTCTTTTCCATTAGCATGGTCAGCACATGCACAGCTTGCGATGGCCGTTCAGGCCAACCGTTCCACCCGCTCCACAGAGCGCGTGGCCGTCCTGATGACGCCCCAGGAAAAGGAGACGTACACGCAGCGTGCCCAAGCCATGGGTCTGTCCCTCGGACAGTTTTTTCGTCAGGCCGGTGAGGCCTACCGCGCTCCATCGGCGGTTTCAGGCGATGACGCTGTTCTGATCGCCGCCTTGGATCAGATCGAGAGCAGCACGGCTCGGGCCGAGCAGGCACTGGACCAGGCACTGGCGATGGTCCGCGCTTCCAACCTCTCCATGGACCAGGGCCAATCCGCATGAGCGTGACCGATCGGATTCTCGGGGCCCTCACCACCGTGATCCGCATGAACGACCGTGTTGAGCAGATGGCGGTCTTGATGCAAGACCAGCAACGCCGCCTTGAAGCCCTGAACGCCCGCGTGATTCGCCTCGAAACGGTTCTTGAGCTGACACTCCGCCGTGATCTCCCCAGGATCTCTGGAGCGGATGATTCCTGATGGACGCCAGAGTCCATCCGCTTCGTTGCAGCAGCCGTGGGCTCACGGCTCGGCTAGCTGCTGATTCCCGAGGAGCAGGCCGAGGTGTGGGCGGGCTGAGTGGGGTGATTAGGCTCAGTCCATGGTGGTGAGCCCCTCCCAGCGCGAGATCTGGCGCCAGCGCCGGCAGGAAGCGATCGCTTCGGTCCAGGCCCGGGAGCGGGCGGCTCACCGTCTGGCCCTTGAGGCAGCAGCTCTGCTGCGGCAGGGCAGGCCGGGCATCGAGGCCATCTGGCTGTTCGGCTCGGTGGCCGAGGGCCGCTGCCACCGCAGCTCCGACATCGACCTGGCGGTGGCGGGTCTGCCGCCGGAGGCGCTGCTCACCGCCACGGCGGAGCTCGACAGCCTGGCGGCCTCCCGCCAGGATCCAGCCATCCCGATCGATCTGGTGCGCCTGGAAAGCCTGCCGCCCCACTGGCAGCAGCGCATCCGGGAGCGGGCCATCGTGCTCTGATGGCCTCCCTCGATCCGTGGCAGCGGCAGCTGGGCGATCTGCAGCTCGATCTGCGCGTCGAGCGCGACAAGCTCTCCGCTTTGGTGCGCAGCCTGGAGCGCCTCGAAAGCCTCATGGAAGCCGGCAGTGGCAGCAGTGAAGCGATGGACTCGGCGGCCCTGCGGCTCCAGAGCCTGTACACGGGAGTGGAGCGATGTCTGCTGTTGATCGTGCGGGTGTTTAACGGGGGAACACCGGAGGGCAGCGACTGGCATCGCCGGCTGTTGGATCGCATGGCCATCGCCACCGACTCCAGGCCGGCCGTGCTCAGCCCTGCGGTGCGGATGGGATTGGCGGAACTGCTGGCCTTCCGCCATGTGGTGCGTCATCTCTACGCCTACGAACTGGAGGCGGATCGGGTGCGGCAGCTCCTCCAGCGGTCCATCGCCCTCTGGCCGGGGATCGAGGCGGATCTGGAGCGCTTCCAGGCGTGGCTGATGGAGCTGGGCAAGGGGTGAACGGGTGGCACCGCCTCTGCTCTTGGCTAGCTTGGCCAAGGCGTTGCCGGGTTGTCATGCAGGTCAACATGCTCGAAGCGAAAAGCCAGCTCTCGAAACTGGTCAAGGCCGCATTGGCTGGAGAGGACGTGGTCATCGCCAGCCATGGAGATCCCCAGGTGCGGCTGGTGCCCTGCGCTCAGAGCCGTGGGCTGAAGCACCTGGGAGTTCTTGCAGGAGATCTGGCACACCTGGATCGGCCCAGCATCGATGTGGCTTTCAGCCCTGAGGCTGATGCCGAGGTGCAGCGGCTGATGGGCCACTGATGAGGCTGTTGCTCGATACGCAAGTCCTGATCTGGTGGCTGCTGGACGACCAGCCCCTGCGAGAGGACACCCGCGCGCTGTCTGGGAGGTGGCGATCAAGCATCGTCTTGGCAAGCTGCCGCTGGATCCATCGCGCTTTCGCGATCAGAGCCTCAGTGCCGGGGCCACCTTGCTGCCGATCAGCGATGCCCATGTGATCGAAACCGGCTGCCTTCCCGCCATCCACGAGGATCCCTTCGACCGCCTGCTGATTGCCCAGGCCCGCCTTGAAGGCCTGATGGCTGTGTCGTCAGACGCCAACTGGTCGCGCTACAGCGTGGTCCTCCATCCCGCCTGACTCCGGCAGGTCTCCTACGGTCGCTGGGGTTCAGGACGGGATGACCGCGTGAAGCTCTGGATCGCCCTGGCCCGCGAGGCGGGATGGGGGCACACCCTGCTGCTGGCGGGCCTGGCCCTGCTGGCGAGTGTGGTGGAGGTGGCCGGCCTGGGCCTGGCGGTGGGGGTGCTGCTGGGGGCGGGCGGTGCGGCCGGCTTGCCGCTGCCGGCACTTTCGCTGGATCTGCGCCAGCTGCTGGCGCTGCTGGTGGCGCTGATGGCGCTGCGCGGCCTGCTGCAGGTGGGCATCGCCGTGCTCCAGGAGTGGCTGAACAGTGCCCTCACCGACCGGCTGCGCAGCGACCTGCTCAGCCGGGTGCTGTATGCCTCCAGCCTGCGCCTGGAGCAGGTGGGCCGCGGTGAGCTGCTGGGCCTGCTGATGGACGACATCGACACCAGCGTCTATGCGCTGGACCGGGGCCTGCAGCTGCTGCAGAGCCTGATCAGCCTGCTGATCTACGCCGCCGGCGTGGTGCTGGCCGGCCGGGGCCAGGCGGCGCCGCTGCTGCTGGGGCTGGTGGCCGCGGCGTTGGCGGGGCTGGCGCAACGCTCCGGCGCCTGGCAGCTGGGAACACTGCAGACGCGTCTGAATGCGGCGCTGCAGAGCATCGTGGGCGATGGGCTGCATGGCCTCAAGGCGATCCGTGCGGCCACCGCCGAGCCCTGGCTGCTGGGGCGCTTCAGCGAGGCGGCACGCGACTATCGCCGTAATGCCCGCCGCTCACTGCGGCGTGAGGCGGTGTTCGGCGCCCTGCGCGACTGGCTGGTGGTGCTGGTGGTGGCGCTGTGGCTGGGGCTGGGCGGCACGGGGCTGCAGCCGGCGGCGGTGGCCACGGTGCTGCTGCTGGCCTACCGGGCGGCCGGGGCCCTGGGGGGTGTGATCAGCAGCCGTCGCGCCTGCCTGTGGGCGCTGCCGGGCTATCAGGCGCTGCGGGAGCTGCGCGAGCGCCTGGGGACGCCGGTGCTGGCGGCCGCCGCCACCCGGCCGCTGGCGCGCGAAGCGCGGCTGGAGGCGGTGCGCTGGCAGGGCCCGGGCCAGCCGGCGGTGGACCTGCGGCGTGGCGCTTTGGTGGTGCTGGTGGGGCCATCGGGCAGCGGCAAAAGCACGTTGCTGGATCGGGTGGCTGGGTTGCTGGCCGAGGAGGACAGCCAGTGGCAGCTGCAGGTGGCGGGCTCCAGAGCGCCTATAGAGCTGACGGGCAGCGCCGGTGCCGCCGCCTGGCGGACGCTGGTGGCCTATGCGCCCCAGGGGGCAGTGTTGTTTGAAGGAAGCCTGGCGGACAACCTGCTGCTGGGCCGGCTGCCGGAACGAGAAGAACGCGACGAGTTGCTGGCGCCCTGGCTGCAGCGGCTGGGGCTGGAGGCGTTGCTGGGGCGGCCCGAGGGGCTGCATGGGCCGCTCAATCTGGCGGTGGATTGTTTCTCCGGCGGTGAGATCCACCGGCTGGGGCTGCTGCGGGCCTGGCTGCTGGATCAGCCGGTGGAGCTGCTCGATGAACCGACGGCGTTTCTGGATGCCCAGGCGGCGGCCACGGTGCGGCAGCTGGTGCTGGAGCGCAGCCGTGAGCGGCTGGTGCTGGTGGCCAGCCATGACCCGGAGCTGGTGGCGCAGGCGGCGGCGGTGATCCGCCCGGCAGCGTTCACGCGCCGCTGAGGCTGCCCAGATGGCTCACGATGGCGGCCTGCACCTCGGGCAGAAGGCAGTAGTGCCTGGGGTAATCGAGGCGGTAGTGAAAGGGATGGGCGGCCAGGCGGGCCACGTCGTCGAAGTGGGTGGCCAGTCGCGGCTGGTCTTCGATGTCGAGCAGGAAGGAGTGCTTCACCCATTCGATCAGGGCTTGGGCTGGTGCCATGGGTTCGATCGTGATCTCAGAGACCGCCCCCTCGCCGAGGAAAAACACGCACCGGAGAGGTTGGGGCTCGGAGCTGAAGCGCACATGATCCCCGGCTAGAAATCGCGACTTGGACGAATAGGAGATGGCCGGGGACGTGGCGGCATCGGCGGGGATCAGCGCTTCAGAGGAATCGTCCCAGAGGCGGATCGATGGGTGGCTGGGTCGAACGTTGTAACCGCTGGCGGTTGGTTCCAGGAGCAGGCCGTCGTCGGTCAGCAAGGAATGGCCAGCCATGGCGAAACTGGCCGCCAGGGTGGACTTGCCGCGACCGGAATGAGCTGCGAACGCCACCGCACAAGCCTCGAGGGCAAAGGCGCTGGCATGGAACACCAGCTGGCCCTGCGTGCTGAGCAGCAACGGCAGCACCTGGTTGAGGTACAGGTGCTCCATCGTGCTCTGCGCTACGCCCGGCACCGGATGGGCCATAGCGATCTGGGCGTCGTTACTGATCTCGAAGTCGGCCAGGTCCGGGAAGCGCAGCATGTAGCCGCCAGGCCGGCGGTAGAACTCTGTCCAGGTGGAGCCGCCGGGCAGGGTCCATCGATGGAAGGCTGCGTTGGGCTCCGGCTGCTGGAGCCGATGCTGAGCAGCGGTGAGGGTCATCCGTTCGTGGCGGGGCGGTACTTCTCGGCCAGATTGGCGCTGTAGTTCAGCGCGTCCTGGTGCTGGTGGAAGCGCTCGGGAAACATTTCCATCAAAGTTTCGGCAATGGTCCCGAGGGTCGTCTTCCCGTCAATATGCGACAGCACGCAGCGGTCGATCGCGGCGGATGTGTCTGCGGATGGTACGAAATCTGCGGAGCGGCGCTTGAGCGCCTCCAGCGCCACGGGTGTTCCGTAGAAGGTGGATTGACGGAAGTTGGCTTTGAGGTGGTCGCCGCTGCGGGCACGCGTGTCCCAACGCCAGAGGTAGTTGTCATTGACCAGCGTGGCGCTTAAAGCCACTGCCACGTGGTCGCCTTGCTCCAGCCGCACGGGTGCCTGGAAGGGGAAGAATGCCTGGCCGTAGATCAGCTCCAGTTCCCCCGGTCGGTTGGAAAAACCGATGCCATCGGCCAGCTCCGCGTCGAACCAGACCAGAACTCCATGGGCCGTGCCGGGTCGTTCCAGGATCCAGGACAGTTCACCGGAGACGTCAGTCCGTTGGATCGTTTGATAGTCGAGCGTGGCCCAATGGGCTGGCTCGACCAGCAGCTGGTCGGCTTTGGCGTTCAGCTTGCGCCAGGTGTTGACCACCAGCGGCTGGCCTGGGCTCAGGTCCAGCGCATAGGTGTTGCTGAGCCACGGCTCGGTGTAGGGACGGTAGACCTCGGGGACGTCGATCAGCGCCGCCCAGAGCTGGTCGCGAGCGGGGATCAGCACACCACCCGGCGCCAGGAGGCGGCTTCGGGCATCGGCGATGGCGGCGATGTGATGCTGAAAGAGGGGAAGGACTCCCCGCAGGTCGGAGACGATCACGTCGGCGGGGCGCGGCAGGGTGATCGCGGTGGAGAGGGTCTGATGGAAGTGGATGCGATCGGCAAAGCCGTTGGCCGCTGCCATGGTGCGAGCCAGATCGATAGAGGCATCAGGTTCGACCGCATGGACCTCTGCGGCGCCAAAACGGCAGGCGAGCAGTGAGAAAATGCCGGTGCCCGCGCCGATATCAAGTACCACACTGTCCCGACGAACGGCCTGCTGCAGTGTGCGGGCGTAGGGATCCATGCGCTGCCGGTTGTTAACCATATCGCCATAACTGAGAATGTTGTAGCCGGTGGACTTGCCCATCTCTCATCTCTGGATTGAATAGATGCATAAAGCCTATATCAGCCTGAAAAAATCGTGCTCAAGTGCCGTTGAGACTAGGTCTCTCATTGCGCAATGCCAACAGCATGAGCTAATTGGGTGTCCAGTCCAAAAGGCGTATCCAAATAGTGTTTTAAGCGGAACTTGGCTTCCTTCATCTCCGCTTCTATCTCGCTTGCTACGAAAGCATGCTGCATGCAATTGCTAAGCCAATCACCAAGCTCAACAGGATCAGGGCTTAGCCGTATTGTTCGGATGGCTTTCGCTACCATATAAGTTTTGTAATAGAAGGGATCGGACGTCTGACGGTTGAAAAAATCAGATAGAAATAGGGGTGCTCCTTGGCGTACGAATTGTCTGCAGCCCTTCAGGAATAAGGCTCTTCGGGTTCGTCCTGGAATATGGTGATAGAATCCTCGTCCAAGGAATATGGCGTCGTAAACGAATAATTCAGATGTTAGTTCTGGGGGTGCACAGTCGGGTGGAGCGTCCAGCACGCGAGCCTTGAGGCCCAATTCGGCGAGGTGACTTCGGCAGGCTTTCGTGAGTGCCGCACAGAAGTCGAACGCAGTCACAGAAAAGCCTTGTTTGGCAAGTGCTATCGCCTCACGACCACCACCTGCTCCGGCAACAAGTATATAATGTTGGCTTGCAAAAAATTCATCGACGATTTTTTGCTCCCAAGGCCAAAGACCGGCAAGATTATGATCTTTGGACCCAAAGTCGGCTGCCTTTGTGTAGAGTTTGTTGGTGATTCTATTCAGGGAGCTATAGTCATGTAGGCCGAGACGAATGGCATGCCTAAATAGGTTCGCCGTGCCGTGCAAGGAATCAGGATTGGCAAATATGCTTCTGTAGCTCAAGCCGCCCATGC
This sequence comes from Synechococcus sp. CCY 0621, assembly GCF_019038465.1. GTDB lineage: Bacteria > Cyanobacteriota > Cyanobacteriia > PCC-6307 > Cyanobiaceae > Cyanobium. The sequence goes on along the minus strand of NZ_JAFKRH010000038.1, from coordinate 91,765 downwards.
TCAACGCCAGTAAAATTACAAAGTAAGATTATTGGATTGAAGTAGCAAATTATGGGAACGACCAGAGTGAATCGTTAAGGGTTCGTTTCTGAAAGTACCAAAAGCAATAAAATGCAAAGTATCTTTGTGGCACGCCTTTATTTTTGTGAAATGATATTTGCATTTGACTGATACTATCTTGATTTCCCTTGAGGGTTCCGAAGAGCGCTAAGGCCTAGCTATGCACGCGGAAGTTTGGTGGCAGGAGCATTTCCTGGACTCTCTCTCTGATCTCCGGTGCCACTATTGGTGAGCTCGCTGATAGCTCCAAAAACAGAAAGACGTGGTGAGCAATAAGGTTGGAGGTAAGGCGCCTGAGTCAGGCTTTGCTGATTCTCGGTAGAAAGTTTCATTTTGATTTTCTAGTTGATCAGGAGGTTTGGTTTGGGATCTATTTCCCTGGCAAGGGCACGGTGACTTTTTAGCCACCAGACCAAACCCATGTCATCGTAGCTGCTTTCAAGCGGATCTGGATCTGTATGGGGGAAAGGCGAGCGTCGTGCGCTCACGGATGTTGAGAGGTAGCGCGAGAGGAGCATTTGGCCACTTGTCATCCGTGGATCTTTGTCCATCGTGAACCTTCTGATCAGCTCCCTCGTGAAGGCCCAGCCCAGATGCGCCCTACCTGTGCGCCAGCGGACCGAGTCGGGTAGCCGATTGGCCATGGCGCGGCGCAGCACGATCTTGGGCCAGCCGCCTGCGAGCTTCTGTGCGCCTGGCAGGGAGAGACAGAAGGTCACCACCCGCTGATCCAGAAACGGATCACGGGGCTCCACCGCTACGGCGGCGGCGACGCGGTCGTAGCGCTCCCGCCCCACCGTGAGATAGGGGTGGTCAATCGCCCGGGCCCGTTCTTCGGGGTATGTCACCACCACAGGGTCCGACCCGTGCGCCTGGAGCCTTTGCAGGCGCTCAGCCAGCCCGATGCGATCGGCGAAAGTGGGATCTATCCGCGCTTCGCGGATGGTCCGCTCCAGCTGGTGCCGCTGGCGGCCTGGGTCCCGCAGGCGCCGGTAGAGCCGCCGCAACGGGAGCGGCATGAACGCATACCGTGCGGCGCCAACTAATTCCCGCCAGGCGGGGTAGGCACCACCCCAGAACGTCTGCTGCCCCACCGCCTCGCGGTAGGCGTGCCGCCAATGGCCACGCTGAACAAGACGAGCGATGTGGCTGCCCTCGCTGAGCACCACATCTCCAGCCACCCCATCCAACAACACCTTCAGGCCCTTGCGGTGCGCCGCCAGATACATCGCCCGCACCAACGTCATGTGGTTGTCGAAGGGTTCATCCAGCGACAACCCCAGCTCCCCCAGTTCCGGCATCAAGACGTCCAATTGGTCGTACCGAACCAAGGTTGGATCGAGCCCAGGCATGGTGAGCGCCGCGTGGATCGCCCGCGTTTCGACGCAGGTTTCAGGGTCAGGGCCAACGGCGGAGAAGGTGGGCAACGGGGCGCGGCCCTGCTCAGCCAGGATCTCCTTGGCCACGGCCACCACCGAGCCTGAGTCCATGCCGCCGCTGAGCATCGAGCCCACGGGGCCATGGCTGCGCAGGCGGCAACGCACGGCTTCGGTGAACACCTCCAGGAAGGCTTCGGCGTAGGCCTCATCCGATGGCAGCCGTAGTTCTTCGCCTGGCTCCAGGGTCCAGTAGCGGCGGATGAACATCCGCTCCGGCGTCACGCTCACGCAGTGGGCTGGAGGGAGGCGGAACACCTCCTCGAAGAAGGTGCAGGTCTTGTCGATGCCTTCCAGCTGGTTCACCAGAAAATCGGCGATCCGGGCTTCGTTGAGGCGATAGGGCGCCTGCGGCAGCACCAGGATCGCCTTGGGCTCGGAGGCGAAGGCGAAGAACTGGCCCGGGCTGTGGTGGTAATAGAAGGGCCGCAGGCCGAAGTGATCACGGGCGCCGAAGAGTTTCTGGTGGCGGGAATCCCAGAGCATGAAGGCGAAATCGCCCAGGAACTTGTCCAGGCAGGCTTCGCCCCAGGCGAGGTAGGCCTCCAGGATCAGGCCTGCATCGCCTAGCAGATGGGCGCGATCGGCGAGGCCCAGGGCCGCCAGCAGTTCCTCGCGGTTGTCGAGGCGCACGTCGGCGACGATCACGCAGCCGCTGGCGCCATGGCGCACGGGCTGGGGCTCAAAGGCCAGCTCCGGCGTGGTGGTGAGCAGGGTGAGACCCAGGCCTACCGGCCCCTCGCTCCAGAACGCGGTGCGATCGGGCCCGCGACGTTCCAGCAGCGACGCCATGTCGCCCAGTTCGCTGCGCTCGACGGGCTTGCCGTCCTGATTGAACAGCCCGAAGACACCGCTCATGCCTGGGCGGACAGGGGTTGCTCGAAGGGCAGAAAGCGCTCGGCCACATCCTGGGCGTCATTGACCGGATGGCCGGCCACTTCCACCCAGGCGTGGGCCTGCAGCTGTCCTGCGTCCAGCTGCACGCCCAGGCGCAGATCGGCGGGAATGCCGCGGCGGCGCAACAGCCACTGCAGACAGAGCGAGCGGCTGAGGCAGTTATCAGGGGGAAGCACGTAGTGCGCCACCCTGTTCACGAGCTGCCCCATGCGGACGGCGGCGTCAACTTGAGGCGCAAGCGTGCTGCCAACGCGGCCAGGGCCAAGTGTGCATTGGCCCAGCACTTTCACCCGAAGCCAGAACAGCGGCAGCAGCACGGCGCTGCCCAGCACCAGCCGGCGCGAAGGTCCGTCCAGTTCGTGGAAGCGGCCTGCTTTGCGTCGCCAACTGTTCATAACCCTTTACTTTACGGCGGATCCATGGCGCTTCAAAAGCTTCCATGACCTCCGAACCGACGGTTGAGGCCGCTTCGACCAGCTATCGCTTGCAGCTCTCCGACCGCCTCACGGTCCCCACCGAGGTCATGGACCGCCGCGTCGGCGATGAAACCGTGATCCTGCACCTGGCCACGGGCACCTACTACGGCCTGGATCCGGTGGGGGCGCGGATGTGGGAATTGATGGCGTCGAATCAATCCCTGGCCGAGATCCGCGATCAGATGCTGCAGGAGTATGCGGTGGAGGCCGATCAGCTGGAGCGTGATCTGCTCAAGCTGTGCCAGGACCTGCTGGCGCAGGGGCTTGTGGCCTGTGAGGCCTCGTAGGAGAGGATGCCGGATCAGTGGCGCACACCCTTTTCCCAGCCTTCCAGCGCTCGCCTGGCATAGAGCCAGGGCAGTGACCAACCTCCGGCTTCTGGATACTTCGCCAGCATCCAGGCTTTGGAGGGGAACAACAGCCGCCGCAGGTGGTTCAGCCGCGCCCGTTTCCCCCTCATGGTCCGCAGGATCAGCCATTGGGCAGCCAGGGGCCGACCGTTGACCCGCATGATGCCACTGCGCCATTGGCGTTTCCCGGCCTGCTGGAGCTGGTTGAGCAGGGTTGTGTCGACTCCCGTCTGAAAGCGAGCGTTGGCTTCCTGCAGGAAGGTGCCAAGCAGGCCGGCCACACCGAGCTGCATGGCCCGTTGCACCAGCTCATCCCGGGCGGCTTGGTTCAACTGCAGCCAGAGCAGATCACCATCGAGCAGCCATTGGGCCGGTCGATCCTGTCCCACGTGGTGGACGAAGTAGTGGAGCGCTGCATGCAGCAATGCATCACAGGGCCCAAGCCCTGAGGCTGTGAAGCCGGCGATCGTGAAGGGCTGGCGGCGTTCCCAGAGCTCCTCGAAGCCCAGCAGATCGGCGAACACCGGGTTGTTCAGCAGAAGCCAATGCAGATCGATGAGCCGCCTGCCTTCCGAGCCATCGCCCACCCAGAGCTCCTGCGTATCAATGGTGTTGGCCGACAGCGGTGTGATGGGTGCCAGACCCAGGTCCCGCAACACCTGCTCGGCGGCGGAGCGCTGCTCCGGTGGCACGAGCAGGTCGGTGTCGACACGCAGTCGCTGCTCGGGGCTGCCGTAGACGGTGTGCGCCAGCAGCGTTCCTTTCAGAACTAGAACCCGAACCCCAGCCCGCTGCAGGGCTTCGAGAACGCCACGATCCGCGGCGGGGGCATTGCCACTGGGGTGGCCAACGCTGGTATGGCTGCCGAGTTGAACCAGCTCAGGGCTGACAAGGCCCTTGGCCTCCAGCATGGGTAGCGCCGGCAACAGCCTGTTGTCGGCCAGATGGTTCAGTTCGGCCATGAACGAAGCCGCGCCTTTCATGCCCAACGACCCAAACGCAATAGAGCAGAAGGGGGTCCCTTCCCGATTGTTCATCGGCCTCAAATGCTACCTGTGTTGACTCCCCATGCACGGGTCTCTCTTTGGTGGGGCAGGGGGCTCAGCGGATTGGGCCATGTGCTGACATCGGCACAACTTGAAGCCCCCAGCAAAGAAAAGGCTGCTTAAATCTGTCAGTCTTGAGACGCTGTAGCCCTGCTCGCGTCCAGACCCGCAACAAAGCCATTGGTGTTGGCTTTCAACGGATATGTGGCCTGTGCTACTGAAGCTGCTCCAGTTCAGCTTTCACCCTGAAGAGATTCCCTCTTTGGGTCTCAGCCTCCTCATCCCGGTAGGTACGCTCTTCCTGAGTGATGCCTCGCCTGGTTTGGCTGCTGATCTAGGTGTGCATTCGTAGTCCCAGAGCCTCCTCGGCTCCTTGAAGTCCCTTGATCTTCACCCTTGCTCACTTCTGGCTGCACTGCAACAGATGATCTTGGTCAGTCCCAGTTGAATTGATGCGACTTCCCAACCGGTTGAACAGCAAACTGAAGAGCCTGCGTTTGCTGTGGGACTCGCTGACCCCGCGACGGCGACGCCAGCTGCTTGCCTTGCAGGGACTGAGCCTGCTGGCGGCCCTGGGCGAAGTGGCCAACCTGGGGGCGCTGCTGCCGTTCCTGCGGCTGCTGGCCAATCCCCAGGAGGGTCTGAAGGCCCTGGGTCCGTTGGCTTCTCCGCTTAGGGGTCTGCCGGAACAGCACTTGCTGCTGGGGCTTGGTCTGGGCTTCATGGCCGTGGTGGTGGCCAGTTCGCTCCTGCGGGTGGCCACGATCCGCGCCCAGCTGCGGCTTGGCGCGCTGATCGCGGCCGACCTGGGCGAACGGGTGTTCGGTGAGATTCTGCGGCGGCCCTACCCCTGGCACCTGCGCCACAACAGCAGCACCACCCTCGCCCACCTCACCCGGGATGTGGACCAGGTGTTCGGCAGCATCCAGGGCTTACTGGTGCTGGTGGTGAACCTAGCGATCGTGCTGCTGCTGGGTGCTTCGCTGATCGCTTTGGCCCCGGGGGTGATGCTGGTCGTGGCGCTGCTGCTGGGGGGCTTCTATCTGAGCGTTTATCGCTACACGCGCGGGGCGCTGAGGGCGGATGGCATTGCCATGACCACCAACTACCAGGCCACACTGAAGGTGGCCCAGGAGGGCCTGGGGGGCATTCGCGACGTGCTGCTCGATCGCACTCAACCATTCTTTCTGGAGGAGTTTGTACGTGTTAATCGACGCTATCGGGCCGCCGGTGCTTCGATCAACATCAAGGCCCAGGTGCCCCGCTACCTGATCGAAGGATTTGCGGTTTTGCTGATCGTGGGCCTGTCGCTGAGCCTGGCCCTGGCGGGGCAGGGGGTAGATCAGCAGTTGCCCCTGCTCGGCACCCTGGCGCTCGGGGCCTACCGGTTGCTGCAGCCCCTGCAGCAGTGCTTCAACTCCCTGAGCGGCTTGCTCGCCAATCAAGCCTCGCTGCTGCGGCTTGAACCCTTTCTGAGGTCTGCAGCGGAAGGCCACACCCTCCAGCTAGCCGACAGTTCGGATCACAGGTCAGTGGCTTTGACCGCCGGCTTCCGAGAACCCCTGTTGCAGCTGGAGCAGCTGAGCTTTCGGTACAGCCCGGAGGGGCCCTGGGTTTTGCGTGATCTGGAACTGACTGTGCGGCGAGGCGAGCGGATCGCCTTTGTGGGCAGCACTGGCAGCGGCAAGAGCACCTGCAGTGATCTCATCCTGGGCCTGCTGGCGCCCAGCCAGGGGAAGGTGCTGCTGCAGGGGCAGGATCTGCAGGCCACGCCAGGCCTGGTGGAGGCCTGGCGCTCCCAGGTTGCCCATGTGCCGCAGCAGATCTACCTTTGTGATGCCAGCTTTGCGGCCAACATCGCTTTCGGCATTCCTTCCGATCGGATCGACCAGGAACGGGTGCGGCAAGTGGCTGAGCAGGCCCGCATCGCCGAATTGATCGAAGGGAGCCCTGAGGGTTATGGCACTGTGGTGGGGGAGCGGGGCGTGCGATTGAGCGGTGGGCAGCGGCAGCGGATTGGTATTGCCCGGGCGCTTTACAAGGAGGCCGAGCTGCTGGTGCTGGATGAGGCCACCAGTGCCCTCGACAACCGCACTGAAGCGGAAGTGATGGAGGCGATTGACGCGTTGGATCGCCGGCTCACGGTGGTGCTGATCGCCCATCGCCTGACAACGGTGCGGAACTGTGACCGGATTGTGCTGCTCGAGCAGGGCTGCATCAGCGCCATGGGCAGCTATAGCGATCTGGAGAGCAGGGACGCCAGCTTCCAGTCCCTCATCAAAACGCCTCTTCCCGAATGAGCTCAGAGTTCGTGTTTGTTGACTTGCTCTCTGCTGTGGAACGAAGCCTGTGAAGATCGTTGTAACCCTGGCAGAAGGAAGCTATTTCCTTGGAGCTTGCGTGCTGTTCAATAGCTTGTTGGCGCATGGATTTGAGGGGGTCTTTGTGGCCGGCTGCCGCAGCCTGGAGGATGTGCCGGCTGGCCAGAGAGCGGCGATTGAAGCGTTTCGTAACAGGGATGCTCAGAATTGCTCTGCGCGGTGGGATTGGTGCTGCTTGGAAACCTCCTGGCATTTCACCAACTACAAGCCACGGTTCATGCAGGAGGTACTGGAGGCTTATCCGGAGTGCAGCTCCATTGTCTATCTGGATCCAGACATCGTGGTATGTGCCCCATGGCAATGGATCGAGGCCGCTACCGTCTACGGGCCTGTGGTTGCAGCAGACACCAACTGGTGGCTTCCTGCTGGGCACCCCATCCGCCATGAGTGGAAGCAGCTGATCGAGCAGTCGGGTCGTGGCTGCGAGCAGAGTTTCGATCTCTACTTCAATGGCGGGCTCCTCGGCATCCAGCGTCGTGATCGTGCGTTTCTTGAGCTCTGGCATCACATCATCGAGGAGTTTGGTGCCAGTACCAATCCTTTGGATGCCAAGGGCGATATCGGTGCTTGGCGAAGGGGGGGGCGATGGAATGCAATGCATACCCCTGATCAGGATGCCTTGAATATTGCAGCCATGGCATGGCACCAGCCACTAAGTACGTTCGGGCCCGATCTGATGGGATTTTCTGGCGGCTGGATTGGCCTACCTCACGCCATTGGGTCGGCCAAGCCCTTGAGAAGGCATTATCTTCGCGAAGCCCTGGCTGGCCGGCCTCCTCGGCGGGCAGATAAGGAGTACTGGGATTGCGCAAATTCACCGATTGCCGTGTATTCAGATCTAAGGATCAAGACAAAAAAGTACACCATTGCACTGGCCTCACTTGTCGGCCGAGTTTACAGCAGAAGGTAGAATGCTTTCTAGAGTCAGCCACAACGACAATCGATTCTAGAGCACCCAGCCGTATCTCATCCGATCGCGAACTACACCATTGGCAGTGCTGCAATTCGCAGTTGCCAGCTGGGTCTTTGAGGTCTGACACATAATCTTCGACATCCAACAGCATGAATGCGCTTAGCCCTATCAGGGGAAAGGAACTGGGCCAAGGATCACATTATTGTAAATGGGGTTCATTCTGCTGCGCCGGGCAAAGTTCATCTCAGCTTTGCTTGGAATCCTTGAAGTGATGCACAATTTCGCGGCCTTGCTGAAGATGGTCATGTGACAACCGGAACCAATCATCGGCTAAGATTTTCAATTATTCCCTTCAGTAGTAAGCCGTGGGCTTCAGACAACTCATGGACCCCGGCTGATCTCTGCTCACACTTCATGCTAGACGGAGCCTCTGGGGGCAGCGCGCTCAACTGGCTGTGGCTCATCCCTTGCACTAACCGTGCAAGTTTATTCATGCAATCAGAGTGGTCGATTGAACATTCTTCACCTCAGCTCCTCCGACATCTCTGGAGGCGCCCCCCGCGCCGCGTACCGCATCCACCGCAGCTTGGTAGATCACGGCTACTCCAATGGGCTGCATTCGCAGATGCGGGTGATCAACAAGCTGTCGGACGACCCCACTGTGATCGGTGGCCAAGGCGCCGAGTGGCGCAGGCTTCTGCGTGGCGTGGCCCGACAGGCCTGCCGCCGCGGCTTCAGAAGTGGTAATCCAACGCGGCACTCGATTGCTTGGCCCGCCACCGGCCTAGGCCGCGATTTGCAGCAGCGCCACCGCAAGGGCCATGCCGATCTCGTGAATCTCCACTGGTTGGCCGATTCAACTCTCTCAATTGAGGAAATCGGTCGCCTGCCCATGCCCCTGGTGTGGACCCTGCATGACCAGTGGGCGTTCTGTGGCGCAGAGCACTACACCAGCCCGCCTGGACCCAATGAGTCATCTAGCAGTGATCAGCGCTTCGTGCTGGGGTACAAACCATCCAACCGGCCGCACCACGAATTCGGCCCTGACCTTAATCGCTTCACCTACCAGCGCAAGCGTCTTCATTGGCGCCGTCCGATCCAGATTGTATGTCCAAGCAAGTGGCTAGCTGACTGTGCCCGTCGCAGCGCACTGATGGCCCGCTGGCCGATCACGGTAATTCCCTATCCGATCGATCTGGCCACCTGGTCCCCGCTTGATCAGAGCCAAGCTCGCGCCCTTTTGCAATTGCCGCTGGATAGACCGCTCGTGCTGTTCGGTGCAATGGGCGGCACTGCTGATCCTCGTAAGGGGGCTGATTTGCTGCTGAACGCTTTGCAACGGCTGCGCTCCCAACTGGCCGGGACTCCGCTGGAGAAACTTGAGCTGGTGGTGTTCGGCCAAGGCCGGCCTACCCAGCCGCCCGATCTCGGCTTCCCTATCCACTACAGCGGCCGCCTGCACGACGACATCAGCCTCCGCCTGCTCTACGCCGCTGCCGATGTGTTCATCATCTCCTCCCGCCAAGACAACCTCCCCAATACCGGCCTAGAGGCCCACGCCTGCGGCACCCCCGTGGTGGCCTTCCGTACCGGTGGCCTGGTCGACATCGTGGATGACCGCATCACTGGGGTGTTGGCCGAGCCATTTGATCCCGTGTCCTTGGCTACCGCCATCAGCTGGGTCCTTGAGGACCCGCGGCGCCGTCGCCAGTTAGGTTTTGCTGCGCGTGCCCGTGCCGAGCAGCGCTGGAACCCAGAAAGAGTGGCGAGCCTCTACCAGTCTTTGTACGGTGATCTTTTGGGGATGCAACACAGCAACCCTCGCTAGGCCACAATACCCGAAGGGCTGAAATGATAACACTTGTTGCTAACGAGCGTCTCTAGAACTCTGCACTTTCTGTTGCGTGTAGTCCTCTAGCTCTATTGCAATGTCCAGCATGGCTACGGCTTACGCCTGCCTTTTACTAGTTCGTGTTGGCTGAGATCGGTCTGGCGGTGGTATAGCTGTTTACCGATTGCCTGGTGATTACGCTGATTCCAGCGAGAAGTGAAACCAGCGAATGCAGCAATGAGCTCGTACTTCATCTTCGGTGCTAGGCAATCACTTCTCGCCATCGTCGTAGTTGTTGCCTCTTAGCCCAGTTCTTGTGGTGAAACTAGCTAGCGCCAGCAACGAAGAGCCGCTGGGCTCACTGCTCTGCGGTGCAAGATGGCGGCTTACCTGTCCAGTGGCTTGTGGCTTGGATAGCATTGGCTGCTATCGAACATGTGGTGGAGGTTTGGAGGTTCAGCGGTAATCCCCAGTGCTTTGAGAAGTTCAAGGGGTTGGCAAGCCGCGACGAGTACCCTTGCTCCAGTTGCTTCTTGCCGAGATCCTGGCATCGTGATGCTTGAGCCGCTGCAGAGGGCTGATCTCCCAAATGCTCTCATCGATGCTGGCGAATGCCTGAGGTGGTCTGGTTTTTCTGGACAGGGTCCATCGTTAACCTGTGAGGCGGGGCACCGCCCCTGAAAGGGGGCTCCCATCGATGAGCAAACGCCGCACCCATAGCCCCGAGTTCAAGGCCAAGGTCGCCATGGAGGCGATCAGTGGCCGCAAGACGCTCCAGGAGATCGCCGCTGATCATGCGGTGCACCCGATCCAGGTGAGCCAGTGGAAGAAGCAACTCCTTGAGGGTGCCAGCGACCTGTTTACCCGGGGCAAGAAGACGCAGGCTAAGGACGAGAGCCAGGCCAAGGAGGCTGAGCTGTTCCAGCAGATCGGCAAGCTTCAGATGGAGCTGGAGTGGCTGAAAAAAAAGTCTCAACTGCTCTAATGCCCGTGAACGTCGCCAACTGGTTGATCATGCCCACCCTGATCTCACGGTCAGCCGTCAATGTGAGCTGCTGGGCCTGCCTCGATCCACGCTGTATTACCGGCCGGTGCCGGTGCGTGACTCCACGCTATGGATCATGGCCAGGATCGATGCCTTCTACCTGGAGGATCCAACCGCGGGCAGCCGGAGGATGGTGCAGTATCTGGCCAGAGACGGCATCCCGATCAGCCGTGACCGTGTCCGAAACCTCATGCGGCGCATGGGATTACGAGCGATCTTCCAGAAGCCCCGCACCACGATGCCGGGCGAACCATCAGAGCGCTTTCCCTGCCTGGTGGACCTCAAGCTGCTCACAGCTCCAGATCAGGTCTGGGCGACAGATATCACCTACATCCCACTGCGGAAAGGTTTCCTTTGCCTGGTGGCGGTTGTGGATCTGTTTTCCAGGCATGTGCTCAGTTGGAAGCTCTCCAACAGCCTTGACACTGAGTTCTGTCTGGAGGCTCTGGAGATGGCCCTGGCCAATGGCCACAAGCCCCAGGTCTTCCACTCCGATCAGGGCTGTCAATTCACCTCGTCAAGCTTCGTTCAACGCCTCAAGGCAGAGAAGCTCCAGATCAGCTGGTCCGGCCGTAGACGCTGCTACGACAACATCCTGGTGGAGAGGCTGTGGCGCACCGTCAAGTACGAGGAGGTGTGCCTGCGTGCCTACAGCGATGGCTGGGAAGCAGAGATCAGCCTGGCCCGCTTCTTCTGGAGGTATGGCCATGTAAGACCACACAGGGCACTGGGAGGCAAAACTCCCCAAGAGGTCTACACTGAAACCAAACCCTGTTCCTCCCGTCCTAGGTTAACGATGTCAGGGGCCGAATCTGTCCAGTAAAAGGCACCCACCTCAGCCTCCATGAACACCCCATGGGCTCAGATCATTCTCGCCTCTGAGATTGCCGATGAATATCCCGTTCTGGGTATCGCCACTCCTCATTGCGCAGCGCCGTTGTAATTGCTTCGGTTTGCCATTTATCAGCTCAAATTTGGACTTTATACATTGGTTGGTAAATCTTGTCGATTCCTCCATTTACCAGCAATGTCACTTCTTATCGAGTTACCAGCTCACAGGATCGCCAGAGTAGCCAAGAAAATGGCTGGGGGCTATAATATCTTCTGCGCTAAATTCTTTACTACTAATGTCGATCTCCTGGTTCATTGGCATACCACGTCTAAACCTAGATCAACGAAATCAGAGTGCGTATCAAGATATGACACAAAGTGGACATAGAACTACAGTCTTCTTTGGCCAACTGATCTTTCCCAGCGGGAGCGAACTTACTTGAAAGACATCGTGCCTAAAGAGCCATTCTTCTCGATTGTTACGGTAACAAAAAATGCAGAGCACACGATTGAGCGGTGTGTCGAGAGTGTCTACACTCAGAAGTTTCATGACCTAGAGCATATTATCATTGATGGGCTCTCTGAAGACAGAACTATTGACCGCATTCGTTGTTATCTTGACTCTGCTGGATGCCGAATTTCTCATGTGATATCCGAGAAAGATGCTGGGATATATCAAGCAATGAATAAGGGCCTTTTGTTGGCAAAGGGAAAATGGGTATACTATCTTAATGCTGACGACTATCTATTCGACAGCAATGTTCTGGCTAATATCTATTCTATTCTAGTGACCGAGACATGTGATGTACTGTACGGTCGCTTATTGTGTTATGACCATACTAATGGAAACGCATCACTCCATGCTCCTCGAAAAATTAACATCTACAGACTAATGAGTGGCGGGCTTTACCAGCAGGCATGGACTTTCCGAAGGGATTTCACCTCCAAGATAGGTGGATTTGATGAAGGCCTTAGAATCTGTGGTGATATAGATTTCCTTATGCGGCTAGTTCGAGCAGATGCAAGAGTGTCAGTCTCTGCAATTATTCTAAGTGTCTTTAGGCGAGGTGGAGCATCCTCGGATTTCTCAGCAGTTAAATCAGAGCATAAGCTTGTAGAGAGGCGTTACTGTAGTTCGCTAACTCGCTTTGGATTTAAGCTTTGGCGTAACACTATTAGATTCGGAGTAAGCATTATGAGATCTCTTGGTCAGAACGTAACTGATTAAAATAGCTAATGCGGTCATATCATTGCAACGTGTCACTCTTCAAGATTCTTAAGGGGCTGCAGTGGCATGAAACAATCCATTCGCCTAACCTCTTAGGAAGCAGACTTAGTCGAGATTAAGTGGAGTTATTCTCTTATCGCTATTCGTTTTAGTCTGTATACATCGATATGGTAGTAGTGAGACACTGCTCTAGGCTGGCAGTATAGAGCTTATGACTAGTTGCCACCAGGCGCCATTGTTGAGTCTCCTGCATTAGTCCCTTGGTTAAGGCATTTCATTGAACCCATGGGGCAGTGTTCTTAGCCTATTTACAAAATTGCCTGTTTAGCAAAAGATATCTCATAACTTTCACTTAGCTGAGCAAGCTTAAGCGATGTTTCTGGCATACCAAGTAGTTCTAAACTCTAGTAAGAATTGATAACAGCTTACTTCTAGGCCCAAGACTCGCGCACGCTCCCATTCTCTATAGAAGGATCTGATTTGGGAATATTGAAACAAAAGACTTCCTCAGCTGTCTTATGAACTTATCGATCTGTATTGCTTCCTCCCTTCAAATATCTTTCTGGCTTGATTATAATATTATGCTATCCGTAGGTTTGAACTTGAAGGCACTGTCCAAGTCACTTAAATCTGATAGAGTTTTTGATTAGACTATAGTGGCTATCTCAATGCAAAATTGCAAGAATCAGAGTTCTGATACGTCTAATCTCAGCATAGTATTTCTTTGCGGTAGTCTAGAAAATGGTAGAGATGGCTTGGGCGACTATACCCGAAGGCTGGCTTCGCATCTAATTGCTCAAGGATGCCGAGTCTCCATCATTGCCATCAACGATCGTCATCTATGGTGCTCTCAGACTAAGCATCCAGCATTGATGCCGGAGCTTCATGAATGTCATGGCCAGAAGGTGCCTGTTCTCAGGCTCTCCTCCATGCTTTCTTGGAGACACAGGCTTAGTGTAATTCAATCTACTCTTGAGAAACAAAGCGTGCAATGGATAAGCCTGCAATATGTACCCCACGCATATAGCATTAAGGGCGCTCCTGTCTTATTGCCTTGCTTCCTGAAGTTCCTCAAGGGTAATCATCGCTGGCATGTGATGTTTCATGAGTTATGGGGTGTAAAAAGGAATCAACGGCCAGTGATCCGCAGCCTTGTCATTACTTTGCAGCGTGGGATTCTGATGGCTCTAAATCGTGTATTGCCAATATCTGTTGCGCATACGTCAAATAACCAGTGGCGTCATCAACTTGCAGGTGTAGGCGTTACTGCCCATATCTTACCATTGATTTCAAATATTCCTGTGTTCCCCATTGATTCCTCTGCTAGAGGTGAACTTCTGTCCAATTTCGGGATTGCTGAGCTTGACTCTAGGGTTTTAATCCTTACTTTCTTTGGCTCAATCCGTTTGGATTGGGCCTCCATGGGGTTGGTTGATCGCGTTCAGAATATGCTATGCCGATCACCATGGTCCACTGCCATATTCATTTCTGTGGGACGAGCTGGTTCTTTCGGTGAGCACATCTTGCGTAGAATGGAGGACAAAGCTTCTAGGCAGTGTCATTTTATTCGGCTGGGAGAGCTATTGCCTGAGCAGATCTCGCAGACTTTGCATATGAGTGATGTTGGGATTTCCATGAACGACATTGAGCAAGTTGGAAAGAGTAGCTCCGTTGCTGCCATGGTTGACCATGGCCTTCCTGTGATTCTTCCGGCCAGCCCTAACGGCTACTCTGCATACAATGACTCGCGTTTAAAGACTATCCCTTTTGATGACCATTTCGAATCTACTTTGCTTGCCTCTCACAAGACTGAACCAATTGATTCTGTGCATAGTATTTCAGACGCTCTTGCCAATGCACTCTATGGCTCTTTATGAACATTCTCATGACTGCCCATCGATTTTCACCTGATGTGGGTGGCATTGAAATCAAATCAGAGCTGCTTGCACGTATCTTTTCTGAAAAGGAGCACGACGTTGTTCTCGTTACGCAATCGCTCGTCTCTTCTTTGGCCCCAAAGGACGATTATCCATTTTGTGTTGTGAGGCAGCCTTCGTTCTCACGGCTCGCGTCTCTATATTGTTGGGCTGATGTGGTCCTTCAGGTGAATATTGAGGTGAGAACTCTGTGGCCTCTTCTATTCTTTCCAAGGCCTATCGTCATTGGCATTTGTACTTGGATTACTGGATCGAACGGCAGTATCAGACTTATTGATATGGTTAAGCGCTGGATCCTGAGAAGGTCTACGGCTTCGATAGCCATTAGTGAGGCAATCCGTAGGAGCTCTTGCGAGGGTTCACTTGTGATTGGTAATCCGTATCGGAGCGAGCTGTTTAAGTGCTTCCCAGGGCTTGATCGGCAACGAGACTTTGTATTCGTTGGTAGGATGGTCTCAGATAAGGGTGTGGACCTTCTCCTTCATGCCTTTGCAGTCCTAGTATCGAATAGAAATATACTTCGTGAGGCTCAGGCTCAAGCTATCGGCGAACAACTGACCTTGACGCTAATCGGCGATGGACCTGAAATTCTTAGTCTTCATCGTCTTGTCAATCAACTTGGCATTTCTATGAATGTTTCCTTTGTCGGCACACTTAAGGGAGAGAATCTTGCTCACTGTCTGAACCAGCACCGTGTGCTCGTGGTTCCATCTAGATGGGATGAACCTTTTGGGAATGTTGCTCTTGAAGGGGCGGCTTGTGGTTGCATTGTGGTGGGCTCCGATGGTGGAGGCCTTCCTGATGCCATCGGGGATGGAGGTATCCTCTTCATTTCTGGAAGCTTAGAGGATCTTGTTTCAAAGCTCCAAATGGCATTGACCTTGTCGGACCATGAGAGATTTTGCATGCGTAGTCGGTCCAAGACTCATCTCCAGCGCCACACAGAGCAGCATGTTGCCGCACAGTATCTCGCCGTGCTTAAAGAGGCAGTCTCTGTCTATCCAGGAAAGGTCTCCAGCCACTTTCTTATTGATGAGGGGCAATCCTTGCCATGCTGATGTGGACGTTACCGGTGTGATCCGATGGCTTCGATTCAATGGCCGATGAGCATCGAATGCTGGCTCCTGGTTTCGCATTCAACCGGCATGTGTAGCGGCATCTAGATATTGCTTGGATTCGCTCTAGCTGCCTTGCCAGATGACATCATCGCCACTTTATCAGTTTTGTTTGATATGCATCTTGCTGGTATCTGTTGGTGGTAGTGAGTCCAGCCTCTCCAGCAGTCCACTGACTCTTCAGACCTGAAACTCTTAGCAAGGTGAATCCTTTTGCCAGCATATCTGATGAATGTTGCAAATTGTAGAGCTGGAGTAGTCTGTGGCCATTCAACTGGGTTTTTGAACAACACCACCTCTCGCTGTACCAATAGCTGGCTGATCGGTTCCATTGAAGCGGATGTTACCTCCATGTCTTCCAGTAGGCACTCTGGCGCTTCCAACAGATTTCGATGGCATGTTCGCAGTCTCAGTCGTTCACCGTTACGATCTTGTGTCGTGGATTGACCTTTTCGGCTGGATAGCTGGACACTCAATTTCAGGCTGGTTGTCGCCCAGCTGTTCAAGGCCTGGATCCCGGCCCCTATTCCACCGGCAGTTTGAGACGCAGGCCCACCTTGTCCATTCTCACGAGGGTAGCTAGATCGCAGCGGCCTACATTCCCGATCTGCTTGGCAAGCACAAGATCGACTGCAGGATGGTTGTCTAGGTCGGCTGCTTGAATGGACAGTGAAGTGGTGGAGAGTTTTCTCTCTCCCCCATCTGGAGTTGAACTTCGATTCAGATCAAGATCCCTATTCTTGCCCTAGAAGCTATAGTTCAGGCCGGCTTTTCAGATCTGCTAATTCTACCTACCCTCACGAACTGCACAGCATATCAATTCGCTGCTTCAGTCCGATTGCCCATTGGCTACCGTTTATCGCTTTCCTTTTACATACCTCCCTTAGGCTCCTGATCGTTAACTATGATATCTTGCGGCTTCATAGGCTGCTGCTAATGGGAAGCTTTAGCCATGAAGCGAAATAAGTGAACATTCTGCTATTTCGGCACTACCCTCTCTCGGAGGGACCCAGTATGCGGATCTTTGCTGATCAGATTGCTGCTGGTTTGCGGAGTCGTGGACACACGGTGCAGGAGTTCACTGCCCCTGTTCTGTTGGCACGTCTTGCTAAGTATCACCAATCATTTGCGAAGTGGCTGGGCTATCTTGATCAGTTTGTGTTGTTCCCACCGCTGCTCTGGTGGAGTACCCGTGTAGCACCAGAAGGAACTCTCTTTGTCTTTGCCGATCAGGCCCTAGGCCCCTGGATCCCGCTCATTAAACCTCGACCCCATCTTGTTCACGTCCATGACCTTCTTGCTCTTGAGGCAGCGCTAGATCTCCAGCCCTTTCATCATCTTGGCCCAACTGGTCGTCTCTACCAACGCTGGATTCGTTGTGGTTTCCGCAAAGCCCGCTTCTTTCTCTCTGTGTCTCAGGCCACTCAGGTTGCTCTGGTCCGGCAACTAAAGCAGCGTCCCTTGCTAAGTGAAGTTCTCGTTAATCCTCTGCATTGCCGCTTCCGCCCCCTCCCGGCTGCTGAGGCTTCCTCCATGGTTAATCAGGCACTTCCGGGGCTTAACGGCCAGCCGTTTCTATTCCACATCGGGCGCAACTGGTACAAAAACCGCCTCGGGGTCTTGGCCATCTGGGCGCAGTTACAGAGCTTGCCCAATCCCGTTCATCTTGTCCTCGTTGGTGGTGCTGATGCTGGCATGTGCCAGTGGATCCAGAAGAACTCTCAGCTTAAGTGCAGACTTCACCTCCTTGATCAAGCTACTGATACCCTCGTGCTGGCCCTCTACAACCAAGCGGCTGCACTTCTCTTCCCTTCCCATGCGGAAGGATTTGGCTGGCCGATCTTGGAGGCCTTGGCTTGCGGCTGCCCGGTGATCACTACAGCCCGTGCCCCCATGACTGAGGTCGGTGGGGATGCAGCCACCTATATCCCCCCCTTCCCGTTGCTTCCCGATGCTCAACGAGATTGGGCAATTTCTTCTGCTGATACGGTTCGGATGGTGTTGGAGCTCACTCCTGCTGAGCGTCATGAACTGCGCCAACGCGGCTTCTCCCATGTAAACTCTTTTCAGCGAGAACGTTGGTTGTCTCTGTTGGTGGCTTATTACCAACACGCTCTTGAGTGCCAGTCTTCTAGTTGATGTCTTTTTCTTGAGGAAGGTCATGAGATCGAACCTTTTCACCTTTTGCCTATGCTCTCACGCATATTCAGCCTGCTGTGAGGCGGCGTGAATCACATTGAATCTTCTCTTTCTCACTCCCTCGTTTTACTCCCATTGCAGTGACACGACTGCGGTCGTCTATCAGTTTATTCTTTATTCGCAGGCCTTGGCTGAACGAGTTTTGCTCTCCCACTCAGTATTCCGCATCTGTTGCTTGGCAAAACGGCCTCAGGACCATTTCTGGTTCATCTATGCCGGTCAGCCCTTCTTACGTAGGAATGCTCTCGATCAGGTGGTTGCCCCTTGCCACCGCACCGATTGGTTCTTGGCATGACGTCCGTTCTTCTCTCGCATCCCACCGGTAACGCCAATGTCCGGGCGGCGACAGCGGCCTTGTATCGCGCAGGTTTCCTCCAGGCCTTTCACAGCTGCCTCTGCTGGAATAGCCGCTCCCCTTTGGCTGGGTTTCTTCCACGGGATCTACGACTGGAACTGGAGCGCCGCTCCTTCCCTAATCTTCCCCTTCCCCTGCAGCACAGCTATCCCTGGCGTGAGGCTGGCCGCCTTGCTGCTGTGCGATTCGGCTGGCGGCGTCTGCTCCGCCATGAAGCCGGCCTGTTCTCGATTGATCGGGTGTTGGATTCCTTTGATCGGTGCGTGGCCTCTACCCTCACCCGCCGCCTTGGCCTGCTAGCGGTTTATGCCTATGAGGATGCGGCCCTGGCTACCTTCGTTTCAGCCCAGAGACTCGGGCTGCTGCGCCTCTACGAGCTTCCGATCGGCTACTGGAAATCAGCCCGAAAGATATTTGCTGAGGAGGCCGATCTACAGCCCGAGTGGGCTTCCACCCTCACTGGCCTGCGCGACAGTGCTGCCAAGCTCGCCCGCAAGGACGCCGAACTGGAGCTCGCCGACACGGTGTTCGTGGCCTCCCAGTTCGTGCGCGACACCCTCGAAAGCCACCAAGCCTGCCACGTGCCCATCCATGTGTTGCCCTATGGGGCGCCACCACCCACCATCGAACCCCTCCGGGGCGCGGGCTCCGGGCCCCTTCGGATTCTGTTCGTGGGGTCGCTGGGACAGCGCAAGGGGCTCTCCTATTTGCTCGAAGCCGTGGACCAACTGGGCGATGCTGTGACTCTCACCCTCATCGGCAGGCCTACCTCCACCAGCTGCTCCCCGTTGAACACCGCGCTCCAACGCCACACCACGATCCCCTCCCTGCCCCATGCCGCCATCCTCGAGCAGATGCGCCAGCACGATGTGCTGGTGTTCCCTTCCCTGTTCGAAGGCTTCGGCTTGGTGCTCACCGAGGCCCTCTCCCAGGGCCTGCCTCTGATCGCTACTCCCCACACGGCCGCGCCCGATCTGATCCGGGATGGTGTGGAGGGCTTCATCGTTCCCATCCGCGACAGTTTCGCCATCGCCCAGCGCCTTGCCGAGCTCGCCAGCGATCGCGATCAGCTAGCGGCGATGCGTCAGGCCTGCCTGCGCCGGGCCGCCGCGATCTCCTGGAGCACCTATCAGACCGCCATGGTCCAAGCCGTTGCACCCTTAGTGGGTCAGTCGCCAGTGCTTTCATGAAAACCGCGCAGCACCGCCAGCTGCGCCTGTTGCTCTGGCTCTACTTCTGGCTGCTCATCGTTGAGGGGGCGCTGCGCAAGTGGGTGCTGCCGGGCCTCTCCACCCCCTTGCTGGTCATCCGCGACCCCGTGGCGCTGCTGGCCCTCTGGGTTGGGGCTCCGCTGCTGTTGCAGAAGCGCTTCCAATCCTGGTTGCAGTGGCTTTTGGGCATCGCCGCTGCAGCCTTCTTTCTGGCCATGCTGGTGGGCCATCGTGATCTGATCACGGCCCTCTTCGGCACCAGAATTCTGCTGATTCATCTGCCCCTGATCTTTCTCTACGCCGCTGCCTTCGATCGTGACGCCGTGCTGCGCTTCGCCAGGATGCTGCTGCTGATCAGCATTCCGATGACGTTTCTGATCGTGGCCCAGTCGAATCTGCCGGACAGTCACATTCTCAACGTGGCCCCCGGAGGCGAGGACACGGCCGCCTTCACCGGTGCCCTTGGGCGTTCTCGCCCGCCCGGCACCTTCTCCTTCATCAACGGCCTGGTGTCCTTCTACACCTTGGCGGCCGCCGCCCTGTTTGCCCGTCTCTATGGCCTGGCCCAGAACCGCGCCCGCCTGCTTCTCTTGCTGGCGGCCGGCATCGGACTGGTGGTGGCCTTGCCTGTCTCCATCAGCCGCTCCTTGCTGTTTGGCTACGCGCTCGTCGTGCTGGCTGTCGGCGGTGCTCTGTTGCTGTCCCGCGCGCGTCTGTTGCCCCTGATCTCCAGCCTGCTGGCGATTGTGTTGGTCGTCTTCATCGCCTCCTCCATCCCGGCCTTCAGGGACACCAGTGAGGCCTTCGTGGCGCGCTGGGACATAGCCACGGAAAATGAGGGTGGTGATGAAGGCGTGATCGGGGTTCTTCGGCTCAGGGTTCTTGGCGGATTCACTTTATCGATTGAAGAGCGGGACGCGGCGCCGATTCTGGGCTATGGCATTGGCATGGGCACCAATGTGGGAGCCCAACGTTTAAGCGGTGAACGAAAATTCCTGATCTCAGAAGGTTCCTGGCAGGCCATCCTTGGAGAGTTGGGCCTCCCACTCGGGTTCGTCTTCCTGGCCTGGCGTGTCGCCCTCGGTTGGTACCTGCTGCGGCTGTCCCTGCGCTCCGCCAGTAAGGGCAACAGCCTGCCCCTGATCTTCCTTGGGGCCTCGTTTCTCGGGGTCATCTCCGGTGGTCTCAGCCAGCCCACCTCCCTCGGTTTTCTGGTGGTGTCCGCCGGCCTCACCTGGGCCGCCGCCACCACACCCCCCATTCTTGTGCTGATCCCCACCGCCCAGATGAATCTCAACCCCACCCCAGGCCAGGGTTGAAACTCCTCCACCTCAATCGCTCCCTCGATCCCGCGGGCGGCGGGCTGAGTGAGGGCGTCCGCCAGCTTTGCCCCCATCTGGCCGCCCTGGGGGTGAGCAGCACCGTGGTCAGCCTCGATCCGCCCGATGCTCCCTGGCTCACCAACTACTCCCCTGCCGCCTGCGGCCTGGGCCCCGTCCATGGCGTCTATGGCTACCGCCGAGGGCTCCCCTCCAGGCTCCGTGATCTCGCCTTCGGCCATGACGCGGTGATCGTCCATGGGGTCTGGCAGTACCACGGCCTGGCCACCTGGCGGGCCCTGCGCGGCAGTGGCGTCCCCTATTTCGTGTACCCCCACGGGATGCTCGATCCCTGGTTCAAGCGCACCTACCCCCTCAAGCACCTCAAGAAGTGGGCTTACTGGCCCTGGGGCGAGTACCGGGTGCTTCGTGATGCCCGGGCCGTGCTGTTCACCTGTGAGCAGGAGCGCCTTCTGGCCCGCCAGTCGTTCTGTTTGTATCAGGCCCGCGAGCGGGTGGTGGGCTTTGGCACCTCAGCTCCCTCTGGCGATGCGGACGCGCAGCGCCGCCTGTTCCTTGAGGCCCATCCCCAGCTCCAGGGCAAGCGCCTGATGCTCTACCTCAGCCGCATCCACCCCAAGAAGGGTGTGGATCTGTTGATCGAGGCCTTTGCCGCCGTGGCCACCTGCGATCTGCGCCTGCAGCTGGTTATCGCCGGGCCGGACCAGGTGGGTTGGCAGGCCGCCCTACAGCGCCGTGCGGCCGCGCTGGGTGTGGCCGATCGCCTCACCTGGCCCGGCATGCTCAGCGGTGACCTCAAGTGGGGCGCCTTCCGCAGCGCCGAACTGTTCTGCCTCCCCTCCCACCAGGAGAATTTCGGCATCGTGGTGGCCGAAGCCCTGGCCTGCGGTCTGCCCGTGGCGATTGCCGAGCCGGTGAACATCTCCGCCGAGGTGGAGCAGGCCGGGGCCGGGCTGGTGCATGCCGATACGGCCGCCGCCACCACCGAGGCGCTGCGCCAGTGGCTCGCGATGCCGGCCGCCGAGCAGGCGCAGATGGGCCAGCGGGCGGAGCACCTGTTTCGGGAACGGTTTGACTTTGCGTCGGTGGCCAGGAACCTGTTGCCGGTGCTTCGCTCACCCTGATGCCCCTCCCCAGCTCCACGCCGATCCTGCAGAAGGACACGCCCTTCCAGGGGGCCAGTTTCAGCTTGGCCAACCGCCTCGCCCGCGTGCTGTGGCAGGGCGTCTGGCTGCTGCTGTTTCGCCCCACCCCGGCACCCCTGCATGCCTGGCGTTCCAGGTTGCTGCGGGCCTTCGGTGCCCGCCTCGGCCGCCAATGCCACGTGTATCCCACTGTGCGCATCTGGGCCCCTTGGAATCTGGAACTCGACGACGAGGCCTGCCTAGGCCCGGGCGTGACCTGCTACTCGATGGACACCATCAGCCTCGGCCCACGGGTGGTGGTATCGCAGGGTGTGCACCTCTGCACCGGCAGCCACGACTACGAATCGCCCAACTTCCAGTTGTTCACCCGCCCGATCAGCATCGGCGCCGACGCCTGGATCTGCACCGAGGCTTTTCTCGCCCCCGGCGTCAGCATCGGTGAAGGTGCCGTGATCGGGGCCCGCTCCGTCGTCACCCGATCCCAGCCCGCCTGGATGGTGTGTGCCGGCAATCCCTGCAAGCCCATCAAGCCACGCAAGAGGACCTGAGTCGTGCTCGATCTCACCGTTGCCCTGCCGGTTCGCAACGAGGAACGCAACCTCGCCACCTGCCTAAAGGCGATCGGTACAGATTTTGCCCGCAAGGTGGTGGTGATCGATTCGGCCAGCACCGACGCCACGGCTGCCGTGGCCCGCAGCCACAGTGCGGAGGTCGTCAATTTCGACTGGAATGGCCGCTTCCCCAAAAAGCGCAACTGGTTCCTGCGCCATCACACCCCGTCCACGGCCTGGGTGTTGTTTCTCGATGCCGATGAAATCCTTTTGCCGGCGGTGAAGCGTGAAATCGCAACCGTGCTCCCCCACAGCCCCCATCAGGGCTACCGGCTCACCTACACCAACTACTTCCTGGGCCGCCGCCTGCGCGGTGGCTATCCCCTGCACAAGCTGGCGCTCTTCCGCGTCGGCGAGGTGGAGTACGAACGCATCGAGGAGGACGCCTGGTCGCAATGCGACATGGAAGTGCACGAACATCCGATCGTCAGCGGCTCTATCGGTTTCATTCGCAGCCAGATCGACCATCGCGACCTACGCGGCATCGATTCCTACATGCGCAAACACAGCGAGTACGCCGCCTGGGAAGCCCACCGCTTGCTCGCTTCCCGCAACGACTCCGCCGCCGTGAAAACCTGGAGCCGCAACCAGCGGCTCAAGTACCGCCTGGTCACCACCCCCTGGGGCGGGCTGGTGTTCTTCTTCGTCAGCTTCTTCCTGATGGGCGGCTGGCGGGATGGCTCCGTTGGTTTCGCCTTTGCCGTGCTCAAATCCAGCTATTTCGTCCAGATTGCTTGTCGTTACAAAGAACTGGAGCAGCAACAGCGGATCTGAGCCTTTCCCTTCACCCTCTCCCCCATGCTCCCGCCCGGCGTCGACTGGACCAGTTGCCCAGCGGCGCCGATGGCCTGGTTTTCCCTGCGGGACAGCGTGCTGCACCTGCTCACCACCCCCGTTCTGCTGTTACCCCTGATCGCAGCGTTGGCTCTGGCGCTCGGCGCCGCCGCCGGCCTTCGCTGGCCCGCCACCGCCCTGCTCAGTGGCCTGGCCGTTGCCGTCGTGTCGTTCGTCTACAGCCCCCTCACCACCGCAGCCCTCACCGCCTGGCTCACCAGCCAGCTGCCCCAGCCACCGCCCCCCACCCCCGGCCCGGCCCTGGCCGTGATCGTGGGCCGCAGCCCCGAAATCGCTGCGGCCTCCACCACGTTGGCCGCCCAGATGCTGCGTCAGGGCCGCATCCAGGCGATCTACGTCTCCGGGGATGGGCCGGCCACCGCCCAGAGGCTGCTCCAGCTCGGCGTCCCGCCCGAGCGCCTCGCCGGCGACAGCTGCGCCCGCACCACCTGGGAGAACGCCAGCCTCACCAGCACCTGGATCCGTGAGCACCACAGCGGCGCCAGCGGCCCAGCGATCCTGTTGATCACCGACCCCTGGCAGCTGCCGCGCGCCAGCCGCGCCTTCCAGCGCCAGCAGCTGCCGGTCACCCCCATCCCCGCCGTCCCCGCCCTTCCGCCCCAGCAGAGCAACCGCCTGGCCCTGCGGGAAAGCGCCGCGACGCTTCTTTATGGCCTGCAGGGCCGGATGTGACGGCCTGTGACCCCTGAGGTTCTGCTTTGTTCCGTACCGTTGTCTCAGTCGTGCTGGCTGTGATGACCACCACCGATCGCCTCGATCTCAAGCTTTCCAGCACCGACAAGCAGCGCGCCGCTGAGGCGATCCAGCTCAATCGGGCTCTTTCCCTCTCCAGTCGCGACTACGAAGCGTTCCACGCGGCGCTCGCCGAGCCGTTCCGCCCCAACGAGTCGCTCTCCCATGCCTTGACCCAGGTCGGAACCCGCGTTCAGCGTGTTTGACGAGGCTTACGACTCCCTGGCTCCAGCACAGGTCGGCCTCTCCAACCTCCAGCCCGCTGATCTCAGCCTCTTTCCATCAGATACTCCCGCACATGGCTGACGAGGGGTCGCGTCAGCGCCTCCTCCCGCGTCAGCCACTGGCTGGCCACGAGCTCCAGGCCGTCGACGCGGATCGCCGGCTCCCCCGCCATGCGCATAGCGAAGATCGTCACGCTGTTCGTCCCACGCACCGAGCGTTCGGTGATTGGCCAGGGATCCACCAGTTCCTGCGGCGCCACCCGCAGCCCCAGTTCCTCGGCCAGCTCCCGCACCGCCGCCTGCCGTGCCGTTTCACCCCGCTCCAGCCCCCCTCCCGGCAGCGAGAGGCTGCGGCGATAACTGGCCTGCACCAGCAGCAGGCGCTTCCCGTTCCAGATGGCCACCAGGGCGCCGTGGGTGTGGGGCCGGGCCACCAGCCGGTAGGTCTCATACAGCCTGGCCGCCAGCCAATAGAGGCGCAGTCGGGTAATCAGCCGTTTCAGCCATCTCACCGATGCAGTTCCCGTTCCAGCTGCTGTAGCACCGCCTCCTGTCCGAAGCGTTGCTCCACCAGCTGCCGCGCGGCCTGGCCCCGTTGCTGCCGCAGCGGCGGATCCTTCACCAGCCGGCGGATCGCCGCCGCGAAACCGGCCCCATCGCCTGGCTCCACCCGCAGCCCGGCCTGCTCGGCCATCTGCCCCAGCTCCGTGGTCGCCCCCGAACTGGCCACCACCGGCCGGCCACTGGCCAGGATCCCCAGCAGCTTCGAGGGCAGCACCAGATCAGCCGCCGCCGCCCGTTGCGGCAGCAGGTGCACATCCGCCAGGTTGAGCCAGTCGTTCAGCCGCTCCAGCGGCTGCAACCCCAGAAAGCGCACCTGGGGCAGGCCCGCCATCGCCGCCGCCAGTTCCGCCTTGTTGGGGCCCTCGCCGGCCAGCAGCCAGACCAGATGCGGCAGGTCGGCCAGTTGCTGGATCACCTCCACCAGGAGGTCGAGCCCCTGCTTCCTGTTCATCGAGCCCGAATACAGCAGCACCATCGCTTCGGCGCCGATCCCCAGTTCCCGGCGGTAGGGGTTGGCGGCACGCCGCTCCTCGCCCTGGGGTTGGATGGCGTCGAGGTCCACCCAGTTCGGCAGCAGCACGGCCCGGTGGTCGGCCACCCCCTTCGCCACTACCCGACGCCGCATCGCTCCGCTGATCGTGCTCACCCGATCAAAGCCCGCCAGGGTGCCGCGCTCCCAGCCCTCCGCCAGGCGGCGCAGCAGCTTTCCCTTCAGCATCCCCAGCTCGAAGGCCGCATCCAGCTCGAAGTCCTGGATGTGCAGCCAGGTACGGGTGCGCCCGCCGCACAGCCGCCCCAGCAGCAGCGCCCCCGGCGCGCAGAAGAACGCCGGCGCCACCGTCAGCACCACATCCGGCCGCCAGCGCCGATGGGCCAGCAGCACCGGCAGGCTGCTCAACGCGAAGCTGGCCAGGTGCAGCAACCGCGTCAGCCCGGTGGGCTGGCGCGGCACCCACAGCGGACAACGCCACACCGACACGCCCTCGCTGTGCTTGTGCCGGTAGCGGTTGCCCTGGGCTCGCCACTGTGGGAAGTAGGGCGGTGCCGTGATCACCCGCACCTGGTGGCCCCGCGCCGCCAGCCAGGTGGCCATATCCCCACTGAACTTGCCAATCCCTACGGTTTCAGGGGCATAGTTCAGCCCGTAGAGCAACACCTTCAAGGCCCTACCCCATCCCCATAAGGAGGGCCAAGCTTGCCGTAGTTACACCTGGTTTGCGACCCATTTCTGCCATGGTCACGAGACCTCCACAGGTGCCATTCCCCTGGGGTGGTGTTCTGCGCGACCATGCCCGCGACCTCAACCGCCTGATGCGCTGGGGTGATCCCCTGCTGGTGATGGGGTTGTTCTGGCTGCTGGTCTGCCGCCATCTCCCCGATTCGCTGGACGGCGAGCGAGGATTCGCGCACACGGTGGTGGTCGGGCTCTGCACCGCCCTGATCCTTCCCCACGGCAAGCTCTACCAGAGCTACCGCCAGATCACCCTGGTGGCGCTGATGCGCCGCCTTTCCACCAGCTGGCTGCTGTTGCTTGGTGCTCTGCTGGCCCTGGCCTTTCTTACCAAGCACTCCACCTTTTATTCACGCCTGGATGTCACCGCCTGGGCCGTCCTCAGCTGGGGCCTGCTGTTCGTGCTGCATGTGGGCGGCCGCAAACTTTTGCGCTGGCATCGCGCCCACGGGGGCAATGCCCGCACCATCCTCTACTGGGGCCTGCCGGAGGCCGCCATCGACTTCCACAATCGCCTCCAGGCCAATCCCTACCTCGGCCTGCGCATGGCCGCCTGGTTCAGCCCCCAGCCGCCCAGCCCCGACCAGCCCCTCCCCCCCGGCATGCCGTCCTGCGGCGGCCATCTGCCCGATCTGCGCCGCTACCTGAACAGCCACAACGTTGACCAGATCGTCTTCAGCTACCTGTCCCGCAGCGACCTCTCGATGCAGGACCTGATTCGCTTCTTCGGCGACACCTGCATCCCCGTGGTGTATGCCCCCACCTGGGTGGCCCCCGGCATGAATTTCAAGGCCCAGCATGTGGGCGGCCAGCCCTGCATCGATCTCTGGCAGCCGCTCGATTCGATCCTCGATCGCCAACTCAAGCGCGCTTTCGATATCTCCGTCGCCGGCACCGCCGTCCTGCTGCTCAGCCCCGTGCTGCTGCTGATTGCCCTGGCCATTCGCCTCACCAGCCCCGGGCCGGCCCTGTTCCTCCAGGATCGCTACGGTCTTGATGGCAGCCGCTTCCGCATCTACAAGTTCCGCACCATGCGGGTGCTCGAAGCCGGCGACCAGAAGGGGCTGCGCCAGGCCACCCGCGATGATCCGCGCATCACACCGGTGGGTGCCGTGCTGCGTCGCTGGAGCCTCGATGAACTGCCCCAGTTCTTCAACGTGCTGCAGGGCCACATGAGCCTGGTGGGCCCCCGCCCCCATGCGGTGGATCACAACGAGCAATACCGCCAGCTGATCCCCGGCTACATGCAGCGCCACCTCTTCAAGCCAGGCATCACCGGCCTGGCCCAGGTCAATGGCCTTCGCGGCGAAACCGCCAACCTCGAGGCCATGGCCCGTCGCGTCGCGGCCGATCTCGACTATCAGCGCGACTGGTCGCTCGCCAAAGACGTCAAGATCCTGCTCAAAACCATCCTGCAGATCCGCTCGCCCAACGCCTACTAGGGCGCCGGAATCAGCGGTCGAGCCAGCCGGACACCTTGCGACCCAGGCGCTTCAGCCCCCGC
Organism: Synechococcus sp. CCY 0621; assembly: GCF_019038465.1. Taxonomy (GTDB): domain Bacteria; phylum Cyanobacteriota; class Cyanobacteriia; order PCC-6307; family Cyanobiaceae; genus Cyanobium. The sequence continues at coordinate 64,248 of NZ_JAFKRH010000038.1, read as the reverse complement.
CGCGCCCGCGGCAAGGCTGAGCGGCGGGGCGATGCGGCTGGGGTTTCGGCGGCTCCGTTGTAGTACCCGTAAGTCGTGGCCATGCCGTAGCGGCCATAGCTCCCGTAGCCATAGCCGTACCCAGGCTCCTTCTCGTTGGTCCTGCGGCGGCCGTTGGTCACCACCCCCAGCAGCGGTGCCCCCGCTTCCCGGATCCGCTCCAGCGACTGGGCCGGCAGCCCCCGATCCACCCGGTTCAGGCTCACCAGCAGGATGATCCCATCGAGATGCTGGGCGATCAGCGCCGCATCGGCCAGGCCCAGTGCTGGTGGCGTGTCGTACAGGATCAGATCGAACTCGCCGCTGTCGGCCAGTGCTCGCACGATCTGGTCCATGCGCTCCGAGCCCAGCAGCCGCGGCGGATCGGGGGGCAGCAGCCCTGCCGTGAGCACACTCCAGCCGGGGTAGTTGGGCACCGGCTGCACCACCTGCCGCCAGTCGGCGGCCTCCTCGGTGAGCAGGTTGCTCAGCCCGCGCAGGTTGTCGAGCCCCAGGCGGTGGTGGATCTGCGGTTTGCGCAGGTCGCCATCCACCAGCAGCACCCGCTGGCCCAGTTCGCACAGGGTTTTGGCCAGCAGCACGTTCAGCAGGCTCTTGCCCTCTGCTGGCATCGTGCTGGTGATCGCCACCGACCGCAGCGGCTTGTCGGTGCTCAGAAAGCGCAGGCTTGTGTACAGGTTGCGCAGCGATTCCTGGTAAAAGAAGCGCTGGTAGCCAGCCGCCCCGGCGCTCTGCTGGTCGAGCTCACCGATCAGGAAGCGTTTCTCGCGCCGCACCCCATCAAAGAACGCCACGTAGGGCATGTGGCCGAGAAGCGGCAGGTTCAGTTCTTCCCGCACCTCCTGGGGGCTGTGGAACACGTGGTCGAGCCGCTCACGCAGGAAGGCCACCGCCGCCCCGCCCAGCAGCCCCAGCAACAGTCCTTCCACCAGGCCCCGGCCCAGGGAAGGCTCCACCGGCACATCACTCACCTGGGCGGCGGAGATCACTTTCCAGGGGGAACTGCGCTGGGCGATCTCCAGCTGAAATTGCTCCCGGGCCCGCAGATAGCTCTCCAGATTGCCATCGGCGATCTGCAGGCGTTTCTGGATGCTCTCGAACTCCCGCAGCAGTTCCGGTTGGTTCTGGAATTGCCGCTCCAGGCGGCCGATCTGGGCCTGGGTGGTGTTGATCGCATTGCCGTTCTGGCGCAGGGCCGCATCCACGGCCTGCAGTTGTTTCTCCTGGACCCGCGGCAGCAGCGACGCCCGCGACGCCTTCAACGACGCCAGCACCGCCGAGCCCGGTTGGAAGTTGGCCTCCGCCTCGGCGATCTCCTGCTCCAGCCGCTGCAGTTCATCCAACTGCGACTGGCCGGGCAGGTTGGCCGACACCGAACCGCCACCGGAGGCCGTGGCACCGGCTCCACCCTCTGTGGAGTTGCCCTCCTCGCCAGTGATGGTGAACGCTCGCGCCGCCAGCCGGCCACTGGCCACGTCGGCGCGCAGTTCCTGCAGCCGCCTCTGCTCCCCTTGCTGCGCCAGCCGCCGTTGCTGCAGCTGCTCAAGCTGGGTCCGCAGGGCCACGGCCTCCTCGCTGGGTTGGATCAGCGTGTTGGCTTCCCGGAAGCGCTGCAGGTTCAGCTGCAGCCGTTCACTGTTGCTGCGCAGCCGTGGTTCCTGTTGCTCCAGAAAGCGCACCCCATCGCTCAGCCGTTCCTGGCGCTGGCTGGTGGCCCAGGCCAGGTAGGCCTTCTCCGTGAGCTCCAGGCCCCGCTTCAGCGCCTGGGGATCCGAGCCCCTGCCCTGCACCCCCACCACCCCGAAGGAAGGCCCCGCATCCCGGCTCACCTCTTTCGTCATCCCCACCGTGATGCTGGGAAACGCCTTCGGGGCCACGCCCTCCTTCTTCAGGGCCTCGAACACTGGATCCAGCACCGAACGGCTCTGCAGCACCTGCATCAGGGTCGGCAGATCCACCGACGAGCTGTTGCGCGCCAGCGAGGCCAGGGCACCCGCCTCCGCATTCCCCGAGGATTCCTCCGGTTCGTTGACCGGATCGGAAATCAACAGCGTGAAATTGCCCGCATACACCGGATTGACATAGCGCTCATGCAAGGTGCGCGCCGCCTGCACGGCGGTGATCAGCGCCACGGTGATCAGAAACGGTTTCTGCCGCCGCCGGAACACCTGCAGCAGATCACGCACATCGAAGCCACCGCCTTCCTTTTCCTGGCCGCCCTGATACTCCGCCACCACAAACCCTGCCGGCGCCGCCACCAGCGTCTGGCCCGCCTGCGCTGTTGCTCCGGAAAGCTGGGAATTGGCTTTCGGCGCTGGCATTCCGGGTTGGTGTCCTGGGCGTGATTGTCACTCTACGGGCGCTGACAAGCGAACTTTGGTGCGCTTTTGCCCAATAATCCCCACGCTTCTCGATGCTGCCGCCGGAGCGAACTGTCTGCGCCGATCCCTACCCCCTGGATGGTTCTGGCATCCTGCGCAGAGAAACCGGGTAGCCGCGCAGAAGTTCCATGGTTCGCCAGTCCATGTGCGGTTGTCCGCTGGCCATCGCGTTGCTGCTCTGCGAGGCGCCGCTCACCGCCCGCGCCCAGCTCGCCTGGGAGACGGAGCCGACGCTGGCGCCCACCCGCAATCCCTTTCTGGCCGAGCCCGCCCTCTCTGGCGGTCCCGCCGCCCAGGCCCCCGAGCCCGAGCCCGTTTCCGAAGGCCTGGTCTGGATGGCCGACAACGAACCCGCACCTCTGACGGTGACCGATCCCGCCGCTGCCCAGCCTGTGACGGTGACCGATCCCGCCCTCTCCGCCGACGACCTCGCCGCCCTGCTGCTGGAGCCTTACTCCCCCCCCAACCTCGGCGGCGGCCTGCCCTCGGCCTACGTGGCCAACTGGGGTGACTTCTACTTTCAGGCCAGTGCGGGTATTGGCGGGGGCCGCGATCTCAGCGACGGCGACTTCGACGCAGCGTTCAACGCCGGCATTGGATTCGGCGATCAGAGGGAGCTTGTTGCGGTGGAGCTGCGCTGGAACATCGCCAGTTTCAAGAACTTCAACTCCAACGGCTCCTTCGACGTGGCGGTGGGCCGCACCCTCATCGACCAGCCGCGCCTGCAGGTCAGCGTCACCGGGGGAATCTTCGATGTCTATGCCTACAGGCGGGCCCCCAGCAGTGAAACCCTCCCCTCCGCCACCGGCTTCGGTGTGGTCACCGTGGCCCTGCCGTTGCGAAAGCCGAACTTCCGCTTCAACCAGGTGCTGCAGATCAGCCTTGGTGTGGGCGGCCGCGACTTCGCTGCCCTCGATGAGAACTTCGAGGGCAGCGACGTGTCGCCCTTCGGAGCGATCGGCGTCGAGCTCACACCCAACGTCGGCCTCTCCGCCGGGGTCAGCGGCCGCGGCGCCAACCTCAACCTCTCCTACACCCCCTTCCGCGAGGTGCCCATCGCCATCAACCTGCTCGCCGCCGATGTTTTCAACCAGAGCCCCTTCGGCACGGTGGGGGTGTTCACGGTGAGCTGGGGGGACAACTTCCGCCGTGGACTCTTCTGAACCGTTGTGGTGTTCAGGAGTGCCCGTTGGATGATTGGTGGCCCAGGCTACATTTTTGTAGTCTTGTCATCAACGGGGGCTCCAGAATTGGAGTGGCCTTGTGCTGCATGCTAAATTGACAACAAGAATTGCCTTACGGTCTGTCGTGAAATTCCGTACCCTCTCAGCGCTGCCATTGGTGGCGGGCCTTTCCTTGGCGCTCGGTGCTTCTGTTGGGGCCGCCGTCCTCGAATCCCTGGCTCCCCTCCCCGCCCAGGCCCAGAGCAAGGGCGTGGGTAATGGCAATGGCAATGGTAAGGGGCCCTTCCAGGGTGGCAACAACGGCAATGGCCCCAACCCCTCCCGTGGCAATGCTGGGCGCAACAGTGGCGCCACGACGGTCAGTAACTCGGTGATGGCCCCCACGGTTCGCTTCGCTCCAGCCCCTCGATGACCGCTTGCCGTAGCCGGTAACTTTGGCGCAAGCCCTTCAGGTCCCTGGCCTTCCAGTCTTCCGCATGCTCCGATCCGCCCGCTTTCGGAGTCTTTGTTTGGCGGCTGTCCTGGGAGCCCACAGCTTGCTTCCGGCTTCTGCTCTGGCCCAGTCCGCTGGCCCAGCACCGGCGTCAGCAAAATCCCGGTCTGAGCTGAAGCCAGGTCAGGATCTTCCGGCAGTGCCCCAGGAAGATGCCTACATCCTCGGGCCCGGCGACGGCTTGGAGCTGCGCTTCCTCAACCTCAGCACCCGCCTGGATCGTTCCGGCCCGATCCAGATCATCAGCGACGGCACCGCCACCGTTCCCTACATCGGCATCGTCCGCCTCAGCGGCCTCACCCTGGCCCAGGCCTCCTTTTGGTTGCAGGCGCTCTACCGCAAGCAACTGCTCCGCTCCGACCTTGACCTGCAGCTGGTGCGCCCCAGGCCCATTCAGGTGTCCCTGGTGGGCGAGGTGGAACGGCCCGGCGTCTACAGCCTCAGCACCTCGGAGGTCTCCAACGCCAGTTCGGATGTGACGATCACCGGCCTGCCCACCCTCGTCAACGCCATCCAGAAGGCCGGTGGCGTCACCGGCGACGCCAACCTCCGCGAGGTGGTGCTGCGCCGCCGCCTCCCCGGCGACCAGGTGCGCTACCGCCGCGCCAAGGTCGACCTGCTCACCCTCATCCAGCAAGGCGACCAGGTGCAGAACCCGATCCTCTTCGATGGCGACATCGTCATGATCCCCCGCGCCACCGAGCCGGTGATCGAGCTGAGCGAACTCTCCACCACGATCATCGCCCCACCCGAAATCACCGTGAATGTGATCGGCGAAGTGGTACGCCCCGGGCCGGTGACGGTGAAGCCCAACACCCCCCTCGTGCAGGCGGTGCTGGCCGCCGGTGGCAGCGTCGTGCAGCGGGCCAAGACCGACCGGGTCGACCTGATCCGCATCAACCGCAACGGCACCCTCACCCGCATGGCCGTGCCCCTCAACCTCGGCGCGCCCGCCTCCCCCCAGCTCAACCCGCCCCTGCGCGATGGCGATGTGGTGGTGGTGTTCCGCAGCAACTACGCCCGGCTCACCGATGCCGTCGATGCCATCGGCCGCCCGCTCACCGGCATCGCCAGCGTGCTCACCCTGCTGCGGCTCGCCGACAACAACAACAACAACTGAGCCCCCGGGCCGCGTCGATGCCACCTGAGCCCAAGGCGTCCTCCCGCTTCCGCATCGACTGGGTGCTGCGTGGTGAGCTGGCGCTGGGGCCAGCGCCCCGCAGTCCCGAACACCTCGTCCAGCTCGAAGCGCAGGGCATCGGCGCCGTGCTGAGCCTCTGCAGCAGCGAGGAATGGCCCCTGCTGGCGGGGCTCGAGCAGCGCTTCCTCTGGCGTCGCCACCCCCTGCCCGATCACCGCAGCGGCCGTGACCCCGCCATCGAGGAGCTGGAGGCCGCCCTGGCGCTGGCGATCCAGATGCAGCAGCAGCGCGGCCCCCTGTTCGTGCACTGCATCGCCGCCATGGAGCGCTCGCCCCTGCTCTGCCTGGCCTGGCTGAAGCGTCGCCGTCGCCTCAGCCGCCTCCAGGCCCTCGACTACCTGATGCAGGTGCACCCCGGCACCATGCCCCTGCCCGGCCAGCTCAGCCTGCTGGATCAGTTGTCCCAGTAGCGGCGGCTGGAATCCCCCCGACCCGCCACCCGGCGGCTGAATTCACTCACGCTCGGGTTGGCCACCATCGGATCGACGTGAGCCACCTGCTGCCACAGCTCCCGTGACGCCCAGCGCACCGTGTGCGCGTGGCGCTCGTGGCGGGTGATGTGGCACCAGTGGCTCTGCCCGCACTCCGGGCACCACAGCTGCTCCAGCCACTCGTTGCTGAGCACCAGCACCGGATAGGCCTGGATCACCAGCTGGGCCCGCTTGTGGCTCAGGCCCCGCTGCTTCAGTTCCTCGGTGGTGAGCAGGTGCAGGAAATACTTCCGCCCCGTGCCCACCATGCTGGTCTCCGCGTGCACCGGACAACGCAGATCACGCCGCTTGGCCCGCCCCCTGCGGCGAGGGGGCGTGGCGTCGTCGTTGGCTTTGATGTCTCTGACGTCGACCCCACCCCCGGCAGATCCCGAATCAGCCATCAGACCTGCAAGCCACGCCCCAGAATCCCTCGAAACCGACCGGGAGCCTGGTAGCAACCGACACAGGCTCCCGGCCCGTCACGCCAGCGCCATAGGGGAGCTCGCCATTTCCTTGCCACGGTGGTCCAAACGGAACCAGAATCTTCCTTAGTCATGGCCTAAGCATCGCCCCATGGACGCACCATCTCCGCCGCGGCTGGTCAACGTCCACGAAGCCAAGACCCAGCTGTCGCGCTTGATCGATGCCGCCCATGACGGTGAAACGATCGTGGTGGCCAAGGCCGGCAAGCCCTGGGCGCGGTTGATGCCCCTGGAGCCCACGCCGCCGCCGCGCCTCCCCGGTCGGCTGCGCAGCGGCACTCCGCTGGCCGATCCCGAGGGGCTGTTGCGGCCCCTCGATCACGACGACCTGGCCCTTTGGGATGGCGGGGCGCTGCGGCCCTGACCCCAGCTACGTGCTGGCGCTGCTGCAAGATCCGGCGTCCCGCCTCTGGGTGAGCTCCACCACGGTCTGGGAGCTGAGCATCAAACACCACAGTGGCAAGTTGCCGGAGTTGGCAGACGCCCATGCGCTGCGAGCCGGGGCCTTCCTTCAACCGCACAGAGATCCATTTGACCGGATGCTGGCCTTCCCCTGCCGCACGTTCTGGTAACGGGCTGGCCCGTCCCGCGCCGGCGCAGGGATCACACCAGCGCCGGTGCCACCGCCTGGATCTCGGCCGGTTCGGCCTGGCGGAAGCGCAGCCGCTCCAGCTCCACATCCACCGCGATCGTGCTGCCGGCGGGGAAGGTGCCCGCCAGGATCGCCTTGGCGATCGGCGTCTCCAGTTCCCGCTGGATCGCCCGCTTCAGCGGCCGGGCCCCGTACACCGGGTCGTAGCCGACGGCGGCCAGCCAGTCGAGGGCGTCGCTGTTCACCCGCAGGGCCAGCTTGCGCTCCTCGAGGCGCCGGGTCAGCCGCTGCACCTGCAGGGCCACGATCTGGCGCAGTTCGTCTTCTCGCAGGCTGCGGAAGATGATCGATTCATCCAGACGGTTGAGGAATTCGGGGCGGAAGTGGCCCCGCAGCGCCTCATTGACCCGCTTCTCCATCTCGCCGTAGCGGGCCGGATCGCCGGCCAGATCGAGGATCGAAGCGCTGCCGATGTTGCTGGTGAGAATCAGCACCGTGTTGGTGAAATCCACCGTGCGGCCCTGGCCATCGGTGACGCGGCCGTCATCGAGGATCTGCAGCATCACGTTGAACACATCGGGGTGGGCTTTCTCCACCTCGTCGAACAGGATCACCGCGTAGGGGCGCCGCCGCACCGCTTCGGTGAGCTGGCCGCCCTCCTCGTAGCCCACATACCCAGGAGGCGCTCCGATCAGCCGGGACACGGCGTGCTTCTCCATGTACTCGCTCATGTCGATGCGCACCATCGCCTCTTCGCTGTCGAACAGCTGCGAAGCCAGGGCCTTGGACAGCTCGGTCTTGCCCACGCCGGTGGGGCCGAGGAACAGGAAGCTGGCGATCGGGCGGTTGGGGTCCGACAGGCCGGCCCGTGAGCGCTGGATGGCATCGGCCACCGCCGTCACGGCCTGGTCCTGGCCGATCACCCGCGTGTGCAGCTCGTCCTCGAGATGCAGCAGTTTCTCCATCTCGCTCTGCACCAGCTTGCTCACCGGAATGCCGGTCCACTTGGCGATCACCTCGGCGATGTCGTCCTCGGTGACTTCTTCGCGCAGCAGGTTCTTCTCGCCGGCATGGGCGCTGAGCTCCTCGGTGCGGGCGGCCAGTTTCTTGTTCAGCCCCGCCAGGGTGCCGTACTCCAGTTCGGCGGCCTTGTTGAGGTCGTACTGGCGCTTGGCCTGCTCCACCTGCAGCTGCACCTGCTCGATCTCTTCTTTCAGGGCGGAGAGTTCATCGATCGAGCCCTTCTCCTTCTGCCACTGGGCATTGAGGCTGCTCTGCTGCTCGCCCAGGTCGGCCAGTTCCTTTTCGAGCTTCTCGAGCCGGTCGCGACTGGCCGGATCCGATTCGCGCCCCAGGGACAGCTTCTCCATCTCCAGCTGCAGGATGCGGCGGTCGAGCTCGTCGATCTCCTCCGGCTTGGAGGTGATCTCCATCTTCAGGCGCGCCGCCGATTCATCCATCAGGTCGATGGCCTTGTCGGGCAGGAAGCGATCGGCGATGTAGCGGCTGCTCAGCACCGCCGCCGCCACCAGGGCGTTGTCGGCGATGCGCACGCCGTGGTGCACCTCGTAGCGCTCCTTCAGGCCGCGCAGGATCGAGATCGTGTCCTCCACCGTCGGCTGGTCGACGAACACCTGCTGGAAGCGGCGCTCCAGGGCCGGATCCTTCTCGATGTGCTGGCGGTGCTCATCGAGGGTGGTGGCGCCGATGCAGCGCAGCTCACCGCGGGCCAGCATCGGTTTGAGCAGGTTGCTGGCGTCCATGGCACCGCCGGTGGCGCCAGCCCCCACCACCGTGTGGATCTCGTCGATGAACAGCACGATCTGCCCCTCGCTGGAGGTGACCTCCTTGAGCACGGCCTTGAGCCGCTCCTCGAATTCGCCGCGGTACTTGGCGCCGGCGATCAGGGCGCCCATGTCGAGGGCGATCAGCTGGCGGTTCTGCAGCGCCGTGGGCACATCGCCATTGACGATCCTCTGCGCCAGCCCTTCCACGATGGCTGTCTTGCCGACGCCGGGCTCACCGATCAGCACCGGGTTGTTCTTGGTGCGGCGCGACAGGATCTGCACGGTGCGGCGGATCTCCTCGTCGCGGCCGATCACCGGATCGAGCTTGCCGTCGCGGGCGGCGGCGGTGAGGTCGCGGCCGTATTTCTCGAGCGACTCATAGGTGCCCTCCGGGTTCTGGTCGGTCACGCGTTGGCTGCCTCGCACGGCCTGAACGGCCTCCTTGATCCTGGCCCCATCGGCGCCCGCCTGCGAGAGCAGCTGGCGGCCGCAGCGCTCATCGCCGGCCAGGGCCAGCACCAGGTGCTCCACGGCGATGAAGCTGTCGTCGAACTCCTTCTTGAGCCCATCGGCCCGATCCAGCACCGCATTGAGCCCCTTGCCCAGGTAGACGTTGTCGGGGGCGGCGGCCAGGCTGGGCTGGCTGGCGATGAAGGCCTCCAGCTTCTGGTTCAGCACCCCCAGATCCACGCCGGCCTTCTCCAGGATCCGGCTGGCCAGGTCCTGCTGGGCCAGCAGGGCGGCGAACAGGTGCTCGCTCTCCATCTGCTGCTGGCGCTTCTGCTGGGCCAGCTGCTGGGAGGCCACGACGGCGCCCCAGGCCTTCTCGGTGAACAGTTCGGCGGTGGGATGCATGGTTGGAATCTCCCTGGGGCTGGCAATGCAGCAACCGTATGAATGGCTTCGGAATTGTCCGAGTGGGAGGACCGAACCGCCGGGGGAGGCCTACCGCCCGTTCTGTGCCGGCAGGGGCACCTGGTAGCCGTGCTTCTGGCCGCACAGCTGGCTGGGGCAACCGTCGCGGCCATAGAAGGCATCCGCCGCCGACAGGCAGCCAAAACTGTTCTTCTGGGCCACCTGGGCCGGATGGATCCGCAGGGGCTGCAGCACCGCCTCGCTCCTGGGCACTACCAATTTGCAGGCCGGCGGCGGCAGCCCCGGGCTGGCCTCGATCGCCAGCGGTTGGTTGGGCGTCACCGCCTGGGCCAGGGCCGGCTGCGCCGCCAGAGGCATGGCCAGGGGAATCACGCCGGCCAGCAGGACCGCCAGCAGCTCGGCGGAGGGGTGGATCGCCATGATGGGGTCGCGGCTGAACCCCATTCTCGCTTCTCCAGCCCGTTCGTCACCCATGCCCTCCGCCGCCGACGACCAGGCCCTGGTGGCCCAGCTGGCCGCCGAATCCCAGGCCCTCGGTGGCGCCTTTGAACCGGAGCGCGACTGCTGGCGGGTCGTGCACCGCCACGTCCACGGCATGTTGCCCTCCGAGTACGACATCAGAGACGTTCCCGAGGACCTCTACCTGGCGGTGCTGGCCGCCTGCCGGGCCGAGCTCTGAGCCCTGATGGCCGGCCTTGGGCGGTGGCCACAAAAAAAGCCCCGGCTGGGCCGGGGCTTTGCAGCGTTAGGAGCCGGTCGGCGTGGACCAGCGGGGCGGGGATCAGGCCCAGCCTTTGGAGGCCATGTCCTCGACGTAGGCGGCCACGTCGGCGATGTCGCCGTCGCTGAGCTTGCCGCCGAAGGCGGGCATGGCGTTCTTGCCGTTGGTCACCTGGTAGGCGATGGCGGCCTCGTGGTCGGCGTCGTAGTTGGCCAGGTAGGAGGCCAGGGCATCGGCCTTGAGGGTGCGTTCGGCGTTCACCACGTTGCCGCCACCCATGTGGCAGGCGGCGCAGTTGGCGGAGAAGATCTGGCCGCCATGGGCCGCATCGGCGGCGAAGCTCGGGGCGGCACCCAGCACCAGCGCCAGGCAGAGAGCGAACAGGGAAAGAAGACGACGCATGGGAGGGTGCAAAAGAAGGTGCCTGATGGCACTTGCAACCGGATCAAATTAGGCAACGGCCGCCTGGCGTTGGGGCCCTCCGGCACATTCGCAACAATTCAGCGGCCCCGGTGCGGCACGCCCGCCGTCTCCAGCACCGCGTTGAGGGTGGGGGCGAAGCTCACCAGCCCGAAGCGCTCGGGCGGGCTCACGGGCTCGTGCACGAAGTGGCGCTGACGGATCGAGAAGCGGTCCCAGGCGTTCACCTCAATGCGCAGCAGCTTGATCAGTCCCTCGATCAGCCAGCCGCGAAGATCGATTCCCACCGGCGGCACCCACACCCGTCGCCAGCGGCACAGGCAGGCCACGGCGCCGTTGATCGTGATCGGCGCCTGACCCAGCACCAGCCGCCGCACCGGCCCCTGGCCCGGCTCCGGGTTGGGGCCATGGGGGGTGGTGGCCAGGTGGGCGCAGACCGTGGCGATGTCGGCGGCATGGATGAAGTGGAAGCTGGCGTCGGTGCGCAGCCAGCGGGCCAGCCACAGCCAGCCGAAGGCCTCCTTCAGCCCGGCCGTGAGATAGCTGGTGGGGTGGGGATCGGCCGTGCCCACCGAGCCGCCGAACACCAGCGTCGGGAACACCGCCACGATCCTTGGCGCCAGGGGATGGCGCTCCAGGTCCTGCAGGCAGGTGGCCTTGGTCTGGATGTACTCGGTGCCGTAGGCCATCGCCTCCGGCAGCAGCTGCAGCTGCCGGTCGAGGATGCTGGCGGTGGAGAAATAGATCACCTGCTGCAGCCGCTCCGGATCGGTGAGCCGCAGCAGTTCCTTCACGGCCACCACGTTGACCGCCTGGGCCCGCTCCGGGTCGCCCCAGGCGGTGGCCGTGTGGATGATCCGGTCGGCGCTGGCGATCGCTTCAGCGTGGGGGCCCAGCTCCCGCAGATCACCCACCAGCAGGGTGATGCGCGGGTGATCGGCGGGCACGGCGCTGAGCTTGGCGGGATCCCGCAGCAGCAGCAGCAGCTGGGCGTCGCTGTTGGCCAGCAGGTTCTCGGCGATGTACTGGCCGACGCAACCGCTGGCGCCGGTGATCAGGATCCGCTGGGGCCCGGAGGTGGCGGCGCTCAAACAGCGGCCCCCAGCAGCTCCGTCACGGCCTTGCCAGTCTCGAAGAAGACGCGGGCGTTGTCTTCAGGGGTGCCGGGCAGGATGCCGTGGCCCAGGTTGAGGATGTGGCGGCGGCCGCGGGCCTTGCGCACCGTGTCCAGGATCCGCTCACGGATCGCCTCAGGCGTGCCGAACAGCAGGCCGGGATCCACATTGCCCTGCACGCCCAGGTGCTGGGGCAGGCGGGCACAGCCATCGGCCATGTCCACGGTCCAGTCGAGCGAGATGAAGTCGACGCCGGTGCTGGCCATGCGCTCCAGCACGCCGGCGCTGCCGGAGATGTAGAGGATCAGGGGGGTGTCGGGGTGGGTGGCCTTCACCTGGTCGATCACCCGCTTCTGGTACGGGGCGGCGAAGACGTCGTAGTCGATCGGGCTCAGCTGCCCCGCCCAGGAATCGAACAGCTGCACCACCTGGGCGCCGCTGTCGATCTGGTAGCGCACGTAGGTGGCGATCTGATCGGCCAGGTGGCCCAGCAGCTGGTGCAGCAGGGCGGGCTCCTGGAAGGCCATCGCCTTGATCACCGAATAGGTCTTGGAGCTCTTGCCCTCCACCGCGTAGGCGGCCAGGGTCCAGGGGGCGCCCACGAAGCCGAGCACCGCCGCCTGGTTGCCCACGTCGGCCCGCAGCCGCTTCAGCACCTCGCCCACAAAGGGCAGGGCCTCGGCCGGATCCAGGGGGCGCAGCGCATCCACCTGGGCCTGGCTGCGGATGGCGGGCTCGATGATCGGACCCTTGCTCTCGATGATGTCGAAGTCGATCCCCATGCCCGGCAGGGGCGTGAGGATGTCGGAGAACAGGATCACGCCGTCGGGACGGAAGGCGTGGAACGGCTGCATCGAGATCTCGTAGGAGAGATCGGGGTTCTCGGAGCGCTCACGGAAGCCGGGATGGCGGTCGCGCAGGTCGCGGTAGACCTTCATGTAGCGGCCCGCCTGGCGCATCATCCAGACCGGAGGCCGCTCCACCTGCTCACCTCGGGCGGCGCGCAGCAGCAGGGGGGCGGATTCAGTCATTGCGCCGGTCGGAAGGTCAACGGCGAAACCTAACCGAGCACCCCCGACCTCCCGCCGCTCCTGTCACCAGTCGTGGCATGGGGCCCCTCAGCCCTCGCCGATGGCCGGACGCTGCAGGCTGCGGGACTCGTCCAGGCGGAACACCACCACGCTCAGGGGCGGCAGGCACAGCTCGAGCGAGTTCTGGTAATCGTGGATCGCCCAGGCATCGGTGAAGCGGCCGCCCAGGTTGCCGAGGTTGCTGCCGCCGTAGCGGCTGCTGTCGGTGTTGAACACCTCCGCATAGAAGCCCTCCAACGGCACACCCACGCGGTAATGGGAATGGCTCTGGGGGGTGAAGTTGGCCACCACCACCACCCAGCTGCCGCTGCCGCTGTCGCGGCGCATGAAGCTGATCACCGAATGGCGGTTGTCGTTGCAGTCGATCCACTGGAAGCCGTACTGATCGAAGTCGTCGCCCCACAGCGCTGGCTCGGATTTGTAGAAGACGTTGAGGTCATCCACCAGGTTGAGCAGGCCCGTGTGGGCTTCGTACTGCAGCAGCTCCCACTGCAGATCACCCCAGACGTTCCATTCGGCCCGCTGGCCGAACTCCATGCCCATGAAGATCGTTTTCTTGCCCGGGTGGGTCCACATGTAGGCCAGCAGGGCGCGCACATTGGCGAACTTCTGCCAGTCGTCCCCCGGCATCTTGTGCAGCAGGTTGCTCTTGCCGTGCACCACCTCATCGTGGCTCAGGGCCAGCATGAAGTTCTCGGTGAAGGCGTACCAGATCGAGAAGGTGACGTGGTTCTGGTGGAACTGGCGGAACCAGGGATCCAGCTCGAAGTAATCGAGCATGTCGTGCATCCAGCCCATGTTCCACTTGAGGTTGAACCCCAGGCCGCCCATGTCTGTGGGCTGGGTCACCATCGGCCAGGTGGTGGATTCCTCGGCGATCGACAGGGCGCCGGGGAAGTGCTGGAACAGCACGTGGTTGGCCTGCTGCAGGAAGCGCACCGCTTCCAGATTCTCGCGGCCTCCGTTCTCGTTGGGCAGCCATTCGCCATCCGGACGCAGGTAGTCGCGGTAGAGCATCGACGCCACCGCATCCACCCGGATGCCATCGATGTGAAACTCCTCGAACCAGTAGATGAGGTTGGCGACGAGGAAGTTGCGCACCTCGTTGCGGCTGTAATTGAAGATCAGCGTGCCCCACTCCTTGTGCTCGCCGATGCGGGGGTCGGCATGCTCGTAAAGGTGGGCGCCATCGAAGAAGGCCAGGCCGTGGCTGTCCTTGGGGAAGTGGCCGGGCACCCAGTCGAGGATCACGCCGAGGCCCTCGGCGTGGCAGCGGTCGACGAAGGCGCGGAACTCGTCCGGGCTGCCGAAGCGGCTGGTGGGGGCGTACCAGCCCGTCACCTGATACCCCCAGGAGCCGTCGAAGGGATGCTCGGAAATCGGCATCAGCTCGATGTGGGTGAAGCCGCGCTCCTTCACGTACGGGATCACCCTGTCGGCCAGCTCCGGGTAGGTCATCAACCGGGCGCCCGGTTTCATGTCGGCGGCGGGCACCGGCGGCCGGGCGCTGCCGTCGGCTTCGAGGAAGGGCTGGTCGGCGGCGGCATGCATCCAGCTGCCCAGGTGCATCTCGTACACCGCGATCGGCTGGGGCAGCGGATCGCGGCCATCCCGTTCGGCGAGCCAGGCGCTGTCGTTCCAGTCGTAGGTGCCCAGCTGGGCCACGATCGAGCCGGTGTTCGGCCGGATCTCATGGCGGAAGCCGTAGGGGTCGGCCTTCTGGTAGCAGTGGCCGTTCTGGGCCCTGACCTCGTACTTGTAGGTCTCGCCGACGCCCAGCCCGGGGATAAACAGTTCCCAGGCGCCCCCGAGCCGCTGCTGCATCGGGTGATGGCGGCCATCCCAGCCGTTGAAATGGCCCAGCAGGGCCACGCTGCGGGCATTGGGCGCCCACAGACAGAACTGCACCCCGGCGATGCCGTCCCGTTCGACGACGTGGGCCCCCATGCGCCGCCAGACGTGGTGGTGGTTGCCCTCAGCGAACAGGTGCCGGTCCAGTTCCCCCATCCACTCATGGCGGAAGGCCCAGGGGTCGTGCTGCTCGTGCTCGATGCCGCCCCGTTGCACGTGCAAGCGGTAGCCGCAGCCGGGGTCAGCCTCGAGGCGGGTTTCGAAGATCCAGGGATGGTGGGGGTTGGCCATCGCCAGCCGCTCGCCCCCGAGCAGCAGTTCCACCCCATGGGCGTCCGGCATCCAGGCCCGCACCACCCAGCCACCGCCGTCCAGGGGCTGCGGTCCGAGCACGGAGAAGGGATGGTCGTGGCGACATTCCGCCAGCCGATGGGCATCATCGACCATCCATTCGAGGCTGGACAGGGCCATGGAAGATGGGGCGGGCATGCGCCGGGAGCTTACGTCGGTGGACGCGCCGGCTCAGCGCGGCGGCGAGGGAGGGGCCGGATCCGTGGGGAAATCCACGCCGATGATCTGGTTCTGGGCGTCCAGCGTCACGAACAGGTTGTCCGTGAGCCGATTGAACTCGGTGTTGACGATCACCAGCCGCATGTCCGGGGTGCTCTCCGCCCGGCTGACGCGCTTCACCCGCACGAAATTACCGGTGATGCGCTGCAGGTTGAACCACTTCTGCTGCAGCTGGGCCTGGGAAATCTGCTCCTGCATCACCGGCGACAGGAAGCTGCTGGCGGAGATGAAGTGACCCGCCGAGAGGGCGCTGATGAAGTCCCGCACCACCTTTTCGGCCGGCTGGTCGGTGACGTTGAAGTGATAGCCATCGATCTTGCCGTCGGCATCGATCACCATCAGCAGATCGCGCTGGCCGGCACTGGTGACCAGGGTGGCCTCCACCGTGCTCGAGTCGTAGCCGGGCTGGATGCTGCGGATCGTCCAGCGCAGCAGCTTGGGCTGGGTCTTCATGGTGGCGGCCACCATGCTGGGTGACCCGCTGCAGGGCCGGCGAGAACTGGTTGAAGCGCGCCTGGGCGTCGCCGTTGCGGATCGTGGTCAGGATCCTCTCGGCGGCGGCGCGGGCCTTGGCTTCGCTCAGGGCGGCACTGGGCTGGCCGGTGCTGGTGGGAATCGGCACGGCCTGGGCCCAGGCCCCCCGCGGCGCCAGCACCGCCAGGCTGCTCACGAGCAGCGTCAGGCCGATCAGGGCTCGGCGCGGTTGGGGGCGCGGCATGGGCGACGGGGTTCGGGTCGGCTCAGTTTGCCCGAACCAGGGGGTCCAGGCCCAGCCAGCTGCCGTCCAGGTCCAGCGTCAGGCTGATCACCCGGTGCTCGGCGCTGCTACCACCCGCCGGCAGGCTGCCGTCGCCGGGGTTGACGGCGATCAGGGGCCAGGCCGCCGCCGCCACCGACAACCGCAGCCGCTGGCCAGCGGCCACCAGGGTGGCCAGGGGTTGCAGGGCCACGGTGCGATGGCTCTCGGCGCTGAGCTCCCTGGGGCTGAAGCGGGCCACGCCGGTGCTCAGCTGGCGCACGGATCGCCCATCCGGGCTCACCTCGGAGAGGGCGGCGCAGAGATCGAAGCTGGGCTGGTCGGCGTTCACCCGCAGCTGCAGGCGGAAGATCCCCAGCAGCCAGAGGTCGTGCTCCAAAGGGGCGCTGCTGAAGCAGGCCACATCGGCGCGACGATCCAGGTCAGCGCGCTCCACCGGTCCGGGCACCAGGCCGAGATGGCCGCCCCGGCCGGGCACCGGCCGCCAGGGGTCATGCACCAGCACCACCACGCCACGTCCCGCTGGTTCCGGCCGCAGTTCCCCTTCGTCGCAACGGATCGCCGCCAGGCCACCCGAATGCAGCGACCAGCCGATGGCCGCCCCCTGCGGCTCGCTGGCGTCGCCCGCGCTGTGCCAGGCGCCGCTGGCGCAGCACTGCAGGCGGATGGGGGCCTCGGGGGCGGCCGGCGCGCTGGTGCCAGGAGCCGGATCCTGCAGATGGCGCCGGAAGAAGGCCAGCAGCTCGCTGTCGAGGCCACCGTTCCAGTCGAGGTGGCTCCAGGCGCCGATCAGGAGCCCGGGGCTGCCGCCTGCGGCGCGGGCCCGGGCCCAGAGATCGAGCACGCCGTTCAGGTGCGGGTCGTGCCAGCCACCAATCAGCAGCATCGGTCGGCGCAGCAGCGCCGGCGCCGCGGTGTGGACCGTCCAGCCCTCCGGGACGCAGGGATCCTGCTTCAGCCAGCGCAGGCCCATGCCGGCGGGGTCGTAGCGCTCCAGCAGGGCCAGCCCCTCGTCGCAGAAGTGGCCCTGCTGAAGGCTGCGGCGGATCTGGCGCCAGCCGGCCCCGTCGCCGCGGCGCCGGCAGCCTTCCGCCGCCAGCTGCAGGGCCCAGCCCAGCCCCAGGGCCCACCAGTGGGCGCCGCCTTCGCTGGCCCAGTGCAGGCGTTCGTCGAGGCCGCACATGGCCGGGCTCAGGCAGTCCGGCAGGGCTGCGTCGTCGTTGCCAGCGCTGTTCAGCAGCTGGCTCAGGCCCTGGTAGGAGAAGCCGTAGCTGCCCACCCGGCCGTTGCTGCCCTCCAGCCCCCGGGCCCAGCGGATCGTGGCGGCCCCATCGGCCGCTTCCTGGGCGAAGCCAGCGAAGCAACCATCGGACGCACCACGGCCGCGCACGTCCTGCACCACCACCAGGAACCCGTGGCCGGCGTACCAGCTGGGATGGGCGTAGGTCACGGTGGAGGCGATCGCCCGGCCGTAGGGCTGGCGCATCACCAGCACGGGCCAGGGGCCCTCCCCGTCGGGGTGCCAGAGGCGGCTGGTCAGCCGCACCCCGTCCGCCAGCTGCAGGGTGGCGTCCAGGGTCCGGATCACGGGGATCAGAACACGGTGGAGCAGTGCAGGCCGATCACGTAGGTGGCCAGCACTTCCGCATCCATCGGGCTCAGGCCCCGGCTGCTGGCCAGGCTGGAAATCGACGCCTTGGAGGTGGCCGAGACGCCTTGGGCGTTCAGCTGGCGGAACTGCTGGCAGAGGCTCTGGGCCAGGGCCGGGTTCTGCTTCACCGACTCCAGCAGGGCGGACTGGGCGCGGACCATGGGTGTGGCTACCGCGGTAAGGCAGGTGGCGCACAGCAGGGCGCTGAGGCGCCTGCGAAGGGAGTGGTTCGTGGCTCTAGGGGGAGAACGTCGGGTTGATGGGGGCATCACTGCCTCCGTCCGTTTTCTCCATTCCAGTCACCCCCGCCTGGGTGGCGCCGTCCAGAGGGTCAGTTCGGGGAGCGACCGGAGGCCTGCCTGGCCCGGCGGATCCAGCCCAGCACCAGGGCCAGATCCACCGGGGGCATGGCGGCTCCCGTAAGCCGACGCTGCAGCCGGCCCAGCTGCAGCAGCAGCTGCTGGGGATCGGCGGCGGCCAGCCCGGCGGGGCTGGCGATGCCCCCATGCAGCAACAGGGCCGCCTCTTCCGGGGCCAACCCCACCGCGCTCACCAGCCGGGCCTGACCCCGCAGGCGGATCAGCTTGGCCTCGCTGGCTTCCCCGGAGGCCGCCAGCTGCCGCAGCTGCCCGTCATCCAGCCCGGCCAGGGCCTCCCAGCTCTCGATGCCATCCCGGCGCAGGCGCTGCTGCTCGCGCCGCATGTGGGCCGCTGGCTGGAAGGGGTGGGCCACCAAGGGTCAGACCGCGTCGTCGAGGCTGCTGGTCGCCTCCTGGCGGGTGGTTTCCGCCAGCACCACGGGCCGTGCCAGTCCTGGCTCCACGGCCTCGACCCGCCGCAGTCGCACCCGGACCTGGCTACCAGCGCCGCCACCACTGCCGCCACGCCCACCGCCGCGCAGGTTGCGGGCCACCTGCTCCACGGTGGGGGCCGCCGCCTCGCTCGGCAGATCGGCCGGTGCGGCAGCAATCACCAGATCGGTGCCGTTGTCGAACACGACCGGCACCTGGACTGCCCCCGGCACGCTCACCCGCGGGTTGTAGCTGATGGCGAAGGCGAGGCAGGAGAGCGAGAGCAGGGCCGTGAAGCTGGTGATCCCCACCAGACGGAAGCGAATCCCCCAGCGGGAGAGAAAACCGGCGATGGTCAGCACCGCCAGCACGCCGCTGGCGGCACCCAGCCAGGTGCCGGCCACAAGCAGGATCGGATCAGCGGCCATGGGGCTGGGGAAGGCGTGACAAGCCCCTTATATTGCGGCCGCCATGGACGGCGACCGACCCCGGTGGATGCGTTGGAAGCCTGACAACCAGTCTCTTTTGGCCCGCCGACGCGCGTGGAAGGGACTGCTTGCGGTTGGCTTGGCAGGGGCCAGCCTGGGTCTCGGGGTCTTCTGGTTCGACCGGATCGTCGCTGGCCTCTACGGCCGATTCAGGCCCAGCCTGGAGCGCCAGATCGGCACGGCCATGGGCCGTCCGCTGGCCCTGGGTCCCTACCGGGGCCTGAAGGCCGATGGCTTCTGGATCGGCCCCAGCCGTTTCCTGCCCGGCCGTCAGGACAGCTCCACCGCCACAGTGGAGGCGGTGCGGCTGCGCATCGACCCCATGGCCAGCCTGCTGTTGCGCGGGCCCGTGCTGGATCTGGGCCTCAAGGGGGCCCGCGCCGACCTGCGCCGCAACGCCAGGGGCCAGTTCTGGGTGCTGGGAGCGGTTCCCCCCGGCCGCGAGCCGCCACGGCTCGACCTGCGCCTGGGTCTGCTCCAGCCCGGCGCCGTGCGGGTCTGGGGCGCCGGAGCCACGGCCCGGCCCCTCGATCTGGCCCTTTCGGGCCAGGTGGCCCTGCGCCTGCACCGCCGCGAGATCGACCTGGGCCTGCGGCTGGCCCCCCCGGCCGGTGGCGGCGGCGGATCGCTGCTGCTGGATGGTGGTGGCCAGTGGCAGACGCAGCAGTGGCTGGGCCGGCTGACGGCCCGCCGTTTTCCCCTGGCCCCGCTGCGCTCGCTGTTTCCCTCCGGTGACCGGGCCGGGGGGAGCCTCGCCGGTGTGGCCGAGGGCCGCCTGGGGCTGATGATCAACAAGGGCCTGGCCCGCTGCGACGGCGGCCTGGAGCTGCGGAGCCTGCGCTGGCAGCTGCAGACCGGCTCGGTGCCGCTGACGGCACAGCGGCTGCCCCTGAGCTGCCGCGACAGGGCCCTGATCCTGCCTGCCAGCCCCTGGCGCTTCTGGACCTGGGGCGGCCGTCTGACGGCCAGGGCCGAAGCGGATCGCCGCCTGGATCTCCAGCTCGTCGTCCAGCCGCCACCGCGCCATCCGCTGGGGCGCCAACCCCTGATGGCCGACCTCAAGGGACGCTGGGGCGACGGCCTGCTGCGCCTCACCCGGCTCGATGGCCGGCTGGGTGGCTCCACGCTCAGGGCCAGCGGCAGCGTTGGCCGTTCGCTGGCCCTGGACGCCCGCTGGCGCCTGAATCCCGATGATTTTCCCGCCGCCGCCAAGCTGCCGGAGTGGTTGCGGCAGCCCCTCGCCGGCCGCCTGCGGGCCGATGGCCGCCTGGCGGCGCCGCGCCTGCGGCTGGAGACGGGCCAGGCGTCCCAGCGGCTCCTGGGGCCCTGGCAGGCGGCGCTGGTGTGGCGCGACCGCTTGCTGCGGCTGGAGCGCTTCGAGGCCGACCGCCTCAAGGCCACAGCCCAGCTGCCCCTGTCCTTCCAGGCCGGCAAGGGTCTGGTGGCCGGTCCGCTGCTGGCCCGCGTCGCTGTCCAGGACTACCCCCTGGCCCGCCTCGACCCGCTGCTCGGCACCAGCCTGCAGGGGGAAATGGATGTGGCGGGCACGATCGCCGGGCCCCTGGCGGAACTGCGCCCCGACCTGCAGCTGCGCCTGCAGCAGCCCGGGGCGGGGCCCCTGTTGCTGCGGGAAACCTGGAGCGGCAGCCTCAAGAACCGCTCCCTGGATCTGGCTGCGGTGGCGCCGACGCCCAGCGGCCGCATCACGGCCCTGCTCGACCGGCGCTGGCAGCCGGTGCGGGCCGCGATCGAGCGGGACGGTGGCTTGCTGACCCTCGACGGCCGGCCGGCGGGCTACCGCTGGGTGGCGCGCGCCTTCCCGCTGCGGGGCCTGTCGGTGGCCACCGGACCCAACCGCCGCCTGCGGCGCCTGGAGGGGGACCTCAGCGGCCGTGGCCGGCTGGGGCTGCAGCCCCTCAGCTTCGACGGCCGGGTGGAGCTGCTCTCGCCCCAGTTCCTGGGCGTGGGGGGACGCCGCATTCAGGCCGATGTGGCCTACGACGACCGCCAGTACCGGGTGAAGGGCCGGATCGAGCCCCTCGGCGAGGGCAGCATCGCCGCCACGGTCTCCGGACGCTGGAACGGTCCGTTCCGGGCCCGCTTCGAAGCCCGCCAGCTCTCCACCCTGTTGTTCCGTCAGCTCAACGACGCCTGGCCGATCTGGCGCGGGGCCTCGGCTCCGAAGCGCGGACAGGCCAGCGACCTGGGCAGCCTGGTGATCGACACCATGGCCGGCACGGTCACCGACCAGCTGCTGGCCCTGGCCCAGGCCGAGCAACGGGTCGCCGCCCGTGTCCAGGCGGCCAGCCGGGCCAGCCGGGCGGAGCGGCTCGAGCGGCTGCAGGCCCGGATCGATGCCGACCTGCTGCTCAGCGGCCCTGACTTCGCCCGCACCAGGGCCGACCTCAAGGCCACCGGTCACCTCTGGTACGACCAGGGCGACCGGGCCCAGTCCCTGGCTGGCAAGCCGTTCGAGGTGCGGCTGGAGGGACCGCTCAGCGGCGGCAGCGGCAGCTTCAGCCTCGCCGACCTGCCCCTATCCCTGCTGGCCCTGCTGACGCCCCTGCCGGAGAACCTGCGCGGCAGCCTGGCCGCCCGGGGCCGTTACCGGCTGGGCGGTGCCCGCCCCGAGCTCAGCGTCGACCTGGCGCTGGTCGATGGCCGCCTCGGCGAGCAGGCCCTGGCGCTGGAGCGGGGCCGGGTGGAGCTGAAGGCTGAAGGCATCGGGCTGGATCTGGCCCTGCGGGCCGAAGGGGCTTCCCGCAGCGTCGACCTGTCGGGCACGATCCCGTTGGTGGCGTCCCAGCAGGGGCTGGAGCTGCGCCTGGCCACCCGGGGCGATGGCCTGCGCTTCCTCACCCGGCTGGGGGGGCAGGCCTTCGAGTGGCAGGAGGGTGGTGCCGACCTGCAGCTGCTGGTGCGCGGCAGCCTCGACGATCCGATCGCCAACGGCTTCCTGCGGCTGCGCGACCTCCGCTGCCGCTTCATCGGCCAGGAGGTGCGGGAGGTGGAGGCCACGATCCTGTTCGACTTCGAGCAGCTGGTGGTGCAGGAGTTCCGCGCCCGGGTGGGGCCGAAGGGGGTGGTCGGCGGTGAGGGTCGTCTGGGCTTGTTCCGGCCCCTGGCCCAGGACAAGACCCTGGTGATGAAGCTGGCGGAGGTGCCCTTCTCGGTGCCGCGCCTGGTGGCGGTGGGGGATGGGCAGCTGCACCTGAGCGGCAGCCTGGTGGCTCCCGTTCTCGGCGGCGATGTGGCGATCAGCCGCGGCACGATCAACGTCCAGCCCGGCCAGCTGGCGGCCAGTGCGCCGGTGTCCGATCAGCCGGTGCAGCCGCGCACCATGCCCGAGCTGCTGGAGGCGAAGTGGAACTTCCAGCAGCCCCTGGTGTTGCTGGGACCCGATGTGGAGTCCACCACCGCCGAAGCCCTGCGCGCCTCGGTGCCCCGCTTCCCCTACCTGGCCTTCGAGGACCTGACCCTGCGGCTGGGCCCGGACCTGCGGGTGGTGATCCCCAACATCGCCAACTTCACCACCGCCGGCCGCCTGCGCATCAATGGCCGCCTCGACCCCTCCCTGCGGGCCTCCGGCGTGGTGCGTCTGCTGGGGGGACGGCTCAGCCTGTTCACCACCAGCTTCAGCCTCGATCCCGACGCCCCCAACGTGGCGATCTTCACCCCCTCCATGGGGCTGGTGCCTTACCTCGACATCGCCCTGCGCACCCGCATCTCCGACAGCCTCAGCGTGATCTCTCCGGCCGGGGTGGGGGAGATCGGCCCCTCGGTGCAGAACGCCCCCAACCAGTCCGGTCTGTCGGCCCTCAACCAGCTCAACCTGATCCTGGTGGTGGTGTCGGTGAGCGGGCCGGCCGACCGCATCGCCGAGAACCTCAAGCTGCGCAGCAGTCCGCCCCTGCCCCAGGAGCGGCTGGTGGCCCTGATCGGCGGCAACTCCCTGGCGGGCCTGAGCGGCGGCGGGGCCGGGGCCGCCCTGGCCACGGTGGTGGGCCAGACCCTGCTGTCGCCGCTGCTGTCGTCGCTCAGCGATGCCTTCGGCCAGCGGGTGAGCCTGGCCCTCTATCCCACCTACGTGAACCAGGCGATCGACACCCAGCAGGAAGGCACCACCCGGCGGCGGGTGCCGCCCCAGCTGGTGCTGGGTGCCGAGATCGGCGTCGACATCACCAACCGCTTCAGCATGTCGGTGCTGGCGGCCCCGAACCGCTCCGATGTGCCCCCCCAGGTGACGCTCACCTACAAGGCCTCCGACACCTTCAACCTGCAGACCTCCGTCGACACCGAAGGGGCCTGGCAGTCCCTGCTGCAGGTGTTCCTGCGCTTCTGATGGCGTCGTCCCCCGTACGACCTCCCGGTGAGGCCCAGCTGATCGGCATCGATCTGGGGGGCACGGCCATCAAGCTGGCCCGCTGCGATCCGCAGGGCACGCTGCTTGCCGAGGCCGAGGTGCCCACCCCCCAGCCGGCGATGCCGGGGGCGGTGTGCGTGGCCCTGGCTGAGGCCGTGGGCCAGATCGACCCCGATCGCCTCGCCGGCCGGGTGGGCATCGGTCTGCCGGGGCCCTGCGATGTGGCGGGACGGGTGGCGCGGATCTCGATCAATCTGCCGGGCTGGCGGGACGTGCCCCTGGCCGCCTGGCTGGAAGCCGAACTGGGGCGGCGGGTGATCCTGGGCAATGACGCCAACGCCGCCCTGCTCGGCGAAGCGTGGCTGGGGGCGGCCCGGGGCGTCGACAACGTGTTGTTGCTCACCCTCGGCACCGGTGTGGGCGGGGCGGTGCTGCTCGGCGGCCAGCTGTTCACCGGCCACGGCGGCGCGGCGGCCGAACCGGGCCTGATCGGTGTGGACCCCGATGGCCCCGAATGCCGCAGCGGCAACCGTGGCTCCCTGGAGCAGTTCTGCAGCATCGGCGGCCTGGCCCGCCTCAGCCCTCTCGATCCGCGCGAGCTCTGCCGCCGCGCCGATGCCGGCGACAGCGAGGCCCTGGCGGTGTGGGCGGCCTACGGACGCTTGCTCGGGGTGGGGCTGAGCTCGTTGCTCTACGTGCTCACCCCGCAGCTGGTGCTGATCGGCGGCGGCCTCAGCGCCGCCAGCCACCACTTCCTGCCGGCCGTGTGGCGGGAGGTGGAGCAGCGGGTGCTGGCCGTGAGCCGGGAGGGACTGGTGATCCGCCGCTGCGCCCTCGGCAACGGCGCCGGCCGGCTGGGGGCCGTGCGTCTGGCGCTGGATCGCTTGGGAGGATAGGAGCCATGAGCCAGACCATCACCCCTCCCACCAGCGTCGTGCCGGAGCCCGACCCCCAGCTGCTGCAGCGGGCCGCGGCGGTGCGCCGGGCCGCCATGGCCCTGGGCCAGTGCAGCGACGCCGAACGCCGCGCAGCCGTGACGGCGCTGGCCGACGCCCTCGACGCGGCCAGCGCCGAAATCCTGGAGGCCAACCGGGCTGACCTGGCGGCCGCTGCCGCCGAGGGGCTGGCGCCGGCCCTGGTGGCCCGCCTCAAGCTGGATGGCCCCAAGCTGGCGGGCGCCATCGCCGGCGTGCGCCAGGTGGCGGCCCTGGCCGATCCGCTGGGCCGGCGCCAGCTGCACACCGAACTCGACCAGGGGCTGGTGCTGGAGCGCCTGAGTGTGCCCCTGGGGGTGCTGGGGGTGATCTTCGAGGCCCGGCCCGATGCGGTGATGCAGATCGCCTCGCTGGCGATCCGCTCCGGCAATGGCGCCCTGCTCAAGGGGGGACGGGAGGCCAGCCGCAGCTGCCAGGCGATCGTGGCGGCCCTGCAGCGGGGCCTGGCCGACAGCGCCGTGGCCCCGGGCGCCCTGGAGCTGCTCACCAGCCGCCAGGAGAGCCTGGGGCTGCTGCGGCTCGATGGCCTGGTGGATCTGATCATCCCCCGGGGGTCCAACGCCCTGGTGCGCTTCATCCAGGACAACACCCGCATCCCCGTGCTCGGCCACGCCGACGGCATCTGCCACTTGTATGTGGATCGGGCCGCCGACCCGGCCCTGGCGCTGCGCATCGCCCTCGACAGCAAGACCCAGTACCCGGCGGCCTGCAACGCCATCGAGACCCTGCTGGTGCACCAGGCCATCGCGCCGGCCTTCCTGGCGGTGGCGCTGCCAGCCTTCGCGGCGGCAGGCGTCGAGCTGCGGGGCGATGCGGCCGCCTGCGCCATTGGGGTGGAGCAAGCGGCCGGCCCCGGCGCCTGGGACACGGAGTATTCCGATCTGATCCTCAATGTGAAGGTGGTGGAGGATCTGGAGGCGGCCCTGGAACATGTGCGCCGCCACGGCTCCCGCCACACCGACGCGATCGCCACCACCGATCCGGCGGCCGCCGACCGCTTCCTGCGGGCAGTCGACAGCGCCGGGGTGTTCCTCAACTGCTCCACCCGCTTCGCCGACGGCAACCGCTACGGCTTCGGCGCCGAGGTGGGCATCAGCACCCAGACCCTGCCGCCGCGGGGGCCGGTGGGGCTCGAGGGGCTGGTCACCTACCGCTACCGGCTGCGGGGCGAGGGCCACATCGCCGCCGACTACGCCGAAGGCCGGCGGCAGTTCAGCCACCGCCCCCTGCCCCTGTGAACGAGGCGATCCATGTGCGGGGCCTGCGGCTCTGGGCCCACGTGGGCGTGTACGAGCACGAACGGCTGCACGGCCAGTGGTTCGAGCTGGCCTTCTCCCTGGGGGTCGACCTGGGCGCCGTGGCCCGCAGCGACGACCTCAGCCAGGGTTTCGACTACGGCCGCGGCATCGCCGCGCTGCAGCAGCAGGCCCGCACCATACGCTGCCTCACCCTGGAGCACTACAGCGAGCGGATCCTCGATGCCCTCGAAGCCTGCTACGGCCCCATCCCCCTGGCGTTGGAGCTCAGCAAGTGCCGGGTGCCGGTGCCCGGCTTCGACGGCAGCGTGGCGGTGAGCCGTAGGCGGCGCTGGGGGTGAAGCAGCCCATGGTCACAACGACAGTGTCAGGGGCAGCTCACGATTCCATGGCCGGCCTGCTTCCACTTCTGGAAGCAGATGTTCTGAGCATCCAGGACCAGGGGGCGATAGAGGTCGTTGCGCTGGCCAATGAGCAGCTGCTGTTGGTTGATCCAGGTGCCAGGCGCCGTGAGCGTGGGTGTGAACACCACCGGCTCAGGCCCGTAAATTCCTGCTGCGGTGGCGCTGCCAACCCGCCTACTGCCACTGATGACCAAGACTGGCCCAACTAGCAGGCCAGATAGGGGTGCAGATCGGCTCGGCCCGTCGGGGGATCACTCACTGCGTAAAGGAGGGAGCCTTCTCGCTCGGGGTAACTGCTTACCGGGTAGCCATGTCCGACGTTGGCGCGGTTGGCAAGGAGTTGCTCGAAGGCTCCTCCGCGACGCTCGACCCGGCTTCTGATCCCGACAGCCCCGAGAGCTCGGGGAGCACGGTCAGCTCGTTGGCCAGGGGCTGGCTGCTGCCTAGTTGTGATGAACCTCCGAGCCACTGTGCAGCAGCCAACTGCACAGGCTGATTCCCCATCGTTGCGCAGGAATCGACCGGCGCGCGCCGTAGCGCCAGCAACGGGTTGTAGAGCGAAGGTCGGCGGGGATGATGGTGGTCGCGACCCATCGGTTGAGCCCGGGTGGAAGCGCCTCGGGAGGGACCACGGGCGCCTGGACAAGCTTGAGCCCCTATGGCAACCAGGTGATTGGGTTGCGCTCAATGCCGCTGAGGGTGGCCCCAACCACGAAGACGCCATTGAGCGCACTCATGTGTTGAACGTTGGCGTCCGTGGAGTGGTACAGGCGAGCCTTCGCCGCCGGGGTGCCAGGCATCACACGATCAGAAATCGAGTGCCATCCAATGATCTGAGCTCCCCTCAGGCCTGCCAGCCGGTCGTATTGCCAGTTGGTATCGTCTTAGCAAATGATCAGGGCAATGCGCCCGATCGGTGTGTCAAAGACCCCGACATCGGTGTCGCCAGGCCCGAACAGTTGCACGTCCTGGCCATTGAGTCCGTTCTTGCGGTACTTGCCGATGATGCCATCAGAGCCTAGCAAGACAGCGGTGTTCAAGACGATGCCAGTGATCGCATCTTTCTCGGCAATGACCACGTTCATGATCAGCCCGGTTCGCTTGATCATCGGAAACAAGGCTGCTGTCGCACGACCCGGAATCGTGTCCACATAGGGCGGCAATTCCGCAGGTTCGGTAAAGTCGTCACTACTGATTGTCGTTTCAGGAAACACCACATCGTTCACGCCCTGGGCGGCCACGCGTTCCGCCGCTTGCGCGAGACGACGAATGTTGCTCTCGAGATCACCCCATGCGGGGATGAAGTCGACAGCGGCCACCTTCGGCCACCGTCACCGCTCATTTTCCTTCTTGAGCTGTGGCCGGGTGCACCAGAGCCATGCTCAAAAGGCCTGGAAACAGAAGGGTGAGCGAACTGGACGCAAGCCGCTGGAGAGAACACGTGCGCAGCCGGGACCTGGCCTCACACATCCGACTTTTGTTCAGAATGCCTGCCATGCCTGTCATTTCGCTGCCTTGATTCTAAATTGGACATCGCAAAGGATAGGCTTATAACATTATCCTCTACCCTCTTCTACGTGGAGTGGTTTTGATCAGAGTGGCTGGGGCCGATCGCCCCTCAGAGGGTCATGTCCTGCCCCGATCCCCACGCTGAGACTTAACCATTTCTTTGCCTGAAACTATTCGATCGCCACGCTTGGGTTTGTGTATCCGTCCCGACATGATGCCGTTGACAATGCAGCGGCTTGCTTTTAGCTTTGAAGGTACATGTCTGATCTGGATCCATGCTACCGGAGTTTACCGGAAATGAGGAGCGACGCAAAGATCGACGCAGTTCGCTAAGGCAAATTTTGCCATCGGGAGTTCCCGCCAGCATCCATCTGTCCTCGGGGCATTCGGGCTACGTAACATTGGGTGATATCAGCCGGGCTGGAGCTTGCATTGTTCGTCGCGGATTGCTGGAGGTTGACCTCAATGATCAAGTCTTCCTCAGCATCAGCGATTATGGACTGTTCCAAAATGTTTATCTGTCTGCTTGCGTCAAGTGGATGACGATCTTGAATCAGAAGATTCGTATGGGTCTTGCCTTCACGGAGGGCCCGCTGCTGCCTGGAACCATCCTGGATCAGTACTTTGATAGAGCTCTGTTGGCGCCTGGATCCTTGGAGGCCTGAAGTGCAAGGCACGGGTAGATGCTGTTCGTCTGTGAGCAACACTCTCTGAGCCGTACAGCGCGAAAGATCTGCTCTTGAGCAGGTGGTTCCTATCTTTTGCTCCACACACCTGCAACCACATTCAGGACATTCGTGACTGCGTTGTGCTGTTGCCACTGGCCAAGGCTGCGTCCCTGCGATCGTGCACCCAACACGTGTGTTTGACCTCAGGCCGCTCATCACGCTGCTTTTCAATCCTCTGCACAAGCACCCGTCGCGGACCCTTCACAGGTCCTGGCCTTCTGTCACTGGGGCGATCGTCGCCAGATCATGGACTAAGCTTTGAACGACGGGGCGTGGCGCAGCTTGGTAGCGCGGGTGCTTTGGGAGCACTAGGTCGCAGGTTCGAATCCTGTCGCCCCGATTGACTTTTCAGGGATTGCCATTCACCCCCGGTTGGACAGGGGTTGGACAGAACCTGCATCCGGCTCTTTCATTGCCCGTTCCCTGATGGGCAACCGGACCTCCTCTATCCGAAGTAGTTGGTTGAGCAGCAGGAAGCAGCATCTGACGGAGTGGTGGGGACGAGTCGAGCCTGTGGTGGGTCGGATCACTCCATCGGGGCTGGTCCGGTCCAGGACCTCCAGTAGCGCTATGAGCACCCGCTGGACCTCAGGTCCAATCTCAGGGCTGTGCACCGCGCCGAAGGCTCTGGCGGTCATGCGGCTTTCGATCTCCTGCAGGGTGTTGGTCGTGTCGATCAGAAGCTGGATGGAGATGTCGGCGGTATAGAAGGACATGGGGCTGAACGGGC
Organism: Synechococcus sp. CCY 0621; assembly: GCF_019038465.1. Classification (GTDB taxonomy): domain Bacteria; phylum Cyanobacteriota; class Cyanobacteriia; order PCC-6307; family Cyanobiaceae; genus Cyanobium. Next base: position 35,300 of record NZ_JAFKRH010000038.1, on the reverse strand, counting down.
AGTTATCGGTTACTCCCAGCAGCGTTCTCGGGAGCGGTCAGAGAGCGACAGGCACTTGCTGCCCATTCCCTGGATTGACCACCTCAATCATTCCTGAGGCTCTCAGTCCCGGAATTTCCTGTCCAACCACTGCGTCACCACATAGACGCCGATAAACATTGGTAGATAGGCGATCCACATATTGGGGAGGTCAAGCTCTGAGTTGTTGATCAGAATCAGTCCCGCGTAACTGATAAGGCCATAGATGAAAGCTCTACGCAGTGGCCCAACGATTTGTTTCGAGTAAGTTGCAGCGGTGGTTTCATCCTATGGCAACTACAGCTGAAGTGTTAACTGACTAACGGTGGTGGTAGTGGCCTTTGGTCTCTCCAGTGCAGGCTTCAACCTTGAGGGTGGCGAAGAGTGCGCCAACTGCCGCTCTCAGTACTCATCTCCAAACCAAGACCAACCTGGGATGCCGGTTCGCCAGCGGGCTGTTGCTCCTTGCCACCAGTGGGTGGCGAACGCCCATGCCTCCTCGATCGAATCGAAGTGCTCATCAAGCTCAAGGTGGGGTTGGCAGCACTGGGCGTGCTCACTGCAGATGGCGCCCGACCACCGTGGGCCTCAAGCCCGATCAGCCCGGAACCGCGGCAGTTCCACGGTGACCCTTGCACCGCCGCCTGGTGCGTCCGCAATCGTGAAGTGGCCATGGTGACGGGCCAGGAGGTTGCTGACAATGGCGAGGCCAAGTCCGGAGCCGCCGGTCGTTCGCGCCCGCGAACGCTCAAGCCGCACGAACGGCTCGCGCACCCAGTCACGCATCGCCGCTGGAATGCCGGGCCCGCGGTCATCAATGGTCACCACGACCCGATCAGGCGGCGTCCCGGCCACCCCGATCCGCGCCTGGTGACCGTGCTTCAGGGCGTTGTCGATCAGGTTGGCAAAAACCCGACGCAGGGCAAGGCGGTTCCCAAGCACATAGAGCCGAGGCGTCGGCCCGTCCCCAACCCCGTCGAGGCTGACGCTCTGATCCGGTCGAGCCTCCAGTTCCAGGCTCAGCAAGGCGTGGATGTCGACCAGTTCGAGCCCATCCTCCGTCGCTGTCTCGGTACCTTGGGTGGCGAGCAGGGCATCATCCAGCAGGCGAACCATGTCGTCGAGGTCCGAGATGGCTTGGTCCAGACCCTGGGAGGTGGGCGCGTGCTCCAAACGCAGCCGAACCTTGGTGGCCAATGTCCTGACATCGTGCTGGAGACCGCCGACAAGGGCAAGGCGCGCCTGCAACAGTCGCGACAGTCGCTCCTGTTGCCGGTTGAAGGCTCCCACGAGGGCGCGGATCTCCGGCGCCGCTGACCTCACGTCCCGGATTGGCTGGGGGTCGGCGTTCAGATCAATGCTGTCGACGGCACGCGCCAGCTCTTCCAGCGGGCGGATCTGACGCAACAGGAACACCAGCATCAGCGTGGCGAAGATCGTCCCCACCAGCCCGGCGCCGAAGCCGAGGGGTAAGCCGAGATTGGTCACCGGAAACAGCTCCCGGGATCGCAGAACGAGCAGCGTGTAGCGCTGCAAGGTGATGCTCAGAACGCGTCTCGCATCGGCGCTGCGCAGCAGCGGTGGCAGGCCGTCCATCGGCCGCCCGGGTCGCCAGACATCCAGCCCGATGGCACGGTTCGGCATCGCCGCCCGGTAGGCAGCTGCGAGCTCTTTCAGTGGCCGGTCTTCCGGCGCCGCAGGGCTGAGCGCGGGCCCGGCATGGGGTTCAAGCGTGACTTCGAGGGTCGGAGTCGACAGCGCCGGCAGGATCTTCGCCCGCGCCTCGTCGGAGAGCCCGTCGAGCAGATCAGCCATCGCCGCCACCTTGGCCGGCGAGGGAATCGTTGCCTGCGCGTTGATGGGCGACCGCCGCAACACATAGGCCGCGGCCATCACGGAGATCGTGAGCAGTGTGACCACAAGGGTCAGGCCGAGGCGAACCACCTGGGACGTTTTCATCCCGACACGACCTGCACCGTTGGCGTGAACAGATAGCCATGACTTCGGATCGTGGCGATGAGCCGTTCGTTGTCACTGGCCGCTTCGATCTTCTTCCGCAGCCGCGACACCAAGGTATCGATGGACCGGTCAAAGGGATCCCCACGGCGCTGATGGACCTTCTCGAGCAGCAGATCCCTCGAAAGCACACGCTGGGGTGCCTGAACGAAGCAGACAAGCAAATCAAATTCAGCGCTGGTCAGTGCAATGTCACGTCCTGATGAATCGGAAAGACGTCGCGCATTCACATGGACCGTGTATTGATTGAACTGGAGCACCTCCTGGGGTGGGTTGCGTCCGGCCGGCGGCCCGCCACGGCGCAACACGGATCGAATCCGGGCTACCAGTTCCCGTTTGGAGAACGGCTTCGTCACATAGTCATCGGCACCGAGTTCAAGACCGACGATGCGATCGACTTCAGCACTTCGGGCCGTGAGCATGATCACGGGAATCGACGAGGCCGCGCGCAGCCGCCGGCAGATTGACAGGCCGTCCTCACCGGGGAGCATCAGATCGAGGATGACGAGGTCGGGTCGCTCGAGCGCGATGGCGGCGTCCATGCGTCCCGCATCGGGAACGCCCCTGGCAGCAAACCCCTCCTCGCTCAGGACGCCGATGAGGAGCCCTCGGATATCGTCATCATCATCGACCACAAGGATCTTGGTTGGCTCTGCGCCCATCCCCAGGCTCGGCGAGGTGCACCCTCTGTAGCTGTTCGGCAGGCGTTGGTGTGGCTCATGCACAAACTGACAAAGTCTGGCCACAAATCTCCGCAAAACGCATCCACACGGAAAAACCCCCGTCAAGTTGACCTCTTACCTTCTTGGTGTGGCCACCTCGCACCACGTGGAGAATCCCATGGTTGATCCCAGTCTGATTCCAGCCGCCCGCACTACATTGGGGCCCCTGTTCCTCGCCATCGTCGTCGGGCTCATGGCACTGGAGTACACCGGCAGCCGCTTCGCCCGTGTCGACACCCATGACATCGATGAAACCGCAGCGTCCTTCGTGATCGCCTTCGGCCACCAGATCATCCGGACGATGGAGGCCGCAGTCGTCTCGGTGCCCCTCTTCCTGGCCTACAACCATCGACTTTTCGACATTGATTTGGCATCGCCACTGGCTTGGATCGCGTTCTTTGTGATCGTGGAGTTTGTCTACTATTGGCATCACCGCGCCTCCCACCAGGTGCGCTGGTTGTGGGCGACCCACGCGGTGCACCACTCCTCCACCCGGATCAATCTGACCGCTGGCATTCGGCTCGGATGGACGGCGGGATTATCCGGTCACTATCTCATTTATGTCCCGCTGGCTCTGATTGGGTTCCACCCGATCGCCATTGTGATCGCTCTCAGCCTCAACCTCGGCTACCAGTTCTTCATCCATTCCGAGTGGCTGCCACGCCTTGGGTTCCTTGAATGGATCTTGAACAGCCCGTCCCATCACCGGCTCCACCATGCCTGCAACGAAACTTGCCTCGACAAGAATTTTGGTGGGACATTGATTGTCTTTGACCGGCTCTTCGGCACCTTCACGGAGCAGCCGGCCAAGGAAACGCTCTGCTACGGACTTGCCGGCCAAGCCAGAACGCTCAATCCTTTCAAGATCGTGTTTGGCGAGTGGCTGGCCATGTTCGCTGAGTTCAGGGCAGCGAAGTCCGGCTGGAAACAACGGCTTTCCATCCTGTTTGGGCCCCCAGGTGCTGGACAACATTCCTCCTAATCGTTTGAGTTCGCATCCAAAGCCATCGTCGATCGGTCTGTCGTCATCAGCGGCTGCCGCCATCCAACGGCCAACCTCAGCCAATCCCATCGGAGTTAACACCATGAACACCAAACGGTCTTTCGCCACCCGTCTTGCCTCGGCAACGGCCCTGTGGATGGCGCTCGCACTGCCGGCAACCGCCACATCCGAGCGCGCACAGGCCCAGGCCAATTTCCTCAAGGCTGACGCCAATCAGGACAAGCAACTCGATTTCGCTGAATTCAAGACCTTCGTCAATCTCAACGCAGACCAGGGCCTCGGCCGGGCGCCCAGGATCCGACGCTTCGGCATGTATAGCCGGGCCTTCAACATGACGGATGAGAACGGTGATGGCGTCGTTTCGAAACAGGAAATTGAGGCCCAGGCCCAGTAGTGGTCATCGCAACGATGGATGGGAGTCAGCATCGCAATGGCATGGAATGCTCGGGAGTCCAAGGAGAACCGAATGGAACCTATCGATCCATGGATGCACCCTCATGGGGTTTCCCCAGCTTGGCCTCAGTCGCTCTTGCCCCGCCCGGCCGCCGAGACCACACCCAGCGCGCATCGCGCCTCAGCTCCATGACGAAGGGTGATCCAGACGTCATCAGGGTGTCGTGCTCATCGGGGGTGAGCACTTCCAGCGCAGCCCCCAGCCCAACGATGAACTCCTCATCCACCTGGGTGGCGGTGAGTTCCTCGCCCACCAGGTCCTGGATCAGGGGGCAGAAGCGCTCCTCGAACCATTTGCGGAACACCGGATAGCTGCGCTCCGCCGGCCAGGTGCCGGTGTCGCGATGCCAGTAGTCGAGCTCGGCTTCACAGATCGCCTAGTAGACCTCCTCGAGGATTTCCTTGGCCTCTTCTTCCGTCTCGTAATCGTGAATCAGATACAGGCAGGGCTCCCTGGCTCCAGCTGCATCGACATCGAGGTCGTGCTGCCCGGCTCAGACCAGCATTTTCTGGCTGGGGTAGCTCCGCACCTGCAGCGGTTCACCACGGCCATGGCCCACCCGGCGGTATGGCCTTAACGCTAGGTCTGGCTCACTGGGCAACCGTGGCGCTGCCGGGGGAGCCAGACACGTTTAACGCGAAGTGCCAATGTCCTGCAACCCAGCACAGCTGCAGAAAGGCTGGCCTCGTCCCCAATGAGAAGGGCGCCCCGTGTCGGACGCCCTACTGCTGCGCAGAAGCCTTCGGCTAGGGCCGGTTGCAGGGTCTCAGCTCGCGCTGCCCTGGTCGTGGCCTCTGACCTATAGATAGTTCCGCCAGCCAGGCTTGTCAGTACGGCAAGCCGTTCCTGCCCGGTGCTGACGGCACCAGACTGGGCCCATCGGCACAGAGCAAGGAGAGGCCATGACCACGACCCTGGAGAAACCAACCACGCTGCAGTGCGCCTGCCCGGGCTGTCACTGCACGGTGCAGGCGGACAGCCCGTTCCGCAACGGCGCCCTGCTGTTCTGCAGCGAGGTCTGCGCCAAGGGGCACCCCAACGGTGAGCCCTGCCACGCCGGCTGTGGCTGTGAGTGCCATGGCTGAATCGGCTCCGCCTTCTGCGGGTCCGATTCCCCTGGAGCTGCCAGCGGGAGTGCACCAGCTCTGCCGCTGCGGCCGCAGCCGCCATGGCTGGATCTGCGATGGCGCCCACCTCGGCACTGGCTGGGTGTCACGGGAGCTGCGGCTTGATCAAGCCAGCACGGTGATGGTCTGCGGCTGCGGCCTTTCCCACCGCTACCCGCTCTGTGATGGCCGCCACGCCAGATCAGCGGGCCGCAGACGCTGGTGGAGGTGGTGGGCCTGAGTGGCTTGATCGTCCGGTCGGCGCCCCCTGTCTGGGGGTGAGCTCAAGGCCCAGGCGTTGCTCTGCCCAGGGGATGGTTCTGCCTACCTCCCTGTGGCGCTCATCGCGGAGCTGAGTGGGTAGGAAGATCGCCGGCTCAGCCGCCAGGGTGTCAACGTCGTGGGTCGGGCCGATCCCGCGGATCATGCACGAACCCAGGTACTTCTCGATCCACTCCGCGGTGGTTGGAGCGGAAGCCCTGAGGAAGGAGGCTCTGAACTGCTGGCCGTGCTCGCGGCTGTTCACCCAGGTGCCGCTCACGGTGACCCATTCACCGGCACTGATCTCGGCGGCATGGCCCACCACCGTCACCAGGTCGCGGTGGCCGCGGGCCTTGATGCGCAGCACGCAGAAGCCGTTCTCGGCATTGTGGAAGGTGACGCGCTCGATCGATCCCGCCAGCACCTCGGTGGGCTGCGTGCTGGCCTGGGCAGGTTCAGTGGAGGACGGGGGTGCCAGTGCGGGAGAGGCCTGTGGGGTCACCTTTGCAGGGTTCAGGCCTGCGGATGGCGCAGGGTGCGCCAGCTGCCGCTCTCGGTGCTCACCTCCAACCCAAGGCCGATCTGGGAAGCCGGTTCGCTTGCAGGCTGTTGCTGCTGCCACCAGTGGGTGGCGAACGCCCAGGCCTCCTCGATTGAATCGAAGTGCTCATCGAGCTCAAGGTGCGGTTGGCCGTGGTGATCCACCAGGCGGTAACGCCGTGGCGGGTGGCTGTTGCTCATTGGCAAGGAGGGGGCCATCGGATCTGGGCTCAGCTTGGTGGGGGGCAATCGGTATTGGCGGTCGTGGTGATCACCACTGGGGGCTGCAGGGACTCCAGCCCGCTTGGCGCTTCTCAGCCCAGAGCTTGAGGGCCTCCGCCCGGCTCAATTCCGGCGTGACTTCAGCAACGGAATCTCCTGATCGGGGAGCAACTCACCGGTGATCACCTCGCCTTTGGTTCTGTCAAGTGACATCCGGAATTAGTGCTGGACCAGTTTTCGCTTTCGCCTGACATCCTGAATGAAGACTACGGACACTTCTGCCCTGACACTTGAGGACATGGAATCAGAGGAGTGGGTGATGATGCGATCAATCCAGCGAACGTCAAGAGACATCCATGCCACAGCTATGTTTATATGATAACTTGATGGCTATGAGTCAAACCAAGGGAGTGTCAGGCCAAAGACATCGATTTGATCCATTACGATTTTGTTGAGAACACGGCCTAGAACGACCTGTGGTTCATCAGCACGAATTGGGACGACCGAATGTTGGATGGTCTTCGATTGATTCGACCCTTTGACGATTTTGCGCCTGATCAGGGAGTTTCCTGCTTCCAGTCCACAAACATAGGCTCTTTCCTGACAAAGGCCTTTGGCACCATGCTCTTTGTTGCCCATCCGCACCCAGTCACCAGCGCAGACGATCGTCTCTACTGAGGTTTCCAAGGGTGGGCGCTTCCTAAAACTGCCGGGAGAGAAGTGAGACACAGAATCTGGATAACGCCGTACCTCGTAATCAACTACCTTCGCGTTCCTGAATTCAGGGTGAGCAATTGGAAGCAAGTCATGCATAAGTCGATCAATAATCTCTTGATCATTCATCACTGCGATCGCAGATGCGTTGTAAAAGTCGCTTGCAATCACGGAACCCTGCGGCTGGTCATGACCCCATAGCGCCCGCTCCGATTCTTTTTGCAGTTGGTCAAGCATGAAAAAGGTGCCTCCAGCGCCCTTCAGCGATTCGAAGCGAGAGAAGACATTGGCTGGGTAAGCGATTGGAACATAGCGATCCAGCCACAGACGTGTTGAAACGACATCGATCGATCCGAGGGAAGCAGCGGCAACAAGCTCTGGCGCTGCTTTGCTGCATTCTGGAGATTTAGACATCAGGGATTTAAGTCCTTTAGCACCCACCGCTAAAACCACAGCATCGACGTCATCAATCACCCTGACTTCTTTTGCTGTTACACTTTGAATTTCAACCGAGCTTATGCGTTGCGTCGCAGATGAAACATTCAACCGTGTCACGAAGGTTCCCCCAAGGACGCGCAGATGATGGCGAGACATCAGCCTTCGACTGAGAGGCTCAAACAGTTGTTCGGCAATGCTTTTTGAATTAATCCAACGAACATCAAACGAGTCTTGATGCGCCAGGGCATAGTAATAGAGGAGCTCCATAGTGACAGCGGCCGAAACTTCTTCGGGAGGCTTGAACAAGCCAACCAGCAAGATCGGTCGCAAGAACTCATTAATTAGTCGATCGCTGATGCCTAGCTTTAGAAATAGTGATTGTGCACTAAGATTGTCGTATTTCTGGAAAATCTGGTCGCTTCGATAGAGGTCCAGTATGGCATAGAGAAGTCCTGCGATACTGAGTCGATCTTGAATGGGAAGTCGCTTGAAGTTTTTGATTGTTGCAATCACTTGGCCTAGGGGGCTTGGCCATTGGGGTGATTCTCCAAAAACAGGAGCTGTCGCTTCCAATCCATCGGGTGACCAAAAAGCACTGGTTGTGAAGTCAGTGAATATATTGCCAATTCTGAGCTCTTCTGTGAGGGCATTGATGTTGGGATAGTCCTTCCAAAAGCCCCTGATTCCAGCCTCAAATGGTTTACCGCTTTTGGTTGTGATTGGTTGACTGCCGGTTGGATCGAGCATCCCATCGATCAAGGTCACGTCAACGCCGGCTTCGCAGAGTGACTTTGCGGCACCCCAGCCAGCCCATCCGCCTCCGATGACGACCACATGAGATTGTTTTCTGTCGGGCATGGTGTCGTCTGGCATGGCTCGTTCTAGCTGTTCTGTCTCAGCAGATTGATCAGTCGCGAATGGGTGTGAGGCCGCTACGGGTTGGGGTGCGACCCACCTACCTCGACCTCACTCCTCTATGCATAGCCACCCCAATGGCCGTTTGACTCAGCGGGATTCAGCAGGCCTTGAGCAGCTGATCGACCCCGACCGGTGACTGGGGCTGATCGAACCGGAGGCCCAGTACTGGTGGGCAGGCATAAAAAATTCCGGGACTGGGCCCGGGAGAGTCATTGGGTTTGCTGTCGCCCAAGGCTCTGGGCGAATCGGGTGAGCGATGGAGGTGCCGCTCGAACCATCCCTGAAGAAGCCCTAAGGAGAGGCCATGCCAATGTGCCAAGAAGTGGGGCGGCAGAGCTTGACTGGGTGGGATCACCACCGCATCGTGGATGGCATCAACAGGAGCTGGGTGAAAGATCACTGGGGCGGCTGAGCACGAAGATGACCATGGCGCTCATGCCAACCACCATTGCGATGACCGCAGTGATGGCTGGGGTGTAGTCGGTAGTCATGGTGATCAACCCAGACCGATTTGGGAAAGGATGCCCTGACCTGTAAGCAGCTCGGTGCCAAGCCCGATCACGAAGCCGAGCATGGCGAGGCGACCATTCCAGGTTTCTGCGAAGGCAACGAACCCGAAGCGGGGCATGGAATCAGCCATGACTGTTTCGAGGTGTTTCAGCAACTGTAATAGATTGTAACGAGGGGTGGCACTGGATTGCCCTCAGGGCGCGGGAAGGGCCGCCGTCGCCTGGTGCTCATGCTCCCCCAGCTGGGGGATTTCGACAGCCTCGAATACGCCCAGGCCCTGGTGGCGGCATGGCCGCAGCTGGAGGCCACCGGCATCAACGTGCTGGCGATCGGCATCGGTGATGAGACCCGCCTAAGTCGTTGACACCGGACGACCGGCTTCCCGAGCGAGCAGCTGCGGGTGGACGCCGAGCCCCAGCTGCATCGGACGCTGGCGCTCTACGAAGGCCTGTGGCAGATTGGCGGCCCCTGGCCGAACCTGCCGCCGATCCAGGGGCCGTTCTTCGCCAGAACAGGCGGCCGTGGCTTCCAGCGGCCCTTCGAGCTGGCCACGGTGCGGCTGCTCAGCAACATGAGCGAAGTGCTGGGCCACTGGCGCACCTACGTGCCCTGAGGCAGACGACACACTGGTGTACTGCTACCGGGACCGCGGCATTCTCGGCTTCTCCGAAACCATGCCCAGGCCGCTCAGCTTCCTGGATCCCTTTCTGGGCTGATCGCCCGCTTCAGCAGAAGGCGACGGAGGGACACCATTGCCACTCGTTTTGGGCTGGTGGGAGGCCAAGGCTGGTTCTGGGTAGGGTTCCGTGGTATTTGAGCAGCTGCCTTTCGTGTGGAAAGTATCGGTCACCGGGCGGTTGTGGATCATCTCCACGCATGTGGTGATCTCCCTGACTTGGGCCGTGACGGCCGGCCTATTGGTGTTGATTCAGTTCGGCCAGGCCGAGCGGGCCTTCCCCACGCAGGTGGTAGTCGCTGAACTGAGCAAGTTCTTGGACGACGTCGTGATCATTCCTTGTGCTTCGCTGAGTCTCCTGAGTGGTCTTGTACTTTGTGCCATCACACCGTGGGGGTATTTCAAGCACTGGTGGGTGGTGATCAAGGGCCTGCTCACGGTGTCGTTGATCTTTTTTGGCACAGTGGCCTTGGGTCCCTGGCTCGATAGCAATGCCGCTTTGGTCGCAGGGCTCAACTTGCCTGAGATACCTGCGGATTCGATCTACTGGACAACCTGGTTCCAGGGGCTGGTGGGTGGCGGCGTTCAGGTGCTGCTGCAGTTGGCCGTTGTGTTCATTTCTTTTCTCAAGCCCTGGGGGCGCACTCCGTGGAAACGTCCCATAAACGCTCAAGGCTGAACAGCGAGATATCTGGAACTTATTCAACCGAATCTTTTGATGTCTTGATGAACGGAATTATCCTGGCCTGCCGCTGATGCTGACAGGAGTTTAATCATTCCGCTGCTCGATTTCGCTATAACCGCCTAGAAACTTTAGTTAAACTGTCTGCTAGCGATCAATAAGTCTAAGGTTTAAATACCAAAGGCAGACCTATCGGATAAATCAGAATAGATCAAGCATCTAATTGAAAAATTGTTATCGCTCAGTAATTGTCGCCGTATTTGACGTCAGCGCTTGCATTCATCAATTCCACCGTCGTTTGATAGCCGCTAGCGACTGTCACTTCATGCTGAGCTGCAATGTCTTGAAGTGCTTCAAAGTCATACTTTGGAGCAGTGATCCAACTAAATCCCTTGCCAAAAGTGTTGTCTGGATTCACTACATACCAGTGACAAGCGGTGTCGGGAACCGACACAGAGCACTTGGTCCAATCGTTGTCCCATTGAGGAACCTGGACAAACATAACCGCCGCAAAGAGAAAGCCGAACAGTGCCCTGAACATACAAGCTTATCAAATCTTTACAATCCTACCATGAACCGGTCCTGCTGCCGCTCAATCAATCGGGTGGCGGCTGGTCCTTCTCAAAAATCCGCTCCAGGGATCTGCGGAAACCCTTTGCGCTCAGGGGCTTAGCGAGGCCACGTGTCCTCAGAGTGCTGCTGATCCACCAGACCTGCAGGCCACCAAAAGCAATGGCGAGCAGGCCTAATTGGATGTATCCCCAGTTCAGGTGCTCCATCACAACGGAATTTACTCCTCACAAAGCCCGCGCGGACGGAGCGATGCCCTGTTCGGGGGTGGGGAGTGGTGTGGAAACGTGAAGCCGCTCCTGTGCCGAGGGAGTGGGGCCCACAGTGAGGCCACGGGACGTCAGGATCCTTCGGTTTCATGCCCATGAAAGCGCCACTGACCAAGCAAGAGCAAGAGCGGCTTGAAGCCCTTCGCTGATACCGCATCCTCGACACACCAACCGAGCGGGCCATCGACGATCTGACGGCACTGGCGGCCTACGTCTGCGACGTGCCCATCGCCCTGGTCAGCCTGGTCGACTCTGAGCGGCAGCTCAGTGGCCTGCATGATCGTGCCCGCGGTGAGCGTGGCTTGGTGCCCACAAGCACGGCATTGATAACGCTTGAGCCGCCGGCCATAAACAAGGCCGTGCTCATGCCCATCGCAGCGGGGGCAATGGAAGCCGTCAGGCCAGCGGGCCTTCTCCAGAGAGGCCTCCCAGTGCGCCACTGGGCCGTAGAACTTCTGAAAATCGGGCAGCGACAGGCCCTTCTGGAGCTGGATGCCGTTGCGAGCCGTGACCACAGCAGGACCTGCATATCAGTTGAGGCGCTCGGTTCGTGTGCCGCGGAACGAGCTGGGTAATCAAGCCTATGAGAAATCATGCATGGCTAAAGTGCCTGACAACCAGTAAGCAATGGAGGATATAAAATATGCCGGTAACAGTTAAAGATGGACGGAAATATTTCGGCTTCAAGATGCCACCTGTCAGTATGCCGACCGATTCCAGTATCCAGCTGCCTCGCCGTCTCTTCTGCGGCATGGGCCCTCAGAGTTTTCCTGACAGGCGAATGTAAGTCCTATCAGGATACGGACCTTTGATAGGGCTTTCCGTCAGAAATCACCGAGCTGCCACCGAGCTGCCGGTCCAGCGGATCCGGTTCAGGCGTCTTTCTGCAGCAGGGCAACGGCATCGGCTCCGAAGTGATCGCCCAGGGCCTCGAGCAGGCCGAGGGGCAGGGGGATTCCATCGCGCAGCCGTTTCCGTTCGGTGAGGTTCTCCCGTTCACCGGGATAGAGAACCACCTGACCGGCTTCGGTGGGTGGAGTGGCTTTCAGCCCGGCGATGGCCGCCGCCACCCGGGCTTCGAAGTCTGCACGCCCGGTCCAGGCGGCCACATCGAGCACCCAGAGGACATGGCCGGTGCCATTGGCGGCGTCATGCACCCTTTTGCGCTTGAACATTGCCGCCTCTGTGCCCAGCAGCGGCCCGCAGAGCAGATCGGCGATGAGGGCCAGCCCTGAGGCCTTGGGGGAACCGGCGGTATTCGCCGCCGATGTTGCCGGGTCGAGGGTGTCGTGCCCGTCGGCGTCGAGTCCCCAGCCGGCGGGAATCGGCAGGCCGAGATAGGCGAAGTGGCGGATGCGGCCACCACTCACCGTGCCCGCGGACATGTCGAGCACCACGGGCGTGTCGCCGCAGGGAACGGCCCAGGAGAGGGGGTTGTTACCAAGTCTGGCCGCGGTGCCGCCGAAGGGGGCCAGATCCACGACGTTGGTGTCGCTGGTGGCGAAGCCCACCATCCCGGCGGCGGCGGCCATGCGGGTGTAGACCCCTGCCATGCCGAAGTGGTTGCTGTTGGTGACACCCACGGCGGCCATGCCATGGATGCGGGCCAACTCGATCGCCCGTTGCATCGCCTGGCCCGCGGCGTACTGGCCCGGGCTGCGATCGGCGTCGACTCGCATCAGGCACCCGTGGGTGGCTTCGAAGCGCAGCGTGGGGGAGGGGTTGATGCGCCCGTTGGCCAGGCTGCGGTCATAGCCGATCAGTTGCTGCAGGCCATGGGAATCGATGCCCCAGAGATGGGCTTGCACCAGGTGGCTGCGGATCGTCCCGGCCACATCGGCGCGGACGCCATGGCGCTCCAGGATCGCTCCGATGAAGCGGTCAATCCGCTCCTGCGGTACGCGCAGGCAGGCCCCGTCGGCAGCCGTCATGGCGATTCAGCCAGGCAGGGTGATCTGGGGACGGTAATGGCTGATGAAGCGGTAATCCAGCCGCCACCCCCGGGCGTCGCCTTCGCCTGGGGCGGCCAGTTCGGCCCCGGGACCGGCCGGCGCCATCCAGCGGCGGGTCTCCACCCGGCTGCCGGCACGGCCGTCATCAGCGGGGGGCGGCAGCCACGCGATCACCTGCGAGTCGAGGCGCACCTGGAGCGGACAGGGGGCCCGGGCAAACAGAGCGGCCTCCATGCTCCGGGGTTCGCCGCTGCGGTTCAGCCGCATCGCCAGGAGCAGCGGCACGGCATGGTCGTTGCGGGCCAGCAGGTTCTTGAAGCCATAGGCCACGGCCGCGTCCTGTCCCAGCTGGAAGAAACGATCCTCCCCATGCACGTCGATGCTGTGGTTGCTGTGCTCCAGCAGGGTGCAACCGGCCCTCAGCAGGGCGCCGAACAGGGTGGTGGAGACCTGGCAGAGCCCCCCCCCGATGCCGCTGCGCAGGCGGCCGTCCACGAGCATCGGACCGGCGCGGTAGCCGTTGGCCAGGCAGGGGCGAGGCACGTGGTGCCAGAAACTCAGAATTTCCCCCGGTTCGATCACCACCCCGTGGAGATGGTCGATCGCCCGCTGCATGTTGTGCAGCCGGTCCGCGTCGGCGGAGGCCTCACCGCGTCGCTTCACCGGTGTGACGCACTCCCCCCAGCACCAGGGGTGGGTGGTCTCTGCCGGGCCCTGCAGGCGCCGCGCGAAGCGGCGGCGGTGGCCCCGACGCCGGTAACCCCATTCGATCCACTCCTGACGCAGGCAGGCCCGCAGAGGCTGGGCCCAGGCAGGCAATGGCATCGACGACGGCGCCTTGAAACCACCATTCTGGCCGGGCCGGACGACTGGATTAGCATCCCGCTGATGGTCCTGTGGCAAGACGAGCTGAGCAGCGGCCTGCGCCAGGCACGGGCGCTCGCCGCCGATCCTTCCGGCCCCTGGCTGTCGCTGCCGCAGGAGGATCAGCCGGCGGTGGCGGCGGCCCGGGAGCGCTTTCCCTTCCTGGTGCCCACCGGCTACGCCGACCTGATCGACTGGAACGATCCCGGCGATCCCTTGCGGCAGCTGCTGATGCCCACCGCCGCGGAGGACAGCCCCGATGGATCCCTCGACACCAGCGGAGAAGCCCTCTCCACGATCGTGCCGGGTCTGCAGCACAAGTATGAGCAGACCGCCGTCTTCCTGCTCACCGAAGCCTGTGCCGGCCACTGCCGCTACTGCTTTCGCCGGCGGCTGATGAGCCGGGACGTGATGACCAAGGAGACGATCGAGGATCTTGAAGCGGCCGTCGCCTACGTGGCCGCCCATCCGGAAGTGGAGAACGTGCTGCTCTCGGGGGGCGACCCGATGATCTGCAGCACCCGCCGCCTGGAGCGATTGTTCGAGGCCCTGTCCCCGATCAGGCATCTCTGGCAGCTGCGCATCAGCACCAAACTGCCGGCCTTCCTGCCGAGCCGCTTCAGCACCGATCCGGCCCTGCTCGCTCTGCTGCACCGGCTGCGGACCCGCTTCCAGATCGTGGTGCAGTGCCACTTCGATCACCCGCGCGAGATCACCCCCGCGGCCGAGCGGGCGATCGAGGCGCTGCGAGAGAGCGGCTGTCTGCTGACCGCCCAGATCCCCCTGATGAAGGGGGTGAACGCCGATGTCGACGTGCTCACCGAGCTGTTCAAGCGCCTGCATCGCCTCGGCGTTCTGCCCCAGTACCTCTTCCATCCCCGGCCGGTGCAACACGCCACCCATTTCCAGCTGCCGCTCCTGGACGGTCTGGCGCTGGTGGAGGCCGTGCGCCGGCGCTGCAACGGGCCTGTGAAACGCTTCCGCTACATCCTCACCCATGCCGACGGCAAGCTGGAATTGGTCGGGCAGCTGCCTGGCCGCGATGGCGAGCTGGTCTGCCGCTGGCATCAGGTGCGCCGGGGAATCACACGCGAAGGCCTCCACCTCGCCCAGATCACGCCCGAGACGACCTGGCTTCAGCAGTGATGCGGATCGGCCTGCTGTACGAAACACGGGAGGACCTGCTGGACTCCCCCGCCGCCCGGGAAGAGACCCACTACCACTGGCGTGAGCCGGAGGAACTCGATGCGGTGGAAGAGGCGCTGCTCCAGCTGGGCCACGACGTGGAGCGCCTCGGCGGGGTGGAAGCCCTGCTGCGGCACGGCACGGCCGGCGCCGGCGAAAGGCCGGATCTGGTGATGAACCTTTCGGTGGGGGCCCTCTCGCGCAGCCGCACCGCGATTGCCCCGGCGGTGCTGGAGCACCTGGGAATTCCTTACACCGGTGGCGATGCGGCCGCCAAGGCGCTGGCCCTCAACAAGGACTGGCTCAAGCCCGTGATGCTCTGGGCCGGGATCGCCACACCCGCCTGGCGGCTTATCACTCCGGCGGAACCGGTGCAGGCGCTGCCGGACTGGCCGGTCTCGATCCTCAAGCCTGCGAGCGAGGGTTATTCGCTGGGGCTGCGGCGCTTCGAGCGCTCCTGGGGGCTCAAGGCCCTGCGTGAGCTGGTGGAAAGCCTGCACCAGGACTTCGGCGGCTCTGTGCTGTGCGAGGAGCTGATCTCCGGGCGGGAGGTCACCGTTGGGGTGGTGGGCAACGGGGGCGAGGGGATCGCTCTTCTGGGCGCTGTGGAAACCCTCGATGCCGACGGGGCGCCGCTAGGGGAGCGGCTGCTCGACCTGAAGGCCAAGCGTCGGGGCGGCCTGGCCAAGGTGGCGGTTGACCTGAACGAGCCCGTCCTGCAGCCCCTGCGCCGTGCTGCTCTGCGGCTGGTGGAGCTGCTCGGTCCGCTCGATTACGCCAGCTTCGACTTCCGCATCGACGCCGCCGGGACCGCCCACCTGCTGGATCTCAACGCCGATGCGACCCTGCACCCGCAGCGGTCGTTGACGCTCGTGGCCGCCCAGGCGGGCATGGCCTATCAGGATCTGATCGGCGCGATCGTGGCGGCGTGCCGGCGCCGCCACGGCGGGCACTGAGCGGGGTGGGCGAGCGTCGCTCCCTGGTGGGGATCGCCGGGGTGGTGGGGGTCGCCACGGCCCTCAGCAAGGGGCTGGGGCTGGCACGCTCCATGGCGGTGGCAGCGGTGTTCGGCGTCGGGGCGGTGGCCGACGCCTTCGCGTTCGCCGCGATGATCCCCGGCTTCTTCCTGGTGGTGCTGGGTGGCCAGAACGGTCCACTGCAATCGGCCCTGGTGAGCGTTCTCAGCCAGGATGAGGGGCTCGACCAGCAACGACTGATCGGCTGGGCCCAGCGCAGCCTGACCCTGGGGCTGCTGCCCGTGAGCCTGGGGATCGTGCTGGCGGCCGGGCCCCTGCTGGCGGTGCTGGCGCCGGGGCTCAGCGACGGGACGCGACAGCTGGCGGTCTTGCAGCTGCGCTGGATGGCGCCGATCGTGCTGCTCTCCGGCTGGATCGGGGTGGGGATGGCCCGCCTGATCAGCGCCGGGGTCTACGGCATACCGTCGCTCAGCCCGATGCTTTCCAGCACGGCGGTGATCGCCGCCGCGGCGGTGGCGCTGGGACAGGGGCGCTGGTTCACCCCGGGCTCACCGGCCTGGATGGCGGCCGCGTCCCGCACCCTGGCCCTTGGCATGGTGCTCGGAGCCCTGCTGCAGTGGCTCCTGCAGCAGCTGGCGGTGGGGCGTCTACGGGGTGCCGCCGAACCGGCGCAGCCCCAGCCTTCCGGGACGACCCCCGCAGCCCCGGAGGCGAAGCGGAAGGTGCTCGCCCTGCTGGCACCAGCCACCCTGACGACGGCGCTGGGAAGCGCCAATGCCACGGTGGATCTGATCTTCGCCTCCTATCTGCCGGGGGTGGCCGCCGCCCTGGGCTATGCGGAGGTGCTGGTCCAGGCGCCGCGCGGATGGGCGGCCAGCATGCTGCTGGTCCCCCTGCTGCCGGCCTTTGCCCGGCTGGCCGCTCGGGAGGAGCCGGCCCAGCTGCGGGAGCGGGTGACGCTGGCCCTGCGCCTCACCTGCTTCGTGGCCGTTCCCCTAGCCGCCCTGGTGGCGGCCCTGGCGGAGCCGATGGTGGCCACGCTGTTTCAGCGACGGGCCTTCGACCCGGAATCGACCCGGCAGGTGGCGGGGCTGCTGCTGATCTACGGCATCGGGATCGTGCCCAGCCTGGTGCGCGACGTGATGGTGCGCTTCTTCTACGGGCTGGGTGATGGGGCCACACCGTTCCGTGTCGGCCTGGCCTCCGTCGTCCTGAACGTGGTCCTGGATGCGGCCCTGGTGGGAAGTTTCGGAGCTCCGGGTCTGGTGCTGGCCTCGGTGGGCGTGAATCTGTTCGCCGTCCTGCTGCTGGCCATCGCCCTGGAGCGGGCCCTGGGGAGGATCGCCTGGTGGGGCCTCACCGGCGATCTGCTCACCAAGACGCTGGCGGGCCTGGTCACCACTCTGGTGGCGTGGAGCCTCTGGCAGGTGAGCGGGGCGCTCCAGCTGGCGGAGGCGTTGCCAATGGCCCTGCTTCGCCTGGCGGCGGCAGGGGCGGCAGGCGCATTGACGTTCCTCGCCGTGGCCCGGCTGCTGGGCATTCGCGACGGGGAGCGGATCCTGCGGGGCAGGACATCGGGCTGAGGCCAGCCGGAGCAGAGGATCGAAACCTGGAGTGGATTAGTGCGTTGTCATCGCGCCCCGTCTGCCCAGGACCGCCTGGGGGCCTTCGGCCGGGGTCGGGGCGAGCTTTCCCGGCGGGCGTTGCCCAGGGTGTGCTGTCCACCTGCGGAGACTTCCATGCCGGCGGTCATGGCTTAGGAGTTCGCAGAAAACCCAGCCACCTCTTCGAAAATGGGCCAACTGCCGCAGGTTTGATGCGTGGTCAAAAGAAGCGCAGCGGCTCTCAGTACTCCTACGTGTCGATCGAGGAGCGGATCCCAGCCAGCCAGCCGCTGCCGCCGATCGGGAAGCTGGCGTATTAGGTCCTTGATCGGCTCATTGCCACTGGGGTGGGAAGAGCTGAGGACACTTTCCGTGCTCGGGGTGCATCTCCCCGGCTGAAGGGATTCCAGGCTCAGTTCACCTCATCATCACTCCTGTTCAGCATCAGCCCCAGAGCGCCGCATTCTTCATCATCAACCTGAATGATTGCCCCACTGCCTTCCCTGGATCAAGCCGGCGCTGACGCAGCGGCGATCTCCTGGAGCGTCTTGCGACCACTGATGCCCCCATGGCGATCCTGGCCTTGAACTCAGGACTGTGGTTTCGGCGTTTGCCCATGGGTCTGAACCCGATTCAGGAGCGGTGCCCCACCACATTGGTTAACGATGGATGCTGTCCTGAAAACCCAGACACCACACCGAGCATGGTGCGACGGCCACTCCCGGTTTTGCTGAAGGCGGTGAATCCGCAGCGGGAGGTGGAGTCAGCCATGTTTGATTCAAGAGTCTTCGCCCCACGGCAACAGAATGTGCAGGCTTTAGGAAGGTTGTCCCTCCGGAGTGTCTTTGGAGGATCGCGCAGCTACTGATATTGGATCAGCTACCGAACTTCCGCCTGAGCGATGAGAAGACGCTCTGACTCGTCGGCCAGGAAGGGATCGGGTCATCCCATCGACATTCGTCACATTCTCGGGGGTGGATCGTCCTTACGTTGGAACTGGAGCCTTGATCACCCGTCGCACCCAGCTCCCGAGCTTGACCCATCCCTGGACATGACGATGGACAGCAACTACAACGAGCCCATCCGCCTTGATGAGTGGATCGACCGGGTCGGTATCGGCCGTACCGCCGCACTGGAGCTGGTCGAATGGCTGGGCATCGTTCCCGCTGCTGTCCAGCTTCCTGGCTCAGCTGATGTCGCCGCCGTCCTGACGGCTGAGCAGCGGGAGGCCATGGATCGGGCGCTGATGGAAGCCGTCGCCCAGCAGCCGTCTCCCGAGGTCGAGCCCGTCGCCCCCCTTGATGGTCTCACCGTTGCACGGGTCCTGATGGAGAGTTCCCGCGACGGCCTTCCCCTCCGCCATGAACTGTTGGCGGCCCTGCTGGCTGTTGACCCCGCCAATTCAGAAGCGATCCACTCCGAGGCCATGGCCTACGGCTTCAGGTTGCGCCGCCTTGGTCAGCGCCCTGGTAAGGCCAACGACCCGGACCGCCCCGCCGATCGCCGTCCCTGGCTTGCCGTGATGCTGAGGCCATGAGCCGAGCACAGCCTGAGATGGCCACTCCATGAAGGGGTCGCCCCGAAAGGACGGCAAAGGCTGCAGTCATGGGCTGGCCTGCGCGGCCTGCCTTCACTGTGGATGCTCACCGCCGAACTCGGCCCCAATGAGAAGGGCGCCCCGTATCGAGCGCCCTTGGGCCGGTTGCAGGGTCTGGGCTCGCGCTGCCCTGGTCGTGGCCTCTGATTCATTAATAGGTCCAGCAGCCCGGCTTGTCAGTACGGCAAGCCGTTCCTGCCCGGTGCTGGCGGCACCAGACTGGACCCATCGGCACGGAGCAAGGAGAGGCCATGACCACGACCATGGAAAAACCAACCGCACTGAAGTGCGCCTGTCCGGGCTGCCACTGCACGGCGCAAGCGGACAGCCCGTTCCGCAACGGCGCCCTGCTGTTCTGCAGCGAAGTCTGCGCCAAGGGGCATCCCAACGGTGAGCCCTGCCGCGCCGGCTGTGGCTGTGAAGGCCATGGCTGAATCTGCGATGGCCGCCACGCCAGATCAGCGGGCCGCAGACGCTGGTGCAGGTGGTGGGCCTGAGTGGCTCGATCGTCCGGTCGGCGCCATCTGTCTGGGGGTGAGCTCAAGGCCGAGGCGTTGCTCCTCCCAGGGGATGCTTCTGGCTACCTCCCTGCGGCGCTCATCTCAGAGCGGAGTGGATAGGAAGATCGCAGGCTCAGCCGCAAGGGTGTCACCGTCGTAGGTCGGGCCGATCCCGCTGATCATCCCCGAATCCAGGTACTTCTCGACCCCCTGCGCGGTGGTTGGAGCGGAAGCCCTGAGGAAGGAGGCCTGGAAGGCTGGCTGTGCTCGCAGCTGTTCACCCAGGTGCTGCTGACAGTCACCCATCCACCGGAACTGATCTCGGCGGCATGGCCCACCACCGTCACCAGGTGCCGGTGGCCGCGGGCCTTGATGGGCAGCACGCAGAAGCCGTTTTCGGGATTGTGGAAGGTGACGCGCTGGAACGATCCGGACAGGGCCTCGGTGGGCTGCGGCGACGCCTGGGCAGGATCAGTGAGTACGGGGGTGCCAGGGCGGACGTGGCCTGTGGGCTCACCTTTAAAGGGCTACCTGGCTAGGCCGCAGCGGCCTCGATGATCGCCGTGGTGGAGGTCTCCACCGCCCGGGCCACCTCCCGCAGGGAGGGATCGGCCGAGAGGCCCGCAAGCATCGCCTCGGGGCGGATCATCCCGAGGCGGGTCTGGCCGGCTTCGGTGTAGACGGAGATCCGGCAGGGCAGAGCCATGTTGAGCGCCATCGAGGTGCTGAGCACTGTGGCGGCTTGCTGGGGGTTACACACTTCGAAGATGCGGCACTGCTCCGGGAATGGCAGGCCTTTGCTGCGCAGGGTGTGGCCCAGATCATGCACGGCCAGCACGCCGAAGCCCTGGTCCACCACCGCCTCCTGGAGGGCGTTACTGGCCTCCTCGAAGGATTTCGGCGTGTCGAGGATGAAGAACGGATCCATGGCTGACATCAGGGCTTTCCGTACCAGTTGCGGTACCACTGCGCCATCTGCTCGATCTCCTGGCTCTGGACCTTCACCATGGCCTGCTGCAGCTCCCGCAGCTGCGGATGCTGGCTGTTGGATTGGGCCATCGAGGCCATCATCACGCCCATGCGGTGGTGGGGAATCATCTGTTCGATGAAGGCACGATCGAAATCAGGGGCGTTCTTCAGCCACTCAACATCGGTGCCCATCATCCCCATGCCCCCTCCACGGCCCATCATCATTCCGCCGCCGCCGCCCATCCAGCCGCCCCAGCCGGAATAGACACCCCGGCCGTAACTCCCACCCCACTGCGGCACATCACCGCCGAACCATTGGCGGAACCAGCTGCGCATCTGGGCGTTCTCCTGGGTCTGGCTGGCCTTGATGCTCTTGGCCAGCTGCTTGATCTCGGGCCGCTTCGCTCGGGTGAGGGCCATCTCGGCCATGGCGATCGCCCCCTCATGGTGGGGAATCATCATCACGATGAAGCGCTGATCGTTCGGGCCCATTCGTCCGGCCCCGTCCCACCCCATGCCATGCCCAGGCGGCTGCCCTCCGCCCCAGCCCTGGGCAAGGCTGGGGCTGTTGACGAGCAACGCCAGGGCGCAGGCTCCTCCGGCCACCAGCAGAAGAGCCACGGCGGATCGCTTCCCTGGGGGGCGCTGGTGGACCTGGGCCATGGATCCGGCCTCCAAAAGTGCGGGTGTCTTGATCTCCAAGGTGGCCACGCCGGCATGGTCCGAGGGTCTTTCGGGGCAATGCTTCACCGATCCATCGCATGGCCGACGGCTCACACCCCCAGGTCCGGGCAGAACAGGACGCCATCCTTGACGGGTCCGCTTCTTCTGAGCCCCATGAGGAGCAGCGGCTGAGGCTCGTGAGGGGCTTACCCCAGCAAAATCTTCTGATGCAACAGGATGGTCACGGCGAATGCCACCACAGGCGCGGGCCTCGAACCGACCCGTGGATGCGCCACGTCCTGACCCTGCTGTTGACCAGTTGGTGGCTGGGAGCTCCGGTGATGGCGGCTGAAGTGGAGGCGTGCCGGAACCTGCTGGAGCAACGCAATGCCCTGGCCGAGCAGGCCATGAAGGCCGAAATCGCCCTGGTTCGCACCACCCGCGAACGGATCTGCCCGGTCCTCAGCCAGCAGGCCGATGGGGCCAATGCCAACGACCGCAACGAGCAGACCATCGACTACCAGGCCCTGATCGAGTGCCGCCACAAGGCGGAAGAACAGCTGCTGCGCAGCCGGCGGGTTCTCTACGTCAACATCCAGCAGTTCAGGTTCTACACGGCGGCTGGAGCCAAGCTGGCCCGGCAAGCCGATGGGCTGATGCAGCCGTTGCGGGATCAGGAGTGTCCCCAGCTGCGTTGATCAACAGCCTGTGGAGACACAGCCCCAACCCACCCTTGACCCTGGAGTGACTACAGGCTGTTTGCTGGGGCCTGGATGACCTGACCATGGCGGAACATTGCTGCAACACCGGAACCAGCGGGCAGAACGCTGGAGCCACCATGGAGCCGCAGCCGGAGCTGGCATGCGCCAGAGAAGCGCGGTTTCGGATCAGCGCCATGGATTGCGCCACCGAAGAAACCGAGATCCGCCATGCCCTCGCAGGTGTCGACGGCATCCGCGGCCTGAGGTTCCTGCTGGCCGAGCGCGTTCTGGCGATCGATGCCGAAGCCGCAGGGCTCAACTCCGCCCTTGCCGCAATCCGCCGGCTGGGATTCAACCCTGAGCCGATCAGCTCCGATCACCGGCCTTCTGCCGCCCAGACCCGCGCCGAACGGCGCCTTGAACGGCTCCGTCTGGCGGGCTCCCTGGCACTGGCGCTCACGGCGGAGCTGCTGCATCTGGTCGTTCCCGCCTACCCGGGCCATGAGCTGGTGGAGATCGGGATCGCCATCACCGCGATCGCCCTGGCGGGCTTCTCCGTGTTTCGCAAGGGCCTGGCCGCCCTGCGCCAGGGCCGGCTCAACATCAATGCGTTGATGAGCGTGGCGGTCACGGGCGCCTTCCTGATCGGCCGCTTCCCGGAGGCCGCCATGGTGATGGCGCTCTATGCCGTGGCTGAGGCGATTGAAGCGCGGGCCGTGCAGCGGGCCCGCCAGGCGATCACCAGCCTGATGGCCCTGGCCCCCGATGAGGCGGAGATCCGCCAGAGCGATGGCCGCTGGCAACGCGTGGCCGCCAGTGCCGTGGCCATCGGAGATGTGGCGCGGGTCCGCCCGGGGGAACGGCTGCCGCTTGATGGCACGGTGCTCAGCGGCGAGAGTGCGATCAACCAGGCCCCGATCACCGGCGAAAGCCTGCCGGTTGACAAAGGCCCTGGTGATGAAGTGTTTGCGGGCACGATCAACCAGGGCGGCGCACTCGAGATCCAGGTGACGGCACCTGCCTCGCTCAGCACCCTGGCGCGCATCATCCAGGCCGTGGAGGAAGCCCAGGCCTCCCGTGCCCCGATCCAGCGCTTCGTCGATCGCTTCGCGGCCCGCTACACCCCGGCGGTGTTTGTGGTGGCCCTGGCCGTTGCCCTGCTGGCGCCGCCCTTGCTGGGATTCACCCCCATGCAGGCGATCTACAAGGCCCTGGTGCTGCTGGTGATCGCCTGTCCCTGTGCGCTGGTGATCGCCACACCGGTCACGGTGGTGAGCGGCCTGGCCACCGCCGCCCGCCGCGGCATCATCATCAAAGGCGGCCTGTACCTCGAGGAGGCCCGCAAGATCAAGGTGCTGGCCCTCGACAAGACCGGCACGATCACCCTGGGCCAGCCCCAGCTGGTGGCCTTCTCCCCACGGCAAGAAGGGGCAGACGCTGGAACTCTCAAGCAGTGGGCCAGCAGCCTGGCGGAGCGCTCCGACCATCCGGTGTCGCGGGCCATGGCGTCAGGCCTTGATGGCGAGCGGCTGGCCGTGGAGGCCTTCGAGGCCCTCCCCGGAAGGGGGGTGCGCGGCGTGATCGCGGGGCGGCCGCTGATGCTGGCCAACCACCGCTGGATCGAGGAGCTGGGACTCTGCTCCAGCGCACTGGAAGCATCGATGCAGGTCCACGAGCGCCAGGGCCGCTCCCTCAGCCTGCTGGCGGATGACAGCGGCGTGCTCGCCCTGATCGCCGTCGCCGACACCGTTCGGCCCAGCTCGGCGGCGGCCATGGCCGCCCTGCGGGCCCTCGGCGTCACCCCGGTGATGCTCACGGGTGACAACGCAGCCACCGCCGGTGCGATCGCGGCCGTGGCCGGCATCGAGCAGTTGAAAAGCAACCTGCTGCCGCAGGACAAGCTCGAGGCGGTGGCCGATCTGCAGGCCCGCTATGGATTCGCGGCCATGGCTGGCGATGGCATCAACGATGCCCCGGCCCTGGCCCAGGCGGACATCGGTTTCGCGATGGGGGCCGCGGGCACCCATATCGCTATTGAAGCCGCCGACGTGGTGATCATGAACGACGATCTGATGCGCGTACCGGAAACGATCGCCCTCTCCCGACGCACCTTTCGAATCCTGCGCCAGAACATCGCGCTGGCGCTGGGAATCAAGGCCATTTTTCTGGTGCTCACCGTGGCCGGAAATGCCACGATGTGGATGGCGGTCTTCGCGGACATGGGCACCAGCCTGATCGTGATCGCCAATGGCCTGCGGCTGCTTCGCACTCCCACGTTTGGCAAGATCAAGGGTTGAGCCTGGTCGGAAGCGATCAGATCTGAGCCTTATCGATTCCAGCCGAACGGTTCAACTCCATGAGGATGCCACAGGTCTTCACCTCATCCGGTTGCTGACAATGCCCTCTGAGCTGCCGTAGCTGATCCTGGAGTTTGTGCAACTCATTCACGCGGGCATCGACCTCGACGATCTTCTCGTCCAGCAGGGCATTCACCGTCTGACAGCTTCCGGACGGTGTGTCGAGCACCCCGATCAGGATGCGGACCTCCTCCAGGCTCATGTCAAGGCTGCGGCAGTAGCGGATGAAACGCAACTGCTCCACATGCCGCGGCGAATAGAGGCGATAGTTGCCATCCGTGCGCTGCGGCACCGGCAACAACTGCTCGCGTTCGTAATAGCGGATGGTTTCGATCTTGACCCCGGTGGACCGTGCCAACTCGCCGATCTGCATGGATTCATCCCCCTGGGTTGGCAAGTCGGGCGGACAAGCCTCCCAGGCGCAACGCTAGGCCCTTGACCCTGAAGCCACTTCAGGCTTTTCAATCGCCGCATCTCCAGCCTTCTCTCCCCCTGTGAGCAGCGCTACGCGAACCAATCCGCTCTCCAGCCGTCGGGCCGCCCAGGAGCCAGGCCGGCCCTGGGTGCGCCTCGCCATGGCCGTGCTCGCCACGATCGGCATGATCGACACCGGCTCGATCACCGCCAATCGCTGGGGTTGGATCGGCAGCCTGTCCTGTCCGGGCGGTAGCGATGGCTGCGACAAGGTGCTCGGCAGCGCCTGGGGCACGCTGCTGGGCCAGCCGCTTTCTCTGTTTGGATTCCTGGCCACGGCACGGTGCTCCTGCTGGCCCTGATGCCGTTGCTGCGAGGAGGTCGGCGGGGCCTGATGGGCGAGCTCAGAGCACCGCTCTGGCTTCAGGCAGCAGGCTGGCTGTGCGCCAGCGTGATTGTGATGATCAACCTCTCCTTGCTCAGCGCGGTGCTGCGGGGCGGCTGAACTGTTGACAACAGCCGCCTCTGCGTGAACCCATGACGAGCAAAAAGCACTGGGAGACGATCTACGCCACCAAGGCCCCTGAGTCGTTGAGCTGGTATCAAGCCCATGTCGATGACTCACTCTGGCTGCTTCAGGCTGCCGGCCCACCTCTGGATGCGGCGATCATCGATGTGGGCGGGGGTGCCTCCACGCTTGTGGATGATCTCCTGAACCTTGGCTATCAACGGATCATGGTTCTGGACCTTTCCGGCGCGGCACTGGCCGTGACCAGAGAGCGGCTTGGCGCACGCGCCGCTGCGGTGCAGTGGCTGGAGGCCGACATCCTCACGGCCACCCTGCCCGAGCATGCCTATGCCGTCTGGCACGACCGGGCGGTGTTTCATTTCCTCACCAGGCCCGCCGATTAGCAGGACCATGTCCGGGCCGTGCTGCAGACGCTCAAGCCTGGTGGCACTCTGCTCCTGGCAACCTTTCCAGAAGATGGCCCCACCACTTGCGGCGGCTTGGCTGTGGTGCGGTACAGCCCTGAGAGGCTCCAGGAATCCTTGGGGACAGCATTGCGTTTGCTCGATCATGGGTGGTTGCGCCATCGCACACCAGGCGGCGCGGAGCAACACGTTCTGTCCTGTCGGTTCCAACGGACTTCCCCATCGTTTGCATAGGAGCCTGTCCGGTTGCTGTGGTGATCCAGATGACCTCCCAGACGCGATAACAGCGCCGCAGCTGGTTGGCGGGCCTGCTCGCTGCCGCCCTGTTCGGTTCCAGCGCTCCGCTGGTCGGAAGCTTGAGCCACGGGTCTTACCCCGTGCTCGTGGCGGGTCTGCTGTACGCCGGAGCGGCATTGGTGCTGCTGCCCCTGGCCGTGGCCGAGGCCCCGACCAGCCGCCACGCTCCGATCCAGCGGCAGGATCTCCCCCTGTTGGGGCTGATCACCCTGCTGGGCGGCATCGCCGGACCGATCGCCCTGGTCAAGGGCCTGGCGCTGCTCACCCCGGGGGCCTCAGCGCTGCTGCTCAACCTGGAGGCGGTGTTCACGGTGCTGATCGCCGTGGGGGTTAGGGAAGGAGCACCTCGGCCGTGACGGCTGGGCGGCAGCCAATGGCAGGGCGTGCTGTGGATCGCCCTGGCCTGCCTGTGCTGGGGCATCGACAACAACCTTTCTCAGCGCCTCAGCCTGCGCAACCCCCTGCAGATCTCCGCCGCCAAGGCCCTCGGGGCGGCCCTGCCGATGCTGGCCGTGGCCCATCTGCAAGGGCACCCCATTCCGTTCGTCTGGATGAGTGCCGTCCTGCTCGGCATCGGCAGCCCTGGGCTATGGCGTGTCGATCTGGCTCGACATGGTGGCCCTGGCTTCCCTTGGCGCCGCCAGGGAAGCCCATGGGTTCACCGCTCAGTCCATCGCTGCTGTTGGCGGCGGCCGCCATGGCCACTGGCACCGCCATGCCGAACGTGATCACCAGCATCGCCACTTCCACACCCCTGTCGACGGCGATGCGCATCACCTTCATCCCCACCAACCGGAGGATCTCGCGGACCTCGAGCCTGGCCAGCCCTTCTGGCACAGCCATCGCCACGGCCATGACCCGCTGGCCAACGAGCACCCCCACGTCAGCGACGTGCACCACCGCCATCAGCACTGAGCCGTCCGCTCTGCCTACGCCTCAGAACCGGATCAATGGCCAGCACCCCGCTGGTGATCTCCAGTCGCTGGTCGGTGCGCTCCCAGCGGGTCGGGCGGAAGCGCAGCACCTGACGGCCGTCGCTCAGCCAGCCCTCCTTTGGGGTCAGGGGGACACGAGGTGATGGCCGGCTCATGCCTCAGTGAGTTGGGCCTCGATCAGTCGGCAGCACTCCTGCACATCGCTCGCGCTCTGTACCTCCTCGCCGAGTGAGCAGAAGAACTCGCGCCAAAGCGGTGGCACCGCCAGCAGGATCAGCGGCCTCCCTGCATTGAGGGCATGGGCGGCTTCTGAGGCTGTGCCGGGGCCGCCGCCGCCGCAGACCACCACCACCTCGGCGCTGAGCACGTTGATGACGTTGCGGGCCTTACCCATGCCGGTGAACAGGGCCAGATCCAGCTCCGCCGTGCTTTGCCTTTCCTCGCCGTTCCCTTCATCGGGCAGTACCCCCACCACCAGGTGCCCCTCCACCCGCGCCGCACCGCGGCTGGCCGCCGCCATCACTCCCGCCGGGCGGCCACCGGTGAGCAGCACCCAGCCACTGGCGCTGATGCGCTCCCCCAGCTCCTCGGCCAGGGCCACAGCCTCCGCGGAGGCGCCCTCTCCGGCGCCCATCACGCCCACCACCGCACGCCGGTTGCTCATGCCACCTCCGGGCAGCAGCCCTGCTGGCGCGTCAGGTCATCGGTCCAACCCTGGCAGCGGCGGGTCAGGTGCTCCCCATGGGCCAGCAGGCCCTGGTGCAGCTGGCAGGTGAGTTGGGGGATGCAGTTCCCCCCGGCGTGGCGGCGAAACCAGTGGCAGGTCATACAGACCTTGCGACTTCGGCTTCTTTGCAGGACCTCCTGATCCAGATAGGGCCACTCCTCGATCGGCTGCTCGACAGGCCCACCGGTTCCAGACGTGAAAGGGCGCGGACGGATGCCCATGGCACTCCTCGGCAAGTACGCCTGTACTAGCATGGGCGATCCATCCCTGCTGCTCTGATGGATCCTTCAGGAAGGGCTGAACGGAGCGCCTCGATGCGGCTTGCGAGCTCCTCGAAGCGGAGGCCCTCCCCGTAAGTACGAATCAGGGGTTGGAGCCCGATCGAACGGCAGTCGCTATGGAGCCTGGCACAGGGGGGTCCCCGAGGCATCGTATTGCTTAGGGAGCATCACTTGGGCTGTCAACCTGTTGTCAGACCTGTCTTCTCCTTGCCATTCCCGCGCGCACCACTCGGGACAGCTGGGAAATGACGGCAGGACTGGAATGCACCTGCCTTTCATTCATGATCAATAGTGTGGAAACCCATGCCATCAAGGGTGGAGAGGTTCGTAGCCAGCATCTGCGGGCGAAACAACGGAAATGAAGGTGAGTGGCTCCTGACCGCTATTGCTGACGCCGTGCACACAGCCGATGGGAGCGACGACCACATCCCCAGCTGTGATCGCCAAGGTAGAACCAGATGTCTCCGTCTGGTAATTGCCCTGGCCGGTGAGAATCGTCCAGGTGTCCTGCCCGGAAGGATGAACGTGGGCATCGATACGTTGGCCTGGCTTGACATGCCACGCGACAACCACAGCCTCAGCAGTTTCCGTGATCACCGACCGTATCGGCTCATCGTCGGACGGCTGCATGAAATCAAGAGCATGAAAAAGACGGTCGTTACCCATGGCAAATCCCCGGTGTGAAGAGGAATGGCTGACGCTGGAACAAAAGCGGATGCCAACTCTATGCCAATCCCCAGGCATGAACGTTTAGGGCATGACGGTAGCCATTGTTCGTATTTCCCGGGCGACGCTGTCGCCAAGAGCCAGGGGTTGCGGTTGCACGCGACGGCCTCGGGGGAGCCGCCAGGGAGGTCAAGCCTGATGATGGCGCAAACCGATCGAGCAGCTCACGGGTAAGTACGGCAAGCCTGAGCTGATCCGACAGGAATCCCAGCTTGCGCCACTTCCCCCTTGATGCATTCGTGATGAAGTCCCTTGTAGGAGCCCTGACCCTCACACTCCTCGGCAGCGCCGCTGCTCCAGGGCAGGCCGAAACCATGAAGGCTCCCGTCCCCGTGGTGATCGCCCAGGCGGCGCCCCTGGCCATGCAGAGCTTCCGCATGGCCGAGGCTCCCGTCAACGGCAGCTTCACCATCATCCAGAAAGCCGGGAAGCAGTTGCTGGTGCTGAGCAGCGATTTCAAGACCAAGGAGACGGCCCCCGACCTGAAGGTGATTTTCAGCCCATCGGCAACGCCCCTGGCAAGCACCAAGGCCCCCAGCTTTCCGCTCAAGGCCGGCAGCTACACGATCCTTGCGCCGCTCAAATCCGCCTCCGGTGCCCAGAGCTATGTGATCCCCGCCTCGATCGACCTCAGCCAGCAAGGGTCGGTGATGAT
The DNA here is from genome assembly GCF_019038465.1 of Synechococcus sp. CCY 0621. Classification (GTDB taxonomy): domain Bacteria; phylum Cyanobacteriota; class Cyanobacteriia; order PCC-6307; family Cyanobiaceae; genus Cyanobium. The sequence goes on along the minus strand of NZ_JAFKRH010000038.1, from coordinate 5,844 downwards.
CTGGTGCGAGGCGTTCAACGCCACGATGGCCTGGGCCCCCCTGAAGCCCTGAGCCATGCAGACCGTCGACTGGCTCTGGCTGCTCCATCCGGCCCTGGCCGTGGTGCTGGTCTACCCCTTGCTGGGCATGGTCTTGCGGCTGGGACTGCAGACCCGGGATCGCCGCCTCAACCAGGCCAAGCATCCCTCCACAGTGGGCCGTGACCATGCCGATCTCGGCAAGCTGCTGGCGGGTTCGGTGGTGGCGATCGTGCTGATCGCCGAAGCGGTGGTCATCGTCACCAAGCATCCCCTTACGGCCTTTGAGGGGGGCGCACTGCGGCTGGGACTGTTGCTTTTGGTGCTGTTGGGATCGGGGATCGCCCTGGCGGCCCTCTGGCGGGTCAAACAGCCCATCTACCGGGCCAGCTTCGCCCTGCTCTGCTGGGCGGGGGTGATTGCCTTGGGGCTGCAGCCGGAGGTGTTCCGGCTCAGCGACAACCCGTTTGAGCCTGCCTTCTGGCAGTCGCACTTCTGGGGCGGCATCGGGCTCACTGGCCTGATGCTGTTCTCCGTGGCCTGCCGGCCGGAGATCCACAAGCACCTGCGTTGGCGCCGGCTGCATGTCAGCGCCAACGCCCTGGCGGCTTTGCTCTTCCTGGCCCAGGGGATCAGCGGCCCCCGGGATCTATTGGAGATCCCGCTCAGCTGGCAGAAGCCGACGATCTACGCCTGCGACTACCAGGCGAGAACGTGTCCGCCGCCGGCGCTCCGATGACCTGGAGCCCTTTAACAGTGGAGTTGGTCTGTCCCCAATGCAGCACCCGCATCGCAACGAGCATCGATACTTCGGCCTGCATCTTGTCCCATACGTGCCCCGGCTGCGGCGTCGTCATCCGTCCGCGCCCCGGTGAGGGGTGCATCTTCAGCTCCTACGGCAACGCGAACCTTCATCGCAACCTGTCCAATCTGTCTCGATGCTTACCCGATCGCGGCGAGCGCTGCCATGTTGTGGTCGGGACGAGCCCATTCAATAGTTATTACAGCGAGGCTCGACTCACCGAGTTGCTGGCCTGGGCCAACGAACACTTCGATCGCGTCGATGTGTTCATTCCCGACACCCCAACGGTGTGGACATTGGAGGCTGGCGGCTATACCACCGGAGAGGCCTCCCATAAGACCAGGCGACAAGTACGCTACCTCAACAACAAGATTGATCGAGCTCGCGAGGCGGTTGAGACTGTCGACAAGCGTCTTCGGCTGTTTCCATGGAGTCAGGTGGCGCGGCTCGATCGTTATGCCGCATCTGAACAGCGCTTCCGCAACGCCTTCGCCACCGACAAGGAGTTTCAACAGGAGTGCCTGGCAGCAACGGACGACGTTCTTCAGAATCGGCGGCGAGAGGGTCATGAACCGAGCCATGGGCAGCGCTTGGGCGCGGTCGATTATCTGATGGCAGAGCTGCCACTCATCCTCAACGGACCTGAGCTATTCGGAGTACAAACCTCGACGTTTGTTTACCACCGCTCGCTTCGATTGTTCGAGAGGATCTTCTCGGGTGACTTCTCGATCGGTCCGTCGCCTGGGCAACACTTTGTGATAGTTCACGAGCTGACGGAACCGGTCTGCTCGAAGAGCCGCGAGGCTGCATAACCAGCAACGGTCGCTGAGGATTCCGCCCAGCTGGCAGAAGCCAACTGTCGACACCAGCGACGACCAGGAGAGACCCAGCGAGAACCTCTCCGCCGCCCACTTGATGGGTCGCTGCCGAGTTCCAAGGCGATACTGGGGCGCTCCCACCCCACGTCCGCCCGTTCCGCCGTGGTCCGCAGCCCCACCACCCCGGTGATCGGCCCCGATCCCTCCCTGGCCCGTCTGCTGGCGGCCGGTTCGATCGTGCTGCCGGTGGTGTTCCTCGCGGCCGTGCTCACCTCGGCCCTGCCACCGAAACTCCTCGACCCCACCTGGCAACTCCAGCTCGCCGCCACCTTGATCAGCTACGCCACCCTGCCTCTTGTGGGCACCCTGCTGATGCCCCTTGCCCAGTGGGTCGATCCAGGCAACAAGCGGTTGCGGGCCCGCTGGAAGGCTCTGCGCTGCTGGACCCTGGCCGCCGCTCTCGGCTTCCTGCTGCTCATTCCCCTGCAGATCTATGCCGGTTGGTCCCTCTACAGAAACGTCACTGGAACCTTGGAACAGCAGACCAGCAAGTCCGCCGAAAAGCTCGCAGATCTACGCCAGTCCATCAGCACCGCCGCCACCCACCAGGAGTTACAGGCCCTGCTGCAGAAATTCTTCGGCAGGAACGCCGGCCTCTCGGCCTCGGAACGTCGTCTGCCCATGGCCGAACTGCGCTCCATGCTGCTGGCAAAGGCGGAACAAGCCTCCCAGCAGCTGATGCGGCAAGTCGAGGCCCAAGCTGCCATGAAGCCCGATCAGCTGGTGAAGGAGACCATCCGGATCGCCATCTCAGCACTGGCCTACGCGATCGGGTTTGCCTTCCTTGCTGGTGCCTTGCCCCGCGGCCGGACCCCTGCTAGCAGGCGGCGGCGGTGACTGGCCCTCAGTGGGGGACATGAGGAATCTTTGGAGGAATGGATGTGCGCGAAGCATTGGGGGATCCCGGGGAATTCCGAGATCCTTGAGGCTGTTTTCGGTTGAATCCTTACTTGTTCACAACGAAAGTGAAATCCTGCTGATCGCCACTGGTACATTTGGGGTGCAGGGACTTTAGAAACTGTATCCAATGTATCTGTTCTCCAGTAGATTGCTGCACCAGGCAGCCCCGGTTCTGCTGGCCGGTCTCTGCACAGCCGCCTTACCGCTTCTTGCCCCGGCTCCTGCACAGGCCCAGCTGGCCCCCGCCCCATGCAGCAGCGCCACGTCGGTCGTCCCGTCCTGCCTGATCGACTTCAGTGGCACGACCTACCTGATCAAAACTGTTCAAGGCAGTTTCCGGAATGGCTTCCCAAGCCCCTCCAGCGGCAATGATTCCCCTGGTTTCTGGTGGGGAAGCCGCGATCTCGCTCGAACGGCCGCAGCGCTGGTGGGCTCCGCCCTCGGCTTCCCCAACGATCAATTCGTACCTTTGGGCTTTGCGGGCACCAATATTCCGATGGGGCCTTGGTTCGCGTGGGGAAGAGAATCCATCCCTCTTCTGATCAATTGCAACCCCTTCACCGGTTGCCAAAACGCCGGTCCATCGGGGGCCTACTCGATTCAGTTCGCATCCTTACGAGGTCCTTCGGGCGTTCCGGTGCGGAACTGCGACGGATCGACCGATCCCACATTCGGCGGAGTATGCACCACATTCACGACCCGTGACGACGATGCGACCGGGAGATTCGATCCCGCAGGAACAGCAGCTTCGGGGTTCATTGAACGCTTCCCCAACGTCTGGGCCGCTGCCTCCCCCTTCATTGCCACCCCCCCTCCCCCGCCGCCGCAGCCACCGACCACCACGGATCCGTCCCCCGTCCCTGGCACCGCCACTGTCCCCGGCCCCCTGCCGGTCCTGGGAGCTGCCGCTGCCTTCGGCTTTAGCCGCCGGCTCAGAAAACGCCTGAGACGTTGACCGCCACACCCGACATCGAGCACCTCGACAGGCGAGGCAATGCGGTCAGGACAATGCGGCTGATCCCTGCCGAGCTTGCCTTCGCAGCAACTGCACGCCTTAGCACCTGCTGAAATAGTGGCCAAAGTGAGCGCCACCCACTGCTCCCGTTCCGCTGGCAAACGTCGGCTTCATCCGGGACCTTCGCTTGGCCTTTAGGTCGTTTCCTGCTGGTCATTCTCCCTCTCGCTGAGGAGTGAATCGGCGCTGATCGCCCATCCACTCCTGTTTATACCTGCGTCTCCCACGGGCTGAGCAGATTCGCCAGACAGATCAGGTTGTAGGCCACCACATGCAACTGAAACACCGCTCCCACCAGGGATCGGCCACTCACCTTGAGTTGCTACCGTCCGGCGGCCTACTTGATCCAACCAAACATCTGACCGTTCCGCTTCCTTGCGCAGATCGTCTGGGCGTAACCCTGATGCCGAGCCGTTCGCCCACCCCCTCTGCCAAGAAAGTTGACGCCTCTCCATCCCGACCACTGCAACCACGAGGGGGCCTGATGGAATCGATCGATGCGTCCTTACAGCGAGTCCGTCTAGCCGAAGGCTTCTGCGAAGCAGTGGGCTGATGTCCGCCGGTGGATGGGACCTCCCTATCGCCAGAGCGTCACGGAGATCATCCTTCAACGGCCATGCCAGCACAGCTCTGTGCGTCACAAGCACCCAGCGCGAAGCTTGGCGCAGTACGCCCATACTGCTCTTCCCCTATGGACGGCTGGCTCAGGGCACCTGACGGGCGAAACGCTCTCCGCTTCCACAGGGACCCGGCCGCTCGAACTGAGCCGCTGATCTTCATCGACCTTGGGGAGCTGAACCACGGGGAACCTGCGCTGCTGAAGAGGTGGCAACGAGATCCCTGCAAGCAAGCGGTAGAGCAGTGGAACAAGCTTCAGAAGGAGAGGTGGACGTGTGTTGTTGATCCTCATTGCTCGATCCGACGGCCCGATCAGGGCTTGTACGGTCCAAAACCACAAGCAGCTCTGCGAACGCCCGCCGGACCTACGCTCTCTCCTCAGGCTTGTGAACGGCGCTGAAGACGCGAGCGGTCATGCGGTTCTCGGTCTCCTGGGGAGTGTTGGTGATGTCCAATAGGAGTTGGCTGGAGATGTCAGCGGTGGGGAAGGGCATGGGTCTGGAGGGGGGGCTGAGGCACGAGGGTCTCTGCATACGTCCCGGGGACGGTCATGGCGTGAGCAAGTGGCAGCCCGCACAATGGGGTGACTTCCCCCATTTCTCCGAGAACGATGTACTGCGGCACTTGCTCCTCGGAGGGAAACCTGTTTCAGGTGCGTCACGCCGCAACTGAGGATAATGATGGGTGCTGTGGATGTGGAGGAATACTCCGGTGAAACGAAGCAGACTATTTTCTCGGATTCCACATCCGCGGGCATCAAGTTACGGAATCACCGTTAAAGACATCCTCCGCATTCCAGCTTGCCCCGAGTTGGTTGTCGACCTTCTCGATTGCCTGCATGCCGACGACGAGCTTGATCTTATCTTTGGGCTCATGTTCGCCGAGCATCTCCAGTCCCGACCAGAGTTCTGCCGCCTCGCGGAACCATCGCTCCAAGCTCTTACCATGGCGATAAGGTCAGCTCTTGCTAACAGAAGTTCTCGCGTCCGCGCGGATGCTGTTCGTGCGTTTGTCGCCTATCGGAGTTCCTTCGACGACTATTCCACAGTTATTCGATCCGTCCTTTGTGGCCCCGATGCACAGGCACGCAGAGAGGCATTGGTTGCTGCGCCGACGTTCCTCGCTCCCAGGGAGCTTTCTGTTCTGCTTTCATTTCGGGACGACCCAGAGGTGTATGAGACCCTCTGCATGGGCGGACCACTCCGTTACCGTAACCGCGACCTTGCTCTGTCTATAGCCGAACGTATTGCCGGACGGCAGTTCTCAGCGGGTGACTGCTCCGAGCGTATGGATGGTTCTAGCGTCTCTTGGCGCAGTTGGTCTGCATTCACTCAGTGGCTTGACTCCAGGGAGCATTAGTCTTTTCTCTTCCTATGACCAAGTCGCTTCAACAAGCACTGGAGTTAGCAGTCTCCGGCTGCCCCCTGCTGCCAGGAAGGTTGTCCACTCTTCATCCCCGACAACTTCAATAACCATGAGGCCTAAGACGTCAGAATTCGAATTCGGCCTGCCATCTGTCGCAACGGATCTGCTCCACGATCGAGACACAGGAAGACAGGTAACTATCCCCCCCTCCCCCGGATGCCGGACAGGCCAGACAGGGGTGCCGGCTC
>NZ_JAFKRH010000037.1 GCF_019038465.1 Synechococcus sp. CCY 0621 | reverse complement strand
CCTCGGAGATGTCCCAGAAGACATAGGCCCACTGGGGATCACGGGGCAGGAAGACGACGCGGGTCTCGGCGGCGGGACGGGGGGCCGGGGACATGTCGGCTTCGATGCGCTCGAGACTTCGCCCTTCCCCTTCCTCCACCTGGCGGGTGCTGATGGCCTCCACCAGCTCCTCCTTGGACTTGCGGCTGTACAGAGAAACGCCGAGATCACTGGCGATCTGCCGCAGCTGGCGCAGCGTCATCATCGCCAGGGAGGTCAGCGTCTTCTGGCTCACAACATCAGAATTCGTTTGGGATCAGTCTGGAGGACGTTTCCTGCTTTAGGCGGAGCCAGCCCTTGGTGGTCAGGATCCACTGACGGCCTGAAGCGCCCGGGGCTGCGTGGAGCCTGGCCAGGACACGACAAAGGCCCTGCAGCAACGACGCTGCAGGGCCAGGGTGGAAGGACGCTGGGGCCGGAACGGCCCGGACTCAGCGGCCGATGCTGCGGTAAGGAACCTTGGAGAGGTAGTCCATGCCGGTGTTGCCGGCGGCGGCGCTGCCGACACCGCGCAGGGCGGGCAGGGTGCGGACCCAGGGCAGGTAGTCCTGCGGGAAGCCACCACGGCGCTGCTGGGCGCGCTCGGGGAAGCTGCGGGTCTTGCCGGTGTAGACGATCTGGGGGAAGCCCAGGATGCCGCGGTAGTACGACTCGTAGCGGGGCGAGGTGAGATTGAAGGGGGTTTCGCCGACCTCACGGGAGCCCACCACCCGGTTGCGGTGGTAGGGGACGGTGTCGTAGCCGAAGGCGTCGAGGTACTCCTGGGAGTCGAGGATGGCATCCACCGCGCCCTTGACCCCTTTGGTCATGATCACGGCGGACCAGGCGATCTCCTCGGACTTGCCGTGGACCGGGCGGCCCAGCAGCTTCTCCACCAGGTGGCGGGCCACCCGGTAGTTGCTGTTGAGGTTGTAGAAGCTGCGGTTGAAGGTGTCCGACAGACACAGCGAGCGGATGAAATCCCGCACGTTGATCTGGCCGTCCCGCAACTGGCACTCAAGGGTGCGGTCGCGGTCGACCTTGAAGGCATGGAAGAAAATCTGGCGGTAGGCCGCTTCGATCACGAAGTTCTGATCTTCCCGGTCCATGGCCTTGTCCATGGACACAGCCTTGGGGTCCTCGTCGGAACCCACCCGGAACGGCGTCACACGCGAGTTCTGGGAGGTGGGGGCGTACTTGAGGAGTGGAAGAGCCACGCGTGGTCCGGCATCCGTCGTTGGGGATCGTAGAAGTAGGGCCCCGGCGGCCCCGGGCGCGGGCGGGCAGGGCTCACAGTCCGTAACGTTGGCGACACAACGCCAGCGGCACCGAAGTCACCAGCCCAGGGCCGACAGGCAGGCGGTTTCGGGGCTCGCAGGGCTGTCCGTTGCGTCGGCGCTGGCGCCAGTCCCGGCTGCTGTCTCGCCGGGGATCCGGGTCTCGACGCAGAAGGAGGCGGTGTTGGAGAGCCCCTCGACGGTGCTGGTGCGCAGGCGCACGTCGGGCCCGGCGAAGCTGAACCGCTCCAGGCTGTTCATCGTCTCGTAGCTGGTGGTGAGCAGCAGGCCGTCCCGGTCGTCCATGGCGAAGTGGCCGGCCACCGGCGCCGTTTCGGCGTAGCCGCGGTCGCGCAGCAGCAGGCCGCTGCGGCCCCGTTCATCGCTGGGGATCAGGCCGAAGACGCTTTCGCCCTCGTGGGCCTCGCCGGCCTTGTCCCAGGCCATCGAGCCGCTCCAGCGCACCCGGCAGCCGCCCACCAGGCCGGCGGGATCCTGGCCGTGCAGGACGGCGATGGCCTCCAGGCGTGGATCGGCCGCCTCCAGCTGCACAACTTCAATGAAGGAGCCGCCCGCTTCGGCGCGCCGGTGCAGCAGGTGGTGGCTGCTGCGCTGGGATCGCCAGCGGCCGCAGCTGAGCCGGAAGAAGCTGATGGCGTCGGCGATGGATCCGCTCACGGGGGCCTCAGGCGATGGGGCGCGATCAGGCGATGATCGCAACTCTTCCACCCTCCCGCGGCCCCTTGTCCGCCGCTCCCGTCGCTGCCGCCCTGGCGGCAGCGTTCTGCTGGGCCTTCGCCAGCCTGCTGTGGCGCCGGCTGCCCACCTCCCTGTCGGCCGCCCGGCTGAACCTGCTCAAGAACCTGCTGGCGGTGGCCCTGCTGCTGCCGCTGGCCCTGGCGCTGCCCTGGCAGGTGGCGCCGCGATCCCTGCTGCTGCTGGCCCTGAGCGGGGTGCTGGGGATCGCCCTGGGGGACACGCTGTTCTTCGCGGCCCTGCGGCGCCTGGGCACCCGGCGCACCCTCACGATCGATGCCGGCGGTCCGGCGGTGACGAGCCTGGCGGGGGTGGCGCTGCTGGGGGAGGTGCCCCGGCCGGCCCAGTGGCTGGGGATCGCGCTGATCAGCCTGGCGGTCCTGCTGGTGGTGCATCAGCACGCTCCCCGGGAGGACCAGCCGGCGGGGGCCGAGGCGGCCGGCGTGGCCCTGGCCCTCGGGGCCCTGGCCTGCGGCAGTGGCGGGGCGCTGCTGGCGCGGGCGGGTCTGCTGGCCGGCGGGCCGGAGCCGCTGCAGGCC
>NZ_JAFKRH010000036.1 GCF_019038465.1 Synechococcus sp. CCY 0621 | reverse complement strand
ATGCGGCGGCGAATCTCCACCCAGCGGCGCTCACTGGAGCGCCGCACCTCGCTGCCGAGCACCTGCAGCGATCCCTCCTGGACCGATCGCAGTGCCCCGACGAGGGTGAGCAGGGTGCTCTTGCCGCTGCCGGAGGGCCCCACCAGCAGGGTGATCTCGCCGGGATTCACGCTGAAGCTGATCCCATGCAGAATCTCGCTGCGCAGCGGACCCTCGCCGTAGGCGTGACGCAGATTCTCGGCGACGACGGGCAGCATCGAGATCAGAAGACGCTGGCCGGATCCGCATCCCGCAGCTTGTTGAGGGCGATGGCGGCCGCCACGGCGCAGACCCCGATGGTGAGGCTGAACACCAGGACGGTCTTGTCGGTGGTCATGACGATCTGGATGCCGGAGACGGCGGTGAGGAAGGCATAGAGGGCGGCGCTCGCCACCAGGGCGGGAACAAAGGACGAGATCGCCAGGATCGAGGCCTCCTGGAGCACCAGGATCAGCAGGAAACGGTTGCGGAAGCCCAGGGCCTTGAGGGTGGCGTATTCGTGCAGGTGGTCGCTGACATCGGTGTACAGCACCTGATACACGATCACCCCCCCCACCAGCAGTCCCATGATCGTGCCGAAGCCGAAGATGATGCCGAAGGAGGAGCTGGTGTTCCAGTAGTTCTGCTCATTGGCGATCAGCTCCGGCTTGGTGAACACCTGCAGCTGGCTGCCGTAGAGAGCCCGCAGATGACGCTGCACGGAGGCGATGGCGGCCGGATCGGTGACCCTGATCAGCCCCATGGAGATCTCACCTTCGTTGATCTGTTTGTAGGCCAGCTGCAGGGCCGTGGTGTCGCTGCTGATCAGATTGCTGTCGGCGGCGAAGGTGGAGCCGAGGCGAAACAATCCCACCACCCGAAAGGTCTTGGAGTAGTCGGAGAGGATCATCGTCTGGCTCCCCTGGGCCTTGACCGCCGCCGCCACCGGACCGGTGTTGCTGTTGCCGGCCGCATCGAACAGCACGTAGCCCGGGGTGCGGATGCGGTCGATCTGCTCGCGCACCGGGGCCAGATCGAGAATCTGCTGGTTGGGATCGAAGCCGATCAGGCGCAGGCTGGTGGGTTTGATCCCGCCCATCTGCTGGGCATTCACATTGGCCACATAGACCGGAATGACATCGCTCACCCCGGGAACCCCCAGCGACTGGTACAGCTGGGACTGGGGGAACTGCTGGAAGGCGCCGCTGTCCCGGGTGCCGGGGCTGATCACCACCAGATCGGTGATCAGGGCCTGGTAGAAGGTGGTGGCGCTGGTCAGCAGTCCCGACTGGAAGCCCAGCTGCATGAACATCAGCAGCGCGGCGAAGCCGATGCCGGTGACGGCCACCAGATAACGGATCGGCTGCCGCTTCAGCTGCAGCCAGGCCACCGGCAGATCGCCCAGGCTGCGCCGCAGGGTGCGGCCGATCACGGCAGGAAGCGGACGTTGACGTTCAGTCCGCTGAGTTTGGCGAGGCGGCTGGAGTCGGCGGGGGTCAGGTTGATCTTCACCAGCACCACCCTGGCATTGACGTTGTTGTTGGAATTGACGCTGAACAGATCCCGGTCGGACACCTCACCGGTGATGGTCTGGACGCGGCCCTGCAACTTGCCGCTGAAGCCCCCGCTCTCCGGCCAGATCTCGACGGGCTGGTCGCGGCGCACCTGGGGGATGTCGCTCTGGAACACCTGGGCCCAGACCTGCATGGCCCCGATCTGTCCGGCCTGGGCGAGCCCCTGGTCCGTCTCCTTCATGCCCGGCCAGCTGTAGATCCGCAGCAGCTTCCCGTCGAGGGGGGAGCGGATCTCGGCGTTGCGCAGCTGGCTGCGGGCCTGGGCGAGGCTGGCCTTCGCCACCGCCACGTCGGCGATGGCCACCTGCCGGTCGACCGGGCGGACCGTGAGGTTGTCGTAGAGGGTGCCCTTGAGGGCCTGGATGTTGGCCTGGCCCTGGGCGAGGGCGGCATCGGCCTTGCCGAGTTCCTCCTCGGAGATCGCCCCGGCCTTGAACAGCTCCACGCTCTTCTGCTGGCTGATCTTCAGGTAGGGAATCACCACCTGCTCAGCCTTGAGGTCGGCCTCGGCCTTGAGCCGGGCCCCCTGGCGGGCTCCGGCATCCACCTGGGCCAGCTTGGCTTCACTGAGGGCCAGCTGGTTTTCTGCCTGGACGACACTGTCCCGGAGGCTGGCCCAGCTGCTCAGGAAGCCCAGCAGCTGGCCGCGGCGAATCGTTGCCCCTTCCGGCACCAGCCACGTCTCGACGACCTCCGAGCCGCCGCTGTTGCCGGAGGCGGTGGACAGGGACACGACGCCCCCCATGGGGGTGAGGCGTCCCAGGGCGGTCACGGCCCGTGGTGCCAGGGGCGGCGGTGGCGGGGCGGGGCGGTGGCTGAGCTGCCAGCCCGCCAGCCCCAGCACGGCCAGCGCCGACACAGTGACGATCTTCTGGCGGCCGTTGCCCCAGGCGCGCTCCCGCCAGAAGCGCTGCAGGCCCTCGAGCCTGTCGACGTGCGGCGTCTCCGTCACGAACCGAGGGGCTCCGGGCGCGCCATGGTAGCCAGCGGTTCTGCGCTCAGCCAGCGGCGGTGCATGCGGCGGTACTCGATCGAGAGGATGTCGGAGGCCACGTGCCGCTCCTGGGTGAGATCCAGGGGGACGGGGGTCGGCCGCTGGCTGCGCACCACCCCATGGTCCTCCTGGAAGATGGTGCGGGAGATGGCGATCGACTGGGCTTCGCTGCCGGGCAGCCGCAAGCGCTTGCGTTTCGAATACTTCACCCAGCGGGCCAGGGTGTGGCTGTCGCTCTGGGGCAGGCTGGCGTTGAAGAAGACGAAGCGAAGCTGGTCACCGATGCGGGTGTCGACGATGTTCAGATTCGGGTAGTAGAAGCTGAAGGTGGTGGTGGCGCAAAGGGGGCCGCTCTGGCCCATGACGCTGCGCAGCAGCTTGAGGGCCCCCTTCACCGGCAGTTCAAAGCTCACCGTGGCGGCGATCATGCGATCCTCCTTGCGCAGATCGACGGGGATCGACAGGGGTGAATCCTGGCTGGCGAAGGTGCCCTTGTGCACCCAGTAGGCATGGGAATTGTCGAGGTTGGACTCGATCACCCGGCTGAAATGGGTCTCCCAGTCGAAGCTGCTTTCCACATGGCTCCAGTCGGCGGCCGGGAAGAGGGGCAGCTCGGGCAGCAGGGCCGGATCCGGAGGATCGGGGCCCCACCACATCCAGACGAAGCCCCGCGACTCGACCACCGGTCGCTCCCCCACCAGGTCGCTGCGGGCCGGCGGGCTGGCCCCGGCCGGTTCGGCGGGGGCCTCCAGGCAGGTGCCATCGGCTGCGAACTTCCAGCCATGGAAGGGGCAGCGCAGGCAACCGTCTTCCACACGGCCCAGGGCCAGGGAGGCCCCCCGGTGGGGGCAACGGTCGCTGAACAGGCGCGGCCGGCCTGCCGCATCCGGGAACAGCACCAGATCGTGGCCCGCAAAGGGAACGGCAACGGGGCCCTTCTGCAACGCGAAGGATGAGGCCACGGCATACCAACAGTTCTGAGCCAGTTGAGACACCTGGGGAGATGTTGTCTCTGATACGGACCCAGGAGATGACATGCTCTGCTGATGCTGCGGGGATCTTAAGCGAAGCGTCCGGGTGAAGAGTGCGGCACCCCCTAGATTGACGCCGCCGCCAAGGTTGGGCCCCCCAACACTGCCATTCGAATGATCTGCAAGTGATTCGCAAGCTGCGCAGTCCCCTGGCGATCGTGTTTCTCACCCTGTTGCTCGACAAGCTGGGCGAAAACATCGTCTACCCGCTCCTGCCCTTCATCCTCGAAGCGTTCTCCCCGGACGGACTCACCCTGGGGCTGTTGGCATCGACGGCCACCCTGTTTTCTGTTCTGGCCTCGCCGATCATCGGCTCCCTCAGTGATGCCTACGGCCGCAGGCCGGTCATTCTTCTCTGCGTCGCCATCAACGCCCTGTCCCTGTTCATGTTCGGCGTGGCCGGAACCCTGGGACTGATCTTTCTCTCCAGGGCGATCAACGGCGTCTCCACCGCCACGGTCGGCACGGCCCAGGCCTACATCTCCGACATCTCCACCCCGGCGAACCGGGCCCGCAATTTCGGCATCAGCGGTGCCGCCTTCGGCCTCGGCGCGATCGCCGGTCCTGCCCTGGGCGGCGCCCTGGTGGGTTTCGGCATGCGCATTCCGGTGTTCGTGGCCGCCGCCCTGGCGGCCTACAACTTCGTGATGGCGTTTCTCTATCTCAAGGAAACGCTCCCCCGCGAGAACAGACCGCACTTCCAGCGCGCCCAGATCAACGGACTGGCGCCGGTCATGGCTCTGCTGGCGCTGCCGAAGGCGAACCGGGTGGCCCTCTCCTTCTGCTGTTTCAACTTCGCCTTCAGTGGCTTCACCACCCTGCTGGTGCTCTACCTGAAGGATCAGTTCTCCTGGTCGGCCACGCAGTCGAGCGGCATCTTCGTGATCGTCGGCCTCACGGTCACCTACGTGCAGGTGGCCCTCACCGGCCCGTTGGTCCGCCGCCATGGCGAGGCCCGCCTCAACAGCTACGGCCTGGTGGCGGTGGCCGCCGGCATTGTCCTGGTCCCCCTGGCCCAGGTTTTCGGTGCCGCTGCCGCCGTCGTCATCGTCACCGCCGCCGTGATGCTGTCGGTGGGTGCGGCCTGCGTGATCCCCACGGCCCGGAGCCTGGTGTCGCGGCTGGTGCCCGAAAACCGGCAGGGGGTGATGCTGGGCAGCCTGATTGCCCTCACGGGCCTGGCCAGTGCCCTGGGCCCCATGCTGGCGGGGGTGCTCTACGACCTGTCCCCCGCTCTCTGCTTCCTGCTGCAGGCGGCGGTCTGTCTGCTGGGGGCCCCCCTGCTCCGCGGCATCAAGGAACCCGTCCCCGTACCGGTCGAGGTCGGCCCCTGAGGGGGACGGTGGGCCCGCGACGCGATCGGGTCCTCAGACCCGGGCCCGTTCGCGCATCATCCGCCGGTACTCCACCAGGATCAGGTCGGACTCGATCAGCACCTCATGGGAGCCGCGGAAGCTGACCCGCTTCGGTTCCTGTTCACTGATCACGGCCGCATCCTCCTTGGAGATCTGCAGACCCGTGTCCAGGGTGATGCGATCGAACAGCCGGTTGAGCAAGGGGGTGGTGCCCAGGAAGTTCCTGCCGTTGGTCACCCTGACGGTGGTTTCCCTGTCGTTGTCGGGCACATGGGCCTGCAGCGCCGCCAGGGTCAGGGCACCGAAATGGATGATCGACACCACCACATTGGGATAGAGAAAGCGGTACTCCTTGTAGGCGTTGCCGGAATCCCCCTTCAGCAGCAGGCGGGTGAGGCCGGTGAGCTTCTTGACCTTGATCGGCATGCGCCCGTACAGGCTGCCGTGCTCCACCTGAACCGGATAGTGCTCCAGGCTGAAATCGGTGTCGGGGTCGACCCGGCCGATGCTCTTGCCGTGGACGAAGGCGGCATGGGTGGGATCGATGCCGTTCTCGATGGTCCGGGTGAAATGGGTGGCGTAGGTGAAGGCCATGTCACCACCGTCCCGCAGGCTCAGACCAGCCAGTTCCGGGATGTCCTGCACGTCCTCCTCGGGCTCCGGGTGCTGGCCGGCCAGCCACAACCAGACGAACCCATGGCGCTCCAGGGTGGGGAAGGTGCGCAGCTGGGCCTGGCGTGGGATCGACTCCTCGGTCCGCAGGGACGGGATCGCCACGCAGGTGCCCTCGGTGTCATAACGCCAGCCGTGGTACGGGCAGACGAGGGTGTCCCCCTGGGCCCAGCCCCCCGCCAGGGAGCAGCCCCGGTGGGCGCAGCGGCCATCGAAGGCCAGCACCCGGCCGTCGCCGTCGCGCAGCAGCACCACCTCCCTGCCCTGGAAACGATGGGCCAGGGGCTGGCGGCTCACCTGGCTGGAGAGCCCCACCGCATACCAGCAATCCGTGGGCCAGGGCGACGGGGAGCGCATCTCAGGGCGCCGTGACGGCCGGGCAGGACCGGGCCAGAGCGCGGCGGTAGGCCAGGATCAGCTGGTCGGAGGCCAGCAGCAGCTCGTCCCCCTGGGTGGCCCAGGAGGGACCTTGCGGCTGGGTTTCCACCACCGCCCGATCCTCTTCGTAGGTGTCGACGGTGTTGCGGATCGAGTTGCCATCCGCCCAGCGGTAGGGGAGGAAGTTGCGCACGCCGATCCATTTGGTCAATGTGGTGTTGTCGTCAATGGGGATGTTGCTGGCGAAATAGATATATTGAAATCCCTTCCAGTTGAAATCCAGGGCGATCCTGTTGACGTTGGGAAGGTAGCCGGTGAGGGTTGAGCTGGAGTGGCTTCTTTTCCGTTTGACGATGTACTTCAACAGCCCCACCCGGGCCGGTGGCTTCAATTGGTGATGCGTGGACACCAGACCCGGTTCACTGTTGATGGTCAGGCTTTCGACGCTGGCCTCCTCCCGGTTGCCGAAGAAGGGCTTGTGCACGAAGGGGGCGTGGGAGGTGTCCAGCCCCGACTCCACAACACGGCTGAAGTGGGCGTTCCAGCGGTACTCCCCGCTCACCGCCCGCCAGCCAGGCTGGTCCAGTTCGGGGAAGGGGGGAATGGGGACGCTGGCGGCCAGTCCGGCCTCGCCGGGAAAGATCCAGACGAAACCGGATTGCTCCCGGAGGGGGAAGGTGGCCATCCGGGCCCGGGCCGGGATGGGCGTGCCTGGTGGATCGGCAGGAATCCTGACGCAGTGCCCGGCCACGTCATAGCTCCAGCCGTGGTAAGGACAGCGCACACAGGATCCCTCCAGCCACCCCTTCGCCAGGCTGGCTCCCCGGTGGGCGCAGTAGTCGGCCAGGGCGTGGGCCTGGCCGGCTTGATCACGGAACAGCAGGTAGCGGCGCCCCAGCAGGGTGACGGAAACAGGCTGGTTGCCGAGCCCGTGGCTGTGCTCCACCGCGTACCAGAAATTCTCGAGTCCCTGGGTCATTCCTCAGACGGGTGCGACACGGGTTCCAATGGCCCACCGCCCCTGTTTAGCACCAGTTAGCCCGGGAACCAAGTTAAACCGGTGGGAGGAATTACAGTGCGCTCCTGTTGATCGGCGACCATTGCGCAAGCTTCACCTGGAACCCGGTGAGTTCGCCTACCGAAGTGGAGACAGTGGGCAGGATGTGTATCTTGTCCGCACCGGGGCGATCGAATTGGTCACCCTCTATCCAGAAACCGGTGAAGGCGTGGATGGGCGCCTTGGGCCCGGCCATGTCTTTGGTGAAGTGGAGCTCATCGACGGCCGCACCCGCACCCATACGGCCCGGGCTTCCCAGCCAACGGAGCTGCTGTTGTTCAGCCGTGACGAGCTGATGGATCTGCTGTTCGAGCACCCCGAGCGCAGTCTTGTGCTGGGACGCAGCGTTTTTGATCGCCTCCGCGACCTCTACACCAACGAAACCCTTGAGTCTGATCTGGCCCGCCTGCGGGAGGAGATGCAGGCCAGCATCCGCGACGCGGTCGTTGCCCATGAGGGGCGGGTGGTGCGCAGCCACAGCGGCATGGCCGCCATCGCCGTTCCGATCGTGCTGATGGTGCTGCTGGCGATCGGTTCCTACTGGTACTTTCACCGGAGCTGAACCAGGGACCCGAACAGATCCCGCTGGAGTCCCCACGGCGCCATTACCACCTACCCCACGCCATGACGATCAAGTCGGTGCCCCCGGAAGACAAAGAGCGCAGCCTCTCGGAGTTCAGGCAGAGAATCACAGCCGACGTCGAGGCCGGCATCGACGGCCATGAGCGCAAGATGACGCGGATGGGGTTCGTCTTTCTGGCGATCTTCTTCGGGGTCGTCGGCCTGATGGCGGTCCTGCCCTGAAGCTCCCCCTTCGCTGAAGGGGGACGGCCTCAGGTCAGGCGAGCGGGCTCAGACCGCGGCTTTCTGGCTGGCCAGCAGGTTCTTGAGCTTGGCCAGTTCGCCGGCCCAGCGGGGATCGGGGGCACCTTCGCCGACGGCGTCGGCATGGACCACCTTGTTGACGCTCTTGCGGGCGGGCGTCGGGGCGCTGCCAGGACGACGGTCGGCACCGGCGGCTCCGCGGCTGTCACGGCGCTGCTCGGAAATCTCGATGCGCAGGCTGCTGCCGCCGAAGTCCTTGCCGTTGAGCTGGGCGATCACCGCCTCGGCCTGGGCCAGATCCTCGACGTTGGCGAAGCCGAAGCCCCGGCAGCCGCCGGTCTCCCGGTCGTTCACCGCCTTGAAGCGCACCCCCTCTCCCACGTTCGAGAAGAGAGCTTCCAGCTCTTTGGCATCAAAGGTTTGCGGCAGATTGCCGACATAGAGACGAACGCTCATGGGGAGGGGGCTCGGGAAAGGGAAAAAACTCTGGCAGGCGGTGCGATCGCGCCATTGCATCCAGCAGTTAATCACGCCGTGGGTCCGCCTCCTTCGCCTCGCCCTGGCGAACCAGCCACGCCTGGGCCGCCACAACGGCCGCTTCGACCAAAGCGTGATCCGTCAACTCCGCTGTCTCCGTTGCTGCTGTTCCGCCCAGGCGACCGAAGGCCCATTCGGCCGTGAGGTGGTCGATCAGCTGGCCGAGCCGGGGGCCCGGAGCGATGGTCAGCAGCTGTTGCAGGCGGCGGCCGTCCAGGGGCGGCCGGGGATGAAACAGACGATCCGCCGGATCCCGCCAGCGCCGCAGCGCCAGTTGTGCCGCCGCCGGATCCAGGTGCAGCAGCAGGGCGGGCAGCTCCTCCTCCAGCTGGCGCTGCAGGGCCAGACGCTCCGTTTCTGTCATCGCCTCCAGCTTCATCGCACCGGTGTCCCCTGGCGTCCGCCGGAGACAATCGAGCCATTGGCGCAGCCGCTGGCAGCGCTGCTGCAGGCGGCGGCTGGCCCGCAGCCGATCCAGGGTCGGGCCATCCAGCACGGCCGCCAGCCTTGCCAGGGGCAGGGCCCAGGCTGCCTCGTCGGGCGTGAGGCCGCAGCATTCCGGCCGCTCGGGACCGAGGGTCTGCAGCGACGCCTCGCTCCCGTCAGCGCCTCCCCAGGGCTGGAGCAGACCCGCCTCCAGCGCCTGAGCCAGGCCCTGATGACCCTGGCCAGAGGCGGCCAGACGCTCCAGTTCCGCCAGCACCCTCTCCCCGGCCACGGCGGTGATCCGCTGGCAGTGGCGCCGGATCAGCTCCCAGGTGGCCGGGGCGATGGCGAAGTCCAGGTCGCAGGCCAGCCGCACCCCGCGCAGCAACCGCAGCGGGTCGTCCAGCAGGTTGGCCTCGCTGATCGCCACCATTCGGCGCGCCGCCAGATCCGCGAGGCCGCCGCAGGGGTCGATCAGCCGCAGATCGGCCGCCTCGTTGCTGCCCAGGGGCAGGGCGATGGCGTTGACGGTGTAATCGCGGCGGCCCAGATCGGCCGTCAGATCGCCACCGGCGCAGCGGGCCAGGTCGATCGTCCAGCCCTTCAGCACCAGCCGGGCGATCGAACGCTCCTGGTCGAGCACCACACAGGTGCCGCCATGGCGACGCCCCAGCTGCCGGGCCAGGTCAATGGCGTCGCCGGGCACCACCAGGTCCAGATCCGGCTGGACGGCCAGCCGACCCAGCAGGCCGTCCCGGACCGCACCCCCCACCAGGGCTGTGCCCGCTGGAAACCGGTCGGGGGCCACTGGCCAGCGCTCCGGTGCCAGGGCTCGCCACAGCTCCGAGACTTGACGTCCCGGCTCGCACGCCACAATGGGCGCCCTGCTGGGCCGCGGCGGCATGTGCATCTGCGTGGATTGCCACTGGGTCGAGCGCTGTCAGGCCTACCACGCGGTCGAGCGTCAGCACGGCGTCGTCCACCTCACCATGAGCCCCGATTTCAGCCCCCGGCAGCCCCGTATTCACGTGCAGGTGCTTGATCTCGACGACACTGCGGCCAGCGTCGGTGTGGAGTGGGACGTGCGGGCCTGCTCCGACTTCCGCTCCGATCCGGGCCGCTGGCGCCGCTGCCGCCCCGATGGGCCCCTGCCGTCATGACCGGCCTTCCCGATCCGGACGACCGTCCCTGGCTGCTGGCGCTGCACAGCTCCAGCGACAGCCTCGGGGTGGGGTTGCAGCGGCTTGGGGCAGCGCAGCCAGAGAGGCTGGAGCGTTTCCCCCTCGGCCGCTCCCTCTCCAATGGCCTGTTCGATTGCCTTGAATCGGTGCTGCCCGCCAGCGCCTGGCCCCGGCTGGGTCGTCTGGCGGTGGCCACGGGGCCTGGTGGCTTCACCGGTACCCGCCTGACGGTGGTGCTGGCCCGCACCCTGGCCCAGCAGCTGGCCCTGCCCCTCGACGGGATCAGCAGTTTCCAGCTGATGGCCCGCCGTCTGCTCGCCGGGCCCATGCCGCCCAGCGAGGCGGGCCCCTTCTGGTTGCTGCAGGAGCTGCCCCGTCGCGGGGTGGTGGCGGGGCTCTACGGCGCCGACCCGGGCCAGCCCGGGGGCGTGGCCGAGCTGGAGGTCCCAAGGTTGCACCGGTGCCGCGACGCCCTGGCCCCCTTCCCCATCCACCCCGCCGACGTGTGCCTGCCGGAGGACGTGGTCCAGTTGCTCGGTTTCAGTGCCGCCAGCGCCGCCGCCGGCCTCAGCGCCCCCTGGCAGCCGGTGCTGCCCCTCTACCCCACCAGTCCGGTGGAGGCGCTCCCATGCTGAGTCGCCCCGGCCCCCAACCCCGGCCCCGCCGCCGCCCGCGTCGTCCGGAAATCTCCGGGCCGGCGCCGACGAGTCCCTCCCCGCGGGTCCGCCGTGCGCCCCCCGCACCGCGTCGACCGGGCCGGGGCAGGCGGGTGCTGGTCGGCCTGGCCGGACTGGGTCTGGTGTGGTTGTCCCGGGGTGTGTGGTGGCCCACGCCGCCGCCGCCCCAGATGATCCTGGTGCTGGGGGGGGATGCGGATCGGGAGGCGGCGGCGGCCCGTCTGGCCCGCACCGATGGGCTGCCGGTGGTGGTCACCGGAGGCACCAACCCCGAGTACGCCCACTGGCTGTTCCAGCAGAAGGAAGGCTTGCCCTCCCGCCAGGTCCAGCTCGATTACCGCGCCCGGGACACGGTGTCCAACTTCACCTCCCTGGTCGACGATCTGCGCAAGTCCCGCATCCGCCACGCCCTGCTCGTCACCTCCACGGATCACATGCAGCGGGCCTTGCTGGTGGGACGGATCGTGGCCGGCAGCCGCGGCATTCACCTCACCCCGGTCTCTGTGCCCTGCGGCGATCTGTGCGTCGTCGAGGGGCGGCGGCGTCTCTGGGGCGATGGCGCCAGGGCGGCCCTGTGGGTGATCAGCGGCCAGGACATCAGGCCCTGGGTGGAAGAGCGGGTGGCTCCCTGGCTGGAGAAAGCAGGCTTCCGCTGATCGGGCCAAGGTCGAGCATCCGGTTGATCTGCTCCTGGGCGGCACGGGTCGCCGCATCCAGGTCGGGGCGTCGCCGCGAGGCCGGCGGTGGAATCGGGGTGCCGATGCGGATGTGGATCGGCACCAGCCGGGGCCCATGGCCGCCCGGCCCCAGGGCCCGGTGGCTGTTGATGATCGCCACCGGCAGCAAGGGCACCCCGGCCCGGGCCGCCAGCAGGGCCGCCCCGGGCTGGGGCTGGTTGACGCGGCCATCCGGCTGGCGGGTGCCGTCGAGGAAGACACCGGTGGCCCAGCCCTGCAGCAGCCGGTCGGTGGCGGTGCGGATCGCTTCGCGGTCGCCGGCGCCCCGCTCCACCGGGTAGGCGCCGCAGGCCCGGATGATCGGCCCCAGCAGCGGCACCCGGAACAGCTCCGCCTTGGCCATGAAGGCCACGGGCCTGCCGAGGGCATGGCCCAGCAGTGGTGGATCCAGGTGGGAGCCATGGTTGGCCACCACCACCACGGCGCCCTCCAGGGGCACGTTGTCATTGCCGGTGGTCTGGCCCCGGAACAGCAGCCGGAACACGGGGAACACCAGCAGGTAGCTGATCAGCCGATAGGTCAGGCTTGGCTTCGGGGTGCTCAGCAGGGCGGGGGGATCGGCCGGGGGCCGGCGGCGGCGCCTCACTGGCCCAGGTCGCCCGTGCCGGCGATCTGGGCGGTGCCGAGCCCGGGGCAGCTGCGCTTGATCAGGCCACTGAGCACGTTGCCGGGGCCGATCTCCACCGCCGTGGTGATGCCCGCGCCCTGCAGGCCTTCCATCGTTTCGCGCCAACGCACCCCCAGGGTCATCTGCTGGCGCAGCCGCTCCTTGAGCACGCTGGCGGAGGTTTCGGGCCGGGGATCGGCGTTGCTGAGCACGGGGACGCGGGCGTCGGCGAAGGCCACCGCCTCCAGTTCGCTGGCGAAGGCCGCGGCGGCGCTGGCCATGAAAGGGGAATGGAAGGCGCCGGAGACGGCCAGGGGGATGGCCCGTTTGCAGCGCACCGTGGCGCTGACGCTGGCCACCGCCTCCGGGGTGCCGGAGAGCACCACCTGGGCGGCGCTGTTGTCGTTGGCGATGACCACCCCCTCGGTGGCCGCCACCACCCGCTCCAGTTCGTCGCGGTCGAAGCCCATCACGGCGGTCATGGCGCCGCCGCCGGCGGCGGCCATCAGTTCGCTGCGGCGGCGCATCAGCTTCAGGCCGGTCTCGGCGTCGAAGACCCCGGCGGCGTAGAGGGCCACCAGCTCGCCCAGGCTGTGGCCCGCCACCAACTGGGCCGTGCGGCCCTGCCGGTGCAGTTCGTCCACCAGCAGGCTCTCGACCACGAACAGGGCCGGCTGGGTGTTGCGGGTGTCGTTGAGATCGCTGGGTTCGCCAGGGTCCCCGCTGCCGTCGGCTTCAGACCCGGCGCAGATGGCCAGCAGGTCGCGGCCGAGCAGGGCTGAGGCCCGATCAAAGCGCTCCCGGGCGCCGGGCAGGTCGATCACCCCCTCGGCCATGCCCGGCTTCTGCGAACCCTGTCCCGGAAACACCCAGGCGATGGCCATGCAAGCCTCCCGTGCAACGGCAGGAGATTAGGGCTCGGCTGGCGGGCGGCTGGGACCGCTCCAGCGGAACAGGGCGGCCCCCCAGCTGAGGCCGGCGCCGAAGCCGCTGCTGGCGATCAGATCGCCGGCGCCCACCCGGCCATCGCGGACCGCTTCGTCGAGCATCAGGGGGATGGTGGCGGCGGAGGTGTTGCCATAGGCCGAGAGATTGCTGAGCACCCGCTCGGCGGGCATGGCGAAGCGGTCGGCCACCGCATCGAGGATGCGCTGGTTGGCCTGGTGCAGCAGCAGCCAGTCGATGTCGGCGGCGGCGGTGCCGGTGGCCTCAAGCAGCTCGGCCAGGACGGCGGGCACTTCCCGCACGGCGAACTTGTACACCTCCTGGCCGTTCATGTGGATCGGCGCGAAGCCACCCACCTGGGCGGAGAGGTCCCCCACCAGGGGGCGGTGTTCGGCCACCTGGGCCAGGGTGAGGCAGGCGTTGCGGCTGCCGTCCGAGCGCATGCGGAAGCCCACCAGGGCGTCGTCGCCAGGGTCGCAGGCCTGGACGGCCAGGGCACCGGCGCCATCGCCGAAGAGCACACAGGTGCGGCGGTCGTCCCAGTCGAGCCAGCGGCTGAGCTGGTCGGCACCGATCACCAGCACCCGCTGCATCGTGCCGCCGCGGATGTACTGGGCCGCCGTGATCAGGGCGAACAGGAAGCCGCTGCAGGCCGCCGTCAGATCGAAGGCCACCGCCCGGTGGGCTCCCAGGGCCGCCTGGACCCGGGGAGCGGTGCCGAACAGGTCGTCGGGGCTGGAGGTGGCCAGCAGGATCAGATCCACCTCGTCGGGTGCCCAGCCCGCATGGGCCAGGGCCGCCCGGCCGGCCTCGGCGGCCAGGCTGGTGACGGTTTCACCGGGGCCGGCGACACGCCGGGCGCCGATGCCGGTGCGGCTGCGGATCCAGTCGTCGTTGGTTTCGACCCGCTCGCTCAGCTGGTCGTTACTGATGCTGGCGGCGGGGAGAGCGCGTCCGCAGCCCACCAGGGCCATCCCCCGCAAGGCGGCCGTGGTCACCGTCGTGTCTGAGCCGAGCGGCACCCATTCGGTTCACAGGTGGCCACAGTCAACCACAGGTGGTTGCCACTCCGGCGCTCCCCTCGCCGAGGGCGTGCAGGTCGTCCATGACGCCGTGGCTGGCGGCGGAGTGGGCCAGCCGCAGGGCGCTCACCACCGAAAGTGCCCGGCTGCTGCCGTGGCCGATGACGCAGATCCCATCGACACCGAGCAGCAGGGCGCCGCCGTGCTCGGCGTGGTCGAGACGCTTCTTGATGC
Organism: Synechococcus sp. CCY 0621; assembly: GCF_019038465.1. Lineage (GTDB taxonomy): Bacteria > Cyanobacteriota > Cyanobacteriia > PCC-6307 > Cyanobiaceae > Cyanobium. The sequence continues at coordinate 10,603 of NZ_JAFKRH010000036.1, read as the reverse complement.
GCACCAGGTTGCTGCGCAGGAACGCCGACCCCACCTTGCCCCGGCGACCCCGGGGCAGCTCGGCGCGAAGCACATCCAGCAGGACGCTGCCCACCGATTCGAGGAACTTCAGCAGCACGTTGCCGGTGAAGCCATCGCAGACCACGACGTCGAAATCCCCGGAGAGGATGTCGCGGCCCTCGCAGTTGCCGGCGAACACGAAGCGCTCGTCGCCCGCCAGCAGCGGATGGGTGCGCAGGCAGAGGTCGTTGCCCTTGCACTCCTCCTCGCCGATGTTCACCAGGCCGATGCGGGGCCGTTTTACCTGCAGCACGTCGCGGCTGTAGATGTTCCCGAGCAGGGCGAACTGGTGCAGCCATTCAGGCTTGCAATCCATGTTGGCCCCGACATCGAGCACCAGGACCTGCTGGCTGGGGTCCTTGGTGGGGAACAGGGCACCGATGGCGGGCCGATCGATGCCGGCCAGCCGGCCAAGACGGAAGATCGCGGCGGCCATCACGGCGCCGGAGTTGCCGGCGGAATAAACGGCGGTGGCCTCGCCCTTCTTGACCAGATCCATGGCCACGTTGATGCTGGCGTCGCGCTTGCGGCGCACCACCGTGGCCTCCTCGTGCATGCCCACCGTGGGGCCGCTGGGCACCAGCTCGATCAGGCCGCGCTGCACCGCCTCCTCCAGCTCGTGGCCCAGGCCCATCGCCGCCACCGCCTGGCGCAGCGGCTCCGGCTCGGCCACGAAGCGGATGCGCAGGGGCAGCAGGCCCACGGCCCGCAGGCATCCCTCCAGGATCGGCCCCGGGGCGTGGTCTCCGCCCATGCCGTCGACGGCGACCCAGAGGCGCTGACGGTCATTGATGCCACCCCCGGTGTGGGCCCCCTGCTGGAGGCGCCGCAGCGGATCGAAGACCAGGGGCTGGAGCACGGAGCCGGCCACGTTGGTGGCGGCGCCGGCCATGCTGCCCGCCACCGACACTGCCCCCGAGGCGGCACCGCTGGCGGCACCGCTGGCGGTGGCGGTGGCGGTGCCCACCAGGCTGGTGACGGCCGCATTGCGCCGATACCAGATCACCAGGCGGCGGATCGTGCGGTTGGGTTTGGGGCGGTTGGAGGCGTAACGGCGGCTGTCGCGCCCCGCGCCTTCAGGATCCTTCGGTGGCAACGGGTTCAACGATGCGCTGGAACAGATAGCCGGTGCCCCTGGCCGTGAGGATCAGCTCGGGGTTGGCTGGATCATCCTCCAGTTTGGAGCGCAGCCGCGAGATGTGGACATCCACCACGCGGGTGTCCACGTGACGCTCGGGGGTGTAGCCCCACACCTCCTTGAGGATCTCGCCCCGGCTGAAGGGCTCGCCGGAACGGCTCACCAGCAGCTCCAGCAGGCTGAACTCCATGCCGGTGAGCCGGATGCGCTCGTCGCCCCTGTACACCTGCCGTTTGTTGGTGTCGATGCGGAGATCGCCGACCTGGATGACGCCTGAATTGGGGATCCCGGCGCCCGGGTCCTTCTCGACCCGCCGCAGCACGCAGCGGATGCGCGCCTCCAGCTCCTTGGGGCTGAAGGGTTTGACGACGTAGTCGTCGGCCCCGAGCTCGAGCCCCGTGATGCGGTCCGCCACGTCACCGAGGGCGGTGAGCATCACGATCGGCACATCGGACTCCTTGCGCAGCTCCTGGCAGACGCCATAGCCGTCAAGTTTGGGCATCATCACGTCGAGGACCACAAGGTCAGGCAGGACGCGGTGGAAGGCCTCGATGGCCTCCTCGCCATCGCAAGCGGTGACCACCTGATAGCCGATCATCGACAACCGGGTCTCGAGGATCCGGCGGATGCTGGCCTCGTCGTCGACGACGAGAATGGTTTCTTTGGCGGTGGGGGAGGCCGTCATTGCGGCGCGGAGAATGCAACACGGTTCCGACCCACTGAACCGGCCGGAAGGTCGCGAATTCACCGAACGCCACCTTTCTTCATACACCCCGCCCTCTCGCCTTGGCCCGTCCCGGTTCCTCGTTCGTCTGCCAGGCCTGTGGGGCCAGGACGCGGCAGTTCTTCGGCCGCTGCTCCGGCTGCGGCGGCTGGAACACGCTGGTGGAGCAAAGCGAGCCGAGTGCTGACACACGCCGCCGCCGCCCGGTGGCCGATACGGCGGCGGCTGCGCCGGGCCGTCCCAGCCGCTCCGAACCGATCCAGGCCGTCGGGGACCTGCCCCTGCAGCGCCTGGCCAGCGGCTATGGCGAGCTGGACCGGGTGCTGGGGGGCGGCCTGGTGCCCGGCTCCCTGGTGCTCCTGGGGGGTGATCCGGGCATCGGCAAGAGCACCCTGCTGCTGCAGAGCGCCCTGGCCATGGCCTCCCGGGCCGTGGTGCTCTACGTCAGCGCCGAGGAGTCGGCCCAGCAGGTGAAGCTGCGCTGGCGACGCCTGGCCGAGGACGCCCCCGGCCTGGCGGCAACGGCTGGAGATGGCGAGGGGCTGCGTCTGCTGGCGGAAACCGATCTGGAGCTGGTGCTGCAGGAACTGGAGTCCCTGCGACCCCAGGTGGCGATCATCGACAGCATCCAGGCCCTGCACGACGCCGAACTCGGTAGTGCACCCGGCTCGGTGTCCCAGGTGCGCGACTGTGCCGCTGCCCTGCAGCGCATCGCCAAACGCCAGCACACCGCCCTGGTGCTGGTGGGGCATGTCACCAAGGAGGGGATGCTGGCGGGTCCCAAGGTGCTCGAACACCTGGTGGATGCGGTGCTCACCTTCGAGGGGGACCGCTTCGCCAGCCACCGGCTGCTGCGGGCTGTCAAGAACCGCTTCGGCGCCACCCACGAGCTGGGCGTGTTCGAGATGCGCGGCGCCGGCCTGGTGGAGGTGAGCAACCCCAGCGAGCTGTTCCTGGCCGGGGATGGACCCAGCCCCGGCACCGCCACGATCGTGGCCTGCGAGGGCACCCGTTCGCTGCTGGTGGAGGTTCAGGCCCTGGTCAGCCCCACCAGCTACGCCAGCCCGCGGCGCACCGCCACCGGCATCGGCACCAACCGGCTGCACCAGATCCTGGCGGTGCTGGAGAAGCACATGGGCCTGCCCCTGTCCCGCTTCGACTGCTACCTGGCGGTGGCCGGCGGCCTGGAGGTGGAGGAGCCGGCGGCGGATCTGGGGGTGGCGGCTGCCGTGGTGGCCAGTTACCGCGACCTCACCCTGCCGGCGGGCACCGTGCTGCTGGGGGAACTGGGCCTGGGCGGTCAGCTGCGGCCCGTGGGCCAACTGGAGCTGCGCCTGCAGGAGGCGGCCCGGCTGGGATTCGTTCGGGCCGTGGTGCCGCGCGGCAGCACCATGGGGCCGGTGGCGGCCGGCCTGGGCCTGCAGCTGCTGGAGGCGGCCACGGTGGCCGAGGCCCTGGTCGCCGGCCTGGGGGTCAACCCCGCCAACGGGGACTGAGCCCGGGTCTCTCAGAAGTACACGTCGACGTTGCTGCGGCCGGAGGACTTGAGCCAGTTCTCGATGTCCAGGTAACCGCCTGGGTAGAGCCGCACCGCCTTGGTCCAGTAGGCAGCGGCCTCGTCGAACCAGCGATCGGCGGCGTCCTGGTCGCCGGTCTCCTCGGCCAGCCGGCCCCACTTCTCATAGATCAGCCCCATGTTCTTGAGGCAGGAAGGGGAGTTGCCGTTGGCGTCCAGGGACTGGCGATAGAAGTCGAGGGCCTTCTCTTCTTCACCATTGCTCATGAAGATGATCGCCATGTTCTTGAGGATCTCGCCCCGGTCGATGCTGTTCTCCTCGAGCTTCAGGGCCTCTTCGTAGTTTTCGAGCGCCTCGGCGTAGTCGCCGTCGTTCTGGGCCGACAGACCGTCGCGGTAATAGACGTAGGCCTCCTTGGCCTTGGGATCGATCGGCAACAGCTTGACGATCAGGTCGGCCATGACCGTGAAGCTCTTGTCGATGAAATTGTCGTTGCGCTGCGAGCGGGGCAAGGGTCGAGGTCCGGATCGTGCCTCCATCCTGCCTTGGGCGGCTGAGGGTGGGCCACGGCCAGGCTGCCGCGGGCGAAGGGGTGGCGGCTCCCTAGCCTGGGGCCCCGGCCCGCGATCGCCCCGGCACCCCCTGCGTGAGCGCCACTCCCCCTGCCACCACTGCTGAGCCCTTGCTCCTCGATGTCGAGGGCATGAAATGCGGCGGCTGCGTTCGTGCCGTCGAGCAGCGCCTGCTCCAGACCGAAGGGGTGCGCCAGGCCAGCGTCAACCTGCTCACCCGCACGGCCTGGGTCGACCTGGAGCCCCGCTCCGACGGTCCCGATGGGGTCGGCGTGGATCCCCTGCCCGCCCTGCTGGGCAGCCTCGAGGGCCTGGGTTTCCAGGCCCGGCTGCGGCCCCAGGTGCTGGAGCCGGCCAGCCAGCGGCAGCAGCGCCAGGCCGACCAATGGTGGCGCCACTGGCGCCAGCTGCTGGTGGCCCTGCTGTTGCTGGTCGTTTCCGGCCTGGGCCACCTGGCGGAGGCGGGCCAGCTGGCCTGGCGGGGTCCGTGGCAACTGCTGGGCAGCCCCTGGTTCCATGCCCTGGTGGCCACTCTCGCCCTGGCCGTTCCGGGTCGGCCGATCCTGGTCCGCGGCGTCCGTTCGGCCCTGGCCGGGGTGCCCGGCATGGACACCCTGGTGGGACTGGGGGTGGCCAGTGCCTACCTCTCCAGCCTGGTGGGCTGGCTGTGGCCGGCCAGCGGCTGGCCCTGTTACTTCAACGAGCCGGTGATGCTGCTCGGCTTCGTCCTCACCGGTCGCTTCCTCGAGGAGCGTGCCCGCTACCGCACCGGCCGGGCCATCGAGGAGCTGGGCGCCCTGCAGCCCGACCATGCCCTGCTGCTGCTGGGCGACGGCCCCCCACGCCAGGTTCGGGTGGGCGGGCTGCGTCCGGGCGACCGGTTGCGGCTGCTGCCGGGGGACCGGGTGCCGGTGGATGGGGTGGTGCTGGACGGCCGCTCCAGCGTGGATGCCTCCAGCCTCACCGGCGAACCCCTGCCGCGCTCCGTGGGGCCGGGCAGCGAGCTGGCCGCTGGCCTGCTCAATCTGGATGGATCCCTGGTGCTGGAGGTGCAGCGCCGTGGTTCCGAGAGCGCCATCGCCCGCATCGTGCACATGGTGGAGCGGGCCCAGGCCCGCAAGGCCCCGATCCAGGGACTGGCCGACCGGATCGCCGGTCGCTTCACCCTGGTGGTGCTGGCCCTTGCGGTGGCCACGCTGCTGTTCTGGTGGCTGTGGGGCGCCAAGCAGTGGCCCGAGGTGCTGCTCACGGTCCCTGCCGCCGGCCACGGACCCCATGGCCACGGCAGCAGCGCCAGCCCCACCACGCCCTTCAGCCTGGGGCTGCAGCTGGCCATCGCCGTGCTGGTGGTGGCCTGTCCCTGCGCCCTGGGTCTGGCGACACCGACGGCCATCACCGTGGGCTCCGGCCTGGCGGCCCGGTCGGGCCTGCTGTTCCGGGGAGGTGACGCCATCGAAACCGCCTCCCGGCTGGAAGCGGTGCTGTTTGACAAAACCGGCACCCTCACCCTCGGCCGGCCCCTGGTGACGGCCATCCGGGTGGTTGGGGCCGCGGCAGGGAGTCCGGATGAGGCGGCCCAGGCCGAGCAGCTGGTGCAACTGGCGGCCAGCCTCGAGCAGCACAGCCGCCATCCCCTGGCCCACGCCGTGCTGCAGCAGGCCCAGGCCCAGAATCTTCCCCTGTCACCCGTCGCTGAGAGCCTGACCCTTCCCGGCGAAGGGGTGCAGGGCCTGGTGGAGGGTGCCGGGCTGGTGCAGGTGGGCCGGCTGGCCTGGCTGGCCCGCTGCGGCGTGGCGGTGGATCCCGGCCTTGAGGCCCTCCAGCAGGACCTGGAGGCCGATGGCGCCAGCCTGCTGGCGGTGGCCTGCGACGCACGGCTGCTGGGTCTGCTGGCCGTGGAGGATCAGCCCCGCGCCGATGCCGCCGCCACCCTGGCCCGTCTGCGGCAGCAGGGTCTGCGGATCGGGCTGCTGAGCGGGGACCGGCGGGCGACCGTCGAGGGCCTGGGCCGCCGGCTCGGCCTGCGGCCCGATGAGCTGGCCTGGGACCTGCGGCCCGAGCAGAAGCTGGAACGGCTCCTGCTGGCCCGCCGCCGGGGGGCCGCGGCGATGGTGGGCGACGGGGTGAATGATGCCCCTGCGCTCGCCGCCGCCGATCTCGGCATCGCCGTCGGAACGGGCACCCAGATCGCCCAGGAGACTGCGGCGCTGGTGGTGATGGGTGAGGGCCTTGACGGCATCGTCCGGGCCCTGGGGATCGCCCGGCGCACCATGGCCAAGGTCCGCCAGAACCTGGCCTGGGCTTTCGGCTACAACCTGATCGTGCTGCCGATCGCCGCCGGTGTGCTGCTGCCCGGGTTCGGCCTGCGCCTGTCGCCCGAGCTGGCGGCCCTGCTGATGGCCTTCAGTTCCATCACGGTTGTCGGCAATGCCCTGCTCCTGCGGACCCCCCAGAAGGAACGGCCGTCATGAGCGGACGCTTCCTGGTGCTGGAAGGCATCGATGGCTGCGGTAAATCCACCCAGATCGAGGCCCTGCGCGCCTGGCTGCCGATCAGTGGCCTGATGGCTCCCGGCGCCCGGCTGGTGGTGACGCGGGAACCCGGAGGCACGGCCCTGGGTCAGGCCCTGCGCGCCCTGCTGCTGCGGCCGCCCGAGGGTGCTGCCCCCTGCAGCCTCAGCGAGCTGATGCTCTACGCCGCCGACCGGGCCCAGCATGTGGAGGAGTGCCTGCGTCCGGCCCTGGCGGCCGGCGACTGGGTGCTTTGCGATCGCTTCAGCGGCTCCACCGCCGCCTACCAGGGCTATGGCCGCGGTCTTCCCCTGGCCATGATCCTCCAGCTCGAGGCCCTGGCCACCGGTGGCCTGGCGCCCGATCTCACCCTCTGGCTCGACCTGCCCCTGGCCGGGTCCCTGCGCCGCCGCGGTGACCGGCCCGCCGACCGGATCGAGGCCGCCGGCGAGGCCTTCCTGCAGCGGGTCAGTGACGGCTTCGCCACGCTGGCCGGCCAGAGGGGCTGGCAGCGGGTCGAGGCCGGCGGGCCCAGGGAGGCGGTCACGCAGCGCTGCTGCTCCCTGATCACAGAACACCTGGGCGGCCGAGGGGATGGGGGCCATGGCTGAGCTGTTTGCCGATCTGCTCGGCCAGCCGCAGGCGGTGGGGCTGCTGACGGCCGCCCTCGAACGCCAGCGGCTGCCGCCGGCCTATCTGTTTGTGGGGGCCGATGGGGTGGGCCGCCGCCTGGCGGCCCTGCGCCTGCTGGAGGGGGTGCTCACTGGCGGAACCGCCGGATCGGTGCCGTTGCGGCGGCGCCTGGCGGAGGGCAACCACCCCGACCTGCTCTGGGTCGAGCCCACCTACCTGCACCAGGGCCGGCTGGTGAAAGCTTCCGAGGCCGAGGACCAGGGCCTCAGCCGCCGCAGCCCCCCCCAGCTGCGCCTGGAGCAGGTGCGGGAGGTGACCCGTTTCCTCGCCCGCCGCCCGGTGGAGGGGGGCCGTTCCCTGGTGGTGCTGGAGACGGCCGAGGCGATGGCCGAGGCGGCCGCCAATGCCCTGCTCAAGACCCTCGAAGAACCTGGCCACGGCTTGCTGATCCTGCTCACGGCGACGCCGGAGCGGCTGCTGAGCACCATCCGCTCCCGCTGCCAGTCCATTCCCTTCGCCCGCCTGACCCCCGCCCTGGTGCGACAGGTGCTGGAACGGCAGCCGCTGGCGGAAGGGGAACCGCCCGGGCCGGTGGTGGATCCACCCGAATTGCTCGAACTGGCCGCCGGCTCCCCCGGGGCCCTGCTGCGCCACCGGCGGGTCTGGCAGGGCCTGCCGGAGGGGTTGGCGGATCGGTTGCTGACCCTGGGCCGGGAGCCGATGGAGGCCCTGGGCCTGGCCCGTGACCTCAGCGAGGCCCTCGACGGCGAACAGCAGCTCTGGTTGCTCGACTGGTGGCAGCTGCATCTCTGGCGCCAGCGCCTGGAGCCGGCGCCGCTGCGGCGCATCGAGCAGCTGCGCAGCCACCTGCTGGCCTACGTACAGCCCCGGCTGGCCTGGGAGGTGGCCCTGCTCGATCTGGGCCGCTGAGGGGGGCAGACCTCTGCCGCTCCACAGTCAGGCCATGGACCGCTGCAGCCTTCATCGTCACAACGCCGCCGTTGCCATTCTTGAAGACGTCGCTGTGGTCGAAAGGACTGTCGCGGGCAAGAAGAATTGATATCGCGTAGCTGTCCGTACCCGCAAGGTCTGGAAGTGACGGAAGTTATCTGTGGCGTGGAAAATCGCCGGTATAAGGGAGAGTTGACTTCACCCGATCTGGCTGGCGGAGGATTCAGCCGGCTTCGTTGGTCTTGATGGAGGCCTCCAGCCTGGCCTGCCTGGCGTCGCTGACGATGGTAGCAAAAGTGTCCATCTGATCGTTGCTGGGGAGCTCCAGGCAGTAGCCGGCGCCGTAGACGGTCTTGATGAAGCGCGGCTTACGGGGGTCGGGTTCGAGTTTGGTGCGGAGGTGGCGGATGTGGACCCGGATGGTTTCGATATCGTCGTCGGGTTCGTAGCCCCAGACCTCCTTGAGGATCAGGGAGGGGGCGACGGTCTGGCCGTGGCGTTGCAGCAGGCAGTGGAGCAGTTCGAACTCCGTGTGCGTCAGGCGGACGGGTGCGTCGAACCAGATGGCCTCAAAGCGCTCGGGGACCAGAGTCAGGGAGCTGAAGCTGAGGATCTCGTTGTGTTTGGCCGAAAGGGGGGCGCGCTCGCTGCGGCGGAGCAGGGCTTTGACCCTGACCATCAGCTCCTCGAGATCAAAGGGCTTGGTGAGGTAGTCATCGGCGCCGGAATTGAAGCCGCTGACCTTGTCCTTGGTGCTGCCGAGGGCGGTGAGCATCAGGATGGGGATCTTGGCGGTGCGCTCGTCACGCCGAAGGCGCTGACAGAGGGTCAGACCATCGACCTTGGGGAGCATCAGGTCGAGCAGGATCACATCCGGGCAGTACTGAACCGCTAGGGCCTGGCCCTTGATGCCGTCCTCAGCCCGCTGAACGTCGAAGCCCCCGTGCTCGAGATGGCCAGCGACCAGATCACGCATGTCGCCGTCATCTTCGATGAGCAGGATGGAGGGCTTCATGGGTGGGGTCGAGGCGTCGGGGGTGCTTCTGAAGGGAGCACAAGTGACGGGAGACTACATTTTCGCCGTTCTACCGCTGCCGTGCAGGGAATCGGCGGATCCAGCTCCGCGGCCGACCACAGCCCTGTTGGTGCGGGGGTGCTGGAGCTGAATCGTGCGGATGAAGAAACTCCCCGGGCGGGATTCGAACCTGCGACCAATCGGTTAACAGCCGACCGCTCTACCACTGAGCTACCGAGGAAAACACCCGGCGAACCGGGTTCTGATGACCTTACCTTTCGGCCCCGCCGACGGGCAAGGGGGCCAGGGAGCGGCGCAGGCTTTCGCCGCTCTGCCAGGGGCCGATCGCACCGGATTCCATGCGGGCGGCCCCATCGCAGCGCTGCAGTTCCTCAAGGCGGTGGGTGATCCACAGCGCCGTCAGGGGTGAGGCGCTCCGATGACAGAGCTGATGGATCAGCTCCAGCACCTCGTTCTGGCTTTCCGGATCCAGCAGGGCTGTCGGTTCATCCAGCAGCAGCAGCGTCGCGTCGCTGGCCAGGGCGCCGGCGATCGCCAGGCGCTGCTTCTGGCCCCCGCTCAGGGTGTGGATGGGACGCTGTTGCAGGCCGCCTAAGCCCACCTGGGCCAGGGCCGCCGCCACGCGAGCCGCACGCTCGCCGGTGTCGAGACCCTCGGGGAGGGCCAGCTGCAGGTCGCTGCCGCAACTGGGCAGCAGCAGCTGGTGGTCGGGGTTCTGGAACACCAGCGCGGGCCTGCCCTGGCAGGTGATGGTGCCGTCGCTGGGCGTGAGCAAGCCGGTGATCAGGCGCAGCAGGGTGCTTTTGCCGCTGCCATTGCTGCCGACGAGCATCCACAGCCCTGGCCCCGGAATCTGCAACTGACAGTTTTGCAGCGCCTGACGGCCCTCGCCCCAGCCGAAGCGGAGCCCCTCGATGCGCAGGGGCGGCTCCACTGGCGCAGCCATGGTCAAGCTTCGAAGCTGAAGCCGGGCCGCTTGCCGCCTCCGGCGACCGCCGACTTCTCATAAATCTGCACGGCCACGATTTCGGCACTGAGGAGGCTGACGCGCTTCTGCTCGTCCTTCTCACAGGTCAGCTCGAGCACCTTGGGGTGGCCGTTCTCCAGGGCCTGGCGCACTTCCCCATAAAGCGCCTGGGCCGCTTCCAGTTCTTTGCGCTGGACAGCAACGGGCATGGGGCTGAGCCGGAGGGAGATCTCGACGACGTACATGTATGGCAGGAAGGACTGGCGCCGCCACTCTGGCGAATCGCGGGCCTCCGGGGAGCCGATGGGTACTTGTGCTCATTCCTGGGGGTCAAGGTGCGGCCGGCCGCACAGAGCGGGCGTTGTCTTTTACGATCAGCGTGTAACGCTTCGTGAAGCTCCCCCATGACGATCGCCCTAGGGCGTGCACCGGCCACGCGTGGATGGTTCGACGTCCTCGACGACTGGCTCAAGCGCGACCGCTTCGTTTTCGTGG
>NZ_JAFKRH010000035.1 GCF_019038465.1 Synechococcus sp. CCY 0621 | reverse complement strand
CTGGCCGGCGGGCCGGAGCCGCTGCAGGCCGCCACCCTGCGGCTGGCGGCGGCGGCGCTGGTGATGCTGCCGCTGCTGGCGGGGCTGCCTCGGGCCGCCCAGGGGCCCCGGCCGGCCGTGCGCCGCTGGCCCGTGGCGCTCGCCGCCACCCTGCTGGGCACCAGCGCCGGCATCGCCCTGCAGCAGACCGCCCTGGCGGGGCTGCCGGGGGGGCTGGCCGTGGCCCTGCTGTCGACGGCGCCGGTGATGGCCCTGCCCCTGGCGGCCCTGGAGGGGGACCGGCCCGGCTGGCGGGGGGGGCTGGCCGCCGCCGCCGCCTTGGCCGGGGTCAGCCTGGTGGCGGGTCTGGTGGGGCTGCCGGGGGCCTGAGGCGCCGGTCGGCTTCGCCGGCGGCCCAGTGGATCAGGTCGGCAAGATCCAGGGCCAGGGGCTCCCGGCCGGCGGCGGCGGCGATGGCCACCAGCTGCTGCCCCACCCCGTCCATCTGGAGGAGGAAGGCTTCGGCGAAGCCGGCATCAGCGGCGATCACCGGCTGGGCGGCGGCCCAGGACGCCACCGCCTCCTCGGGCGGGAGCCCACCGGCCCGCCGCCCGGCAATGGCCTGCAGGGTGCGCAGGCCATGGGCCAGGAGCCGCAGGTGGTGGCGGTCCAGGGTGGGCAGCAGGGTGGCCTCCAGCTCCTGCAGCTCGTCGGGGCTGAGCACGGCTCAGGTGGCCGAGGCGGGGCTGGCAGCCATGGGGGCGATGCGGAAGCCGCAGCTGTGGCCCCCCTCCAGCCGCCAGTGGACCCGCTCCACGGCACAGTCGGGGAAGGTCTGGCGGATCAGGCGCAGCTCCTGATCGCAGACCACCGGGTACTGCTCGGCGATGCGCATCACGGAACAGTGGAACTCACTGATCACCCAGGCGGCCGTGTCGGTGGCGGCGTTGGGGTCGTCGTCGAGCCGGCATTCGGCCACGTAGCCCTCCTTGCGCCGCAGTTCGACCAGCTGCTCGATCCGGTGGCGGAGGGGGCCGCTGCCGATCAGGCGGCGGTAGTCGGCGGCCTTCTCCTCGGCCTGCTGGCGCAGCACCAGCTCCAGGGTGTCGGCCGGCAGGCTTTCGGTGAGGGTGTGGAGCAGGCCGAGGGCGAAGTTCTCGCTGCCATCGGGGAAGCGGCCCTGGCCCTGGTCGGTGAGTCGCCAGCGGTTGCTGGGGCGGCCGGGGCCTTCATGGGAGGGGCTGGCCTCCACCAAGCCGTCGTCCTCAAGGCTGCGCAGGTGACGGCGCATGGCCTGCACCGACACCCCCAGAGACTCCGCCAGCTGGGCCGCCGTCGCTTCGCCTTCCCGCAGCAGCACCGACAGGGCTGCCTCCCGGGTGGGATGGGCCCCTTCGACAGGGCCGGCCGCGGGGGCGGGTGACTGGGCAGGGGCGCTCATGACAGGCGTCAGACCAAAACACGATGCCACGCACATCGGAGGAATGGGGCCCGGCCGTGGTGGCCGCCGGGGCGTCACAATGGCCTCTCCACGCCGCCAACGGACCGCGCCCGTGCCTTAGGCTCCCGCAGTAACGAAACCAAAGTGTTTCGTTATTCGATCCCCCGGTGCGCGCAACCGACGCTCTGCCCATGACCGACGCCTCCACCACCACCCCCGCAGCCGGTGCTGAAAGCCTGGAGGTGATCCGCCGTTTCGCGGAAACCTACGCCCAGCGCACCGGCACCTATTTCTGCAGTGATCCGGGGGTCACCGCGGTGGTGCTGGAGGGTCTGGCCCGCCACAAGGACGAGCTGGGCGGCGCCCTCTGCCCCTGCCGTCACTACGAAGACAAGGAGGCCGAGGTGGCCCAGGCGTTCTGGAACTGCCCCTGCGTGCCGATGCGGGAGCGCAAGGAGTGCCACTGCATGCTCTTCCTCACCGAAGACAACCCCTTCCGGGGCGAGCAGCAGACCATCAGCCTCGAAGAAATCCAGTCCCTCGCCGCCGGCTGAGCCGGCCCCTTCACCATGACGAGCACCGCAACCGTCGGCGATCTGGTGAGCCAGCCGTACAAATACGGCTTTGTCACCGACATCGAAACCGAGAAGATCGCCAAGGGCCTCAGTGAGGACGTGGTGCGGCTGATCTCCGCCAAGAAGAACGAGCCCGCTTTCCTGCTGGATTTCCGCCTGCGGTCCTACCGCCAGTGGCTGCAGATGGAGGAGCCCGACTGGGCCAGCCTGGGCCACCCGCCGATCGACTACCAGGAGATCATCTATTACGCGGCCCCCAAGCAGCAGGAGAAGAAGGCCAGCCTCGATGAGGTGGACCCGAAGCTGCTGGAAACCTTCGAGAAGCTCGGCATCCCCCTGAGCGAGCAGAAGCGCCTTTCCAACGTGGCGGTGGATGCGGTGTTCGACAGCGTTTCGATCGCCACCACCTACCGGGAGAAGCTGGCCGAAAGCGGCGTGATCTTCTGCTCGATCAGCGAGGCGGTGAAGGACCACGCCGACCTGATCGAGAAGTACCTCGGCACGGTGGTGCCCGGCAACGACAACTATTTCGCGGCCCTCAACTCCGCCGTGTTCAGCGACGGCTCCTTCGTGTTCATCCCGAAGGGGGTGGAATGCCCGATGGAGCTCTCCACCTACTTCCGCATCAACTCCGGCGACACCGGCCAGTTCGAGCGCACCCTGATCGTGGCCGAGGAAGGGGCTTCGGTGAGCTACCTGGAGGGCTGCACGGCGCCGATGTTCGACACCAACCAGCTGCATGCGGCGGTGGTGGAGCTGGTGGCCCTCGATGACGCCTCGATCAAGTACTCCACCGTCCAGAACTGGTACGCGGGGGATGAGAATGGCAAGGGCGGCATCTACAACTTCGTCACCAAGCGGGGCCAGTGCCGCGGCGACCGCAGCCACATCAGCTGGACCCAGGTGGAAACCGGTTCGGCGATCACCTGGAAGTACCCCAGCTGCGTGCTGCAGGGGGCCGATTCGGTGGGCGAGTTCTACTCGGTGGCCCTCACCAATAACCGCCAGCAGGCCGACACCGGCACCAAGATGATCCACGTGGGTCCCCGCACCCGCTCCACGATCGTGAGCAAGGGGATCAGCGCCGGCCATTCCTCCAACAGCTACCGGGGGTTGGTGCAGCTGGGCCCCAAGGCCGTGGGCGCCCGCAACTACAGCCAGTGCGATTCGATGCTGATCGGCGACCAGGCCGCCGCCAACACCTATCCCTACATCCGCTCCCAGCAGCCGGATGCCCGCATCGAGCACGAGGCCAGCACCTGCCGCATCTCCGCCGACCAGCTCTTCTATCTGCAGAGCCGCGGGATTGCCTTCGAGGAGGCGGTGTCGATGATGGTCAGCGGCTTCTGCCGCGACGTCTTCAACCAGCTGCCGATGGAGTTCGCCGCCGAGGCCGACAAGCTGCTTGCCCTCAAGCTCGAGGGCTCGGTCGGCTGATCCCGGCCCGCGGTCACCCCGGCCGGCCCAACGCTTCTTTCCCCGTCCCTTCCCTGCCCTTTTCTCCCCCGCCGTGATCCGCCCCGACGCTCCCGTACTGCTCGAGATCCGTGATCTCACGGCCCGCGTGGAGGACCAGCCCATCCTCAAGGGGGTGTCCCTGACGATCCGCGCCGGCGAGATCCACGCGGTGATGGGCCGCAACGGCAGCGGCAAGAGCACCCTCTCCAAGGTGCTGGCGGGCCACCCGGCCTACACCGTCACCGGCGGCACGGTGCGCTACATGGGCGACGACCTGCTGAGCCTCGAACCCGAGCTGCGGGCCCGCGCCGGCCTGTTCCTCGGCTTCCAGTACCCGGTGGAGATCCCGGGGGTAAGCAACCTGGAGTTCCTGCGGGTGGCCACCAACGCCCGCCGCGCCGGCAAGGGGGAGGAGGAGCTCGACACCTTCGCCTTCGAGGACCTGGTGCGTGAACGGCTGCAGGTGGTGCAGATGGATCCGGCCTTCCTGGAGCGCAGCGTCAACGAGGGCTTCTCCGGCGGCGAGAAGAAGCGCAACGAGATCCTGCAGATGGCCCTGCTCGAGCCCCTGGTGGCGGTGCTCGACGAGACCGACTCCGGCCTCGACATCGATGCCCTGCGCATCGTTGCCGGCGGTGTGAACCACCTGGCCGGCCCCGACAACGCCACCCTGCTGATCACCCACTACCAGCGGCTTCTGGATGTGATCACCCCCGATTACGTGCACGTGATGGCCGCGGGTCGGATCCTGCGCACCGGCGGCAAGGAGCTGGCCCTGGAGCTGGAGGAGCGCGGCTACGACTGGGTCGACGCCGAACTGGCGGCCCTGGAGCGCACGCCAGCGGAGGTGGGCTGAGATGGTGGCCGCTTCGCTCTCCACCCCCACTGCGGCTGCGGCCGCCGCCGCAGGCAGCTGGGTCGCCGCCCTGCTGGCGAACGCCACAGGTGGCGCCGATGCCCTGGCGGCCAGCCGCGAGCGGGCGGCCCAGGCCCTGGCGCAGACGCCGCTTCCCTCACGGCGCGTCGAGGCCTGGCGCTTCACCGATCTGGCGCCGCTCACTGCCGTGAAGCCCACCCTGCTCAGCCCCGCGCCTGGGGCGCAGCCTGAGACGGCCGCCGGCAGCCTGCGGCTGAACCTCGATGGCCACAGCGATCCCCTGGCCGGGATCTCTCTGCCGGCGGGCCTGGAGCCCATCGGAGGCGACGAACTGAACGCGACCCTGGGCCAGGTGCTGGCCGCCACCGGCAGCGCCGAGCTCTGGCCGGTGCTGCTCAACGGCGCCACGGCCCGCAACGTGCTGGCCTTGCGGGTGCGCGGCACGGTTGCCACCACCCTGGAGCTGGTGAGTGACGCCGGCGCCGGCGAGGGGATCCTGCCCCTGCGGCTGCTGCTGGTGCTGGAGCCCGAGGCTTCTCTCGAGGTACTGCAGGTGCACCGCAGCAGCGGCGCCAACCTCACCAGCGTGGTGCTGGAGGCCCGCCTGGGTGAGGGCGCCGAGCTGCGCCACGGCCTGCTGGCGTCTGGCGCCGAGACGGGCTGCCTGCTGGCCACGGTGGCGGTGGAGCAGGCCACGGGCAGCCGCTACAGCGGCGTGAGCGCCCACGGCGGCTGGGCCCTGGGGCGGCTGGAGCCGCGGCTGGTGCAGTCCGAGGGGGCGGCCCACAGTGCCCTCAAGGCCCTGCAGCTGGCGGATGGCCGCCAGATCAGCGACACCCACAGCCAGATGGTGTTCGAAGGTCCGGACGGGCGGTTGGAGCAGCTGCACAAGGCGGTGGCCGACGGCCAGGGCCGCAGCGTGTTCAACGGGGCGGTGAAGGTGCCGCGGCTGGCCCAGCGCACCGATGCGGCCCAGCTGAGCCGCAACCTGCTGCTCTCGGACCGGGCCCGGATCGACACCAAGCCCGAACTGGAGATCGTCGCCGACGACGTGCGCTGCGCCCACGGCGCCACCGTGAGCCGGCTGGAGCAGGACGAGCTCTTCTACCTGCAGAGCCGCGGCATCGCCGCCGACCAGGCGGCCCGGCTGCTGTTGCGGGGCTTCTGCGAGGAGGTGCTGCAGGAACTCCCTGAGGCCGCCCGGCCGTGGCAGCCTCTGGCCAGGCTGTTGGGGGAGCAGGGACGATGACACCGACCTCCACCAACTCGCCGATGGTCGCGGCCCCACCGCTGGCGGGCACGCCAGTGGTGGCCGACCTGGCGGTGCAGACGCGCCCCGATTTCCCCCTGCTGGCCCAGACGGCCTGCCTGGGGCAGCCCCTGATCTACCTGGATTACGCCGCCACCAGCCAGAAGCCGCGCCAGGTGCTGGAGGCGCTGCAGCAGTACTACAGCCTCGACAACGCCAACGTGCACCGCGGCGCCCACCAGCTGAGCGCCCGCGCCACCGACCATTTCGAAGCGGCCCGGGGCAAGGTGGCCGCCTTCATCGGTGCGGCCAGCGCCCGGGAGATCGTGTTCACCCGCAACGCCAGCGAGGCGATCAACCTGGTGGCCCGCACCTGGGGTGACGCCAACCTGCGGGAGGGCGATGAGGTGCTGCTGTCGGTGATGGAGCACCACAGCAACCTGGTGCCCTGGCAGCTGCTGGCGGCCCGCACGGGCTGCGTGCTGCGCCATGCGGGCGTCACCGAGAGCGGCGAGCTGGATCTGGAGGACCTGAAGGCCAAGATCAGCGATCGCACCAAATTGGTGAGCCTGGTGCATGTGAGCAACACCCTGGGCTGCCTCAATCCGATCGAGGCAGTGGCTGCCCTGGCCCATGGGGCCGGCGCCCTGCTGCTGGTGGATGCCTGCCAGAGCCTGCCCCATAAGCCGGTGGACGTGGCCGCCCTGGGAGCCGATTTCCTGGTGGGTTCGTCCCACAAGCTGTGCGGCCCGACGGGCATGGGCTTCCTCTGGGCCCACGAGGCGCTGCTGGAGGCGATGCCGCCGTTCCTGGGGGGCGGCGAAATGATCCACGACGTTTACCTGGACCACAGCACCTGGGCCGACCTGCCCCATAAGTTCGAAGCCGGCACCCCGGCGATCGGTGAGGCGATCGGCATGGGTGCCGCCCTCGATTACCTGCAGAACCTGGGCATGGAGCGCATCCACGCCTGGGAGCAGCAGCTCACCCGGCGCCTGTTCGATCGGCTGCAGGCCATCGATGGGGTGCGGATCCTGGGGCCCACGCCGGATCAGCAACCCGACCGGGCCGCGTTAGCGGCGTTCAGCGTGGAGGGCCTGCACGCCAACGACATCGCTGCCCTGCTGGATTCGGCCGGCATCTGCATCCGCAGCGGCCACCACTGCACCCAGCCCCTGCACCGCCACTACGGCCTGGCCAGTTCCGCCCGCGCCAGCCTGGGCTTCACCACCACCCCCGAAGAGATCGACCGCTTCGCCGAAGAACTGGAAGGCACGATCGGTTTTCTGAGGGAGCACAGCTGAGGGGGGAGGGGCCGTGAGCCTCGTGCTGGCGGCCATCGAGGTGGTGGCGGCGATCGTGATCGACCTGTCAGAACAGCGACTGCGGGCCTTCGATGCCAGCGGCGCCACGATCTATGCGGCCCTGGTGTCGACCGGGTTGCCTGCCTCACCCACACCCACGGGGCGGTTTGTGATCGGCGCCAAGTACGCCGCCACCTCCCTGGTGGGTGACGACTACCGCACCCCCGTGGTGCCCAACGTGATGTGTCTGGCTGGCGGCGGACTGCGGCCGGACGCCGTCTGCCTGCATCCGGCCCCTTGGCAGGACGCCGCCCGCCAGTGCTACGGGGTGCGCCGCAGCCATGGCTGCATCCGCACCAGCCAGGCCACGGCGAAGTGGCTGTTCGCCCGCACGGCGGTGGGGACACCGGTGACGATTCAGCCATAGGGGGTGCGATTTTGGTGGACGACTGCACGTCAACGCAGCTGCTGCAGCCAGCCTCCTACCGATGAAGAGGAGAAGAACTCGTCTGCAGGTTCTGAAGACCCGGATTTCGTGCGTTGGCGCTGACTCTTGCCTACGAATGGCTCAGACTCACGGAAGGAGATTCGTTTCGTCGGGAACACGTGGTTATCGGACCCGTGAACCACGGCTATCGTGGGCGGGGATTGACCAGAGGAGACCGATATCGCCATGGATTTGGGGGGATGCCGGTTCGATGCCTCGACGCGGTTCACGGAATGGAGAGGCAGAAGGCGCGTGGTTCACGGAACCTCCCAATGACTAGTTAGCTGCACAGGAAGGCCGAGGTCGGTATCGTTGATGTGATGGTGGCGCTTTCGGATGCCGACAATCCTCAGAAGCGGTCCTTATAGGGTTTACTTCTACAGTCACGAGCCAAACGAGCCTCCCCATGTTCATGTCGACAGAGATAAGGCGTCTTGCAAAGCCTGGCTTGTTCCTGTTGCACTGGCCTCAAGCCTTGGTTTCAGCGCCAGAGAGCTGCGTGAAATTGAACGGCTGGTCAGCTTGAACAGAGCTATCCTGCTGAAAGCATGGGAGGAGTTTCATGGCTAACCCTGGTGAGCAGGTCACTGACGTTGCGTTGACAGAAGACAGGCTGATCGTCGACCTGGCTGACGGTCGTTCTATCTCGGTACCGCTGGCTTGGTTCCCAAGGCTTCTACATGCAACCTCCCAGGAGCGTGACAACTGGGAGATTGCAGGGGCTGGCTACGGAATTCACTGGCCAGATGTCGATGAGGATTTAAGTGTGGAAGGCCTACTTCGAGGTGCGCCAGCGCCCCAGGCAAAGGCTCTGGTCAGCTAACACCGCCATGCACCTGAGCCGCCGCCGTAACGTTGTATTCTTCGCCGAGAGAATCTTGCGGCCAGGTGATGGCGAGCGTTAGATTTACCACAAAAACATCATCCCCGACCTTAGGTTCTTATTCAAAGAGGCCTACGCAGAAAGCAGGGCTCTAGTAATAGGCATTAACCGCTACGCAAATACTTCACATCTTTCATATGCTGTAAGCGATGCTGAAGCGGTAAAAGATGCTCTTGTAATAGAGCTTGGTTTTCCGGAATCGAATATCATCGCCATTTATGACGAGAATGCCACAAAGCAGAATATCCTTTCAGTTTATCACCGATTCACTAGAGATGATGTAGGTCTAGATGATCGGATCATTGTCTTCTACGCTGGCCACGGTCATACAGTCACCGGGATTCGAGGAGAGGTTGGTTACTTGGTGCCATATGATGCTGACCCGGGCGATACTTCTACGCTGATACGCTGGGATGAGCTAACACGAAATGCAGAGCTAATTCGAGCAAAACACTTGCTTTTTATCATGGATGCTTGTTACGGCGGGCTTGCTCTAACGCGAAGTGCCCATTCTGGTAGTGCACGATTTCTGCGGGATATGTTGTTACGATACTCCCGCCAAGTGCTAACTGCAGGGAAAGCTGATGAAGTCGTGTCGGACGCAGGTGGTCCAATCCCAGACCACTCCGTTTTCACAGGTCATTTGTTAGAGGGTCTGCAAGGCAAAGCACAATCCGATGAGGGTGTTATTACAGCCAGTGGCCTTATGAGTTATGTCTACAATAAAGTTGCGAGAGACCCCAATTCAAATCAAACACCTCATCATGGCCATCTTGATGGTGATGGTGACTTCATCTTAAAGTACTCTCTTCCTACGGTAGAAGAAGATGACCACGCTGAAACTGGCAGAGATCGGCTGCTGATTCTCCCTTTTCCATCCGAGGTCGACGAGCCATTACATGGAGATGCGAAAGTTGACAGGATCAAGCAGTTGATAACAAGTGAATCCTCCCTGATTGAACTTCACGACACCCTTGTTCAAGAAGTGAGAGCATTTATTGCAACTTCAAGAGAAGAGTTTTTTGGTGTTTCTACCCCCTATTCTCAAGAAGAGCTTCTTGATCGCTTAAGAAGATACGAAGAAGCCATAGACCACTTATCAATGTGCATCTCGGTCTTAAGTTATTGGTCCACGACAAAGCATTTACCCATTCTTCATAAGATAGCGTCTAGGTCAGTTGATCCATTGGAGCAAAGAGGTGGGACGACCATCTGGCTGGCCCTCCGTTGGTATCCCGCGATTCTTCTATTATACAAAGCTGGAATCGCGGCCGTTGATGCCAATAACTATGAATCACTGGCCACTCTATTCCATTCAGAGGCGCCTTCGTTTGATGGCAGATATGACGAGGCTCTGCTTATCGAAAGTGCAAGCAGTGCTATTAGCGAGCTGTTAAGATGTACAGCTTTTAAGCAAATCCCAGGGCATGAGAAATACTTTACTCCATTAAGCGAGTACCTTTTCAAGACTTTGCAGCCACAGCTTGATGAACTCTTTTTTCTTGGAGTCGGATACGAAAAATCGTTTGATACATTCGAGACTATCTTTGCTCTGGCTTCAAGCGACTACTGTAACGAAAGAAATGGGTATTACTCACCACTTCCTGGCCGATTCTTCTGGAAGCACAAGCGATCATCTTCACGCCGTACCAGCCCTCTTGATCGCGTGATATCCGAAGCGAAGACGAAGAAAGAGAATTGGGAGCCAATAAGAGCAGGTATGTTTGGTGGCAGCATTGCTCGGTTTGAGGCAGTTGTGGCTGACTATGCGAGTACCATTGGAGGTATGGGATTCATTTGAAATCTAACATTGCCATCCACCAGAGCCGCCACCTAGAAATCTCTTACATTGCACCGATCACTTAGCGGCCTGGTGATGGCAAGCGTTAGCTGGCCCAGCCAAGACCATCTTCCTTTTTCCAAGACAAAGAACAACGTATGGCGAACTCACTCCGTCACAGAACAGCAGCCGTAAGGGCTGTGGTTACGTCGATGTTCTCGATCGTTGGATTCGCTTGGGCAGCTGCGCCCGCACGTGCGCAATTGGGCCTTGCGCCTGCGCAGGTGCGAGCCATTGCCAAGGAAGCCTATGTTTATGGCTATCCGATGGTTGACAACCTGCGCGTGCAGTACGCGTACTTCACCGACCAGTCGAGTCCGGAATACAAGGCGCCCTACAACCAGTTGTTCAACATCCCGCGGGTCTTCACCCCGGACGACAGGGCAATTCAGACGCCTAACTCGGACACGCCGTACTCCTGGATCGGCCTGGACCTTCGCACCGAGCCCATCGTCTTCACCGTGCCCGCCATTCCCAAGGAGCGTTACTGGAGCCTGCAGCTGATCGACCTGCACACCCACAACTTCGCCTACCTGGGCACGCGAACCACCGGTAACGGCGGCGGCAGCTACATGGTCGCGGGACCGTCGTGGAAAGGGGAAACGCCCAAGGGCATCACCAAGGTCATCAACAGCGAGACCAGTATCGCATCGGCGCAATTCCGTACCCAACTTTTCAGACCCGACGACCTGGAGAACGTAAAGAAGATCCAGTCGCAGTATGTCGTGCAGCCGCTGTCGGCGTTCCTCGGGCAGTCCGCACCGGTAAAGGCGCCGGCGATCCCTTTCCCGAAGCCGTTGTCGGCGGCCGAACAGAAATCGTCGCTGGAGTTCTTCAACAGCCTCAACTTCGGCCTGCAGTTCGCGCCGGTCCATCCTTCCGAAACGGCACTGAGGGCGCGTTTCGCCCGCATCAATGTAGGCACCGGCAGGAAGGTCGACGTCAACAGCCTTTCGCCCGAGATCAGGGGAGCCATGGAGCAGGGTATCGCCGATGCCTGGGCCGAGAACGAAGCCACGAAACAGCAGGTCGTCGCCGGCAAGCTCGCATCCGGCGACCTGTTCGGCACGCGCGACTACCTCAAGAACAACTACACCTATCGCATGCTGGCGGCCGTGCTCGGCATTTATGGGAACTCCAAGCAGGAGGCTATGTATCCGGCCTACTACGTCGACGCGAACGGCAAGCCGCTCTCGGGTGATAGCCGTTACACCCTGCGCTTCGCCCCCGGCCAGGAACCACCCGTCGACGCCTTCTGGTCACTCACCATGTACGACGAACCGAACAAGTGGCTGGTCGCCAACCCTCTATCCCGCTACCTGCTCAATTCAGCCATGCTCGCGCAATTCAAACGCGACTCCGATGGTGGCCTGACCTTTTACGTACAGAACACATCGCCGGGCATGGACAAGGAAGCCAATTGGCTGCCTGCCCCGAAGGGGCCCTTCTCAGTCATCATGCGTCTGTACATTCCCAAGGCTGACGCCCTCGACGGGAAGTGGGTCGCGCCGGCCCTGCAGCGGACCGGCATGAAGGCCGGCAATGACTTGGCAGCATCCGTCAAGGTGACTCCGGACACCTACATCCGCGCTGAGGCTGACCGAACCTTCCACAACATCAGCCAGCAGGCCGGTGGTGTGAACCGTTGGTTCTATATCCGCAAGCCGACGCCACTGAACCAGCAGACGGTGGTCAGAATGAATCGGGACACTTTGTATTCAGCGTCCATCGTGGACACTTCCAAGGGTGCGACTGTGACAGTGCCGCCTTTGCCGGCGGGTCGCTTCATGTCGGTGCTGCTGGTTGACAACGACCACTACGCGCCTGCCGTCTACTATGCCCCCGGTACTTATGACCTGCCGCAAGACACGAAGTACCTGGCCGTTATCGTCCGAACCCAAGTGTTAAACCCCAAGGACGATGCGGACATTGAACTGGCCAACAAGCTGCAGGACGCCGTGGTGATCAAGGCGAACAGCGCCGATCCGCTGCCCCCGATGCAATGGGATGCGGCATCGCTGAAAGCTCTGACCGAGCAGTACGAGAAGTACTCAGCCCAGTACAAGAGTTGGAAGGGAATGATGGGGCCGCGCGGAAAGGTCGACGAAAAGACGCGCCACATCGCCGCAGCGGCGGCGTGGGGCCTGAACCCAGAGTGGGACGCCACCTACTTGAACTACAGCGGTGACCATGACTACCGCGTGTGCCACAAAGCCACCTACTCGGTGCCAGAGAATCAGGCTTTTTGGTCAATAACGGTCTATGGCAATGACGGCTACATAAAAAACGAAAACGCAGTTATCAACTCCACGAATGTCAATCTGAACGACGTCGGTACTTTTGCCGTGTACTTCGGATCGAAGAAAGCCTGCGGCGAGGTGCCGAACCGGGTGGATGTCTCCGAAGGCTGGAACTTCCTCATGCGCATCTACCGACCAGGGCCGTCGGTGTTGGACGGGCGCTACAAGTTGCCGACGGTGGTGCCAGTTCGCTAAGAACATTTTTGGTGGCAGAGTGCAATCGTCACCCAGTCGTACGATCAACCTGAAGGCCAGCTAACAACCGGTTGCAGCGGACGGCGCTCCGCGCCGCCGCTGAACCGGAGCGTTATCCGTAGCCAGCAAGCCGTTGACAGAGTCCGCGCTTGGTACTGAGGTGTAGTACCATGTGGGGATGAAGCGCAAGCACCAGCGCACCCTTGAGCTGATCTTCTCCCGACCTGTAAGCGGCAGCTTGCCGTGGAGGGATATTGAAGCCCTGTTTCAAGAGCTTGGTGGGGATGTCAGTGAGAGGGCGGGCAGCCGCATCGCGGTCGTTCTGTTTGGCGAAGTCAGGGTCTTCCATAGATCCCATCCATCGCCCGAAACAGACAAGGGTGCTGTTGCTTCAATACGCAAATGGCTTGAAGAACACGGAGTGACACCATGAACCTCATGAATGTGGATGGCTACCACGCCAAAATTGAGTATGACGAGGAGACAGATCAGTTTCGCGGGGAAATTCTTGGGCTTTCTGGAGGAGCAGACTTCTATGGATCTAATCCAGATGAGCTTCGCCGAGAGTTTGCAAAGTCATTGCACGTCTTTCTTGAGGTCTGTAAGGAGCAAGGAATTGAGCCCCGCAGACACTTTTCTGGCAAATTCAATCTTCGGATTCCGCCTGAACTGCACGAGAAACTGGCTATGACTGCGGAGGCGCAGGGAAAGAGCCTCAATACGCTCGCTCAAGAAGCACTCCAGAGAAGTGTTACGGCATAGAGGAACCGATAACAAGCCCCTTGAGTGGACAGGCCACCACCGATTCCCTGCTTGTGCTCTAACGTGCTTGCCTGCCACTCAGTGGCAGCGTTATGCGGACCGCAATGATCGACGGGAGTTGACGGGAAGTTGTACTACGATTTGAGGGTCGCAACAATTCAGGACGCCGAGGCCGTCAGCAAGCTGCTACGCGCTTCGTACCCCAGACTCATGAGGTCCGCCTACGAGGAAGAGGTACTCTCTCCCGCGTTACAGGTGATGACTAAGGCTAACCCATCCCTTCTAAGCTCAGGTAAGTTCTATTTGGCCATACTTCCAACCGGATTAGTGGTCGGTTGCGGTGGCTGGAGTCCCGACCAGCCGGGAAAGGAAACCGTTGAACAAGGCCTTGGGTACATTCGTTATTTCGCAGTACATCCGGATTGGATGAGACGAGGCATCGGCCGATCTGTCTTTACGTTTTGCGTCCGTGCAGCATGCGCTGTAGGGCTGATGACCTTTGAATGCTATTCAAGTCTAAATGCAGAGAAGTTCTATCGCGCATTGGGTTTCGTACGCATCCGAGAGATTGATATTGAGCTCAAGCCGTCCCTCATGTTGCGCGGCGTACTGATGCGTCGAAATATCTACGAGGATTTGGTGTCGTGAACCATCCGCATGACATCAAGATACAGAAGGCGGGAGCAGAGAGAAAGCCAAAAGCCAGGGCTTCTACCCGCTTCTAATCTGGAACGTTAGGGAAAAGATAAGCATGTCGCTACTGATTCAAGAAATTCCTGTAACAAAGGCTCCAGTGGAGCTGCTGCTACTTGCCGACCCTTCGGAAGAGAAGATTCGCTCCTATCTTTCAGGGTCAAAGTGCTTCGTTGCTTCAAGTGGTGCTGTTGTAGTTGGTGCCTGCGTCGTACAGCCACGTGGCGAAGGCACGCATGAGCTAATGAGCATCGCTGTTCATCCAGTCTGCCAGAAGTCCGGATACGGCACAGCGCTATTGAAATGGGTCATTGATTTCTTTCGCAACTCTGGCGCACGGCAACTAGAGGTGGGAACTGGCACGTTTGGTTATCAACTCGCTTTCTACCAGCGGCATGGTTTTCGTGTTGCCAGCATTGACCGTGGCTTCTTTGTCAAGAACTACCCTGAGCCCATCTTTCAGGACGGAATACAGCTCTTTGACATGCTGCGCCTGACGCTGAGGTATTCGGGCAATGGTGCCTAACTCTCCATTCAAACCGATGCCGCTTGGTGGAGCGGCTTGATTCAGCTGTTGAAGTGTTGACATCCAACTAAAGTGTATAGGCTCAATGGCGGCAGTGAAGGTGGCACGTGAAGGAACGTCCCGAGCCGGAAACCGATCCCTTGCCTATCTGGAAACCGGCGACTCCTGAGGTCCTCTGGTCCTCCATCACCACGGTGGCCCATCCAGCCGCCTTGATGCGCATCTCTTTGCGGCGTCGGCAAGGTCCCATGGGCTGAGGTTGGTCTGCGTGGATTGCCCTGGCATCGGTGGGTCCGACCCTCAGCTCGGGCGCACCATCGCGTCATGGGCCTACGACCTGCTGTCCTTGGCTGATTCCTTTCGGGGCAAAGCAGTTCGCGGTGAACGGCTGGTCGGAAGGGGGCCCGTGGGCCCTGGCCGCTGCTGCCTATCTCGACCCCGCACGTGTTGCGCATGTCAGCTGCATCGCGGGCGCCAGCTACGGAACCGTTCGGGGCCAACTGGGCTGCGACGTACCAGGCCGTGTCGATGCGCTCGGTGGGCGATTGGAGCTGCATTTCCAGCCTGGCTTCAGGCTCGGGTATGAATGTCTGAGGTTGAGTGCGACGCGATTCGAGACCAGCTACCTGCTGGCGCTGAAGGCCTTGTCGCTGACGCCACGATGCTCTACGAAGCCAGTTCCTTCGACATGACCACGGTGAGCCGACCGGTTCACTTCTGGCAGGGAACGGATGACAAGCTGGTGCCGGAACCCAGCAACAGGATGGTGGCGGAAAGGACCCCGGGCGCCATCTGGCATTTGATCAGTGGCGGCGGGCACGTCATTGCCCTCATCCAGCAGGATGCGATTCTGACTCGGGTGGCCAGCGATCTTGCCGCCGTGCCAACCTGACGCCACAGATCCAATGGCCCACATCGCTGGGGATGGGCATGGATCGGGCCTCCATGGCGCCTCGCGCACCCACCATTCCTTCGGCGCCCTGCTCGATTCAGAAGGGCACGCCCCTGAAGCATCTGCTCGGCCAGGCGGCCATTGAGTGCCTGGCCCACAACATTCAGTGTGTCGATGCAGCCTTCCCGGCCGGCCAATTCTGTACAACCGCCCTGACAGGCCTTGAACCGCTCGCCATCATGCAGCGCGGCCGCCATATCGCCCCAACGCTGCATCAATTCCTGCCTGGGACCTATGCCGAGGCTGTTCAGGTTCTGATGGCGTCCTTGACGCCGGAGCAGCTGGATGCGGAAACGATGGGACTGGCCGGCTTTTTCTATCTTCCCCACAGCTTCTTCATCTCTGAGTACGGGCAGGATGCACAGCACAACGCCGGCAACGACCCCTTTGAGGTGTCGATGCTGGCCCTGCATGCACTGACCACGCGCTTCACCGCGGAGTTCGCCATCCGCCCGTTTCTGATCCAGCAGCAGCAGCGCACGCTGGAGCAGGTGAACCGGTGGGTCACCGATCCGAATCCGCATGTGAGACGCCTGTGCAGCGAGGGGGCCCGGCCCAGGCTCCCCTGGGGGATGCGCTTGGCCTCGTTCGTCGCCGATCCGACGCCGACCTTGCCGATCCTGGAACGGTTGAAGGAGGATCCATCCCTGTACGTGCGCCGCAGCGTCGCTAACCACCTTGGCGACATCGCCAAGGACCATCCGGATCTCGTCTATGCCACCTGTGAGCGATGGCTGCGGGAGGGTGCCTCCGCCGACCTGCAGCGGCTGATCCGCCATGCGGTTCGCTATCCAGCCAAGGGGGGAAATGCGAGAGCCCTGAAGATTCGTTCTGCAGCCAAAGGCAGGGTGGTTTAAGGCGCTCCCGAGCCCACGCCTGGGTTGCCCCCGGTTCCACAGGCAGACGGCGGTGCACGGCAGGAGCACAAACCACACTCTGTAGCCTCCTCCGCAGTGGCCGTTTCCCTGCAGGTGCGGACGTTGCCCTGCCTTCCATCCCCAGGCCAGCCGACGGCGCCTGGTTCGAGGATTCCTGCAGTGCTTGTGGTGCCATGGCTCCTGGGCGCCATCGCGGCGCTGCCGGCGGCGGTCAATGCCCAGACAGGCCCGAGGGGCTCCGCGGCAGACCCCCTCCCAGGGGCCTGGCTGGCTTCGGCAGTTCGGAGATTCGCTGCTGCGCCGGCCCTCGGTGCCACCGACCCCGTTGCCCCGATCCACGGCCCAGGAGAATGACTGGGTCTCCGGCTTCCGCGCGGCGGCTGGCAAGGGGGGAACGCCTGGTTGTCAGCCCGGTATGGCTCTCTGCTGCTTCGCCTTCTGGGGCACCGGCGTTGCCCCCTTTCCGCCGGCTCTACTTCCTCGACATGAACGGACGAGCCCAGGCCTCGCCGCAGGACCCCGTCGTGCTGGATGTCGTCACGGCCTACGAAGGCAACGATCCCCGGGCAAGGTTCGCCAATGACCATTCGCTGCTGACCGTCGAGATCCGCTGCCGGCAGAACCAGATCCGCATCACCGACGGCTATGCCGTTCTCGCCAACGGCCGCACCGAGCGCGTCGTTCGGGCTGCCTGTGAATCCGGCGTCCGCCGGCGCCCCGGTGACCATCTGCTGCTCTGGTTCGGCAGCATGCCGAGTCCAGCCGAGGTCACGGCCGCCACGCGCCAGACGCTCTGGCGCCAACCCGTGCCCTGAGCGGATCCCACCTGCCCTGGCGCCGCCAGATCATGACGCTGCCCATCCTTTCCGCACTCTCCCGCAGCGAGCGGCTGTCGATTGCCGGCACCTACTCCCTGACCCTGCTTGAGAACCTGTGCATGCTTGCCTATCCGGCGATCACCGGCTGGGCGGTCGACGGGCTGCTGAAGAGCAGCTACCGGGGCCTGTCGGCGCTGATCGCCGTGTGGCTGGTGCACCTGGTCACGGCCTTCGTGCGGCAGCGCTTCGACACCCGGGTCTTCATGGGTCTCTATGCCCGCCTCGCCGTTCTCACCGTGGCCGAGCAGAAGCGCCTCGGCCACGGCACGAGCATCGTGTCGGCGCGGGTCGAGATGATGCGCGACATGGTCGGCTTCTTCGAGGCCGACGTGCCGGCGATGTTTTCCCAGGTGGTGACCGTGGTGGGCTCGCTGGTGATGCTGTTCACCTACGACCTCCAGGCCGGACTGATCGCCATGGCGGTGCTGCTGCCGATGGGGCTCGTCAACGCCTGGTACTGGCGGCGCGCCCTGCGCCTGCACCGCGGCCTCAACGACCAGATCGAGCGCGAGATCGCCGACATCGAGGCGGCGCGCCCGCTGCGCCTGCGGCGCCACTTCGGCCGCGTGCGTCGCTGGCATGTGCAGCTTTCCGACAGTGAGTCGTGGACCTGGACCGTGACGGAGCTCGCCACGATCGTGGCCCTGGTGGTGCTCCTGATCGACTTCACCCGTTCGGCGTCCTTCAGTGCCGGCGCCATCTACGCCGTGCTGGCCTATGTGTTCGATTACCTGCAGGGCCTCGACAGCGCTCCGGCGCTGGTGAATAACGTCGCCCGGCTTCGGGATATCCGGGCGCGGCTGGGAAGCTGAGCGGCAGCCCATTGCAGCGTGCAACCACGGCTATCGTTGGCGGGGTCGAAGGGGAAACGGACGTTTCCGCAGTGGTTTTGCTGCAAGCCAGCCTGATGACCCAGGGTCATTCACGGAAGTTAGGGGCAGTAGTGCTTGGTTTGCGGGAATCATCCAATAAGCGTTCTAAGGATGAGTTGCCCTTGATGGGAACCAGCAACGCGGCATCGCATGGTCGTCGCCATGAGGCTACAGTTGTTGGATGGTTGAAGTCCGCCAAGCAGAGGGGTTGCTCCGATGGCTTGCGGATCAACTGCGGTCCTGGATACAGGGTCTACGACCTGCAGAGGGGAACCCGCCTTGATCATCCTTTTGGCAGGCGGAGTCAAGAGCTCACAAGTCAAGGGCATTGATGAGGCCCTTCTGCTTGCAGACAATCTGACTGAGGAGAGCTGATGAAAACCACGACGAGCCCCTATGACGTTGCCGAGCAACTACCAACGCCGGAGGAGATGGCGGCCTACCTAGAAGCATGTATCGAGGAGGCGGATGGCGATGCTGCCTTCATTGCCAAGGCCCTGGGCGACATCGCGCGGGCCCAGGGGATGACCCAGGTGGCCAGAGATTCAGGCCATTTCAGGGAGAGCCTCTACAAGGCCTTATCTGGTGAGCGCATCCCGAGCTTTGTCACCATCCTGAAAGTTGTCTCGGCCCTTGGACTGAAGTTGAGCGCCTCTGTGAGAAGTGAAGCGGAGGTGACATGAGCTCTGCCGGCTATGTTTAGATCCGCAAACTCTGCCTGTGGAGATGCGACACTTTCGAGCAACTCCCTGAAGTGGACAGTCCGCCGTCGAATCTGCTTCGACAGCGAACGCGTTTCGCCTGTCACTCAAGGGCAGCGTTCGGCTCAGTAGGACATGCGAATGAATGACGGAGCATCGCCATGAGAGTACCGGTTTTCAAAACATGGAACCGCATTCGCTCCAGTTTCTGGTTTCTGCCCGCAGCCATGGCCAGCGGAGCGATGCTGTTGGCCTTCGTAACCGTCGCACAAGAAAAGCCGGTGACGGACTGGTTGACGCTTCACTGGGGTTTGACTTTTAACGGAGGAGCGGAGGGGGCGAGTTCTTTGTTGGGGGCTATCGCGGGCTCCATGATCAACATCGCCGGTGTCGTCTTCTCTATGACCTTGGTCGCCCTGTCGCTTGCTTCTTCACAGCTCGGACCCCGGCTGCTTCGCAATTTTATGCGCGACACCACCACGCAAGTCGTGCTCGGTACGTTCGTCGCTACCTTCCTGTACTGCTTGCTCGTTCTCCGCAGCATCCGCCGAGCTGAGGAAACCCTCTTCGTCCCCCACCTGTCGGTCAGCCTCGGTGTGGTGCTCGCGGTGTTGAGTGTGGGGGTGTTGATCTACTTTATCCATCATGTGTCTATTTCGATCCAGGCCAACGAGATCGTGGCCCGGGTAGGAATGAAACTGATTGAGGGAATAGAGCGTCCGTTTCCAAAAATCATCGGCCGGGGTGCTCCCCTGATTCCAACGGCGCCGCCTGGCGCAGACTTCCTCGAAAGGATCGACCAGGAGGCGTGTTCGATTGAACCTGACGGGGACGGATATCTACAGTTCATCGACGAAGATGCCCTGATGGAGTTGGCCATACAAGAGGATGTTGTGATTCGAGTGACGCGAAGACCCGGCCACTATGTCGTCGCCACGCGCCCACTGGTAGTGGTCTGGCCAGGTGACAGGGTTACCGATCAGCTGAAGGACCGAATCAATTCGGCGTTCGCCCTTGGGAACCAGCGTACATCCGGCCAGGACATTCAGTTCGCGGTCAACCAGCTTGTCGAAATCGCGGTACGAGCTCTCTCCCCCGGGGTGAACGACCCGTTTACGGCGATAACGTGTTTGGACCGCCTGGGGTCGGCACTGTGCCGCCTGGCTCAACAAGAGAGGCCGTCGCCTTATCGATATGACACTCAGGAGCAGCTTCGGGTCATTATTCCTGTCTTCACTTTTCCGGACGTCACGGATGCTGCGTTCAACCAGATCCGGGAATATGGCCGTTCCAGTACCGCCGTGACCCTCCGCCTGCTGGAAACGATTGCCGAGGTCGCGGGATCTGTGCACCGTTCAGAGGACCGCATTGCACTGTTACGGCACGCCAGGATGATTGCCCGCGGAGCAAGTAGAGGGTTGCCGGAAGAGGAGGACCGCCAGAGGGTGGAAAAATGCTTCCAATCAGCGAACCGACTATTGAGCGAGCTGCCAGATTCTAGGTGATGAAACACACGTATGAAGCCACCCCGCCGATAGCAAATGAGCCGAACCATTCACTGAGGCGGACGCGGTGAGCCGCGCCATACAGTTCGAATGTTGGGCAGGCCTTTCAAGCATCTTTCTCTTAAATACCGAAAGTAGTGGACCCCCACGTCACGAGGATCGTGTCGGCGCGGGTAGACATGATGTGTGACATGGTCGGTTTCTTTGAAGCTGATGTGCCGGCGATGTTTTCCCAGGTGGTGGCCGTGATCGGTTCGCTGGTGATGTTGTTCACCTATGACCTCGAGGCGGGATTCTTCGCGATGGCGGCGCGGCTGCCGATGGCGCTTGTCAACGCCTGGTACTGGCGGCGTGCGCTCCAGTTGCATCGCGGTCTCAACGTTGCCCTACGCCGGAGTCAGCGCCGCCAGGGCTTCGGCCTGGTGCTGGCCCTGCCAGGCCCACCGCCACTGCCAGCCCGCCGCTTCCGCCTGACTCACGATCGCTTCCGGGTCGGCTGGATGGTCCCACTGGCTCAGGTGGGTGATCACCTCCTCCTGCCGCTCCTGCTCCAGCGGACTCCAGCCGTGCACCCGCGCGCTGTAGCGGGCCACATAGGTGTCGCGGCTTTCGCCTGGGGCGCGGAACACGTCGGCCCAGAGCAGCAGGCCGTCCGGGTCGATGCGGCGGCGGCAGCCCCGCAGGAAGCGTCCTTTGTCAGGCTCCTGCAGGTGGTGGATGGCGAAGCTGCTCAACAGCAGATCCACCGTTGGCTCCGGCGGCTCCGCCTCGGCCCAGGCCAGCAGATCCCCCTCCAGGAACTGGCAGGGGTAGGGCACCAGACCCAGGGCTGCGTTGGCCAGGGGCAGCACGGCCCCGTTCAGGTCCAGGCCCGTGAACGACGCCAGGGGCAGGCGCCGCAGCAGCGGCGGCAGCAGGGACAGATCGCCGCAGCCCAGGTCCAAGGCGTGAAGGGTCGGTGTCCCGGGAGCCCGCTGCGCCAGCCAGCCACCGATCGTCTGGGTGATGGCCGCGGTCAGCGCGCTGTGCTCCATCAGGTCATGCTCCAGGACCTGGCGGTAGGTGCTCCAGTGGCGGGAGAAGAACGTCATTCCGGCGATTCTGGCCGGCCCGGCACCGGCGCCAGGAGTGTCAGGTTCCGGGGACCATCGCTATGGTCAGCGCCACTTAGGCGCAGCGGCGCGGGTCATCAGTGACGGAACGGCGGATGCATCTGGTGCGCTGGGGGCTCACCACCGGCTGGTTACTGATCATCCTTTCCCTGCTCTACGACCCGTTCACGCCCCAGTTCACCGAGCCCGACCATCCCTGGAGCCCCCTGCGCCTGCCGGAGTCCTGCGTGACGGTGCAGGGGACCTGCCTGAGCGAAACCCCCTACCCCCTGGGAACCACGCTGTTCTGGGGCCTGGTGGTGCCATCGGGGATCTTCATCCTGCTGGTGTTCGGCCATGAGCTGTGGCGGCGGATCTGCCCGCTCTCCTTCCTCTCCCAGATCCCCCGCGCCCTGGGGCTGCAGCGCCAGATCGCCAAGGTGAACCCCAAAACCGGCGAGAAGCGCCTGCAGCTGGCCAAGGTGCCGGCCGATTCCTGGCTGGGCAAGCACTACTCCAGGCTGCAGTTCGGCTGGCTGTTCGTGGGCCTCTGCGGCCGCATTCTCTTCTTCAATGCCGACCGCCTGGTGCTGTTCGCCTGGCTCAGCTTCACCATCGTCTGTGCCATCACCGTGGGCTGGCTCTATGGCGGCAAGAGCTGGTGCCAGTACTTCTGCCCGATGGCACCGGTGCAGAGCGTCTTCTCCACCCCCACCGGCCTGCTGGGCAGCAAGGCCCACATGGCCAGCACGCCGATCACCCAGTCGATGTGCCGCACCGTCCAGCCCGACGGCAGCGAGCAGAGCGCCTGCGTGGCCTGCCAGCAGCCCTGCATCGACATTGACGCCGAGCGCACCTACTGGGCCAAGCTGCCCAGCCCCGCCTTCGCCTTCGAGCGCTACGGGTACGTGGGCCTGGTGTTCGGCTACTTCGTCTACTACTACCTCTACGCCGGAAACTGGGAGTACTACTTCTCCGGCGTCTGGCTGCGCCAGGAGGACCAGCTGGCCCAATTGCTGCGGCCGGGCTTCTTTCTGTTCGCCCAGCCGATCGATGTGCCCAAGCTGGTGGCGGTGCCCCTGTTCCTGGGGCTGTGCACCTGGTTGGGGACGGTCGCCGGTCGGGCAATCGAGTCGGCCCTGCGCACCCGGGTGCGGCGCCGCGGCGCCGAGCCCGACCGCGAGCGGATCCGCCACCGGGTGTTCGTGGTGGCCACCTTCCTCGTCTTCAACTTCTTCTTCCTGTTCGCCGGCCGGCCGCTGCTGCTGCTCGCACCGGCCTGGGCGCAGTACCTGTTCGACGTGACCCTGGTGGCCGTCAGCACCCTCTGGCTCTATCGGGCCTGGAGCCGCTCCCCCGACCTCTACGGCCGCGAGAACCTGGCCGAGCGCTTCCGCAAGCAGCTCACCCGCCTCGATCTCGATGTGGGCCGCTACCTCGATGGCCGCTCCCTCGCCGACCTGGGCACCGAGGAGGTGTATGTGCTGGCCAAGGTGCTGCCGGGCTTCACCGGCCAGAAGCGGCATGAGGCCTACAAGGGCGTGGTGCGGGAGGCCCTGGAGGAGGGCTTCGTCAATGCCGCCAGCAGCCTGGAGGTGCTCAAGCAGATGCGCCTCTCCCTTGGCATCAGCGACAGCGAGCACCGCACGCTGCTCGAAGAACTCGGCGTCGAGGATCCCGGCCTGCTCGATCCCGACAGCCGCCGCAGCCTGGAGGACCAGATCCGCCTCAGCGGCTACCGCAAGTCGCTGGAGCGGCTGATGCTGGTGCAGCGGCTCGGCAGTGGCCCGGTGGCGGGTGGGCCCGATGGCGCCTCCCTGCAGGCCCTGCGGCGCGAGTACGGCATCTCCTCGCTCGAGGAGGAGCAGGTGCTCGACGACCTCTCCCCCGCCGCGGCGGCCATCCACAAGGTGGAGCGGTTGCTGGAGCGGCTGCCGGCCCTCACCGACGGTTACCGGGCCCTGCACCAGAGCGCCCTGCGCCACCAGTCCGCCGTGCTGGCCCTGCTCGACGACCGCCTGCAGCTGCGCAAGGAGCTGACGCTGCGGGCGATCCTCGACGGCCTGGTCACCCTCCAGGAGGATCCGGCGGTGCCGGCCCTGGTGCAGCGACTGCAGGCGATTGCGCCGCTGGAACTGCCGGCGCTGCTGCGCGGGGAGGGCTGGGACCGGCGCCTGCCGGCGGCCGTCGCCGAAACCCTGGCCCACCCCGGCGGCGAAGCTCCCTCCTGTTCCCTGGAGGTGCCCGTCGACGAGACCCTCAGCTTCCTGGCCACCCTGGCCGCCGACCCCAGCCCCACCCTGGCCTCGGCGGCCCTGTTCCTGACGGCCTGTCTTGATGGCGGTCGGGCCCGGGCCCTGGCCGCCGAGCTGGGCGTGCCTGGCACCCCGCCCCTGCTGCTCCAGACCGCCGGGGCGGTCGAGGCCCTCGACGGACACCCGGAGCTGCGGGGCTTCCCGGAGCTGGAGAAGCGGGTGTTCCTGGCCACCAGCGATTTCTTCCGCCGCAGCGATGCCGACACCCTCGATGCCCTGGCCTCCCAGGCCGACGTGCGCTGCTTCGCCAAGGGCGAACTGATCACCGAGGCGGGCGACACCTGCCGGGAGCTGCTGCTGCTGATCGAGGGCATCGCCCGGGTCCATCACCGGGACGGCGAGCGCACCTGGGTGAAGGATCTCCAGCCCGGCCGGGTGCTCGACGAGCTGCAGGTGCTGACCCACAGCGCCTCCGAGAGCACGATCGTGGCCGAGGCCGACGGCACCCGCCTGCTGGCGGTGCCGGTGGATTCCTTCGATGCAGTGCTGGAGCGCGATCCGGACTTCGCCCGCCGGGTGCTGGAGCTGGAGAGCGGTCAGCTGCAGCGGCTGATGCGGGCAGGAGTCTCCTGAGTCCGGGGTCCCCCTGCGCCGTTGGTACCATCACGCCCATGTACGTGCTGATCGGTGGGGCGGGAATGATGGGGCTGGGCCTGGCTCGCCAGCTCCTTCAGCTCGGCCACACCATCGCGATCATCGACATCGATCCGCTGGCCTGCAGCTTCGCCCGCGAGAAGATCGGCGTGATGGCCTTCGAGGGCAGTGCGGTCAGCTCCACCGTGCTGATCGAAGCCGGCATCCGCAAGGCGGATGCGGTGGTGGCCGCCCTGCGGGACGATGCCCTCAACCTGGCCCTGATCACCCTTTCGCGCAGCTACGGCAGCTCCCACATCGTGGTGCGCATGCGTGATCGTGAGTTCCTTCAGGCCTACCGCCTGGCGGGAGCCAGCCACATCATCAGCACCATCGATCTGGCGGTGGCGACGATGGCGAATGCGATCGAATATCCCGACGTTGAATCGATGATGCACTTCGAGCAGGGCCAGGTGAAGGTGCTCAAGTTGCCGGTCCCCGCCGATTGTTCCGTGGCCGGCCGCAGTGTCGCTGCGATCGCCCAGGATCCCCGCTTCCCGAGCGGTTCCCTGATCATCGGCTACCAGCTCAATCCAGAGGCCAGCGTCGAGATCCCCAACGGCAACACCGTGCTCCAGGCAGGATCCACGATCCTGGTGGTCACCAGGCCGGAGTTCGTGCACCCTCTGATCGACTATCTCGGCCTCAACGCTAGTCGTCGTCCAGCGCTAGAAGTCTCTCATCCAAATCTCTGACGAAGGGCTGCACGAGATCGTCCGGCACGATGCGTTTGCGCAGCGCCTCGATCAGGGCCCCTTTCTCGGCCAGGAGCAGGCGTCTCCGGATCGCCTCCAGCGGTCGGGACCCGGGCTGGTCAGGGCCGGAACGCCCCTCGCTGTAGGCCTCCCGCAGCACCCGCTCGGACGCCGCCACCCGCGCCTGGTAGGAGGCCCACAGTTCCTCGTAGGCGGTCTTTGGCAGCACACCGGACTTCAGCAGCCGGTCGAGTTCCTCCTGGGCGGCCTTGGAGGCGATCAGCTGGATCTGCAGCTTGCCGATCTCGCTGGTGACGGGGGACACCTGGGCGATGTTCAGGCTCCCGATCAGCCAGGGCAGCGCCAGCGCCTGGATCACCAGGGAGAACAACACCGCGCCGAACACCAGCTCGATGATCCCGCTCCTCCCGGCGAGCGACAGGGGAATCGCCACCGCCATCGCCATCGAGAGCGAACCCTTGATGTTGCCGAGCACCAGAACGTGCTGCCAGCGCAGCGGGATCGGCCGATCGAAGCGGCGCAGCAGCGCCAGCAGCCCGTACACCGTGAGCACCCGCGCCAGCTGGTAGGCCACCACCACCAGGGCAATCGCCGGCAGGGACTCCCACAGGGTCAGGGGGTTGATCTCGATGCCGATCAGCAGGAACAGGAAGGTGTTGACGATGAATCCCCCGTACTCCCAGAAATTCAGCACGGTGAGCCGGTCGGAGGCCGTGCCGCTGCGTGGCAGGCCCTGGTTGCCGAAGACGAGTCCGGCGATCACCACCGCCACAGCACCGGAGACCCCCAGAAACTGGCCGAACTGAAACGTGCCCAGGGCCAGGGGCACCGTGAGCAGAAGGGAGCTGAGGGGATCCTGGAGCCGCAGGAACACCGGCAGGCACAGGTAGCCCAGGACGCCGCCCACCAGCACCCCTCCCACTGCCACCACCACCATCTCCCGCAGCCCCTGCGCCACCGTGATCGAACCGGAGGCGTGGATCAGCAGCAGCAGGTTGAAGCTGACCAGGGCGGCCGCATCGTTGAACAGGGTCTCGCCCTCCACGATCGTCGTCAGCCGCGCGGGCACCCGGATCTCCTTGAAGACCGCGATCATCGACACCGTGTCGGTGTTGGCCAGGATCACCCCCACCAGCAGGGCAGGGATCCAGGGAAGTCCCAGCGCCAGGTGCACCAGCAGGGCGATCACCCCCGAGGCGACCAGGGAGCCCGGTCCCGCCAGCAGCGCGATCGGCTTGAAGGTGCTGCGCAGCCGGCTGATGTCGGTGTTGATCGCCGCCTCGAAGATCAGGATCGGCAGGAAGAGATTGAGCACCAGCGAGGGATCGAGCCCGATCCGTCGCGAGAACACTTCGGTGAACGGCAGCCCCGCCAGCACCAGGCCGGTCACGTAGGGCAGCCGCAGCCGCTGGGCGATCAGGGCCACCGCCGTCGCCAGCAGCAGCAGCACGATCGAGAGACTCACCAGTTCCGGGATGCCGCCGGCCGTTGACCCGGCGGTCGCGCCGCTGCCCGCCAGCGTCGCCATGGCCAGCCCCATTTCGTTCAATTCGGCCACCGCGGGGTTGGGTTCTTCGGTCCGCTGGGATCAATCGCGGAGCCCCATTATTGGGTCCTGCGGCGGCAGGCTCGTGCCCGGGTGGATCGTGGATGACCGTGTCGGGTTTGCCCTCGCGCTGACGGCGCTGCTCTCCCTGTCTCCGTCGGCCGCCCCGGCGGCTCCGGCCCCGTCACCCGCGCCCAGCTGCGAGGCCCGGATCCGCGCGGTGCAGGCGGAGATCCTGGGCCGCAACCTGGCTACCGGCTCCGGGCCGCCGCTCAACGCCTTCCAGCAGCTCAATCCCTACGCCCTCGAGCAGGCCGCCGCCCTCGATCGCGCCCGGGCGGCGGGCGCCCCCGCCGGTGCCCTCGACTGCCTGCCGCTGGCGGTCAAGGACAACTTCGCCACGGCCGACCAGCCGATGGCGGCCGGTTCCCTGGCCCTGCTGGGCAACCAGCCGGCCGCCGATGCCGAGGCGGTGGCCCGGCTGAGGGCCGCCGGGGCGATCGTGGTCGGCACCACCACCATGGACGAGTTCGCCTTCGGCATCCGCGGGCTGTCGGGGGCGGCGGGGCGGGTTGGCAACGCCTACGACCCTTGGCTCAGTCCGGGGGGCTCCTCCTCCGGTTCCGCCGTGGCTGTGGCGGCGGGCTTCGTGCCCCTGGCCCTCGGCAGCGACAACTGCGGCTCCCTGCGCCTGCCGGCCGTCTACAACGGCGCCGTGACGCTGCGGCCCACCCAGGGGCGCTTCTCCAGCGCCGGCCTGCTGCCGCTCGGCTTCGTCAACGGCACCCCGGGGCTGATCGCCCGCGACCTGGGCCTGCTGGCCCGGGGCCTGTCGGTGCTTGATCCCACCTGGCGGCCTGAGCGGGCGCTGGCCCCTGCGGATCTGCGCGGCCGGCGGCTGGCGGTGCTGGCCCGCGCGGGCGACCAGGACCTGGCGCCCACCACTGAGGCGGCGTCGGTGGCGCTGCGCCAGGCGGTGGCGCTGCTGCGGGCGGCCGGAGCGGAGGTGGTCGAGGCGCTGGTGGTGCCGGGGCTCGACACCCGACTGGGCCCGGCGTTCGTCAAGGGGTCAGGGCGCCGCATCGACGCCCAGCTGGCCCGCTACCCCGCCAGCCGGCGCAGCTGGGATGACATCTGCGGTTCCGGTCGCCTGCCGCCGGAATGGACCCCGGCCGAATGCCGCGACCTGATGGCCAGCGATCCGGCTGCGGAGGCGCGGGTGCGCCGGCAGATGGCCGCCAACCGGCGGCGGCTGGAGCAGGCCCTGGTCGCCCAGCGCCTCGACGGTTTGCTGCTGCTGAGCGATCGGCGCGGCGGTGCCCAGCGGCAGCCCTCGCCCGTGATCACCTGCATGGTGAGCAGCACCAGCGGCCTGCCGGCGGTGGCCCTGCCGGTGGTCCTCGATGACCGCGGCCTGCCCGTGGGCCTGGAGATCCTCGGCGCCAGCGGCCGGGACGAAGACCTCGTCGCCATCGCTGCGCTGCTGGAGGCCCGCCGCGGGCCGCTGCCGGCCCCCCGGACGGTGGCGTCGCTGGCGTTCCCGTTGGATCTGGCCGCCCACAACCGGCTGGTGCCGCTGCTGGGCTGGCACGCCTGGCGCAGCCGCCGCGGCGAGGCCCTCGGGGATCTCGAGCCCGCCCGCTTCCGGGCCCTGACCCGGGAGCTGCTGGGCCGTGATGCCCCAACTCTGGGTGGGCGCCCCTGAACTTCGGCGCCTTCGTTGCAGCGCCGTCGCGGAACCCTGGAGGACACGCGGGGCCTTACTGGTGGGCGTTCTCGATCGCCTTGTCGTGCTGATCCTGGGCGGCATTGACCTGATCCACGGCCTGCCTGGCCTTGTTCATCGGAGCCAGCAGCGGCGATTCCGCCGGAGCAGGCGCCACGACCTTCGCGGCTGGAGCGGAACCGCAGGCGCCCAGGAGGCCGACCAGAAGACCGAGTCCAACAAGGGCAGGTCGTGAATGCACCGTCGGCGCTCAACGAAGGGCTTCAAACTATCGCCCTGGGTCGGCCCTTCCCTGCCGGCAGGGATGATCGGAACCATCTCTCTGCTGCTTCCACGACCATGAACATCGACGGCAGGCCCTGGCGCACCATCTGGCTGGAGGAGGGCGGCCGCTCGGTCGGTGTGATCGACCAGACCCTGCTGCCGCACCGCTTCGTCACCCGTTCGCTCAGCAGCGTCGAGGAAGCGGCCGAGGCGATCGTCACCATGGTGGTGCGGGGGGCGCCCCTGATCGGCGTCACCGGGGCCTACGGGCTGATGCTGGCCCTGCAGGCCGATCCCTCCGACGCCTCCCTGGCCGCGGCCTTCGAGCGCCTCGATGCCACCCGCCCCACCGCCATCAACCTGCGCTGGGCCCTGGAGCGGGTGCGGGCCACGGTGCTGCCCCTGGCAGCGGAGCAGCGCGCCGAGGCGGCCAAGGCCGAGGCGGCCGCCATCGCCGAGGAGGACGTGGCCATGTGCGAGGCGATCGGCGACCACGGCCTGCGCCTGTTCCAGGAGATCGCCGCCCGGCGCCCCGAGGAGCGCCGCGGCCAGCCCCTGAACGTGCTCACCCACTGCAATGCCGGCTGGCTGGCGACGGTCGACTGGGGCACGGCCCTGGCGCCGATCTACAAGGCGCACCGCTCCGGCCTGCCGATCCACGTCTGGGTCGACGAGACCCGGCCCCGTAACCAGGGGGCCAGCCTGACGGCCTTCGAGCTGGGCCGGGAAGGTGTGCCCCACACCGTGATCGTCGACAACGCCGGCGGGCACCTCATGCAGCACGGCCAGGTGGATGCGGTGATCGTCGGCACCGACCGCACCACCCGCTGCGGCGATGTCTGCAACAAGATCGGCACCTACCTCAAGGCCCTGGCCGCCCACGACAACGGCGTGCCCTTCTATGTGGCCCTGCCCGCCTCCACCATCGACTGGTCGATCGCCGACGGGGTGAAGGAGATCCCGATCGAGGCCCGCTCCCCCCTGGAGGTGACCCGCATCGCCGGCAAGCCTGCCGCGGGGGAGCCCACCAGCGTGCAGTTGGTGCCCGATGGCAGCGACGGCTTCAACCCCGCCTTCGATGTCACCCCCGCCCGGCTGGTGACGGCCCTGATCACCGAGCGGGGCGTGGCCCCGGCCAGTGAGGCGGGCCTTCAGGCGCTCTACGCCGCCCCGGTGGCCGCGGGCTGAGCCGGCTTCAGAGCGAGGGCCGCAGCAGGCTGATCGGCTCTCCGGAGCCATCGGGCTGGACCGTCAGGGTGGAGTAGGTCCAGGTGCCGGCGCTCTGGCGGGCCTCCACGTAGAGGGTGCCGCTGCCCCTCGACCCCTGCAGGGGAATGGCCAGGTTGGCCTGGCCCGTGCCACCGGAGAGATTGACGCTGCCGGACACCAGCAAGCCCCCGTTGATCGGCGTGCCCAGCCGGCTGATGACCACGGGATCCTTCTGGGCCTTGGCCAGGGCCTGCTGGTAGGGCGTCGACGACTTGATCAGCCCGAACACGAGGCCCACGATCAGGGCGATGAAGCCCGCAACCCCGGCCAGGCCGGTGAGGCAGCCGGCCGGCACCAGCCATTTCCAGTTACGGGCCCACCAGTTGGGGGCTGGCTTGCTGTCCATGGGGCCACCTTGGCATTGGCTGCCTGGATCGCGCTGCTTGTCACTAGCGGCCCATTGCATCGTGTGCGCATTAAAGTGCGCATCTCCGTTCGCCTGGCCGTGCGCACCACCCTGGAGCTGCCCGATCCCCTGTTCGCGCGCCTCAAGGCCAGGGCGGCACTCGAGGGCACCACGCTCAAGCAGTTGCTGTGTTCCTTTGTGGAACAGGGTCTGGAGGCCCCGGGCCACGGCCGCGACACCCCGACCCGCCGGGCCGCCGATCTGCCGCGGATCGATGCTGAGCTGCCCCTGCGGCCGGATCAGTTGTCCAACGCTGGCCTGTTCGCCCTGCTGGAGGAGGAATGACTCCCCTGCAGGCGCCGGCGGATCTGCCCGATCTCAACCTCTGGTTGGCGCTGGTCTGGCGTGGCCACAGGCACCACGCCGCTGCTTGTCGCTACTGGGAGGTGGCGGCGGCCGACACCGTGCTGTTCACCACCGTGACCGCTCTCGTTCTGGTGCGCCTGCTCAGCCAGCCTCGGGTGATGGGGGATGCGGTGCTCAGCCTTCGCCAGGCCAGCGACGTTCAGGCGGCGTTCCTGCAGCAGCCGGGGGTGAGGCTGGTGGACGAGGCCGCCGCCAGCTGGCCCGTGTTCCGCCATCTTCTCAGCCAGGATCCGTGGCCGGCCCGGCTCTGCACGGACGTGCATCTGGCCGCCCTGGCCATCTCCGGGGGCTGGCGGCTGGTGAGCTTCGATCAGGACTTCGGCCGGTTCAAAGGCCTGTCATGGCTGTCCCTACCGGGCCCTTGACCCCTCAGAGCCCTTCGAAGCGGACGTTGAGGTTGAGCTGGTTAGGGCCGATGGCGGTGGCCTGGAGCACCAGGGCGGCCGCCTTGCCCTCAGCGGTGCCATCCACCTTGGTGCCGGACGGGGGATCCAGCACCAGGTTGAAGCCCCACGGGCCGACCACGGTGTTGATCTTGCGCTCGCTGTAGCCCTGCTTGGCCAGCGATGCCTTCACCTTGGTGAGCAGCTCCTCGGGCTTGCCGGGCAGCTGGGTGTTGAGGCTGGTCTGGCCGATGGCATTGGCGGCGAACAGGCTGGCCGCCGGTTTGGGCAGCGGCAGCGCCAGGCCCTTGAGCAGGGATCCGGCCGGTGTGGCCAGGGCGGCGCCGCCGACCAGGGCGCCAGCGCCCACCAGCAACGAGGTGGAGAGGGCCAGCAGACGGGGACGCCAATCCATGGCTTGCTTGCAAGGTCGCAGGGACGTTACCCCGATTCAGCTGGGCTGACTGCGGCGAGAATGGGCTCCCACCTCCGCCTCCGCCGCTCCGTCGCCATGGCCCAGGCCCAGCCAGCCGCCCCGGCTCCGCCCCCCAACTGGGTGGCCTCGCGCCATCCCCTCGGCTGGCTGATCGACCGGCTGCTGGCGGTCGAGCCCCTGCGGCGGCTGCTGTTCCTGCAGGCCCGCCAGCTGATCATCCGCACCGCCGAGCGCCGCGGCATCGCCTGGCGGGCCCGGCGCGAGGAGCTGGTGCGCCAGGCCGAGCCGCTGCTGGCCAGCAGCACGGATGCGGCCACTGCCACGCCGGCCTACTACCGGGCCCGCTTCCACGCCTACCAGGAGGGCAACCTCTGCTGGCAGGCGGCCGGCGAGGCGGAGCAGGCCACCGATGCCATGGCCCTGCGGGTGTGGCCGGGGGAAACCCTTGAGCCCCAGGACGCCCAGCGGCGGCTGAGGGACGCGATCTTCGCCGCGATCGAGCCCAGCCTCGCCGGCCCGGTGCGCAGTGCCCTCGACATCGGCTGCTCGGTGGGCGTCGGCACCCTGGCCCTCAAGGACTGGCTGGAGCGGCGTGAGGGCACAGGCGTCGCCGTCGACGGCCTCGACCTCTCCCCCCAGATGCTGGCTGTGGCCAGGGTCCGTGATCCTGATGGGCGCATCCGTCGCTGGCACCACGCCGCCGCCGAGGCCACAGGCCTGCCGGCGGCCAGCGTCGATCTGATCACGCTCCAGTTCGTCTGCCACGAGCTGCCCATGGAGGCCACCCGGGCGGTGCTGCGTGAGGCGGCCCGGCTGCTGCGGCCCGGCGGGGTGGTGGCCCTGGTGGATCAGGACCCCGATTCAGATGTGATCCGCCGCCTGCCGGCGCCGATCGCCACCCTGCTCAAGAGCACCGAGCCCTACCTGGCGGACTACTTCAGCCTCGATCTGCCCAGGACCCTGGAGCAGGCCGGCTTCCGCGACGTGCGCCGCCAGGCCTGCGACCCCCGCCACCGGGTGCTGGTGGCGCGGCTGGCCTAGCCCCAGCCCACCAAAGCGACCTTGCCGATCGTGCTGCCGGTGGCCAGCTGGGCGTGGGCGATCTCCAGGTTGGCGGCGTTGATGGGGCTGAGGGTGCGGCCCAGGGTGGGACGCAGCTCGCCGGCCTCCAGCAGCTCGGCGAGCCGGTCGAGGATCTGCCCCTGCCGCCCCATGTCGGCGGTCTGGAACTGGGAGCGGCTGAACATGAACTCCCAGGCGAAAGTCACGCTCTTGGCCTTGAGCCGGTTGAGGTCGAGGGGGCGGCGGTTGCCCACGATCGCCACGATCGACCCCAGCGGTGCGATGAGTTCGGCCATCACCTCCCAGTAGGCGTCGGTGTCGCTGAAGTTGGCGATCCGGTCCACCACCTCGAAGCCCAGGGCGGCCAGCTGGGGCGCCAGGGGCCGGTGGTGGTCGACGACGTGGTGGGCCCCCAGCTCCCGCACCCAGGCGGCACTTTCGGGGCGCGAGGCGCTGGCGACCACCACGGCCCCGGCCCGGCGGGCCAGCTGTATGGCGATCGAGCCCACCCCGCCGGCGCCGCCGAGGATCAGCAGGCTGGGGCCCTTGCCGCCCCCGCCACCGGCTGGATCAAGGTCGAGCCGCTCGAACAGGGCCTCCCAGGCCGTCAGCCCCGTCAGCGGCACGCTGGCCGACTCGGCCCAGGAGAGCTGTGCCGGTTTGCGGCCCACCAGCCGCTCGTCCACCAGCACGGCTTCGGCGTAGCAGCCGGCCCGTCCCGCATCGCCGGCGAACATCACCCCATCCCCCACCCGGAAGCGGCCCACCCGCTCCCCCACCGCCGCCACCACCCCGGCGGCGTCCCAGCCCAGCTGCCGAGGGGGATCCCCTTCGCCCACGGCGGCCCGCAGCTTGGTGTCGATCGGGTTCACCGCCACCGCCTCGATCCGCACCAGCAGGTCGAGGGGGCCGGGGACGGGCTCCGGCAGCTCCGTGTCCACCAGGGCCGGGGTGGCGAGAATCGCTCTCATGGCGGGCGGGGTCAGTAGCGGCAGTAGCCCACCTCCCCCTTCAGGGGCGGTTTGCAGGGGAAGCGCAGCGGCACGAAGATCCGATTGCCGTTGGCCTCGTTGGTGAGGGTGATGTTGCCCTGCACGAACAGCTCCCGGCGCCAGATCCCCCCCAGCCGGTCCCGCAGCAGGTCGCTGCCATTGGCGTCCTTGCCCTTGCCGGACACCGCCCGGTAGGTCATCGACTGGCCGTCCTTCCAGCGGATCTTCAGGCCGCCGGGGATCTGCGCATCCACGCAGGCCAGGGGCTTGTCGTTGTACTCGCAGTCCTTCCAGCCATCGCGGGGGATCTGGGGTGGGACCGTCTGGGCCGGTGCGGGGGCCGCCACCCCGACCCCCATGGCCAGGAGCAGGGGCAGCAACACCCCGCCGGCCCACGGCTTCCAGTCCTGGCGGCGGCAGCGGATGGACACGGGCAGCCCCCGGAGGATCGCTCCCCGTAG
This sequence comes from Synechococcus sp. CCY 0621, assembly GCF_019038465.1. Taxonomy (GTDB): domain Bacteria; phylum Cyanobacteriota; class Cyanobacteriia; order PCC-6307; family Cyanobiaceae; genus Cyanobium. The sequence continues at coordinate 46,960 of NZ_JAFKRH010000035.1, read as the reverse complement.
TCTCCCCCCAGAGTCCCCGTTTCGCCCCATGGCCGTGCAACATCGCTGGTCGGATGCCGCCGCCTGCGAGGCGATCGCCCGCTACGGCGACCAGGGTGTGAACGAAGACCTGGCCCTGCGCACCTACTCGGCCCGGCTGCTGGGGGCCGACCCCGAGCTGGTGCTGCACGGCGGCGGCAACACCTCGGTGAAGACCACCGTGCACGGGCTGCTGGGCGAGCCGATCCGGGTGCTGTGCGTCAAGGGATCGGGCTGGGACCTGGGCACGATCGAGCCGCCGGGCCATCCGGCGGTGCGCCTGGAGCCCCTGCAGGCCCTGCGGGTCCTCGACGCCCTCAGCGACGAGGCGATGGTGGCGGCCCAGCGCCAGAACCTGATCGATCCGGCCGCCCCCAACCCCTCGGTGGAGGCGCTGCTGCACGCCTTCCTGCCCCACAGCTTCGTCGACCACACCCACTCGATCGCCCTGCTGGCCCTGGCCGACCAGCCCGATGCGGCCGAGGTGTGCCGCGAGGTCTACGGCGAGCGGGTGGCCCTGGTGCCCTACGTGATGCCCGGTTTCGCCCTGGCCAAGGCGGCGGCCCTGGCCTATGAGGCCGCGGCGGCCGGCGGCACTGAGCCCGAGGGCATGGTGCTGCTGCAGCACGGCCTGTTCTCCTTCGGGGCGACGGCCGAGCAGAGCTACGACCGGATGATCGACCTGGTGCGGCGGGCCGAGGAGCGCCTGGCCCGGGGGGAGCGCTCGCTCCATGCCGTGGCCGTGCCGGAGCGCCCGGCCCCTTCGGCGGCGGTGCTGCCGATGCTGCGGGGCGCCCTGGGCCGGGCCGCCGTCGCCGCCGGCGTCCGTCCCCACTGGATCCTGGCGCTGCGCGACACCCCCCTGGCCCGCGCCATCAGCGACGACGCCCGACTGCCGGACTGGGCCGGCCGCGGCGTCGCCACCCCCGACCACGTGATCCGCACCAAGGCCCGGCCCCTGGTGCTGCCGCCGCTGCCGACCGGCGGCGACGGCCACGCCCTGGCCGCCTGGGGCCGCTCCCTTGAGCAAGCCCTGGAGGCCTACGCCACCGACTACCGCGCCTACTTCCAGCGCCAGAACGCCGCCGCCGGGGGCGTCAAAAAGGCGCTCGATCCCCTGCCGCGGGTGGCGGTGATCCCGGGCCTGGGGCTGGTGGGCATCGGCAAGTCGGCCGCCGAGGCGGCCACCGTGGCCGACATCGCCGAGGCCTGGGCCCAGACCCTGCTGGCGGCCGAAGCCATCGGCCGCTTCGCGCCCGTCAACGAGGCCGACACCTTCGCCATGGAGTACTGGAGCCTGGAGCAGGCCAAGCTCGGCAAGGCGGCCGAGAAGCCCCTGGCCCGCCAGGTGGTGCTGGTCACCGGAGCGGCCGGGGCCATCGGTGCGGCCACCGCCCGGGCCTTCGCCGCCGCCGGGGCCGAGGTGGCCGTGCTCGATCTCCACCAGGACGCCGCCGAAGCGGTGGCGGCCTCCTGCGGCAAGCGGGCCCTCGGCACCGCCTGCGATGTCACCGACCCGGCAGCGGTGCAGGCCGCCATCGCGGCGGTGACGGCCCACTTCGGCGGCCTCGACATCGTGGTGAGCAATGCCGGCGCCGCCTGGACCGGCCCGATGGCCACCCTGGCCGACGACGACCTGCGGGCCAGCTTCGAGCTCAACTTCTTCGCCCACCAGAGCGTGGCCCAGGCCGCCCTGGCGGTGTTCCGCGCCCAGGGCCTGGGCGGCCAGCTGCTGTTCAACGTCAGCAAGCAGGCCCTCAACCCCGGCCCCAACTTCGGCGCCTACGGCATCAGCAAGGCGGCCCTGCTGGCCCTGGTGCGCCAGTACGCCCTCGAAGAAGGCGAAGCGGGCGTGCGGGTGAACGCCATCAACGCCGACCGCATCCGCTCCGGCCTGCTCGACGACACCATGATCAAGGAGCGCTCCGCCGCCCGCGGCCTCAGCGAGGAGCTCTACATGGCCGGCAACCTGCTGGGGGCCGAGGTGCGCGCCAGCGACGTGGCCGACGCCTTCGTCGCCCTGGCCCGCATGGAGCGCACCACCGGCGCTGTGCTCACCGTCGATGGCGGCAACGTGGCGGCGATGGTCAGATGAGCGCGGCTTTCGGCGCGACGGTGCGCTGAGCGTCCTTATTCGGGTGGGGCGGGCTTCCTACCGCCCTGGGCTTCATGGTCGCGCTGGAGTGGCTGGAAGCAGCCCCTTGGCCTGCAGGAACCGCCGTAAATCCATCAGCAGGTGAAGTGCCCCCAGCTTGCTGAAGTGATTCGAGTCCAGATAGAGCGATTGATCACCAAGAAAGACCTGACAGGTCTTGCCATCCCGGCATAACCAGGGCAGCGGATCATAGACGTAGACGTTGTCTTGACGGCTGCTGACAGACTTCAGGGCATCGGCAATTGATCCTGTTCGCTCCAAGATGGCGCTTTTTTTTGTGCCGAATTGGTCACCCCGGCATTGCGTGCCTTCAAAGGGTGTGAACCACTGGCGGTTGCATCGTGCAGAGACGGCTTCTCGTCTGGCGGCATAGTATTCATGGTCCGGTTTTGGGCCGATGATCACGAGCTTGCCATTCACCGTCCTGAGGCTGGTGGCCAGTTGGTCCAGGGCTTTTTCGTAATCGGCGAGATTCATTTCCACGCTCCGGCGATCCCCTGAGGGGTGGGCCTGGAACTGATGGCGCATGTGGCCCTCGTATCCGAAGTGCCCCTGCAGGAAGGAATCGACGATCACAACGCCGCCGCCATGCTTGCGAATGTTATCGATCAGGAAGGCGGCAGTTTGCTTCGTCTGTCCGTAGCAGCCTTGATTCGCCTCACCCTGGCCTGGGAAGACACAACCCAGCCGCGCCATGAAGAAGACACTGCGGCCTTCCTTGGCGAGGGCGTCAGCCATGGGAAAAGCGGCTTCGGCATGGCTGTCGCCAACCAAAGCGATCAGCGGGCCGGCTTGGTCTGCGTTGGCCAGGCACAACCTCCTGTAGGTGTCGAGCAATGACTGCTTGGAAAGGAGTTGGGTGGAAAATGCGCAGTTGCCTTGGCGTTGTTTTTCGGCAGCTGTGAGAGGTGTCAGTGCCGGCTTGAGATGGCGCGCGATGCGATCCTCCCCGGCATCCTTTGTGCCTGTGAACAGAAATCGACTCCATTGCCAGCGACTCAGCGGCATCAGCAGAAGCGCTGCCCCAAGGACAGCGCTGAGGCCATAGGGGACGGTGCGTTGTTCCGTCCTGGACCAGGACTTGCGCCGGAAGGGCGTCTCCACCCAGCGATAGGACGCTGCCGCCAGCAGCACCATGATCCCGGCCTGGAAAGGGAACGACCACCAATGAATGCCGATCGTCTGGCGACTGATCACCAGCACGGCCCAGTGCCACAGATAGAGAGAGTAGGAAATCAGCCCGATCCAGACCAGCGTTGGCTGGGAGAAGCCCCGTTTGGTGTACGAATCCGTACGCAACTGCATGATCCAGGCCGACGTCAGCAGCACCATCAGGATCGTCGCCGCCCGTCCGTTGGCCAACGGCAGGAACAGGGTTCCGATGAGAGCCGCGGTGACCAGGATCGGTGCCACTCGAGGCGTTGGAGGCTCTGTTCCAAGCGGCGACTGGCACAGAAAAATCAGGCATCCGGCGCCGATTTCCCAGAATCGTGGCGGCATCAGGAAGTAAGCCGCAGCCTGTTGCCGGGTGTAGAGCACGATGAAGGAAACCAGCGAAAGGGCACTGAGTACAGCCATCCCTACGATCAGATTCCTGCGGCCAGAGGGTGATTTCCTGGCCCAGCCAGTCAGCCAGCCGATCCCAGGGAAGATCAGATAAAACTGTTCTTCGACGCCAAGTGACCAGGTATGGGTAAAGGCATTGAGCTGGGTGGCCGCCCCAAAGTAGTCGGTGGCCTGAAGCCACAGATAGAGATTGGAAAGGCCGAACAATGAGGCGATGCCCGTGTTGAGAGACAGGGCTGGATAGGGATCGAACAGGCAGACGACTAGGCTGGTGACCAGAACGAAAACCACCAGTACGGGAATCAGCCGTTTGATGCGGCGACTGTAAAAATCCCTGACGAGGTCTGCCAGCCCCGTGCTGGTGCGGTTGCTTAACGAGGCGGTGATGACATAGCCGGAAATGACAAAAAAGATATCGACACCTAGATAGCCGCTTGGCATCAAGCTGCCATTGAAGTGATTGATGATCACCGCGATGACGGCGAGGGCGCGCAGACCGTCGATCTCCGAGCGGTAGGACGGTGAACGCAACATCTTTGCTTTGGGCTGCCCAAGGTGGAGATCCGCAGCGAATCATCTCAGTGATTGAGGGATGGCAGCACCTCGATGCTCAGGTCGCTCCCTTCGCCCGCGCCGCCAGCCACAGCCCCAGCCCACTCCACAGCACCACCAGGCCCAGGCAGAGGCCGGTCCAGGCCGGCAGCCCCCAGCCATCCACCACCAGGGGCGCCACCACGGTGATCACGCCCCCCGCCAGCAGGGGCTGGAGCAGCAGTTGCTTGATGGAAAAGGCCGTCACAGCCTGGCTGCGGTCGCCCGGGTCGGCCATGCGAAGCAGCAGCAGCCCGCTGGCGGCCACCCCCGTGGCCTGGCCGAATTCGATGATCGCCCGCTCGAACCAGTCGGGCGGCAGGATCCGCGGCGCCAGCAGCAGGATCACCCCCAGGTTCCACAGCAGACCCGCCAGGGCCAGCACCGTCAGGGGGATCCAGTCGTGGGCCAGCAGGCTCAGGTCCAGGCAGGCGGTGGCGGCGGTGATCAACAGGTCGGCCGAGATGGTGCCGGTCTGGCCCTGGATGGCGGTCGAGACCCACTGGGTCTGGCCGCTCTTCTCCAGGATCAGGCGCACCAGCAGCGACCCCACCAGGGCCAGGGGGAACACGGGCAGGGCGTCGATCACCAGGGCGAACACCCCGCCGCTGGCGTCGGCCACGAAGCGCAGCGCCGCCAGCGCTCCGCAGCCGAACAGCACCGCCACCCCCGCCAGTCCCAGGTTCACGGCCCAGTCGGCGATCTGCCGCCACAGCGCCGGCACCTCCACGGTGCCCGCCTCCAGGGGCAGATCCATCGGCACCTCCTGCAGGGGCGGGGTCCCCTCCTCCAGGAGCGCCACCGCCTCCTCGATCAGCAGGGCCTCGGGGAACTTCAGCCAGCCCCTGGCCCTTCCCAGCACCACCAGCAGCCCGCCCACCACCGTCGACACCAGCAGCCCCACGGTGGCCATCGCCAGCCCAAGGGCCTGGGCGCCCTCCAGCCCGAGCCGCTCGTAGGTGGGCCCCATGGCGGCGGCCGAGCCGTGGCCGCCCTCGTAGGCCACCTCGATCAGGCAGGCCATCACTGGGCTCACGCCCAGCCAGGGCTGCAGCACCAGCAGCACCGCCAGTCCCGCCACCAGGAACTGGCCGAAGGCCAGGGTGAGCGCCAGCAGCACCTGGGCCGAAAGCGGGCGCCACAGCCCCCCCAGCTTCGGCAGCGGCTTGCCCAGCAGCAGGGTGGCGAACACCAGCGTCAGCAGGGGCAGGGGCAGCTGGTCCCAGAGGTCGATCACCCGCTGGGGCAGCAGGGGCAGCAGCCCGGCCGGGGCCACCGCCAGCCCCAGACCGCCCGCCAGCAGGGCCTCCGGCAGTCCCCAGCGCTTCATGCCCAGCAGCCCGCCGACGCTGCTGCCGATCAGCAGCAGCACGGTGAGGGCCGCCAGGGCCAGGGCCAGCCATTCGACGCCTTCCACCACCCCCGGCACCAGCGCGGCGATCACAGGCGGAACTGGCGGCGGAAGAAGGCTTCGGTGGCTTCCAGCACCGTGGTGCGCACGCCGCTGTCGCGGAAGCCGTGGCCCTCTCCGGCGAACAGGTGCAGTTCCGTTTCCAGTCCGCCTCGGCGCAGGGCTTCCACCATCTGCTCACTCTGACGCGCCGGCACCACCCGGTCGTCCTGGCCATGGAAGAACACCACCGGCGCCGTGATCCGTTGCGCATGGCGCAGCGGCGAACGGGCTTCGTAGACGGACCGGGCCTCGGGCCAGGGGCCGATCAGGGTTTCGGTGTAGCGGGCCTCGAAGCGGTGATCCACCCCGAGCAGGGCCTCCGGATCGGCCACGGGATAGCGGCAGGCGCCGGCTTTGAACACGTCGGTGAAGCACAGGGCTGCCAGCACGGTGAAGCCGCCGGCACTGCCACCTTCGAAGGCCAACCGGTCCGGGTCGGCCTTGCCCGCCGCCACCAGGGCCAGGGCGGCGGCGGCGCAGTCGGCCACATCCACCACGCCCCACTGGCCGTCGAGCCGCTGCCGGTAGGCGCGCCCGAAGCCGGTGGAGCCGCCGTAATTCACATCCACCACGCCCCAGCCGCGGCTGGTCCAGAACTGGATGGCCAGGTTCAGCCCCGTGCCGGCCATGGCGGTGGGGCCGCTGTGCCCCTTCACCAGCAGGGGTGCCTCGGCGCGGCTGCCGCCCCGGGGCGGGTAGTACCAGGCGTGAACGGGACGGCCGCCATGGCCCTCGAACCAGAGGGGTTCCGGCCGGCTGATCGCCTCGGCGGCCAGTGGCGGTGGTGAGGCTGGAGTGTGCTGCCAGCTGCCGCTGGCCGTGTCCAGCTCCAGCAGCCCCTGGCCGATCCCCGGCGCCCCGGCCACCGCCACCAGCCGGCCCGCCTCCGCCGTCAGGGACGCCAGCTCACTGAAGGGCAGGGGGATCGGCTCGAAGCGGCCGCCGTCGACCCCCAGCCGGCCCAGCTCCCAGCAGCCCTGGCGGCAGACCGCCGCCAGCAGCCGGGTGCCGTCCCAGGCCAGGGTGCGCAGGCCGTACACCCACTGCGGACTGGCGAACTCCGCTTCCAGAGGGCAGAGCGGCTGCCATCGCGGCGGGGTGTCCGACCCCAGGGCGGCCACGTCCGCCAGCCGTTCCAGGTTCCACCAGCCGCTGCGGTCGTTGGCCACCACCAGCGAACCGTCGTCGAGCCAGAGCGGCTGGAACACCGAGATCCCCAGGGGATCCCCAGGCCCTGAGCCGGCGATGGGCCGGGCCTGCTGCAGCTGCCCGGCCGGGTCGATGGCGGCGAGCCAGAGCTGGCTGCGCTCCCAGGGCATGAACGGCTGCTGCCAGGCCACCCAGGCCAGGTGGCCGCCGCCTGGGGCCAGCACGGCGTAGCCGCAGAAGTCGGCCGGCTGGTGCAGCCGTTCCGGTTCGCCCCCCGCCAGGGGCACAGCCACCAGCCGGTCGAGGCCGTCCTGCTCCATCACGCCGATCCAGCGCTGGCGAGGCTGGTCGATCAGGCCATCGGCGAAGGCCCGCGGCCGCTCCGGGTCGGATGGGGCCGTGAGCCGCCGGGGCACTGAGGTCGCTGTGGGGTCGCCACCGCCAGCCAGGCTGAGCTGCCAGAGGCAGCGGTCACCGTCGTCGACGAACACGACTTGGTCGCCTGCGACTGCATAGGCGCCGCCGCCGTACTCATGCACGCGGCTGCGCACGTTCCAGGACCCCGCTGTGAGCTCCACGGTCGCTGCGCCAGGGCTCCGCGCCATCAGGGTGGTGCGCCCCCGCTCACTGGGGCGCTGCTCCAGCCAGAACAGGCGCCCCCCGGCCAGCCGCGGTTCGGCGACGCCGGTGGCCCGACCCACCGCCAGTGCAGCGGGCAGGGGGTCCGGTTCCTGCCACGACGGCTCCCCCACCCGAGTCCTCCGCAGGCTGCTTCTAGAATCGAACCATCGTTTCAGGTGACGTCTTGGCCCGCAGCTTCGCCCAGATGGCACGGTCTGCCGAACAGGGTGGCAACTCCGTGCTGGTGCCGAAGGTGCCGCTGGAACGTCCCCCTCTCGAGATCCACAAACTGGGCTCGAAGGAACTCCGGGCCCCGGCCCGGCGCATCAGCAAGGTGGATGCCTCCGTCCGCGACCTGGCCCGCGACATGCTGCGCAGCATGTACACCGCCAAGGGGATCGGTCTGGCGGCCCCCCAGGTGGGCGTGCACCGCCAGTTGCTGGTGATCGATCTGGATCTGGAGGAGGCGGCCACCCCACCGTTGGTGCTGATCAACCCCGAGATCACCGCCGCCGGCGCCTCCTTCAACACCTATGAGGAGGGCTGTCTGAGCATTCCCGGCGTTTATCTGGATGTGGTGCGTCCCTCGGTGGTGGAGGTGACCTACCGCGACGAGACGGGCCGCCCCCGCCGCCTCAAGGCCGATGGCCTGCTGGCCCGCTGCATCCAGCACGAGATGGACCATCTCAACGGCGTGCTGTTCGTCGATCGGGTCACCGACGAGCTCAGCCTCAACGACGGCCTGCAGCAGCATGGCTTCCACCGTTCCGACGTCCAGTCGATCCGCTGATTCCCATGCCGATGAAACCCCTGGCCGGCCTCTTCCTGGGCCTGGCCTGTCTGCTTGGCATCGCTGCCACCGGATCGATCTTCGAGCTTTCCTACGGCGAGCCTGATCTCGGCGTCCAGGTCACCCGCTGGATCCTGGCCGGCAGCCTGCCGGGGACCGTGCTGGCCCTGCTGGTGGCGATCCGCATCAACAAGCCCGCCTGAGCCCGACCCGGCTCGCTGCGCCCCCTCGGCCGGCCCGACAACCGGCCGTCCGATTGTGCCTATGGGCTGGTTTCCGGTGGTTACCGTTCATACGATTCAGGCCGCTTCGATCAACGCCGTGACCCTTCCCGTGCTCCACCGCGCAGGCCTGGCGGCCTTGACGCTGGTGGCGACCAGCCTGGCCATCACCTCCCCAGCCCCCGGCCGCGCCTCCGCCCTGTTCGCCGCCGCCGAGGTCGACCAGCAGAACTTCCTGATGGTGGCTGCCCCCATCGGCAGCAAGGGCGAAAAAGCCCAGCTCAACATCTACGAACAGCTCAAGCCCGTGCGGCCCTGCTTTGAGGTGGGTGAGGGCACGCCGGCCCCGGTGAATCCCCTGCTGGCCACCTTTGATTTCACCGGCATCTGCAACCGCTACATCGATGCCAATGGCTATTCCGTAAGGGTGGGCGGCCAGGACCTGGCCACCTCCTACCGGCTGATGGTGACCCGCAGCGGCGGCGACATGCTGCTGCTGGCCTTCCCCACCAAGGCCGGAGCCGGCCCGGAGATGGTGGTGGCCCGCACCCGCGGCAGCGCCCCGGGGTTCCTGAAGCTGCAGCTGGAGCCCGGTTGGCGGCTGATGCGTCGCCAGTTCGGCGGCCGCAACCTTGGCCACCTCTACGTCTACGCCGACAGCTGGCCGGGGACGGCGGCGACCGCCGCCCAGCCCCAGCCCACCGCTGTTGAGCCCGCCCAGCCCCCCACGGCTGCGTCCCCGTCAAGGAGGCGGCGCCGTCCTCCGTCCAGCAGCCCCTGGCCCCGCCGGCCGTGCCCCCCGCCACCAAGCTCTGAAGCGGTGGGGCGTAGCCCCACTTGCTAAGGTGCAACGCTGCGCACGTCTCAGCAGTACTTCATGACCCAGGTCACCGTCGGCGAAAACGAAGGCATTGAATCGGCCCTGCGCCGCTTCAAGCGCCAGGTGTCCAAGGCGGGCATCTTTGCCGATCTGAAGCGGCTGCGCCACCACGAAACACCCACCGAGAAGTACAAGCGCAAGGCCCAGCAGCGCCGCCGTCGCCGCTGAGCACGGTTCAGGCTTCGGATCTTCAGGTGCTTCTACCTGTTGCTTGTCCCCCCGTTCGTGGTCAGGCTGAAGGGGCCATCGCCCCAGGGTCCATGGTCCATCCGGTTGCCTCAACGGCAGGCCAGTCAAGGTCTGCCTCCCTTCTCCAGCGGCTCAGCCATTGGTTGTCCGAGACCATCAACCACGCCTGGGGCAACCCGGGGGAAGAAGCCCAGCACCGTCCGCCGGCGATTGGTGAGCAGCCCTTCACTGGCGACCCCACCGGGCGCCGCCGCCGCTGATCCCAGCGTTGGCTCAGACCTGGTCGAAGGAGCGGTAGCTGAGGGCCTCGGCGATCGCCGCCCCCGACACCCGCTCGGCACTGGCCAGATCGGCGATCGTGCGGGCCACCCGCAGCACCCGCTCCGCTCCCCTGGCGGACAGGCGCCGCTGGCTGATGGCGCGCTCCCAAAGGGCCAGGGCGTCCGGCTCGGGCGTCACGATCGCGGCAAGGGCCGGACCTTCCAGCTGGCCGTTCGCTGCCCCCGCCGGATTGCGCTGGCCCATGCGCTGCCGGGCCGCCGCCACCCGCTGCGCCACCACCGCGCTGGCTTCTCCGGCAGGCGGCCGCTGCGCTCCCTCCCGGTAGGCCCCGCCCAGGTGGTGCGCCTCCGGGCGCCGCATCACCACCTGCAGGTCGATCCGATCCAGCAGCGGGCCTGAGAGCCGTCCCCAGTGGCGGCGCCGCTGGGCTTCGCCACAGCGGCAGCTCTGGCTGGGGTCGCCGTACCAGCCGCAGGGGCAGGGGTTGGTGGCGGCCACCAGCAGCACCCTGCAGGGGAAGCGGCAGCGCTGCTGGGCCCGGCTGATCCACAACTCCCCCTCCTCCAGGGGCTGGCGCAGCTGGTCGAGCACCTCACGGCGGAACTCCGCCAGCTCATCGAGAAACAGAACGCCGTGGTGGGCCAGGCTCAGCTCCCCCGGACGCGGCAGGGCGCCACCACCGACCAGGGCAGCTGCGGAGCAGCCGTGGTGGGGGCTGCGGAAGGGGCGCTGGCGCCGCAGGCCGGCCCCCTCCCCCAGCAGACCGGCCAGGGAATGGAGCTGGGTGACCTCCAGGGCTTCCTGCTCCCCCAGGGGCGGCAGCAGCGCCGGCAACCGCTGGGCCAGCATCGTCTTGCCGCTGCCGGGCGCCCCCACCAGCAGCAGGTGATGACCGCCCGCCGCGGCGATCTCCAGGGCCCGCCGGCCATGGGCCTGGCCGCGCACCTCGGCCAGGTCGGGTCCGGCGGCCGCCGCCGCCGGCAGGGCAGGCGCGGCGGCGGGCGCCGCTCGGGGTCGCCCCGGATCCCGCAGCAGGGCCACCACCTCCACCAGGTGCCCGGCCCCCCAGACGGGCAGCCCCTCCACCAGGGCAGCCTCGGTGGCATTGGCCGCCGGCACCACCAGGGCGCGGGCCCCGTGCCGGCGAGCCGCCAGGGCCAGGGCCAGCACCCCCCGGATCGGCCGAAGCCCCCCGTCGAGGCCCAGCTCCCCCGCGCTCCAGATCCCCTCCACCGCGGTGGCCGCCAGTTGCTGGCTGGCCACCAGCAGCCCCAGGGCGATGGGCAGATCGAAGCCGGGGCCCGCCTTGGGCAGGTCGGCGGGGGCCAGGTTGACCACCACCCGGGTGAGGGGCACCCGCAGGCCACCGTTGCGCAGGGCCCCCCGCACCCGCTCCCGCGATTCCTGGGCCGCGGCATCGGCCAGACCCACCACCCTCAGCCCCGGCAGCCCCGGGGCGATGTCCACCTCCACCGTCACCGGCAGGGCCTCCAGGCCCCGCAAGGCCCCACTGCTGCACCGTGCCAACATCCCCTTCGGAGCCCACTGCCCGCTCAGTGCCACCTCCCGACCACTCCCCGGCGTCCCATGGCCAGCAGCGACACCATCTTCGGCCGCATCCTGCGCGGCGAGATTCCCTGCCAGGAGGTCTATGCCGATGACCTCTGCCTGGCCTTCCGGGATGTGAACCCTCAGGCGCCGGTGCACGTGCTGGTGATCCCTCGCGAGCCGATCGCCCAGCTGGGGGAGGCCACGGACGCACACCAGGCCCTGCTGGGCCACCTGCTGCTGGTGGCCGCCAAGGTGGCCCGCCTGGAAGGGCTTGAAAGCTGGCGCACGGTGATCAACAGCGGCGCCGAGGCCGGCCAGACCGTGTTCCATCTGCACGTGCACGTGATCGGTGGCCGACCGCTGGCCTGGCCGCCGGGCTGATGGCCGGGCGCACACCGCCGCCCCCGCCGGGTCGGGCCGGCGGAGAGAATGGCGCGATCCGCCCACGCCCATGACCCCCCTGAAGGCCCTTCGCGAGCAGCTGGGCAAGCTGCAGCGCCTGGCCCAGCCCTACTTCCTGCCCCTCGACGAAGGCGGCGGCGGCAGCGGCCAGTTCCTGCTCCTGGTGGTGGCCCTGCTGGCGGTGGTGGTGGGTTTCACCCTGTTGCTGCTCACCGGCGTGGTGGCAGCGGCCGGGGCCTGGATCCCCGAGCTGCGCAGCCGCTTCCTGCCCGGGGTGCCCGAGCAGGTGGCTGCGGTCTGGAGCGGGCCGATCGGCCTCGTGATCATGGTGCTGTTCGCCGCCGGCCTGGGCGCCTTCATCAGCCTGCGGGCCAAGCTGCGCCAGGGGCGCTGGCTGCCCTGGCTGCTGCTCGGCATCATCGCCCTGCTGATCCTGGTGATCAACGGCATCAACGTCGGCATCAGCTTCATCGCCCGGAACATCGAGAACGCCCTGGTGGCGTACAAGGCGGAAGAGTTCTGGAAGATCGTCGCGATCTACGCCTTCTGTCTGGTGCTTGCCCTGCCGATCCGCGCCATCCAGAGCTACCTGATTCCCAAGCTGGGTCTGCTGTGGCGGGAGTGGCTCAGCGGCCGCATGCTGGGCCGCTATCTCACCAACCGGGCCTACTACGTTCTCAATCCCAACGATGAATCCGTTGAGGAGATCGACAACCCCGACCAGCGGATCTCCCAGGATGCGGCCAGTTTCACCGCCACCAGCCTGAGTGTGACGGTGGAGATCATCTCCGCCCTGCTCACCTTCTTCAGCTTCATCATCGTTCTCTGGAGCATCAACCAGACCCTGGCCCTGTGGCTGCTGGGCTATTCGGTGGGGGGTACGGCCCTGATCGTGTTCGCCAGCCGCAAGCTGGTGAATCTGAACTATCAGCAGCTCAAGCTGGAGGCCGATTTCCGCTACGGCCTGGTTCACATCCGCGACAACGCCGAATCGATCGCGTTCTATCGGGGCGAGCGCCAGGAGCAGAAGGAGGGCGAACGCCGCCTTGACGGTGTGATCGTCAACTACAACCGGCTGATCATCTGGGAGGCGCTGATCAGCGTCATCCAGCGCTCCTACGACTATTTCTCCCGCTTCCTGCCCTGGTTGGTGATCGCGCCGATCTACTTCGCCAAGGAGGTGGATTTCGGTGTCTTCGGCCAGGCCAGCATCGCCTTCTCCCAGGTGCTGTTCTCGGTCAGCTACATCGTCAACAACATCGACCGGCTGGCCGCCTTCTCCGCCTCCATCAGTCGTCTCGAGGGCTTCCAGGGCAAGGTGGAGTCGATCAGTGCCGAGATGGCGGAGTTCGTGGCCGCCGAGCAGGCCTCCGCCGGTGGCGCCATGGGCGCCGGGGCCGGCGCGGTGCGCCCCGAATCGATCCTGGTCAGCAACGTGAACCTGGTGCCGCCCCGCACCAACCGCCTGCTGGTGCGCGACCTCAGCCTGGAGGTGACCGCCAACCAGCGCCTGCTGGTGGTGGGCCCCTCGGGCTGCGGTAAGACCTCCTTCCTGCGCCTGGTGAGCGGCCTGTGGCCGCCGGCCGCCGGCAACGTGCAGCGGCCGCCGGTGGGCGAGCTGATGTTCATCCCCCAGAAGCCCTACATGCTCCTGGGCAGCCTGCGGGAGCAGCTCTGTTACCCCCAGCCCACCGATCGCTTCAGCGATGAACAGTTGCGCCACGTGCTCGAGGAGGTGCGCCTGCCCGAGCTGGTGCACCGCTATCCCGACCTCGACATCAAGCAGGACTGGCCCCGGCTGCTCTCCCTCGGTGAGCAGCAGCGCCTGGCCTTCGCCCGCCTCCTGCTCAACTCGCCCCGGTTCGTGGTGCTCGATGAGGCCACCAGCGCCCTCGACGTGGCCACGGAGAAGGCGCTCTACGAACTGCTGGTGGAGCGGGAGATGGCCTTCGTGAGCGTGGGTCACCGCCCCACCCTCACCGCCTACCACGACACGGTGCTGGAGCTCGATGGCAACGGCGGCTGGCGCCTGCTCCCGGCGGCCGGCTATACCTTTGGCCGCGAGGACTGATCCGATGAGCGACCCTTCCGCCACCCCATCAGCCGACACCCCCCAGGACGCCTCCACAGCGCCCGCCACCAGCGCCACCACCTCCGAGGTGCCCGCCTTCGGCTGGAGCGGCTACGCCGAGCGGGTCAATGGCCGTTTCGCCATGCTCGGCTTCGCCGCCGTGTTGCTGGTCGAAGCCCTGAGCCACGACACCTTCCTGCACTGGGCGGGCCTGGTTCCCTGAATCAGGGCACCGCGATCAGGTCGACCTGCCACTGGCCCTGGCGGCTCACCTCCACCGCCAGCTCACGGCCGTCGGCCCGCAGAGACACCCGCCGGGGCACGCCCGGGGGCTGCAGCGGCACCGGCTGCAGGGCCATCAGGTTGCGGCGGTAGAGCACCAGCTCGGTGCGCCCCTCCAGCTGGCGCACCAGGGCCAACCGCTCACCGCGGCCATCCACTGCCACGCTCAGGGGCTGGGCGTCGGGGCGCTCCAGGCCCGGCAGGGGCACCGGCTGCTGGCGCTGCAGGTCCACCAGCTCCACCCGGTCGCGGCCGCCCCTGCTGACGATCAGGGCCAGCCAGTCGCCGGAGAGGGAGGGGGCCCGGGCGGGGCCGGCCGCCTCGAGGCGTTGATTCAGCCCCACCATGGGCTGGGGCAGGGGCGCCAGGCAGCCCGCCAGCAGCACCGGCAGGGCGCCTGCCACTGTCACCGCCCGAACAAGGCCGCCGGCGCCGAGCGTCATGGCGTGGTGGCCGGCGCCCCCCGCACCGGCAGCCCGGCGGGCAGGTCCGGCTCCAGCAGGTTGGTGAGGTCGTAGAGCTGCACCCGGGAGCGGCCGTCCCCCTCGGTGGCGATGGCGATGCGGCGGCCATCGGCGGCCAGGCTGAGGCTTTCGGGCACCAACCCGCCCGGCAGGGGCAGGCGGTGCAAGCGTCCGGTGGCCCGATCTTCAATCAACACCCGGCGTTCCGGTCCCTGCTGCACCAGCAGGGCCAGATAGCGGCCGTTCCAGCTCAGGGAGGGGGAGCGGTGGGGCTGCAGCCGGCCGAAATGGCGCAGGGGCAGCACCGTGCCGGAGGGCTGCTCCTGCAGCAGCACCGTGTCGCGCCCGTCCCGACGCACCACGCTGGCCAGCACCCGGCCGTTGCCGCTGAGGGCCGGATCCTGGCGGTCGGCACCGCCCCAACCCACCGGACCGGCGCTGCGCCGGGCCCAGCTGCCGCAGCCGGAGAGCAGCAGGGCCACCAGAGCCAGAATCAGCAGGGGGAGGCCAGGGCGAGGCCGTTGATGGGGCCGGGTGTTCAGTGGCTCAGTCGTCGAAGCGGGAGCTGTTGTCCCGGCTGCCAGCGGGTGGGCCGGCTGGGGGGTCGACAGCCGGTGGCCGGGCGCTGGGGGCGCCTGGCCGGGGCCGACCGCCGGCCATCGGGGAAAAGTCGGCATCACGGACGTCGTCGTCGGCCCCGCTGCGGGCGCTGCTGGGGCGAATCGGTGTACCCATCGGTGTTCCCTGGGGTGCACCCGGGCCGGGCTCACGGGCTGATGGGCCGGCAGGAGCTGGCGGCATGGAGCCCCGGCGGCCGGCGCGGGGAGCGCTGTCGGCGGCGGCCACCGGTCGGGAGCCACGGCGGGGTTCGGGGGCGCTGTCCCGCTCCCGTCGGCGAGCTCCGAAATCGGCGGCCTGGGAGCGACCGGAGCCACCGGCCGAATAGCGGCCAGCGGCACGTTCCGGCCGGTCGTCGATGGGATCGCGCTCCGGACGGCTGGAGGAACGCTCAGCGCGGGGGTTGTCCCAGGAATCGGCTTCCTCCCGGCGGCTGGCGGCCCGCTCGGGGATGGCGGCCCGACTGGGCCGGCGCGGCCGGTAGAAGTCGTCCTCAGGTTCCTCTCTGGAGGGGATCCGCCGCCGCAGGGGCTCTGGCTCATCGAAGCGGTCCGGATCGTCGTCGTAGCTGCGGCCGCCGCCCAATCCGCCCCGGGGTCGGAACGGGGCGGCGGGTTCTTCGTCGTCAAAGTAGGAAGAGCGCCGCGCCTGCTCCGTGGTCACCCCACGCAGGCGGACACTCTCATAGGCAAAGAAAACCGTGGTGCCGGCGAGCAGGAACTGCCCGAACTGCAGGATCGGGTCGAGGCGCCAGCCCTGAAAGAAAAGAATGCCGCCACAGAGCAACCCGATGGCGGCGAAGAAGACGTCGTAGTCCCGGGCCAGGGCCGGCTTGAAGCTCCTCATGAAGTAGAGGAAAGCTCCGCCGACCGCCAGGACGATGCCGACGATGCTGGCCCAGTTGAGGCTGGCGTTGACCACGGCGGTTCACCCGGGCGATGGACCACACTCTAAGGACCGTACCCGCGAGGTCAGCGGCAGCTCAGAGCCGCCGGTCGAGCTGGTCGTTTTGGCTGATCAGCACCAGGGCGATGGCGATGGGGATCACCACGATGACCGCGCCCCAGCCGAGGCTGCTGAGGAAGTTGGCGAGGGAAGGGGTCATGGCAGGCGTTCGCTCTGGACAGCTCGGGGGATCCTAGGCAGTGGCGGCGGCTTCCTACGATCGAGGTTCAGACGCTTAGAGCTTTGTGACGGCCCTGGCCCTTCCCGCACTGGCGCCCCTGCCCCTGCTGCACCTGGCCCTGGGGTTGGCCCTGGCGGGCTGGACCCTGTTGTTCCTGTTCCGGATCGTCCTGACCTGGTATCCGAGTGTGGATCTCACCAAGGGGGTGATGCGCCTGGTGGGGGTCCCCACCGAACCCCTGCTGGCCCTCACCCGTCGTCTGATCCAGCCCATCGGGGGGGTGGATGTGACGCCGGTGGTCTGGGTGGGGCTGATCAGTCTGCTGCGCGAGCTGCTGGTGGGTCAGCAGGGTCTGCTCACCCTGGCCCTGCTGCGCAGCCAGCTCAGCGGTTGAGCATCTCCTCTTCAACAAACTTGGTCCACACCTCGCCGCGCTGGAACTCCTGGCGATCCAGCAGGGCGAGATGAAATTCGATCGTGGTGGGGATGCCCGTGACGGCACATTCCGACAGGGCCCGGCGCATGCGGCGGATGGCGTGGTCGCGGTCGACCCCCCAGACGATCAGCTTGCCGATCAGGGAGTCGTAGAAGGGGGGAATCTCATAGCCCGTGTAGACGTGGCTGTCGATGCGCACGCCTGGCCCGCCGGGGGGAAGCCAGCCGGTGATCTTGCCCGGGGCCGGTCGGAAATTGTGGCTGGGATCCTCGGCGTTGATGCGGCACTCGATGGCATGGCCGGTGATGTGGATCTGGTCCTGGCGCACGGAGATCGGTTCGCCGCCGGCGATGCGCAGTTGCTCGGCGATCAGGTCGATGCCCGTCACCATCTCGGTGACGGGATGCTCCACCTGGATGCGGGTGTTCATCTCCATGAAGTAGAAGGCGCCGCTCTTGTCCACCAGGAACTCCACCGTGCCGGCCCCCTCGTAGTCGATGCTGCGGGCCGCGGCCACGGCCGCCTCGCCCATGCGGCGTCGCAGCTCCGGATCCAGGCCCGGGCTGGGGGCCTCCTCCAGAAGTTTCTGGTGGCGGCGCTGGATGGAGCAGTCCCTTTCGCCCAGGTGCACCACGTTGCCGTGGCGGTCGGCCAGCACCTGCACCTCCACGTGCCTGGGCCGGTCGATGAACTTCTCCATGTAGAGGCCAGGGTTGCCGAAGGCGGCCTCCGCCTCCCCCTGGGCGGCCCGGAACAGGCTGTCCAGCTGATCGGCGGCCGGCACCAGGCGCATGCCACGACCACCACCACCGGCGGTGGCCTTGATCATCACGGGGTAGCCCATCGTCTCGGCGAGGGCGGCCGCCTGGCTGGGATCTTCCAGCAGCCCCTCACTGCCGGGGATGGTGGGCACCCCCACCTGTTGCATCGTGATCTTGGCCGTCGATTTGTCGCCCATGGCCAGGATTGCGGCCGGCGAGGGACCCACGAAGATCAGGCCGTGGTCGAGGCACTTTTCGGCGAAGTCGGCGTTCTCCGCCAGGAAGCCGTAGCCGGGATGGATGGCGTCGGCGCCGCGGGAGGTGGCGGCCGCCAGGATGTTGGGAACGTTGAGGTAGCTGCGGCTGCTGGGGGCTTCCCCCACGCAGACCGCCTCATCGGCCAGTTGCACATGCAGGGCGTTTTTGTCCACGGTGCTGTAGACGGCCACAGTGGCGATGCCGAGCTCCCGGCAGCTGCGCAGGATGCGGAGGGCGATTTCGCCTCGGTTGGCGATCAGCAGTTTGCCGATGGGCATCCGTGCAGGTCCGGGCGATGAGGGCTGGCGGGGGTGCGGCCGTGCCGGGGCGGACTGTATCAGTGCTCACCGGCGCCCCCTGGCGGCGAGGGCCTTCGAGGGTGGGGGGAGCCCATGGGTATATTGCTCAACCGGTGCGGTGCTTCGGCCTGCGCCAGCCACGCGGATGTGGTGGAATTGGTAGACACGCACGTTTGAGGGGCGTGTGGCTTCGGCCTTGCGAGTTCAAGTCTCGCCATCCGCATTTTTCTTTTCCCACTTCCGTCCCCCGGAACCTGCGGTTCTCTTGACCCAGCCGTCGCCGGTCTCCGCTCCAGCCGCAGGCAGCGCGATCGTGCTGGTCAGCAATGGCCCGGGGGAACTGAGCACCTGGGTGCGGCCCCTGGCGGAGCAGCTCCATGGCCTGGAGCCCCTGCGGCCCCGCGATCCTGCCGCCAGCTGCAGCCTGCGTCTGGTGCTCGTCCCCTGCCCCAACGCCACCGGCGCCGAGCAGCGGGTGGCCGAGGGCTGGGGCCTGTTCGAGCGGGTGCTGCCGGCCACCCGATTCTGGTGGCTGCTGCTGCGGCCCCGCCGCCACGGCCCCTGGCCCGAGCGGGGGGTGGTGGTTTTCCTTGGTGGTGACCAGTTCTGGACCGTGCTGCTCTCGGCCCGGCTGGGCTACCGCCACCTCACCTATGCCGAATGGGTGGCCCGCTGGCCCCGCTGGAACGACCGCATCGCCGTGATGGGTCCCGCCGCCGCCGGCCGCCTGGCGCCCCGCTGGCGCCAGCGGGCCATGGTGGTGGGCGATCTGATGGCCGATCTTTCGGCCCTGGCCCGCCAGGACGCCCCCCTGCCCGCCGGCGACTGGGTGGCCCTGCTGCCCGGCTCGAAGCGGGCCAAGTTGCTGGTGGGGGTGCCGTTCCTGCTCGAAACCGCCGATCGGCTGGCGGCCTTGCGGCCCGGTTGTCGCTTCCTGCTGCCGGTGGCTCCCACCACCTCGGTGCGGGAACTGCTGGCCTACGGCGGGCCGTCCAATCCCCTGAACCGGCGCCAGGGGGCCGGTGAGCCCCATCGCCAGGGTGATGAGCTGGTCACGGCGGCTGGCACCCGCATCCTGCTGCTGGAGCAGCATCCCGCCCATGCCGCCCTGAGCCAGTGCGCCCTGGCGCTCACGACGGTGGGGGCCAACACCGCCGAGCTGGGGGCCCTGGCGGTGCCGATGATCGTGCTGGTGCCCACCCAGCACCTGGCGGTGATGCAGGCCTGGGACGGCTGGCTGGGGCTGCTGGCCCGGCTGCCCCTGCTGCGGCGGCTGGTGGGGGTGGCCCTCACCGCCTGGCGCATGCGTCACCGGGGTTTTCTGGCCTGGCCCAACATCTCCGCCGGCCGTGCCGTGGTGCCGGAACGGGTCGGGCCGATCGAGCCGGCCCAGATCGCCGCCGAGGCGGCCGACTGGCTGGAGCATCCCGAGCGCCTGGCGGCCATGGCCGACGACCTGCGCAGCCTGCGGGGAGCGCCGGGGGCGGTCGCTGCTGTGGCGGCGATGGTGCGGGGTCTGCTGCCGCCGACGGAGCGCCCGGGGCGGCCGTTGCGATCTGGATAGGATTTGCGCAACGATTGCCCCCACGCGGGGTTCCAGGCCATGCCGTCAAGCGAATCCACCCCCCTCCAGAGCGTCGAGCATCCCGATTGGCGGGCCCAGCTGACGCCCGAGCAATACCGGGTGGCCCGCGAGGGGGGCACGGAACGGGCCTTCACCGGTGCCTACTGGAACAACAAGGCCACCGGGATGTACCACTGCGTCTGCTGTGGCAGCGAGCTGTTCAGTTCTGCCACCAAGTTCGATTCCGGCACCGGCTGGCCCAGCTTCTGGCAGGGGGTGAGCGACGGAGCGATCACCACCCACACCGACTGCACCCACGGCATGGAGCGCACCGAGATCCGCTGCGCCAGCTGTGACGCCCACCTCGGCCATGTCTTCAACGACGGCCCAGCCCCCAGCGGCCAGCGCTATTGCGTCAATTCGGCGTCGCTGCGCTTCGCGGAGGGCTGAAGCCGCCCCCCGGCTGCTTCACCAGGGATCGTCGAGGATCTCCGGCTCCACATCCACCGGCTCCTTCGGCCGGGGGGCCGGGGCCTGGGGACGCTCTGCCCGCCGCGGCTCCCGTTCGCGCTCGGGCTCAACAACGTCCCGCCCCGGGGGATCGATCGGGGCCCTGTAGGGCTCGGGCTCGAAAGCGCGCTCGTCCCGATAGCGCTCCCGGTCGTAGCGCTCTTCTTCGTAGCGGTTGTCGTACCGGGCGGGGTTGCGCTCTCTGTCCTGGCCGTAGGGGTCGGCCGGTGCCGGACGGGGTTCGGGGCGCTGGCGCGGCTCCGGCAGGTCGTCATCGAGGTAGCGGCGCTGGCGCAGGGGCTCCCGTTCACGCCGTTCCTCCAGCTCCACGTACTCCAGTTCTTCGCTGGGCTGGAAGCTGCGGCTGGTGGCCGGCTGGATGCGGCGCTGCTCCTGGGCGGACGGTTGGCCGGCGGGCAGCTGGTTCTCGGCGGGAACGGCCCCGGTGCGGAAGCGATCCCGCTCCTCCTGTTCCCAGCTGGCGCCGCCGATGCCCAGTTTTTCCAGCAGGCCGGTGCCCAGCTGCTTGAGCTTCTCCTCGGCTCCTTCGTAGACGATGATCCGGTCCGGGCCGCTGCTGACGACTTCCCCCACGGGCATTTCCCAGGTGCTCAGCACCCCTTCCCCCAGCAGGGGAACGCCGAGGGCCCCGATCACCAGGGTGGTGAGCTCACCGGTTTCGATGTCGAAGCTGAAACCGAGCACCCGGCCGAGCTGTTCGCCCGATTCCGTGATCACCTGGCAGTTGATGACCTTGCTGTAACGCTCGGGATTGAACCCCTCGGCCAGGGAATCGACGGAATCCACCAGGATCACGTCCCCCACCTGGCGGATGCGATCCAGCGGCATCCAGCGGGGCAGGCCCGGCAGGAAGCGGGTGAGGGGGTTGTCGCGCAGGCCCAGGGCCACCACCTCGCGCCGGTCGATGTCGACCACCACCTCACCGACGACGCCCAGCCGCCGGCCGGTGTCCCGGGTGATCACCTGGGTACCCATCAGTTCGGATCGCAACCAGAGGCGGTCGCTGCTGGCAGTGGGCTCGGTGGAGGGGGGAATCGGGGAGGTCAAATCCGGAGATCGGGGCTGGACGGCAGGGGGAACGGGAGCGACTGCACGGCCTGGAACAGCCTGGTCGGCCCATTGTGGCCCACGCGGTCGGCTCAGGCCGCCGGCGGCAAACCGACCACCTGGGTATGGGAGCCGCGGGCCTGGGTGACGCCGATGGTGCGGGTGGCCGCGGCGATCATCGGGCGGCGGTGACTGACCACCATGAACTGGGCCTGGTCGGCCTGGGCGGCGATCAGGGCGGCCAGGCGCTCCACGTTCACCCCATCGAGAAAGCTGTCCACCTCATCGAGGGCATAGAAGGGCGAGGGGCGGAAGCGCTGCAGGGCGAACAGGAAGCTCAGGGCGGTCAGGGATTTCTCACCTCCCGACATCGAGGCCAGCCGCCGCACCGCCTTGCCTTTGGGGTGGGCCACCAGGGTCAGGCCACCCTCGAGGGGCTGCTCGGGGTTCTCCAGCTGCAGGTGTCCTTCGCCGTCGGAGAGGCCGGCGAAGATCGTCTGGAAATGGCCGTCCACGGCCCGGAAGGCCTCCATGAAGGCCTCCTGACGCAGGGTGGCCACCGTTTCGATCCGCAGCAGCAGTTCCTCCCGCTCCTTGCTGAGCACCTCCAGCCGGTCGTCCAGGTCGGCCAGCCGCTGCTCCAGCTGCTCCAGCTCCTCGAGGGCGAGCATGTTGACCGGCTCAAGGGCCTCCATGCGCTGCTGCAGCTGGCGCAGGTTCTGTTGCAGCGCCTCCAGGCCACCCTCGCGTAGTTCCTCGCTCAGCTCGGGCCGGGGCTCGGGCAGCTCCCGTTCCATCTGGGCCAGCCGCAGGCCGTGGCTGCGCTGCTCCTCGGCCAGGGCCAGCCGCTCCTCCTGGCGCCGCTGCAGCTCCCATTGGCGCTGCTGCAGGGCCTGGCGCTGGCCGGCCAGGTGGGCTTCGGCCCCGTCGCGGGCGCGGCGCCGTTCGCCGAAGCGGGTCTGCAGTTCGCTCTGCTGCCGTTCCAGCACGCTGCGCCGCTCCTGCTCCGCCTGCTGCCGTTCCTTCCAGAGCTGGCGTTCCCCCACCAGGGCCTGCACCGCCTCCACCAACCGCCGTTCCTCCCCGGCGAGGGCCTCCAGCTGGCTGCCCAGCCGCTCGGCGCCCAGGGCCCGCTCCCGCCGCTCCGCCTCCAGGCCATCCCGCTGGCGCCGGGCCTCCACCAGGGCCTGGTCGGCCCGCTCCAACTCGCTCTGCAGCCCCTGCCAGCGGGCACTGTCGTCGTTGCCCCTGGCGAGGCGCTCGGCCTCCTCCAGCTCCGCCAGGGCCTGGCGCAGCGGGGGCAGGGTCTGGTCGAGGGTCTGCATGCGGCGACCATCGGCCTGAAACGCCTCCTGCAGCTGCTGCAGCCGACTGCTCACCTGGTCGCGGCGCTGCTGCCGCGGCGCCAGGGTGCGCTCGGCGGCGCTGCGTTCGGCCTGGAGGGCGGCCTGGCGCTGCTGCAGCTCCAGCAGGGCCGGCCTGGCCTCCTCCAGGCTCCGCCCCAGCTCCGCTTCGCGGCGGCGGCTGGCCAGCAGGCTCTCCCCCAGCTCCAGCAGCCTCTGCCGCAGCGGCTCGGCCTCATCGCCCTCGCTGCTGCGGCCGAAGCCCAGCTGGCCGGAGCGCTGCTGCAGGCTGCCGCCGGTCATGGCGCCGCTCTTCTCCAGCAGTTCGCCTTCCAGCGTCACGGCGCGGCAGCGGCCCAGCTCCCGGCGGGCGTCGGAGAGGGTGGCGAACACCAGGGTGTCGCCGAAGACGTAGCGGAAGACATCGGCATAGACGGGCTCGTGGCGGATCAGCTCCACCGCCCGCCCCACCAGCCCGCCGGCCCCGGCCGAAGCACCCGGGTTGCCCCGCTGCAGGGCGGCAGCCCCCGCGCTACCGCTGCCGCCTCCACTGCCACCCCGGATGCGGTTGAGGGGCAGGAAGGTGAGCCGGCCGGCGCGGCGGCTCTTGAGCAGCTCGATCGCCCGGGCGGCGATGCGGTCGTCCTCCACCACCACCTGGGCCAGCCGGGCACCGGCCGCCACCTCCAGGGCCACCCGCAGCCGCTCCTCCACCTCGCCCAGCTGGGCGACCGAGCCGTGGATCCCCTCGAGGCCCGCCTCCAGCAGCAGGCGCAGGGCGCCGGTGCCGCGGCTCTCCTGCAGGGTCTCGCGGCGGCTGTCGAGGCGGGCGATCTCCCGTTCCAGGCTGGTCTGTTCCTGCTCCAGCCGCGCTCGGGTGCGCTGCTGCAGGGCCAGGGACTCGGCCAGCTCCTGGGCCTGCCGCTGGCGATCCTCCAGGCCGGCCAGCAGGGCGCGTTCCTGCTCCGCCAGGGCCGCCAGGGCGGCGGAGCCCTCCGCCTGGGCCGCGTCCTCCTGCTGCTCCTCGCCGCCGAGTTCCTGCAGCCGCTCGCCGGCCTGCCGCAGCCGTTCCTCCAGCTGCTGCCGTTCGGCCAGCAGGGGTGCCAGCTGCTCCTGCAGCTCCTGGCGCCGGCGGCTGCGGCCCTGCTGCTCCTCCAGCCAGCTGCCGGAGCGCCCGGCCACCTCGCCGAGCCGCCGGCGGGACAGCTCCACCGCCGCCTCGGCCTCGCGGCAGAGGGCTTCGGCTCGGTCGCTGGCGCCGTCGTCGGCCTGGCCGTCTAGGGCCTGGCGCTGGTGGCGCAACGCGGCCTGGTTCTGCTGCAGCTCCTGGCGCCGGCGCTGCAGTTCCTCGGCCTGGTGGCCATGCCGTTCCGCCTGGCGGGCCAGTTCGCGGCCGCTGGTCTCCAGGCCGGCCAGTTCGGCCTGCACCGCCAGCAGCTGGTCTTCGCCCAGGGTCTTGACCTCCGCCTGCAGCCGCTCGAGGGCGGCGGCGGCGGCGACCACCTCGGCTTCGGTGGCGACGATCGCTTCGCGCTCCTGCTCCTGCAGGCGGTCGAGGCGCTCCAGGCGGCCGGCCAGGGCCAGGCCGTGGGCGCGGGCCGCCTCCCAGGCCAGCACCTGCTCCTGCAGGCGTCCGTGGTGCAGCCGCTCGCGCAGGTCCTGGTAGGTGCGCGCCTTGGCGCAGTCGCGTTCGAGCTTCTGCCGTGCCGCCAGCAGTTCCTGCTCGACGATGCGGCAGCGCTCCTGACGTTCGACCACTTCATCGAGCTTGGCCCGGCTCTGCTCGATGCGGGAGTCGAACAGGGCCACGCCGGCCAGCTCGTCGATGATGCCGCGCCGGTCGCGGGCACTCATCGAGACGATGCGGGTGACGTCGCCCTGCATGACGACGTTGCTGCCCTCCGGATCGACCCGCAGCCGCCGCAGCTGGGTCTGCAGTTGCTGCAGGTTGCAGGGCACCCCGTCGGCGCTGAAGCTGCTGCTGTAGGTGCCGCCGGGGGCCACCCGCAGCCGCCGGGTGACGCTCCACTCCCGCTGGCCCCGTTGCAGCCAGGGGCCCTGTTCGGGGACATCCAGGCCATCTTCGGCGTTGTCCGGCTGCCAGTCGCCGAGATCGAAGCGCACGGTGACGCTGGTTTCGGCGGCCTTCCCCTCCCGCAGCATGGCGCTGTTGATCAGGTCGGGGAGCCGCTCGGCCCGCATGCCCCGGCTGGTGGCCAGACCCAGGCAGAACAGCACCGCATCGAGGATGTTGCTCTTGCCGGAACCGTTCGGCCCCGTGACCACCGTGAAGCCCTCCTGCAGCGGGATGGTCATCGACCCGCCGAAGGATTTGAAGTGGGTGAGCTCAACCTGATTGATGTGAACCAACGGGCTCATGCATCAGGCAACAGCACTTTAGCCGAGGTGCTGACGAACTCAAGTCACCCTCTCTACGGTGAAGCCACCTCGGCCTTACCACCAGATCTCCCATGGAAACGGACACCACCCCTCCCGCCACGGACCCTGCCCAGATCGCGGCTCCGGAGTCCACAGGGTCAGGTGAGGCCCAGCGGCTGCAGAAGCAGTTCCGGGACCGCTTCGAGACCCTGCTGCCCAGCATCCAGAAGGAGTGGCCCGAAGTGGCCCGCCACACCCTGGAGGCCACCCGGGGCAGTTTTGATCACGTGGTGGAGGTGATCAGCCACCAGAGCGGCGTCACCGCCACCGGCGTCAAGCAGCAACTGCTGGATCTGGTCAACGTCACCGGTGAACAGGCGGGGCACGTGGTGGACGCGCTGCGCCCCCTGGAGGATCAGCTCGAGCACCTGCTCGACGACCTCAACAGCACCCTGCGGCCCCGGATCGAGAAGCCGGTGCGGGAACGCCCCCTGATGGCCCTCGGCATCGCCGCCGGCGTGGGGCTGGTGGTGGGGCTGCTGCTGTCCTCGGGCCGGCGGTCGGCATGAGCGGCCAGAACTTCGCCCGCGTCACGGCGCTGATCAGCTCGGTGATGGACCTGCATGTGCGCATCGCCCTGCAGGAGGCCGACAAGGAGAAGCGGCGCCTGGTGGGCGGTGGGGTGATGCTGGGCATGGGCCTCACCCTGATGACCCTGGCGCTGGTGGCGGCCGAGCTGGTGCTGCTGCTCTGGATCCGGGAGGCTTTCGCCTTGAGCTGGCTGCAGGCCGCGGCGGCCGTGGCGGCCGTTGATGTGGTGCTGGCCGGCATCAGCCTGCGCATCGGCGGCCAGATGCTCAAGGGCCCCTACCTGCCGCAGACCACCGCCGGCTTGATCCGCACCACCCGGGCCATCACCGGCAAGTCCTGAGGTCCTCCGGGCTCAGAAACTCAGCTCCAGC
The DNA here is from genome assembly GCF_019038465.1 of Synechococcus sp. CCY 0621. Lineage (GTDB taxonomy): Bacteria > Cyanobacteriota > Cyanobacteriia > PCC-6307 > Cyanobiaceae > Cyanobium. The sequence continues at coordinate 20,951 of NZ_JAFKRH010000035.1, read as the reverse complement.
CTCAGGCTGCGCAGGGTGCCCCGGTCGGCGCGGGCGGTGTCGGACACCTCCAGGGTCCAGGTGCCGCTGGGATCGGTGCCCTTCAACGCCGCCAGGGCGGGGGCATTCACAGCGTCGTAGGTGACCTTGAGGTTGTCGGTGCCGCCACCGGCCCGGTCGTGCAGCAGCACAGGAGCGGCCCCCAGGGCGGCGGGCGGCAGCAGTCGCACCACCAGATCGCCGATGAAGGTGTGGTCGAGATCCACCGCCACCTTGATCGACTGCAACGGGCCCGGCGCGGCCACCGGCAGGGTCAGGGTGGCGGTCTGGAAGTCGTTGATGGGCACGTCCTGCACCGCCTGGAACACCAGCGCCGCCGCCGGCTGGGGCGGGCGGGCCAGTTCCACCGCCTTGCGGGCGCTGACCCGCCCGTAGCCGTAGAAGGGGCTGCGGCCGCTGGCGTCGTAGTTGCCGCCGGCGGTGTCGATCCGCACGCAGGCCTGTCGCAGGATCTCCCGCACCTGATCCCAGCGCAGGGCTGGGTTTCGCGCCAGCACCAGGGCCGCCACCCCGGCCACACCTGGGCAGGCGCTGGAGGTGCCGCCGAAGGAATTGGTGTAATGGCCCGCCGGGTCGCCCTTCTGGGGGCTGCCCTGGTTGTAGCCCAGCCCGCCGGAGCGGTCGGTGGTCCAGATGCCGGGGGTGAGGGAGGGTCGGCCGTCGCTGCTGGGGAAGCTGCACCACACGGCCTTGCCGTGGTCGCTGTAGGCGCTGCGTTTGGAGAGGTCGTTGCAGGCCGCCACGGCGATCACCCGGGCGTAGCTGGCGTAGCCGTCGTTATCGACGCTCTCGTTGCCGTTGCCCGCCGCGAACAGCACCACACAGCCCTTGCCGCTGCGGCCCTGGGTGGTGGCGAAGTCGATCGCCAGCCGGGTGGAATCCGGCAGCGGCACCACCTGGCGGTGGGCGGGATCGTTCGGGTCCCACCAGGCCCCGTCCGGCGGACCCCAGCTGCAGGAGATCACATCGGCGCCGTTGCGGGCCGCCCACACGAACGCGTCGGCTTCCGCCTGGGAGCCCAGGCCGGAGGCCAGCCGGATGGGGATCAGGCGGGCGCCGGGGGCCACGCCTGTGGCACCGAACTGGCCGTTGGCGCAGGCCACCCCCGCACAGGCGGTGCCGTGGTCGTCGCCGCGGCCGGGCCGGGGATCGCCGCTCTGGCGGGTCACATCCCGCGGCGCGACGACCTTGCCGGAGGAGCGGAACTCCTCATGGTCGATGTCGAAGCCGTCATCCACCACCGCAATGATCGCCCCGGTGCCGTCGCTGAGGGCCCAGGCCGCCTCCACCTCGGCGTGGGCGTCGACGAGCCGGCCGTTGACGGCGGTGGCCTTGAGATGCCATTCGGGCGGGTAAGCCAGACGACGCTGCCGGCTCGGGCTCACCAGTTCCGGGTGGCAGAGCGCCACACTCGCTTCCGCCAGCAGGGTGTCGGCCATCTCAAAAACCCCGAGCCCGCTGCTGACGGGAGCGGCCACGAAATAGGAGTTGCGGGCATAGCTGAGGACGCGCTTGATGGCGAGGCCCAGGCGTTGCAGCAGGCCCTCGCAGGCCTCGGCCTCCGCGTCATCGTCAAACTTGACGAACAGATTCTCCGTGTAGACCACGGGCCGGCCCTGGGCATCCACCAGCACACGGCCGGCGAAGTCAACCGCCGGTTCCGCCTTCAGCAGGCTGCGGGCGGTGTCGCGCAGGGCCCCATCGGCCTGGAACGTTTTGGTGCCCAACAGCTCAACCCCCGCCTCGCGGAAACGGGTCAGGGTCTCGAACTGATCGAGAATCCGGTGGGTCTCGGCGCTGACGGGCGACACCTCGAACGGCCGCGCCGGCATCACCGCCTGGCGACTCAGGGTGCGGACGACGAGGTGATTGTCGCTGACATCGAGTGCATAGGGGACAGCATCTTTGCCGCCATAGCGAACCTGAACCATCGGCTTTGCAGCTGCGGCGGTCACTCTCCGCCGATGGGCCTCTGAAGACAAGCCAACGGAACAGGACGTGATCTGCCGTCACAGGCAGGGGGCTAACCTCTGCAGCCTTGCGGAATCGGTCGGTGAGCCAGGAGCAGGCGCTGGTCGCCGCCATGGTCGAAGCGTTCCCCCGGCAGATCGCCGTGGGGGGGCCGGGATCGGTGCTCCTGGCACAGAAGACCGGCTGGACTGCCGTGCATGGGGAGCCCCTGCCGCAGGCGAACGTGATCCTGCTGTTCGAGCCGGAGGCGATTGCGGTGCTGGCCGGTCCCCCTGCCGCCCCCCTGGCTCCCGGCCAGACCATCAGCCCGGTCTATGGCCAGGTGGGAAGCGATGAACTGGCCGTTCCCACCGGGGCGCTGTTTCTGCGTGTCCGGCAGGGGGACCGTGCGAAGGACCACCGCGCCGCCCTGGAGCAGGCCGGCTGCCGCATCGCCAGCCTGCCCGACCATGCACCCGAGGCCGCCTGGTTGCGGGCCAGCAGCGGCAGCATCGCCGACGCCCTCGGCTGTCTGGACAGGCTGCGGGACCTGCCGGGTGTGGAGAGCGTCGAGCCGCAACTGCTGCGGCGCAGGGCGCTTCGTTAGCCGCCTGGGCCGGCGGCGTTCAGAGCGTCACTCCCATGGCGGCCAGGGCCTCCTCCTCCACCCACACCGACACCGAGCCCCCCGGGCAGTGCCATTCCGCCCAGCCGTCGCCGTTGGTGGTGATCGGGGCCTGGACGTGCCCGGTCAGGTCGCGGAAGGTGGTGTGGCGCTTCCCCACCTCCATCCACTTGTGGCCGGCGGGCCCGTCGCTCATCAGCACCGCCATGGCCCCCGGGTGCCCCGGGGTGCCCAGGCGCGTCCAGCCGACCGTGTTGACGTGGTCGAGATAGTCGTACTGGGGGCCATAGGCGCAGTGGCTGCGGGCCAGCAGGAAACGGTCGATCAGGAAGCGGTGGCTGGGCAGCACGATCCGGTGCTCCTGGCCGTCTTTTCTGTCGGTGTAGTCGGCGCCGTAGTAATCGGCACCGAAGATGCAGGGGTAGCCCTGGTCGCGCAGCAGGATCACGGCGTAGGCCAGGGGTTTGAACCAGGCCTCCACCACCGACTCCAGCGATTGCAGCGGCTGGGTGTCGTGGTTCTCCACCAGGGTCACGGCCAGCAGGGGCAGCTGCTGCATCAAGGTGCCATCGAGCAGGCGCCGCATGTCGTAGTGGCCGCCGCTGCGGCTGGCCTGGTGAAAATTCATGTGCAGCGGTGCATCGAACAGGCTCATGTGGCCGCCGGTGTTGGCTGCGTACCAGTGCAGGCTTTCGATGTTGTACGTCCAGTACTCACCCACCACGAACAGATCGCGCTGGGCGTGCTCCTCCAGGCTGCTGATCCAGTCGAGGAAGAAGTCACTGGCGATGTGCTTGATCGCGTCGAGCCGGAATCCGTCCGCGCCCACGTGGTCGAGGGTCCAGAGGCCCCAGTGCTTGAGCTCGCCGCGCACCTCGGGGTGGTTCACGTTGAGGTCGCTGCCCATCAGGTAGTCGTAGTTGCCCTTCTCCAGATCGACGTTGCCCTCGAATCCGGCCCCCTGCGTACGCCAGATGGCCTTGAAATCGGGATCCAGGCTGTTGTGGTCGACGGCGTCGAAGTGATACCAGTGCCACTGCATGGATGAGTAATGGTTGCCGCGGCCATCGAAACGGAAGCGGGTCCAGGCGCTGATCGTGCGTTCCTCCCCCAGGGGCCGGTTGCGGTCCGCCGGGTCGTAGGGGGTGGCCCGGTACTGCTCCTGCTCGTCGGCGTTGAGCTTGTGGTTGAACACCACATCGGCGTACACCTGGATCCCCACCGCGCGGCAGGCCTGGACGGCCTCCAGATACTCCTGCTTGGTGCCGTACTTGGTGCGCACCGTGCCCTTCTGGTCGAATTCGCCCAGATCGAACAGGTCGTAGGTGCCGTAGCCCACATCCCACACGCTGCCCCCCTTGCCGGCCGGCGGCAGCCACAGGGCGGTGATGCCGGCCCGGGCCAGGGCCGGTGCCTCCTGGCGCAGCCGCCGCCAGTGGCCGCCATCGCCATCGCTGTACCAGTGGAACCACTGCATCAACGTGCCGTTGAATTCCGTCGGTGCCGCCAGCTTGCGGGCGCTGATCTCGGCTTCGTGGCTGGCCAGCCACTCCTGCAGCAGTGCCATCGCCGCCGCGCCGGTGTCGAGGGCCGGATCCCTCTCGACGGCGAGAACCTCCTGCTTGAGCGCTTCAAAAAGTGAGGCCATGGGGGCTGGCGGCGGCGGAGGCAGGACCCACCGCTAGCAGCGCTGGCCCGGAGACGCTGTAGCCGGCCTCAGCGGATGTCGTAGCGGAGCCAGCGGCAGTCGATGCCGCCATTGCTCACCGGCACCCGGCGACTGGCCTTCATGCGCAGGGCCCCCGTAAGCGCCGGGTTGCCGCTCAGCAGCCACAGGGTCCAGCCGCCGCAGCGCTCCTTCAGCATCCGCCCCAGATCGCCGTAGAGCGCCTCCAGGTCGTCATCGCCGCCGAGCCGCTCGCCGTAGGGCGGGTTGCACACCAGCACCCCGGGGGTTTCCGGGGGGCGGAAATCGCGGCAGTCCCCCTCCTGCAGGTCGACCCAGTCGGCCACACCGGCCGCCGCCGCGTTGCTGCGGGCCATGGCCAGCACGGCCGGATCCCGCTCCAGGCCCACGATCGCCGCCAGGGGTTCACCGTCGGGGAGGCCGGTGCGGGCCAGCTCCAGGGCGGCCTGGCGCTCCCGCTGCCACAGGGCGGCATCGAAATCGGGCCAGCGCTCCAGGCTGAAGGCGCGCTCCAGGCCCGGGGCGCGGCCGAGGGCGCGGCAGGCGGCCTCGATCAGCAGGGTGCCGGAACCGCAGAAGGGATCGGCCAGGGGCACGGTGCCGTCCCAGCCGGTGTGGGCGATCAGACCGGCGGCCAGGTTCTCCTTGAGGGGCGCCAGGCCCATGGCGGCCCTGTAGCCGCGCCGGTGCAGGCTGGCGCCGCCGCCATCGAGGCTCAGCACCGCCTCGGGGCCGCTGCCGCCGGGTCGGCCGGGGCTGAGGTGCAGGTGCAGCACCAGGTCGGGATCGTCCAGATCCACCGAGGAGCGCGATCCCCACACCTGGCGCTGCCTGTCGACCAGGGCGTTCTTGACCTGCAGGGCGCTGTAGTGGCTGTGGGTGAGTCCCGGCACACTGCCGCTGGCCTCCACCCGGAAGCTCAGCTGGGGCGGCAGCCAGCGCTCCCAGTCGGCGGCCCGCTGCACGCCGTCGTAGAGCTCCTCGCGGCCGCGGCAGGGGAAGCGGGCCAGCTGGCGCAGGAAGCGGAACGGCAGGCGGGCCTGCAGATGCAGCCGGTAGAAGGTGGCCGCATCGGCCCGCAGGCCCACGGCGCGCCGCAGGGGACGCACCTCGCTGGCGCCGAGGGCGGCCAGTTCCGCCGCCGCCGGTTCCTCCAGCCCCGGGGGAACCACGGCGATGACGTCGAACGGGGAAGGGGTGGCCATCCCCCCATGCTGCTGGCTGGCTGGCGGCCTGGAGGTGGCAAGATGAACAGGCTCGTCTTCGGACGAACTAGGTGGTCCACACCAGTGTCTCGGACAGCGGTTCGATTCCGCTCAGCTCCATTTCTTCCCCCGACCCAAGCGCGGGGCTGCAATGGTTTCGACGGGGCATGAGGAGGGTGACTGAAGCCTGCTCGGTAAGAGCGAACCCGTAACAGCGAACAACATCGTTCGTTTCTCCCGTCAAGCCGCCCCCGTGGCTGCCTGACACTCTTAACGGAGACGGGGTGAGGTCAGCCTTGTCACCCAAATGACCCATGGGGCCTGGAAGGGCCCTTTTCAGTGGGCGGGCAGCTGGACGCGGGCAAGGGGAATCCGCCCAAGACGGGACGGGTGCGCTGCTAGGAGCCCGGGGTCGACCTTGCTAGGACGAGGTTCTCCTTAGCCACTGCCGGTGAAGAAACTCTGCAAGCACATCGTTGTTCTGATGGTCGCGGCGGTGGCCGTTGGACTGGCTATCCCCGCTGGTCAGGCACGCCCCAATCCAGGCGGGCTCGGGGGGCCGGCCTCCGGTGCGGGGGTGGCTCCCGGCGCCGGCTTCGGGGCGGCCGGTCCTGGCCTTGACCGCCAACCCGGGGTGGGTCCTGGTGGTGTCGGTGGACCCGCCTCCGGAGCTGGGGTGTTGCCGGGTGCCGGTTTTGGAGAAGCGGGCCCCGGCCTGGAACGGCGCCCGGTGGCCAACCCCGGCGGGGTCGGTGGGCCCGCCTCGGGAGCCGGGGTACGCCCTGGCCTGGGCTACGGGGCTCCCGGGGCGGGAATGGATCGCCGCTGACCCTGCCGGGTGCACCAGGGGCATGGCGGAGCTCGGAGGGCAATCCTTGAGTTCGACCTCCTGGGCAAAACGCCTGCCGCCGCGCTGGGGGGATCCACCTTCACCTCCTGGTCTGGCTTGAGATCGACCACGAAGGATCGGCGAGTTCTCTGACCAGATGTGACACCAAGGCGGCCTAGTCATGCCTGGAAACATGTTGGACTGTTCGCCTGGAGTGTGGGAGCTCCGCGTCAGGACGGGTCCGTTTTGACCAGCAACCTGAGAAACGTCTGGGAAATGTCGAAGCCTTCCTCAAAGCGAAGTCCGGAGTAGTGGGCTCCCCTCAGTTGGTTGATCCAGATCAGTTCTCCCTTGGCTTCGACGATCTCAGCGTCGGATGGGTCGTGAAAGCGAATCTGGGCCGGCGAACCCATCGGAACCTGCTGGAAGCTGCGGATGCAGGCCCCAGAACGACTCACATCCCAAAGGTGCCCTGCATAACAATCATCCTGAAAAAATACCTCAACTTTTATGAGGATCTGAAAAAAGGGCGCTGAAAACTTCGGTTCCCGGGCCGGAAGTGTTGATTCCTTCATGTCCCTGAGGGGCGGAGATTGGCTCCAGACAGGTTTCAGTGTTCTGCAGAAATGGGTTTCAGGACTCTACCAAAATCAGCCAGAACGTCTACCTGGACTTCCGCACTTGTGCTGCAGTTGGATGGCACGATGTGCGGGCGCCAACACGTGTCAGGGCGGTGCTCAGGGGGTGGTGCCACCGGCCGGCGGTTTGGCGTAACCGCTCCAGCGCTTCAGCTCCTCGATCGTCTGCACCCCTTCCACCCGTTTGCTGCCCAGGACCCAGGTGGGGTAAGCCTTGATGCCCGCCTCCTGGCAGCGCTCGCGACCCTCCTTGGTCTTGTCGCATTCCACGTAGGGCAGCCGATCGCCCGCCTGCTGGCCGAACAGGCTTTTCTGGCGGAAGCAGGCCGGGCACCACCAGGCGCCGTAGAACACGGCCCCGATGCGCCGCAGGTGCTCGGTCAGCTGCATCTGGGCGCTGTCGGAGGGCGCCAGGGCTTCACCCAGCGTCGGGGTGGTGGAGCGGCCGGCCTGGCCCCCATGGGCAGGGGCGTGGAACACCAGCGCGCATCCCAGCAGGGTGGGCAGCCCGCCCATGAGCAGCAGGGGCCGAAGCCGCGCAGCCCGGGCGGCCTTCCAGGAGGGGGACAACAAGCGCATCGACGGAAGGACAGGGCCAAAAATCTAGGCCGCACCTTCTGGCCCGTACGGGCTTCCGCCCTGCCAGGAGCTGTGAATTCCACAGCAGGACTGGGAGAATCGCCGGGTTGGTTGGTGACGGGCGCCCTGGCGAGATGAGCGTGACGAGATGAGCGTTAACGGGTACCGCGACTATTTCAAGGTTCTTGGAGTCGAAAGGGGCACCGATGCCGATGGCATCAAGCGCGCCTTCCGCAAGCTGGCCCGTCAGTACCACCCGGATGTGAATCCTGACGACGCCTCCGCCGAGGCCCGTTTCAAGGAGATCAGCGAAGCCTATGAAGTGCTTTCCGATCCCGAAAAGCGCCGTCGTTACGAGCAGTTCGGCCAGTACTGGAGCCAGATGGGCGGAGGCGGTGGCGCTCCCGGCGTCGATGTCGACTTCGGCCGTTACGGCAACTTCGACGACTTCATCAATGATCTACTGGGCCGGTTCGGTGGGGGTGCGGCCGCTGGTGCCCCCGGCGGTTTCGGCTTCGGCAGCGGTTTTCCCGGTGGCTTCCCCTCCGGATTCGGTGGCGGCGGAGCCGAACGCTCCACCCAGGTGCAGCTCGATGCCGAGGCCACGATCAGCCTGCCGGTGGCCGATGCCTTCCGCGGCTGCGAGCGCACCCTGGCTGTCAACGAGGAGCGGGTGCAGGTGCGCATCCCCGCCGGCGTCAAGGACGGCAGCCGCCTGCGGCTCAAGGGCAAGGGCAACCTGCAGCCCGGCACCGGCCGCCGCGGCGACCTCTATCTCACCCTGAAGCTGCAGCCCCATCCCGTCTGGCGTCTCGATGGCGACCAGCTGCGGGCCGAACTCCCCTTGAGCCTCGACGAACTGGCCCTCGGCGGTGAGGTGCGGGTGGCCACCCCCGATGGGGAAGCCACCATCCAGGTACCCCCCGGCATGACCCTCGGCCGCAGCCTGCGGCTCAAGGGCAAGGGCTGGCCGGTGAAGGACGGCAGGGGCGACCTGCTGTTCACTCCCACCCTCAGGTTGCCCGACAGCCTCAGCCCCCAGGAGCGGGATCTGCTGGAGCAGCTGCGGCAGGCCCGCAGCGTCGATCCCCGCAAGGACTGGATCAGCGCCGCCCTGCTCTGAACCCCCAACCTGGCCCGCCGTTCAAGCGCCGGAAGGGCTTTCCGTAGGATCCGGCCAGTCAGATCTGCCCCATGGAGCTCACCTATCGGCCCCGCCGGCTGCGTCGCACGCCGGCCCTGAGGGCCATGGTGCGGGAATTCCAGCTCAGCGCCGCCGACTTCATCTACCCGCTGTTTGTCCACGAGGGCGCGTCCAACGAACCGATCGGAGCCATGCCCGGCGCCCAGCGCTGGAGCCTGGAGGGTCTGGTGACGGAGGTGGGCCGGGCCTGGGACCTGGGTATCCGCTGTGTGGTGCTGTTTCCCAAGGTGGCCGATGGCCTCAAGACCGAGGACGGCAGTGAGTGCTTCAACGAGGGCGGCCTGATCCCCCGGGCGATCCGGCGCCTCAAGCAGGAGCATCCGTCGATGGCGATCATGACCGACGTCGCCCTGGATCCCTATTCCTGCGACGGCCACGACGGCATTGTCAGCAGCGAGGGCGTGGTGCTCAACGACGAGACCATCAGCCTGCTGTGCCGCCAGGCGGTGGCCCAGGCCCGGGCTGGAGCGGACCTGATCGGCCCCAGCGACATGATGGACGGACGGGTGGGCGCCATCCGTGAAGCCCTCGACGAGGAGGGCTTCGAGCACGTCGGCATCATCAGTTACACCGCCAAGTACGCCTCCGCCTACTACGGCCCCTTCCGCGAGGCGCTGGATTCCGCCCCCCGGGCCGTGAGCACCAAGCCCATCCCGAAGGACAAGAGCACCTATCAGATGGATCCGGCCAACGGCCGCGAAGCCCTCACCGAAGCCCTGCTCGATGAACAGGAGGGGGCCGACATCCTGATGGTCAAGCCCGGACTGGCCTACCTGGACGTGATCCATCGCCTGCGGGGCGAAAGCGAGCTGCCGATTGCCGCTTACAACGTCAGCGGCGAGTACGCCATGGTCAAGGCCGCCGCCGAGCGGGGCTGGATCGACGAGCGGGCGGTGGTGCTGGAAACCCTGCTCTGCTTCAAGCGGGCCGGCGCCGATCTGATCCTCACGTACCACGCCTGCGACGCCGCCCAGTGGCTGCGCGACGGCTGAGCCACACCGCTTGAATGGGGGAATGATCCGTCGTTGCCCCTTCCCATGACGCGTCTCGGCCACGTGGCGGTGCGGGTCCAGGACATGGAACGTGCCAAGCGCTTCTACGAAGGGCTGGGGCTGCGCCTCACCTGGGACGCCCAGGACTGGGCCTACATGCAGTCGCCCGGTAACGGCGACGGCATTGCCCTGCTGAGCCCCAGCTACACCGCCGCCGGCCCCCACTTCGCCTTCCACTACAGCGACCGGGCCGAGGTGGACGCGGTGCACGACCGCCTGGCGGCGGAGGGTCACCGGGTGGGCCCGGTGCACGACCACCGCGATGGCACCGCCTCCTTCTACCTGCAGGATCCGGAGGGCAACTGGCTGGAGATGCTCTACGAGCCCGCCACCGGCATCCCCTCCAACGTGGGAGCCGCCGCCATCCCCGCCCCCATCTCCCTGGCGCCGGCTGGGTGAGCGCACACCCTGTGAGCGAGATCCATCAGGACACCCTGGAGCTGCTGGAGTGGCCCCGCCTGGCGGAGCACCTGGCCGGCTTCGCCAGCACCGCCGCCGGCCGCCGGCACTGCGCCCTGCTCGGCCTGCCGGACCATCCGGCGGAAAGTCGCCGTCTGCTGCTGGAAACCACCGAGCTGCTGGCCCTCGATGGCCTCTGCGAGGGGGGCCTGAGCCTGCAGGGGGCCGGGGACATCGCTGCCACGGTGGCCATCTGTGCCAAGGGTGGCTGCGCGGGCGGCGAGGAGCTGCTGGCGGTGGCCGCCACCCTGGCCACGGCCCGGCGGCTGCGGCGCCAGATCGAGGATCCCGAGCTGCGGCCGATCACCAGTGCCCTGGTGGCCGAGCTGCGCACCCTGCCGGAGCTGGAGCAGCGGCTCCATTTCTGCCTGGAGGAGGGCGGCCGGGTGGCGGATCGGGCCAGTGGGCCGCTGGAGGCGGTTCGGCGCCAGCTGCTGGGGTTGCGCAGCGAGCGGCGGGAGCGGCTGCAGGAGCTGGTGCGTCGCTACGCCTCCCTGCTCCAGGACACGGTGGTGAGCGAACGCAGCGGCCGGCCGGTGCTGGCGGTCAAGGCCGGCGCCGCCGCCCAGGTGAGCGGCCTGGTGCACGACAGCTCCGCCTCCGGCAGCACGGTCTACGTGGAGCCCCAGGCGGTGATTCCCCTGGGCAACCGCATCCGTGACGCCGAGGCCCAGGAGCGGGAGCTGGAGCGCCAGGTGCGCAGCGAACTCAGCGCCCTGGTGGGCGAACAGGCCGACGTCCTCGGCCATCTGCAGCAGGTGCTGGTGCGGATTGATGCCGGCCTGGCCCGGGCCCGCTACGGCCAGTGGCTGGGGGCGGTGCGGCCCGAGCTGGCCGAGACGGCCGACGCCCCGTTCGAGTTGCGGGACCTGCGCCATCCGCTGCTGCTCTGGCAGGAACGGCGGGAGGGCGGCCAGCCCGTGGTGCCGGTGAGCATCAGCGTGGGCCGGGAGCTGCGGGTGGTGGCGATCACCGGCCCCAACACCGGCGGCAAGACGGTGACCCTCAAGAGCCTCGGCCTGGCGGCCCTGATGGCCCGCGCCGGCCTGTTCCTGCCCTGCGCCGGCAGCCCCCGGCTGCCCTGGTGCGGCCATGTACTGGCCGACATCGGCGACGAGCAGTCGCTGCAGCAGAACCTCTCCACCTTCAGCGGCCACATCCGCCGCATCGCCCGCATCCTGGGGGCCTTGCCGCCTGGAGGGGCCCTGGGGGAGGGGCCGGCGGCCCTGGTGCTGCTCGACGAGGTGGGGGCCGGCACCGATCCCACCGAAGGCAGTGCCCTGGCTGCGGCCCTGCTGCGCCACCTCGCCGATCGCGCCCGCCTCACCGTCGCCACTACCCACTTCGGCGAGCTCAAAGCGCTCAAGTACGTCGATTCCCGCTTCGAGAACGCCTCGGTGGCCTTCGATGTGGAAACGCTTTCGCCCACCTACCGGCTGCAGTGGGGCATCCCCGGCCGCAGCAATGCCCTGGCGATCGCCTCCCGCCTGGGGCTCGACCCCGAGGTGCTGGCGGCGGCGGCCGCCCAGCTGGAGCCCGGCGGCGAGGGTGATGTGAACCGGGTGATCGAGGGACTGGAACAGGAGCGCAAGCGCCAGCAGGAGGCGGCCGAAGCGGCGGCGGTGCTGCTCGCCCGCACCGAGCTGCTGCACGAGGAACTGCTGCAGCGCTGGTCGCAGCAGAAGGAGCAGTCGGCGGAACTGCAGGAGCAGCGCCGCCAGCGGCTGGAGCTGTCGATCCGGGAGGGGCAGGGGGAGGTGCGGCGCCTGATCCGGCGCCTTCGCGCGGTGGGTCAGGAGGTGCGCGTCGGCGGGCGGACGGCGGGGGAAACGGCCCGCCAGGCCGGCCAGCGCCTGCGCCGGCTGGAGCAGCAGCACCGGCCCCTGCCGGAGCGGCGTGACCACGGCGGCTGGCGGCCCAAGGTGGGTGATCGCATCCGGCTGCTGGCCCTCGGCAAGGCGGCCGAGGTGCTGGCGATTTCGGAGGAGGGCAGCGAGCTCACGGTGCGCTGCGGCGTGCTGCGGCTCACGGTGGAACTGGCGGGCATCGAGGGACTGCACGGTGAGAAACCCGCACCCCCCGAACCGCCGCCCCAGGTGCGCATCCGCAGCCGCCGCTCCCCGGGCAGCCGCGGGCCCGAGGTGCGCACCGAGGGCAACACGGTGGACGTGCGCGGTCTGCGGGTGCATGAGGCCGAGGCGGCGGTGGAGGAGCGCTTGCGGGGGGCCAACGGGCCGGTGTGGGTGATCCACGGCATCGGCACCGGCAAGCTCAAGCGAGGCCTGCGCGAGTGGCTCTCCGGCCTGGCCTGGGTGGAGCGGGTCAGCGATGCCGAGCAGGGGGATGGGGGCCCCGGCTGCAGCGTCATCTGGGTGAAGTAGGGCTCAGTGATTGATGGCGGGCAGCTGGGGTTCCTGCCGGGGCGGAGGGGTGGCCTCGGCCGGCAGCAGGGCGGCCCCGAGCCCGTCGAACAGGCGCCAGCCGGTGGGGTCGACATCGAGATGGACGGTCTGGCCCACGGTCACGCTCTGGTCCGGGGTGGCCCGCACCAGCACCAGGTGGCTGCCCTCCAGCAGCCGGCAGGTGACCAGCTGTTCGTTGCCCAGGGCCTCGCAGTGGCTCACCTCCGCCGCCAGGTTGCGGTTGGTGGCGGGGGCCAGCCGCAGGTGCTCCGGCCGCAGGCCGCCGGTGATCCGGTGGCCGATCCAGTCGCCCAGCAGGTCCGCCATCGGACCCTCCACGGGAAAGCGGCGCCCCCCCAGCAGCAGCTGGGCGGAGCCGGCCACCTCCACCGGCAGCAGGTTCATCGCCGGGCTGCCGATGAACTGGGCCACGAACAGGTTGGACGGCCACTGGTAGAGCTGCATCGGCGTGCCCAGCTGCTGCAGCCGGCCCTCGTTGAGCACGGCGATGCGGTGGCCCATGGTCATGGCCTCCACCTGGTCGTGGGTGACGTAGAGGGTGGTGGTGCCCAGGCGCCGCTGCAGCTCCACGATCTGGGTGCGGGTGCCGGTGCGCAGCTTGGCGTCGAGGTTGCTGAGCGGTTCATCCATCAGGAACACCGCCGGCTGGCGGGCGATGGCCCGGCCCAGGGCCACCCGCTGCTTCTGGCCGCCGGAGAGCTCCTTGGGCCGGCGTCCCAGCAGCGGCTCCAGCTCCAGGGTGGCGGCCACCTCGTCAATGCGCGCCGTGATGCGGCGCTCCCGCTCGGAAGCGATCCGCAGGGCCGCCGGCCATCCACGGCTGGCCCGGTGCAGGCTGTCCTGCAGTTGCTGGGGCAGGCTGCGGTGGCGGCTGCGCCGCAGGCCGAAGCCGATGTTGTCGGCCACGCTCAGGTGGGGATAGAGCGCGTAGCTCTGGAACACCATCGCCACATCCCGCTGGGCGGGCCGCAGCCGGCTCACGGGCCGCTCGCCGACGTAGATCTCGCCCGAGGTGGTGGCCTCCAGGCCCGCCAGCAGCCGCAGCAGGGTGCTCTTGCCACAGCCCGAGGGGCCCACCAGCACCAGGAATTCACCGTCCTCGATCCGCAGGTCGAGCTCGCGCAGCACCTCCACCGGACTGCCGCCGCGACGGGGCGGGTAGGTCTTGCCGACCTTCTGGAAGCGGACCTCGGCCAAACAAGCGCTGCAACCGGGGGATCCTAGGGTTGTTCCTCATCCGAGCCCCGGCCGAAAACCTTCCTTGCAGTTCATCGATCAGGCCCGCATTGCTGTGCGCGCCGGCCGCGGCGGCGACGGCATCGTGGCCTTCCGTCGTGAGAAATACGTGCCCGCCGGGGGCCCCTCCGGTGGTGACGGGGGCCGCGGCGGTGACGTGCTGCTCGTGGCCGATTCCAATCTCCAGACCCTGCTGGATTTCAAGTACCGACGCCTGTTCGCCGCCGATGACGGCCGCCGCGGCGGCCCGAACCGCTCCTCTGGAGCCAGCGCCTCCACCCTGACGATCCGGGTGCCGTGCGGCACGGAGGTGCGCGACTGCCGCACCGGCATCCTGCTGGGGGATCTAACTGACGACGGCGAGGAGTTGCTGGTGGCGGCTGGCGGCCGGGGTGGGCTGGGCAACGCCCACTACCTCAGCAACCGCAACCGGGCCCCGGAAAAGTTCACCGAGGGCAAGGAAGGAGAGGAATGGAAGCTGCAGCTGGAGCTCAAGCTTCTGGCTGAGGTGGGGATCATCGGTCTGCCCAATGCCGGCAAGAGCACCTTGATCGCCGTGCTCTCGGCCGCTCGGCCCAAGATCGCCGATTACCCCTTCACCACTCTGGTGCCCAACCTGGGGGTGGTGCGGCGGCCGAGCGGTGACGGCACCGTCTTCGCCGACATTCCCGGCCTGATCGCTGGGGCAGCGCGTGGCGCCGGCCTGGGCCACGAATTCCTGCGCCACATCGAGCGCACGCGCCTGCTGCTGCATCTGGTGGATGCCGGCGGCGAGGACGTGCTCAGGGATCTGCTGGTGGTGGAGGAGGAGCTGGCCGCCTACGGCAACGGGCTCAGCGAGCGCCCCCGCCTGGTGGTGCTGAACAAGATGGAACTGTGTGATGCCGAGGGACTGGAGGAACGGGTGGCGGCCATCGGCGCCCATACCGGCCAGCCCCCGCTGGTCATCTCCGCTGCCGCCTCCCAGGGGCTCGATGCCCTGCTGGCCGCCGTCTGGCAGCAGCTGGGCATCACCTGAACCGCCCCGGGGATCAGTCGTCGTAGACGCGGCACTCGGGCGCTTCGGGGTTGAGGTCGCAGTACACCTCGAGGGGGCTGGGGTCGTGGCTGTCCTCGGGGTGGTGCTCCTTGTATTCGTTGAGGGCCTTGAGCTCCTCCTCGAGATGGCGCACCTTGCCGAGATTGCCGTCGGCCTTGGCCGATTCGATCTCGACCTTGTCCTTCTCGATGTGATCGTCGATCGTCTTCATGCAAAAACCGGCCTTCACGAGCCGGAACTCACCGCAGACACCATACGGGCGGGGCAGGGGCGCCGCCGTTTCCTGTGGGGTCCCGCACACCCATCGCCCCGGCAGCGGCGCTCAGGCGGCCAGTTCGCTCAGCACCAGCCAGCGCTCCTCCGCCGCGTGGATCCGCTCCACCAGGGCCGCCAGCTCATGGGTCAGCTCCTCCAGGCGGGCGTAATCCGGGCCACTGGGAGCCGCCAGGTGCTGCTCCAGCTCGCGGCGTTGCTGTTCGAGCTGGGGCAGCTCGGTTTCGAGACGCTCCAGCTCCCGGGTCTCCTTGAAGCTGCGCCGCCGGGGGCCGTCCGCCGGGACCTTGGCGGGTGGGGCCGAACGCTTGGCGGCCACCTGGGCCACGGCTGCGGCGGCGACGGCGGCAGGCCCAGGGGCGGTGGTCGGCGACTCTGACCGTCGCTCCAGCCAGCTGCTGTAGTTGCCCTCGAAGCGCTCCAGCCGGCCGTCCTCGAAGTGGAACAGGCGGTCGACGGTGCGATCCAGGAACCAGCGGTCGTGGGAAACCACCACCACACAGCCGCGGAAATCGTCGAGGAACTCCTCCAGCACGCTCAGGGTGTGGACATCGAGGTCGTTGGTGGGCTCGTCCAGCAGCAGCACATTGGGGGCCTCGATCAGCAGCCGGCAGAGGTGCAGCCGCCGTCGTTCGCCACCGGAGAGCTTCGCCACGGGTTGGTGCTGCTGGGCCGGAGGGAACAGAAACCGCTCCAGCAGCTGGGAGGCCGTCAGCTCCACCCCGTCCACCTGGACCCGGCTGGCGGCCTCCTGCACCACCTCGATCACCTTGCGCTTGCCGTCCTTGGCCAGCAGCACGTCGCTGTGCTGGTCGAAGTAGGCCAGCTTCACCGTGCCCCCCAGCTCCAGCAGGCCCTCGCTGGGGGGGCGCCGCCCGGCGATCACCTCCAGCAGGCTGGATTTGCCGGCCCCGTTGGGCCCGATGATCCCCACCCGATCCTCGGGGCTGAAGTCGTAGCTGAAGTCGCGCAGCAAGGTGCGCTCACCCACCGCGACCGCCAGCCCCTCGGCGGTGATTGCCCGCTTGCCGATGCGCCGGGCGGTGGCGGCCATCGCCAGGCTGGTGCGCCCCTGGCGGGCGGGGGCCTCCAGCAGGGCATCGATGCGTTGCAGCCGGGCCTTCTGCTTGGTGCTGCGGGCCTTGGGGCCCTGGCGCAACCAGGCCAGTTCCCGCCGCAGGGTCCCCTTGAGCTTGGCGGCGGTGGAGGCTTCGGCCTCCTCCTCGGCCGCCTTCAGGCCCAGGTAGGTGCCGTAGTTGCCCTCATAGGGCCGGGCCTCGCCCCGCTCCACCGCCACGATCCGGCGGGTGACCCGATCCAGCAGGTAGCGGTCATGGGTGACGAGCACCAGGGCGCCGGAGAAGCGATCCAGGTAGCTCTGCAGCCACTCCACCCCCTCGGCGTCGAGGTGGTTGGTGGGTTCATCCAGCAGCAGCACCTCCGGTTCGGCCACCAGGGCCGCCGCCAGGGCGACGCGGCGCCGATTGCCGCCGGAGAGCTCCCCGATCGTCCGCTCCTGGTGGGCCGCGTCGATGCCCAGGCGCTCCAGCACCTCCCGGCAGCGGCGCTCCAGGTCCCAGGCCTGGCAGCCGTCCATGCGGTGCTGCAGGGCGCTGAGGCGGGCCAGGAGCTGGCCGTCCTCTGGATGGAGGGCCAGCTGGTGGCTCACGCCGGCGTACTCCCGCAGCAGGCCCATGGCTTCCCCGTCCCCGGCGAACACCTGCTCCAGCACCGTCAGGGAGGGATCCAGCCGGGGCTCCTGGTCGAGCAGCACCACCCGGGTACGGGCATGGCAGCGGCGCTCACCGCGATCGAGCGGTTCGAGGCCCGCCAGCACCCGCAGCAGGGTGCTCTTGCCGGCGCCGTTGGGGCCGATCAGCCCCAGCCGGTCCCGCTCACCCACGTGCAGGTCGAGATCGGAGAACAGGCTGCGCAGGCCGAAGTCCTTGGCGGCCCCCACCAGGCTGATCGCGCTCATGGGGTGTCGCCGCTCTGGCCCAGGCCCAGGCGCTGCTGCTCCAGATGGGCGAAGACGCTCTTGTCGCCCACATCCGCCGCCGCCGGCATGGGGAACTTGCGCAGACAGAGCACCAGCAGCAGCAGCGCTTCGGCGGCCAGCAGGCTGGCGGTCGTGGCGGGACTCAGCAGACCGGCCAGGCGCCCAAGCAGGGCCAGGGGCAGCAGCAGGGTGACGCCGATCGCCTCCGGCCGCTGAAAGCAGAAGAACTCCTTGAAGCCGATGCCGGCCAGGGCGGCGAAGAAGGGCCCCACCGCCAGGATCCACAGGGGTTGCTGCGCCAGGGCGGGGAGCATCTGGCCCGGTCCGGCCCGCAGGGCCAGCAGCAGTCCGCCCAGGCAACCGGCCAGCCAGAACAGCTGCAGGGCCCGGTGCAGGGGGCGCAGGTAGATGTGGATCCAGCGCAGGGCCAGGCCCAGGCCGGCCGCCATCACCAGCAACCAGGGCCAGAGCAGGTCGGGGCCGAGCTGGCGCCACTGGGCCAGCAGGGCCAGCTGGCCCAGGGCCACGGCCGTGAGGGCCAGGCGGTAGCCGAGCACCTCGCGGCGGTCGGTGGCGGTGATGGTGAAGCGGCCGTACACCCCCTCGAAGACGGGGTCGGTGCCATCCGGGCTGGCCAGGGTGCTGCTCATCGGGTGGGGGCGCCGGGGGCGGCAGGGGGCGGGCTGCCCACCAGTGTGGCCAGGTCCGGTCCCGCCGGGACGATGCCGGAGGGATGCAGGGGGAACAGGGCTCCGAAATAGTCGCGGCGCCAGGCGTCCGGGAAGCAGGTGGCGGCCACTCCCTCAAGGGCGTGGAAGCGGCGGCGCCAGTCCCACAGCCGGGGCAGTTGCCACAGGGGCCGGCGGCTGCAGCCGAACAGGGGGGCGTAGACCAGTTCCATCCGGATCAGGGTGGGGAACAGCACCACGTCCGCCAGGCTGGGACGGGCCCCGCCGCAGAGCCAGCCGCCGCCGCTTTCTGCCTGGGTGGTGAGGCTGGCCTCGATGGCCTCCAGGGCAGCGAACAGGGCCGCTTCGGCTTCGTCGTAGGCCGCCTGGTTGCGGGCGAAGCCGCAGCGGTAGACGCCGTCGTTGACATCGCCCTGCAGCCGCTCCCGCCAGGTGGCGATGGCCGCCCGGTCGTCCGGGGGTTCCAGGTCCGGTGCTCCGGCCGCCGCCGGCCAGGCATTGAGCAGTTCGATCAGGCGGGCGCTCTCGCTCACCAGGATCTGCCCCCGGCTCCGGGAGTAGAGCGCCGGCACGGTGGCCCGGGCCCGGGGATCGGCGCCGCAGCGGCGGTAGAGGTCGAGCAGGGTCTGGCAGCCCTCGAAGGGCGTCTCGAACCGCCAGCGGCCGGCGGCCGGATCGGGCACCACCACCACCGTCTCGATCGAGGGCGCCAGACCCCGCAGGGTCCAGGTGAGCCAGGCCCGGTGGGCCCAGGGGCAGCTGCGGCCCACGATCAGCACGTGGCCGCCCGGCTCGGCCGCGTCCTCCGGCAGGGGCGGCAGGGCGGTGAAGGCCCCGCCTGGCCGGCGGTAGCGGCCCTGGCCATCGGCGGGGCCGAGCCCACCCATCAACAGGCGCCACTGGCACTGCCAGAGCTGCCGGGCGGTGCGCACCAGGGTGGCGGGCGGGGCCATGGACATCAGCGGTGTGCAGCCCTGACTCTGCGCCAGGCTGGGGCCCTGTGGGCGAGACGTTGATGGTGGCGGGCCGGGTGATGGTGGTGGGCGGCACCCACGGCAACGAGCGCAACGCGCCCTGGCTGCTGGAAACCTGGCGGCGGCACCCGGCGCTGCTGCGCAGCAGCGGCCTCGCCCTGGAGCTGGTGCTGGGCAACCCCGCCGCCCATGCCGCCGGCGCCCGCTACCTGGACCAGGACCTCAACCGCAGTTTCGTGCCGGCCCTGCTGGACGCCCCCGATC
Source organism: Synechococcus sp. CCY 0621 (assembly GCF_019038465.1). GTDB lineage: Bacteria > Cyanobacteriota > Cyanobacteriia > PCC-6307 > Cyanobiaceae > Cyanobium. The sequence goes on along the minus strand of NZ_JAFKRH010000035.1, from coordinate 1,787 downwards.
CCGGGGGCCGGGAACGGCAGCGGGCCCGGGAGCTGCTGGCTCTCCACGGGCCCGAAGGCAGCGCCCCCTGCCTGGTGGCCCTCGACCTGCACAGCACCACCGCCGCCATGGGCAACAGCCTGGTGGTCTACGGCCGCAGGCCGGCCGATCTGGCCCTGGCGGCGGGCCTGCAGCAGCGGCTGGGACTGCCGATCTACCTGCACGAGCAGGACCGAGCCCAGACCGGCTATCTGGTGGAGCGCTGGCCCTGCGGGCTGGTGGTGGAGGTGGGTCCGGTGCCCCAGGGCGTGATCCAGGCGCCGATCTGCCGACAGAGCCAGCTGGCCCTGGAGGCGGCTCTGGAGGTGCTGGCGGCGGCCCGCTCCGGAACCCTGCGCCAGCCGGCACGGCTGGTGGTGCATCGGCACCTGGGCAGCCTCGATCTGCCGCGCCATGGCGACGGCTCCCCGGCGGCAGTGGTGCATCCCCAGCGCCAGAACCGCGACTGGCAGCAGATCGCCGCCGGCGATCCCCTGTTCCTGACGGCCGAGGGCGCCACGATTGCCTTCCACCCCCGGGAGGAGATGGAGGCCGGTCCCGTCTGGGCCGTGTTCATCAACGAGGCGGCCTACGGCGAGAAGGGCATCGCCCTCAGCCTTACCCGCCGGGAAGCCTGGCCCGTGGAGCCCGCCTGGGGCCAGGCGCTCCAGGGCCTGGCCAGGAATCTTCAGACTCCGGGCTGAGGCGCCTGGGGCTGCCCGGCGGGGGCCTGCTGCGATCGGGGCGGGCCGTTGTAGAGGACGCTCACGACGTTGCGACCGTCGGGAGAGATGAGGATCTCGGTTTCCACCGTTGGCGGCAGGCCGAGCTGGGCCCAGCCGGGGACGCCGCCGTAGAAGCGGAACAGCAGGCCCTCGGCGTCGGAGCGCACCAGGCAGTTGCCACCGCTGCGCTCGTACATGCAGATGGCGGGCCGATAGACGCCCAGGCCGCCGTTGATCACCTCGCCCCGCATGCGGGCCAGGTTGACGCCGCGGCCGCGCTGGAAGGCCTGTTCCTGGCTCATCTGGGCCAGGGCGGGCCCGGGGCCGGCCAGCAGCAGGGCCAGGGCGGCCAGCAGGGGCCGGAGACGGGGGGAAGGCATGGTCATCCGCAGACGAGGGTGGTCTGTTCCTTGGTGCAGGGGAGGTCAGTCTTGCTGCCGTCGGCCCAGTAGATGCGCAGCCGGTCGTCCTCGGTGTCGGTGCGCAGGGTCAGCGATTTGACCACCCCGGCCGGGGGCTTGCCGGCCGGGTCGGCGGTATCAGGGCGGGCGTCGGTCTTGTTCAGCCGTTGCTCCAGCTGCTGGATCTTCAGCTCGAGCTGGTCGATGCGGCGGCTCTCGGCATTGGGCGAGCCCTGGCAACCTGCCACCAGCAACGGCAGGACCAGCAGGGCGGGGGACAGCCGGCACAGGCGAAAGCCGGCGGTGCGCGGTGGCTGGGGAGAGAGCGACGAACGCGAGACCATCGGCGGGGAGGCGAGATGACCGGGGTAACGCTTCTCCTAGCAGCGGCAGGGGGGACAGGCCAGGCAAGAGGCACAGCATTTCTTCATGAAGACGCCGCTCACAAGCCGCAACAGTCTGTTACAGTCACCCCAGGCGATCCGTCGTCCTTCCTTACGCCCAAGGCCTGCGCGCCAGCGCATTCGCCTGCCGGCACTCTTCTCTGCACTCATGACCGCCACTCTCCAGCAGCGCTCCGGCGCTTCGGTGTGGAACCAGTTCTGTGAGTGGGTCACCTCCACCAACAACCGTCTGTATGTCG
>NZ_JAFKRH010000034.1 GCF_019038465.1 Synechococcus sp. CCY 0621 | reverse complement strand
CCGCTCCATCGTCGCTGTAAGGCGTGATGTGAGCGATCAGCTCCGATCAGAGCTGTAGGAAAAGCCACCCGAGCAGGGTGGCTTTTCTGTTGGTCGTCTGTTGCTGGCTGGTGGCCGGTGGCAGGCTGCTGGTGCTCTGCCGGGTGCTGCGGACGGTGGGCAGAATGAATTGGCGTATCCGCCCGACACTCTTGACGTTGATCCTGCCGTGAGTTGGCGTCGCCGCTTCCGCCCCGTCTGGAAGGCCTATGCCCTGTGGCTGCGTTCGGATTGCGTTGATCTCAGTGCGGCCTTTGCCTACCACACCCTCCAATCCTTTTTCCCGGCCCTGTTGATCGCGCTCTCGGTGGCCTCCAGGCTGCTCGGACGCGACATGGAACGCTTCGACCGGCTGCTTGTCTACGTGGCCCAGGTGCTGCCAGCCTCCTCCCTGCCGGGTTTTGAGGCCACCCTGCGGCGTTTCACCAATCAGGGTTTTGGCGCTGGTCTGCTCGGATTGGTGCTTCTCGCCCTCAACGCCAGCAACATCTATCTGACGCTCCAGCGCGGTGCCGATCGGCTCTGGTGGAACCGTCCCTTTGGGCTTGACCACCTGCGCTGGCAGCAGCACGTGGCCCGATTCCTGGCCCTGCGCCTGAAAGCGCTGTCGCTGATTCTGTTCGTGGGGGTTCTGATCGTTGTTGACCAGCTGTTCAGCACCGTGAGGCTGTTCGGTTCGAGTGGGTTCCAGCAGCAGCTGCAGGCCTATCTGCCCAAGCCTTTGCTGTTGCTCAGTTCCCTTTCCTTTGGCCTGGATCTGCTCCTTTCCCTGGTGATCAGCTTCGCGGCCACCCTGGTGTTTCTCTGGCTGCTGCCATCGCGCCGCATTCCCTTCCGCCCCTTGATTCCCGGCGCTTTGCTGGTGAGCATCAGTCTCACCCTGTCCAACCTGCTGCTGGGCAGGAGCCTGATCGCCCTTGGCTTGCGCTTCCAGGCCTACGGGGTGGTGGGTGCCGTGTTGCTGCTCACGCTCTGGGTCTGGTTGGTGGGGGTGGTTCTGTACTTCGGCCAGTGTTTCAGTGTGGTGCTTTCCGGCGGTGCCGCTGGGGGGCCATCGACACCTCTGCCGCGCTGAGGACGGGCTTGTTTCGCGTCAGGATGGAGGTCGCTTCGATGGATCGACCCTTGGCCAAGCTTTCCCTCCGGATACCGCCATTGCCGGCCAGCCTTGCGCTTGTCTGCATGGCCGTGGGTGCGGTTGTGGTGATCGGCCTGACCACCCTGGCGCTGGTTCCCCTGCTGCTTGGTCTTGGCCTGTTGGCCGCCTGGCTGGTGGCGGCCCTGCTGCTGGGGTGGGCGGGCCTTGAAGGTCTGGCGGCACTGGAGCGGTGGATTGAGAACGACCCGCGCTTCCAGCGATGATGGAGCGCCGCATCCCTTGGCTCTGGATCGGTGTGGCGGCCGCCCTGCTCCTGGTGCCCACCTCAGCCGGCCGAATCCTCCTGGATGTGATCGGGGGGCTCACCCTCACCCTGCTGTTTCTGCCGCTGCTGGTGGCAGGGGTGGGTCTGATCGGCTGGCAGGTGCTTCGCCGCCGGCTGCGCACCTGTCCGAACTGCGGTTTCACCAGCCTCGGCAGCGAGGCCTGCCCCGCCTGTGGCAGCGCGTTTGATGCGGTTGATGCCTCTGGAACGGCGCCCAGCGCCCCGTCCGGAGCGTTCTTCTGGGGATCCCCGCCCGACGGGGAGATCGACGCCCGCGACGTCACCATCAACGTGGAGGCCGTCGATCTGGAGGCCTCCGGCTCCGCCGATGGTGCCATCAGGGAAAGCGAAACCCCCTGAGCGATCGGCTCATCCGTTGGCGACGGGACGCTCCTGGCCAAGGCGGGAGAGCTCCAGGAGCCGGCGTTCGCGTAGATGCAGGAACAGGGGCGCGCCGAAGGCAAAGGCGATCGTGACACAGCTGAGCAGCACCCAGCCCAGCCCGCGCATGCCGAGCCTGCGGCTTTCGCGCACCATCCAGATGGTGACGGCCGTGGCCCCGATCGCCAGATCGCTGGACAGGGAACGGGCCGCCGGGTTGGCATTGGCCTGGCGAATGAACAGCCCCAGATCAAAGGCCGCCCCTTCCGCCCGGATGAAGTCCAGATTGGCCAGCCAGGGCAGGATGGCCCCTGCCACGGCCAGGGCCAGATAGAGCCAGGCGACCCAGTTCAGACCGCCAGGGTCTTGTGGCGTGACGCGTGCTGCTTGGCTCATGGGGCGTAGGGCGTCGGCGCCCGTTCCGGCTGGCTGGAATCCCATTGCATCACCTGCTGTTCCACCTGCTGCAGCACCGACTCGCAGCGTTCGGCGTAGGCCAGGGCCCTGCGATAGAGATCGGCCATGGACTCCACATCCAGTTCCTCGTCCTGCAGCTGGGCCAGACAGAGTTCGAGGGCTGTCTGGGATTCGCGGAAGCTCAGTTCCTCGGCCACGGTTGCGGGTTCGGAGGACTCCTGGGGAGGGGGGCTGGATCTGGTGCTGGGCCTGGCCATGGGATGGGTGCGTGGTGGAAAAGGCGGGCAGCGATTCACCCGGCTGGGGCGGGGCCGTCGCCAGGGGGTGCGTCAGGGGGGGCAGCGGCTGGTTCGCTCGCCTCCACCCGCAGGGCCACCCGGCCATCTGCCAGTTCGGCGAGTACCGAATCGCCTGGTCGGAACTGAACCACGGAACGCAGCAGGCGTCCGTCGCGATCCCGCAGCAGGCTGAAGCCCCTGGCGAGCAGGTGCGCCGGAGACAGGGCCCGCAGCAGCTGACGTTGCTGGGCCAGCCACTGCTGTCGCTGCTCCAGAAGACGGCTCGGATGCAGCTTCTGCAACTGCTCCTGCCGTGTGCCCAGCCGTTGCCGGGCTGAGGCGATGCGTAGAGAGAGGGTGCGCTGCAGGTGTTCGCGTTCCTGGGCCAGGGAGCGGAGCACCTGGCTGCGTTCCGGCAGCACGGCCACCAGGGCCGCCGTCGGTGTGGCGGCCCGGTAGTCGGCCACCAGGTCGGCGATGGTGACGTCATCCTCATGGCCGATCCCGCAGATCACGGGCAGCGGCGACGCTGCCAGGCAGCGGGCCAGTTGCTCGCCGTCGAAGACGGCCAGATCCTCCCGGCTGCCACCGCCGCGGGCCAGCACCAGGGCGTCGATGCCGAGGCTGGCGGCCTGGCGGCAGACGCTCTCGATGGCAGCGGTGATCTGGGATTCCACGTTTCCCTGGACTGGGATCGGCACCACCAGCAGGTCCGTGGCGGGCCAGCGTTCGCGGGCCGTGCGCAGCATGTCGGCGAGGGCGGCGCTGGGCACGCTGGTGAGCAGGGCGATGCGGCGGGGCCAGGGCGGCAGCGCTCGCTTGCGTTCAGGATCAAACAGTCCTTCGGGCTCGAGCCGGCTGCGCACCTGCTCGAACTGACGCAGAACGGTGGTCAGGCTGGGACGCACATCCAGCACCTGCACGGTGAGGCTGGCCCGGGCGGCCCAGAAGTTGAGCTTGCCGACCACCACCACCCCATCGCCTTCCTGGGGAAGGAAGCTGAGTTTCTGCAGCTGGGAGGACCAGATCACCCCCTGGATGCTGGCCTGTCCGTCGAGCAGGCTCAGCCAGAGATGGCCCTTCTTCTGCTGGGGTCGGCCCATGGTGGCCTCCAGCAGGAAGCGGGGCGCAAATCCCCTCTCGAGCAACGTGCCGATGGCCTGGTTGAGCTCAGCGACCGTGAACCGGGGAATGCCGTCCTGCTGGCGGTGGGACGCGATGCTGCCAGGGGCCGTGAGCATGGAATCAGTGCTGGAGCTTGCGATAGCAGAGCCACCAGTAGAGGCTCAGCAGGCCGGCCACCAGGGCAACGACCCGTCCGATGGGATGGTCGACGCGGATCAGGCCAGCCCCGGTGATCACAAGGGCGCTGCTCAGCAGCCTGGAGCCGTCGCGGCGGTTGCCGACATAGAAGCGGGAAACGGCGGCAGTCGTTGCCATCGGAGGGCGTGAGCCTGTAAGAAGCCCAACCTAGGCCCGCCGCCGGGGTCATGAAAAAGCCGCCGGTGGAACCGGCGGCCAACGCCAAGGATGCGATTCAAGGATTGGTGATCTGGCTTGGTGGCCGGGCTTCAGCCGAGGCCAACCTGAGCCAGAATGCCTTGGCCGGTGAGAATTTCGGTCGCCAGGCCGATCACGAAGCCCATCATGGCCAGGCGGCCGTTCCAGGTTTCGGCGAAGTTGACAAAACCGAAGCGGGGCTGGGAAGCATCAGACATGGAAGTAACCGTCGGAAGAGACCCCACTGTAACGAAACGTGGAGGGATCTTGACAGTGTCAGGCACTACAAACTCTGGTGTGGGTTGCACGGTTGACAGTCGTGCTTTGGGGTGGGCTTGAAGACGATTCCGGTCTGCGGCCCCGGCCGGGGTTCCCTCTGGGGGCCTGGAACGGAGGAGCAGCGCCGTGCGCCCCGGGCTCACTTCCAGCAGCATCTCAAGGAGCCGCTACCCGGGGCGACCGAGCTGGTGCTGGTCACGGATCTCGATGGAACCCTGCTGGAGGGGAGCCTCCCGACCCGCCGCCGCCTCTACGGCTGGCTGGGTTCCCAGCGCCACCGGATCCTGCAGGTCTTCAGCACGGGACGGGACATGCGTTCCGTCGCCCGGCTGCTGGCCGCGGAGGCCGTCCTGGGCCTCCAGCCCCCGCACCTGGTGATCGGTGATGTGGGTTGCACGGTGGCCTGCGGTGCCTCCCTCACCCCCTCACCCCTGGCGCTGGAGCCGATCGAGGCCCTCTGGCGCGGACGGGCGGCACGGGTGCTGCCCCTGCTGGCGGGCCTACCGGGTCTTTGCGCCGAGCCCCTCAGCAGCGATCGGCGCCTGGCTTACGCCATCGACCCCAGCCAGCTCGATCGCAGCCGATTGCCGGCGATCGAGGCCCATGGGGTGGATTGCCTTGTCTCCGGCGGCAAGTACCTCGACGTGTTGCCGGCCGGTGTCAACAAGGGCAGCACCCTGCTGGGGTTGCTGGAGTGGCTGGAGCTGGATCCCGCCCTGGTGGTCACGGCGGGGGATTCCCTCAACGATCTGGCCATGTTCGAAACGGGGCTTCAGAGCGTGATGGTGGGCAATGCCGAGCCCGGCCTGGTGCGCGCCCTGCCGGGCCTGCCTCGCACCTATCGCGCCCGTGGCCATGGCGGCGCGGGCATCCTCGAGGGTCTGCGCCATTTCGGCTTCGGCCATCTGTTGGCCGGTCTGGTCTGAAGGGCCTTGCCTGAGGAGGCCTCGTCCGAGCAGACCAGCTGGATCAACGCTCCGGGGTCTGGCCGCCACGCCTCTCCCGCGCCAGGGCGGCCTTGGTACGGGCGCTGGCGATGCCCTGGCGGGGATCCTCGGGCCAGGGGTGGCGGGGGTAACGGCCGCGCAGCTCCCGGCGCACCTCGGCGTAGCCCTGGCTCCAGAAGCCGGCCAGGTCGCTGGTGACCGCCGCCGGGCGTCCCGCCGGAGACAGCAGCTCCACCCTCACCGCCAGCCGGCCGTCCAGCACCGTCGGCCCTTCGAGACAGCCGAACATCTCCTGCAGTTTCACCGCCAGCACCGGGGTGCCGCTGCCGTAGTCCAACGGCACACGACGGCCGGAGGGGACCGGCTGGGTCAGGGGCAACAGTCGCTCCAACTCCCGGCGCAGGGACCAGTCCAGATCGCCCCAGAGGATCTCGGGCAGGTCCAGTCGCTGCAGATCCTGAAGACTGCTCAGGCCGCCCAGGTGGGGCCCCAGCCAAGCCCCCGGATCCTGCTGCAGTTGATCCGGCGAACGGTCGGGCCAGGGCGACCCCAGGTGACGGTGGGCCAGCATCAGACGCTGCTGCAGCTGGCGGCTGGTGCGGCACCAGGGCAGCACCTCCAACCCCAGACTTTCCAGACCCTCCAGCAGGGCCCGCTCCACCACCTCCCCTGTGGCTTCGGGCCAGGGGCGACGCTCCAGCACCAGGGCCCCGCTCCGCCGCAGCCGTTCGCAGCGCACCCGCTGGTCGTTGCCATCCCAGCGGGCTTCGGTGCACTCCTCGACCCCGTCGGCCAGCAGCTCCTCCAGCCCCTGACGGGACAGGGCCACCGCCAGCCGCACCCGGGCCTCCTGGCCCTGGCCGTCGACACTGGCGATCGCCAGGGCTTCGGCGCCGGCGAGGGGGTCCCCCGGGGGCAGAACGGCGCCGCGACCGCTGCGCATCAGGAAGCGCCCATCCCCCCGGCCCCGGCCCAGGGCCAGCCGTTCCGGGTAGGCCCAGCCCAGCAGCTGGGCCGCCTGGGCATCCTCGGAGCCTGAGGCGGCCTCGCGGCCCGAGCGGCTGCGTGCCGACGGTGGTGGGCCATGGCTGTCCGTGAGCTGGCGCAGCAGCTGGGACTGGAGATCTCGCCAGGGACGCCTGGCGCCAGGGCGCCGCAGCCAGTCGAGCCGCCGCATCAGATCGCTGCCCGCCTCGCGGCGATCGAGCGGATCCCGTTCGCTCAGCAGCACGGCCACGGCACTGGCCAGGGACTCCCAGCCCCGTTCCCTGGCTCGCAACAGCATGTGGGCCAGGCGTGGATGGACCCCCAGCCGGGCCATCGCCCGCCCGTGGTCGGTGAGCCGTCCGTCGCCGTCAATGGCCCCCAGCTGACGCAGCAGGCCGCGGGCCTCCACCAGGGAACGCCTGGGGGGCGGGGTGATCCATGGCAACGTGTCGTCCGCCGCCCCACCCCATTCCGCCAGCTGCAGGGCGATCGGCAGGGGATCGACCTCAAGCACTTCCGGGGGATCGAAGGGGGGGCGCCGCAGCTGTTCCGCCGGGGACCAGAGCCGCAGGCAGTGGCCGGGTCCGAGGCGCCCGGCCCGGCCGCGGCGCTGCTCGGCACTGGCCTGGCTGGCGGGCTGGGTGACCAGGCCGTCCATGCCCGTGGCCGGATCGAAGCGACTCAGGCGGCTCAGGCCGCTGTCGATCACCAGGGTGACCCCTGCGATCGTGAGCGAGCTCTCCGCCACCGCCGTGGCCAGCACCACCTTGCCGGTGGCCTGGTGGGTCGCCGCGATGGCCTGGCCCTGGGCCGCCAGCGGCAGCTGGCCATGCAGCAGAACGCAGTCGATCTCGGCCCCCCAGGCGGTGGCTTCGATGGCCCGGCGTGTCGTCTCCAGCTCCCCGAGGCCCGGCAGGAAGACCAGCACGGTGCCCCGGGGCTGGGGCTGGTCCAGCCAGTGGCCTTCAAGGGCCCGCAGCACCTGGCGCTCCAGTCGCTCCTCCTGCCGCGGCGGTTGGTAGGCGACCGTGACCGGATGGCTGCGGCCCTCGCAGCTGATCACACTGGCCCCATCCAGCTCGGCGGCCAAAGGTTCCAGATCAAGGGTGGCCGACATCACCAGCAGCCGCAGCTCCGGCCGCAGCAGGCTGCGGGCCTGACGCACCAGGGCCAGGGCCAGATCCGCCTCGGCCTGGCGCTCATGAAATTCGTCGAAGATCACGCAGGCCACCCCTTCGAGGGCCGGATCGGCCTGGAGCCGGCGCAGGAACAGGCCGGCCGTGACCACCTCCAGACGGGTGGCCACCGAGGTGCGGGATTCCAGTCGCACGCTGTACCCCACCCGGCCGCCGAGGGGTTCACCGAGGTTGGCCGCCAGGCGCTCGGCGGCGGAGCGGGCCGCCAGCCGCCGCGGCTCCAGCATCAGGAGGCGGCCTTCCCGGCCGAAGGCGTCGAGCAGGGCCAGGGGGACCCGGGTGGTCTTGCCGGCGCCGGGTTCGGCCTGGAGCAGCAGGGTGGCTCCTGGGCTGAGGGCAGCGGTGATGGCCGCGAGGCGCCCGTCAATCGGCAGGGGCGGGTTCAGCGCACGTGGCGGAGGCCATCCACCGGGTGATAAGCCTCACCGGTGGTTTCTTCGTAAACGATGGCTGGCAGGCCGGTTTCGAACATGGTCTGCAGGGCCTCTTTCAGGTACGGGTTCCAGCCGCCGGTGGTGACCTTGCCGTGACGCACCGTCCAGTCCCAGGTGCCCTGGAGGTCTCGGGGAATGCGGCCCTCCCGGTCGCGCCGGGCTACCAGGTCCTGGGATTCGACGATGCCCACAAGGATCGGGTCTTTCCCGTAGGACGGCGTGATGCTGAGCTCAAGCCGAATCGGATCGTCCTTCACCATCTTGAGGCGAAAACGAGGTGGCAATTTCAGTGCCCCGAGCACGGCCGCCACGATTCGTGTTCTCTGATCCACCATCGATCTCCGCCTTTGAGCGCGTTCACCTCAGGGAGCCTATTCAGCGGTCGGCCTGGCGTGGTCAGTTCGGATCGGCGGGAAAGGCGGGCTGCTCGTTGTCGCCGCTGAACCGCACGGTGAGCAGGTCCTCCTGGGTGAGCTGGCCGTCGGCGTCGAGGAGCTCAGGATGAATGGTCAGCCGGCCCGTGCGATCACCCGTGGGGCCGCCGGAATCCGTCGCGGCCGCCGCTGGGTCGCCCGGGCGTGGCACGGCCCCAAACCCCCGTCCCATGACCCGGAACGCCTGCCAGAGCAGCAGAACAAAGCAGGCTCCATAGAGGATCGGGAAGATCTGCGAGAGGAGAGAAGTCATGGCGCGATGGGAACCCCGCATGCCGCGGACTCTCCCCCATCATCACCCGTCTGAAGGAGCGGTGGAGGTGGCCAGCATCCAAGCCCAGAGGGAGGTGCAGGCGGCTCCGAAGGCGAGAAAAGCCAGAAGCAGGCGACTTGTGTCCATGTCCCGATAAGAAAGTTTACAAATCATAGCCGATCAGGCCGGTTTGCCTCCCCTTCCTGCTTTCAGGGGAGGTGTCTACGGTTTTGTTACTGCCGATTCTTTTTGCGATGCGTTCCACCCGCGTTCTTGCTGCGGCCGCCGCCGGTCTTGCCACGGTCACAGCGGCGGCCACGGCCACGGTCACGGCGACCACGGCCCTGATCAGCCCGACCTTCACCCCCCCTGGCCTCGCCCAGCCGGCCGGGGCCGTGCTTGGGCGTCAATCCTTTGTGGCGGCGGCGATCCGCCGGGCGGGCCCGGCCGTGGTCACCATTGACACGGAGCGGACGGTGCAATCTGCCGGTGGCGGTGGCGGTCTGCCCCGGGGACTGATGAACGACCCCCTGTTCCGTCAGTTCTTCGGCATTCCGCAGCAGGGGGCTCCCTCGCGCCGTACCGAGCGGGGCCAGGGCAGTGGCGTGATCCTGCAGTCCGACGGGTTGGTGCTCACCAATGCCCATGTGGTGGATCAGATCGACCGGGTGACCGTGGGCCTGGAGAACGGACGGCGTTATGAGGGCCGGGTCGTTGGCCTCGACAAGCTCACCGACCTGGCGGTGGTGCGGCTGGTGGGGGCGGGTCCGTGGCCCGTGGCGCCCCTGGGCAACTCCGATGCCCTCCAGGTGGGCGACTGGGCGATCGCGGTGGGGAACCCTTTCGGTCTCGACAACACCGTCACCCTGGGGATCATCAGCAGCCTGAACCGCAACGCCACCAAGCTGGGCATCACCGACAAGCGGCTGGATCTGATCCAGACCGATGCCGCCATCAACCCCGGCAACTCCGGCGGACCGCTGCTCAATGCCGATGGCGAGGTGGTGGGGATCAACACCCTGGTGCGCTCAGGACCGGGCGCCGGGCTGGGCTTCGCCATCCCGATCAACCGGGCCCGCAGCATCGTCAATCAACTGGTGGCCACCGGTCGTGCCACCCATCCGATGATCGGCGTGGGCCTCGATGAGGTCAGGGCGGCCAGCGGCCAGCGTTCGGGTCAGGGTGCGGTCGTGGTTTCCGTGCAACCCAACGGCCCGGCGGATCGGGGCGGCCTCAGGACCGGTGACGTGATCGTCGCGGCCCAGGGGGCGACGGTGAAGGATCCCTCCCAGGTGATCACGGCCGTGGAGCGGGCCGGGGTGGGAGGAACGCTCAACCTGACGGTGAACCGTCAAGGGGCGACGCTGAATCTGCGCCTTGTGCCAGGCGATATGGCGGTGATGCGGCAGGGATGAGGTGGGTGGCCCGACCCCGCCACCTCGGGGCCGGGCCACGGATGGGCCTCTGGGCAGAACTCAGAGGATGTCCATGCCCCCTTTGCCGCCGTCCGGACGCAGGGCATCAAGCAGGCCGGAATCCACAGCGAGTTCGGTGCCGAAGCGGGCCGGTGCACCCAGTTGCTGCCGCATGACCCATTGGGTGGCCGCCTTCTGGCTCTGCCAGGCCTGCAGCAATTGCTTGGCCAGACCCCGCAGGACCTGCGGATCCCCTGTGGCGTCGATGGCCCGGGTCATGCGCTCAAGCTCGAATTTCTGACCGAGGCTGAGGGCGAGGGGTTCGGACATGGTGGGAGGCGCGATGGGGCGTTTCTGACCGGCCCAAAGCTACAAACTGTTTCAAGATGTCACGTAGCGGCTGTTACAGGGCCTATGCCCTGGTCAGGAAATCCGCTCAACATCCGCAGCAGGGGGCTCCCAGACCAGGCTCCCTGGTTCCCGGCCTGGGGACTGCAGGGCTCAGTGGCGCTCGCGCAGTTCTTCCACGCAGCGGGTGACGCACTCCCCATCCTCCAGGGAGCAGGTCGTGATGCACTCGAAGTACACCTCCATCGCATCGTTGGCGCCGGCTGTTTCCTCCCGCTCGGCATTCCAACCGTCGGTGACGACGTTCTGGATGGTCATCGCTGCTCCTGGATGGGTGACCTTGTCAGCCTATGCACACAGATCCCACGGCACCAGAGAAATGAGTCTTCCTGCCTAGGGAACGATGAAGTTGTATTTTGCTCCGCCCTGTCAGCCGCCACCGCCGTCCTTGCCCCCGGCCTTCGCGGCCGACTTGGCCCGCTGCTTCTGGCGCTGCTCCTGGCGTTTGGCGGCCAGCTTCTGCTCCTGCTCCAGGCGCTGGCGCTCCTCGGCCTCCTCGCGCTTCTTCTCCTGGTAGTAGGCGTAGTCGCCGCGATAAAGCACCAGTTCGCCGTCGCGCACCTCCACGATCCGGTTGGCCACCCTGCCGATGAAGAAGCGGTCGTGGGAGACCAGCAGGGCCGCCCCCTCGTAGGCCATCAGGGCCTCCTCCAGCATCTGCTTGGCAGGGATGTCGAGGTGGTTGGTGGGCTCGTCGAGCACCAGCAGATTGCAGGGGGTGAGCAGCATCAGGGCCAGGGCCAGCCGGGCCTTCTCGCCGCCGCTCAACTTGGCCACCGGCTTGAAGACCGTGTCATTGCTGAAGCCGAAGCCGCCCAGCAGGGAGCGCACCTGGGTCTGGGTCCAGTCGGGAACGGCTTCGAACAGGGTGTTGATCACCGTTTTGGCCAGATCCAGGGCCTCGGCCTGGTTCTGCTCGAAGTAGCCCGCCACCACGTGGTGCTCCCCCAGGCCTGCCTGGCCCTCAAGGGGAATCTCGTAGCCCATCACCAGCCGCAGCAGGGTGGATTTGCCGGCTCCGTTCGGCCCGACGAAGGCGATCCGGTCGCCCCGCTCCACCTCCAGGTTCGCCCCCAGAAACAGAATCTGGTCGTCATAGCCGTGGGTGAGGTTCTCGATCGCCGCCACCACCCGGCCGGAGCGGGGGGCGGGGGGAAAGGAGAACCGCGGCCCGCTCACCGACTCCAGTGGCGCCTCGATCCGTTCCACCTTGTCGAGCAGCTTCTCGCGGCTCTTGGCCTGGGTGCTGCGTGTCGCACTGGCCCGGAAGCGGTCGATGTAGGCCTGTTGGCTGCTCAGTTCCTTCTGCTGACGCTCGAAGGCCGCCTGGCCGGCCTCCCGCTCCAGGGCCTTCTGCTCGAGATGCTGGCTGTAATTGCCCAGGTAGGTGCGTGAGACGCCGCGTTCCGTCTCCACGATCTGGTTGCAGACCCGATCGAGAAAGGCCCGGTCGTGGCTGATCACCACCAGGGGAACGGTCTGATCCACCAGGTAACTCTCCAGCCACTGGATCGTTTCGACGTCCAGGTGGTTGGTGGGTTCGTCGAGGAGCAGCAGATCCGGCTCCTGCAGCAGGATCTTGCCCAGGGCGATGCGCATCTGCCAGCCGCCGGAATAGTCCCCCACGAGCCTTTCGGCCGTCTCGGGGGTGAAGCCGATGCTGGGCAGCAGTTTGTCGATGCGGGCGTCGAGCTCGTAGCCGTGCAGGGCTTCGAATCGGCTCTGCAGCTGGCTGAGGTCGTCGATCAGCCGGTCGAGCAGGGCCGCATCGCTGGCGGCCTCCTCGCTGGCCATCGCCTCTTCCACCTGGCGCTGGCGGTTGAGCACCTCGGCCGCCTCACCGAAGGCCTGGAACAATTCCTGGCGGACGCTGCGGGCGAGGTCGACATCGAACTCCTGCTGCAGGTAGGCGATGCGGGGATCCCCCTGGCGCACCACCTGGCCGCTGGTCGGTTCCTCCAGACCGGCGATGATGCGCATCTGGGTGGACTTACCGGCCCCGTTGACCCCCACCAGGCCGATCCGATCCCCCGCCTTGACTTCCCAGGTGATGTCCTTGAGCACCTCACCGGTGGGGTAGATCTTGCCGATGCGTTCGAGGCGCAGCACGGAGCGGATAGCGGTCGCAGTGAGCGCATCATCCCCCGTCGGGGCGTCCTGCAGACTGACTGAACGGTTCGGTCGTGTCGTCAGAATGATCAAGCGCCTCGAGCAGATCGCCGCCCTGGTGGTGGCGGCGGGCCTGGCGCTGACGAGCTACTGGCTGTTCTTCAGCTGGGCCCAGGGCGGGGGCTCCCAGCGGCGGGAACCGCCGCGCCGGCCCCAGCAGGAGGGACGCCGTTTTCCGGCTTCAGAGTCCGCCCCGGGCCTTGATCAGCCACTGCTTGGTGGCCCCGTCATCAAGGCCGGCCAGGTGGGCCTTGACCTCCTCCGGGCTGACCGGCAGGCCGGCCTGCTCGCCGAGGGCGACGATTCTGCTGAGGGCTCCACTCGGATCCTGCAGGGCCTGGCGGAACAGTGACTGGGTGAGCTCCCCGTCGTTGCTGATGCGTCCGTAGAGCTCTGCGGCGTTGTCGGAGGCGTTGCTGGTGGCGTTGCTGGTGGTCATCCTGGCCGGGATTCTTCCCTGACCTTATGGGCTGGGGGGCCATTGGCGCAGCCCCCTGGGGGTGGAACTTCAGGGGCGACGGGGACGGATCAGGCGGCCTGCGGACTGGGGTCCTCCTCGGCACCGCTGGCGGAGGCGTCTTCCATGCTGCGGGCGTCAAGACAGAGCACCTTGCGCAGCTGGGCGTAATTGGCAGCCAGGGACTGGCGTCCCTCCTGCTGGGCGCCGAACTCGGCCCGCTGCAGCACGTGGTGCAGATGGGTGAGCAGGTAGGTGCTGATCACGGCCGACACCAGCACATCGCTGCGTTCCGCCGTGCTGCGTCGCCGGCTCTGGCGGCTCTTGGGCTGCAGAGGGGTCTCGGAACCGGTGGGGCGGGACTGGGTGGATCGGGCCATGGCGGAGGCGGCCGGTGGGCCGTCGGAGGGGACGGTGGGCGTGGTCGGTGGGCGTGGAGCAGGTGGGCTTGGGCCTTGGGGAAGGGATTCCGGGCGGGGGCCGGAACGGTCCACAACCCTACTTTTGGATACTACCCATGACAGCCACTGTACACTTTTTCCTATCTCGCCGTACCCCAGCGGCAGCCGCTTGCCGGCACCCACCCAGAGGCACCGTGCCGACCCGCCAGACCTCCTCCAGCGGCAAGCCCAAGTCGCCGCGGATCCAGGTCGTCCTGCCGGAGGAGCTCTGCGCCCGCCTCGCCGCCCTGGCGGAAAGCGAATCGCGCACGGTCAGCAACATGGCCAAGGTGCTGATCCAGCAGGGGGTGGAACGGCTCGAGCAGCTGCAGCGCCCCGCTGAGCCCGCCCAGGCGCCTTACCCGAGTGGGCCGGCCGCCGCCGCCGCCGATCGGTTTCGCCGTGAGCTCGAACAGCAGGAGCAGGGCGGCACCCGGCGGCTGCGCGGGGCGCCACGCCGGCTGCGCCTGCGCCAGCCCCCCCTATCCCCTTGACGGGGGAGGCACGGCCAGCACCCCGAGCACGGCGGCCCGCCGGGCCCCGGTGACCGAGGGCAGCGAGCCTGGGTGGCCCCGCCAGCGCCACCAGGCCAGCAGGGCAAAGGCCAGGGCTTCCCGCTGATCATCGGCGATGCCATGGCCGGCCAGGCTGCGCACCGCCATGCCGCGGCAACGGCGCTGCAGCTGCTCCATCAGGAAGCCATTGCGGGTGCCGCCTCCGGCCACCAGCAGCTCCAGGGGGCGGGGACCCCGGGCCAGGTCCTGAGCCACCACCGCCGCACTGAAGGCCGTCAGGGTGGCCAGGGCATCGGCCGGCTCCACACCGGCGCCGAGCTCCGCCAGGCGCCGATGAAGATCGGCGGCCCCGAACAGCTCGCGGCCGGTGGATTTGGGCGGCGGCGCCTGGAGGTAGGGCTCCCGCAACCACTGCTGCAGCCGCCCCTCGTCGATGCGGCCCTGCCGTGCCCAGGCTCCGTCGGCATCGAAGTGCAGGCGTCCATCGCTGAAGCGGGAGACCGCCAGATCCAGCAAGGTGTTGGCCGGTCCGCAGTCCCAGCCCTGCACCGGGGCGTTGCGGTCTGGGCCCGTGGGTGGGGGGAGCAAGGTGAGGTTGGCGATGCCGCCCAGGTTGAGCAGGGCTCGCCAGCCGGCGATCCTTCCCAGCAGGGCGGCGTCGGTGGCCGGCACCAGGGGCGCGCCATGGCCGCCGAGGGCCAGATCGACGCTGCGGAAGTCGAAGACCACCGGCCGCCCCAGCAGCTCCGCCAGCAACGGTCCCTGCAGCAGCTGCCAGCTGGCCCCGCGGCGCTCCCCGTCCGGCGGGCGGTGCCAGAGGGTCTGGCCGTGGCAGCCCACCAGCTCGGCGCGGCCGTCCGGATCGCAGGCCCGGGCCGCCACGGCCTGGTGCTCGGTGAGGTCTTCAGCCAGGGTCAGCCAGGCGTCGGCGTCCAGGGGCATCCCCTGGCCAACGGCCACCAGGCGCTGGCGCAGGTCCGGCGGGTAGGGCGTGTGGGCACCCGCGAGAATCCGCCAGCGGGGCCGGGCGGACCGACCCTCCAGCCGCACCAGCACCGCGTCCACCCCGTCGGCGCTGGTGCCGCTCATCAGGCCCAGCACCCGCATGGCTGTCAGTGGGAGGGCAGGGCCTCGAGGGCTTCGCTGCTGCCCATCACCACCAGCAGCTCGGAGGCGTTGAGCACGTGGGAGGCGGGCGGGTTGACCGTGAGCTGGTTGGAGGGACCGGCGGCCAGCACGCTGACGTTGTAGTTCTTGCGCAGGTTCAGATCCCGCAGCGACTGGCCGACGAAGGAGCCCGGAACCTTGATTTCCTCGATGCTGTTGCGGTCGTCGAGGCGGAGCCGCTCCAGCAGGTTGGGCCGGACCAGCTCCATACCCAGCCGTGTTCCCTGCATTTTCGAAGGGAAGACCACCTTGTCGGCGCCGACACGCCGCAGCATCTTTTCGTGCAGGTCGCTGGTGGCCCTGGCGATCACCTGGCTGACCCGGCTGCCCTCGCCGTCCCTGACGATCAGGGTGGCGGTGATGCTGGCGCCGATCGGTTCACTGATGGCGACCACCACCGTGCCCACGTCGAGGGCGCCGGCGGCCCGCAGGGCTTCCTCGTCGGTGCAGTCCACCACGCGGGCTTCGATCGCCGGGTCCATCTGGCGCAGTTCATCGATGGCCCGCTGGTTGTTGTCGATCGCCAACACCTCGGCGCCATGGCGCAGGAGCTCCTTGCAGACGGCGCTGCCGAAGCGACCGACCCCGATCACGGCGTAGCTGTTGGAGGTGTCCGCCTCACTGCCTTGCCACTGCCACCACTGATTCATGGGACCAACGTCGAAAGAGTCATGGATGGAGCTGGGGGCAAGGAGCTTCTAGGGGCGTGGAAGGCAGAGCCGGAGGTCAGATGTAGAGCTCCTCGCGCGGGTAGCCGACGCGATTCTGGGGCCGGCTGCCATAGACAGCCGAAAGCAGAAGGAGAATACCGATCCGGCCCACGAACATGCCGATCATCAGCACCAGCTGCCCCCAGCGGTTGAGCTGGCTGGTGACACCCACGTCGAGGCCCACGGTGCCGAAGGCGGACACGCAGGTGAACAGTTTCTCCAGGAAGGTGAAGGCCTCACTCCCCGGGGTTCCGGCGGTGGTGTTGCCCAGCCCCAGCAGCAGGGCCATCAACAGGATGAACAGGCCCGAGCCGAGGGTGACACCCACGGCCTTGAGGATCACCTTGAGGGGGATCTCCCGGTTCCTCACCACCACTTCGTCATGGCCGCGCAGTGTGGAGCGGGTGGCAGCGATCAGGGCCGCGAAGGTGGTGGTCTTGATGCCGCCGCCGGTGCCACCGGGACTGGCGCCGATGAACATCAGGATGATCATCAGCAGGATGCCCGAGTCGGAGATCGTCTCCAGGGTCAGCGGGACGGTGTTGAAGCCGGCGGTGCGGGTTGTGATCGACTGGAAGATCGTCACCTGCAGCTTGTCCCAGAGACTCAGCTGCTCCACCATCCCTTCGGTGGCGAAGTGTTCGGTGAAGATCAGACCCACGGCCCCCAAGACGATCAGCAGGATCGTGGTGCGAATCACCAGCCGGGTGTGCAGGCTGAGGCGGCGGATGCGGGCCAGCCGAAAGCGGTTCACCCAGATGTCGTTGGTGACGCGCCAGCCGATGCCGCCCATCACGATCAGCAGGCCGATCACCGCATTGACGACGGGCTGGCTGCGGTAGCCGACCAGGCTGTCGCGCCAAAGCCCGAAGCCGGCGTTGTTGTAAGCACTGATGCAGTGAAACAGGGAGGCCCAGAGTCGCTGGCCTTTGTCGGGGATATCGGTGAAGCCGAAGTTGTAGAGAATCAGGGTGCCGATCCCGATCACGATGGCGGCGATCAGCAGGATCTGGTTCAGGGTGGGGCCGATGCCGCCGACGCCGAAATCGTCCAGAGCGCGCCCCTTGTCGAGGCGCTGGCGCAGCCCCGAGCGGCCTTGGACGAAACCCTGAAGAAAGGTGGTGATGGCCATCAACCCAAGGCCACCGGTGAGAATCAGCCCGGCCAGGGTGACCTGGCCGAGAAAGGTGAGTTCGGCGCCCACGTCGATGATCGACAGACCGGTGACGGTGATGGCGGAGGTGACGGTGAAGAGGGCCTCCCAGAGGCCCACGTCATCGCTGGAGCAGAGCGGGCTCGCCAGCAGCAGTGTGCCAAAGGCAATCACCAGACCGCCGGTGACAAGCGTGAACTGCGGCACCGTCAGACGGTGCCGCCAACTCTGCAGCCGCTTCATTTGTTGGGCTGGGGCGTCATCCGGAGGTAGGGACGGATTTCAGTGACGCCCTTGGGGAACTTCTCCCTGGCTTCGTCGGTGGGGATGGAGGGGACGACCACGCAGTCCTCGCCGTCCTTCCAGTTCACAGGAGTGGCCACCTGGTGGTGGTCGGTGAGCTGGAGGGAATCGATCACCCGCAGAATCTCATCGAAATTGCGGCCGGTGCTGGCGGGGTAGGTGATCTGCAGACGCAGCTTCTTGTTGGGGTCGATGATGAACACCGAGCGCACCGTGAGGTTGCTCAGGGCATTGGGGTGGATCATGCCGTAGAGGCTGCTCACCTTCTTGTCGCTGTCGGCCAGGATCGGATAGTCGACCGTGGTGTTCTGGGTTTCGTTGATGTCGCCGATCCAGCCCTTGTGGCTCTCGGCGGAATCGACGCTCAGGGCGATGGTCTTGACATGGCGTTTCTCCCATTCGGCGCGTAGCCGGGAAACCTCGCCCAGCTCCGTCGTGCAGACGGGGGTGTAGTCGGCGGGATGGGAGAAGAGCACCACCCAGCTGTCGCCAGCGAAGTCGTAGAGGTTGATCGGGCCGAGCTGGGACTCCTGAGTGAAATCAGGAACGGTGTCGCCCAGTTGCAGGGTCATGGGTGAGAAATTGGCGCCGGCCGATGCTGGCACAGCAGTGGGGCCGCCCGTCGTGGTTCCGGCGGGCCAGGACTGCAGCTCCTGGCGCAGATGCTGCAGGCCCAGGTCCGCCGTGGCTGAGACGAACAGCATGGCCGGATCCACGGCCCTGGCCCGTTCCAGTTCGCCGCTGGGGCAGCGGTCGATCTGGTTGCCGATCACCCGCCTGGGCATGGTGGCCTGCAGGGAATCGAGGATCGCCTGCACGGTGGTGAGCTGCTCAGGCCAGGCAGGATCGGCCAGGTCGACGACGATCAGCAGGCCATCGGCATCGAGCGCCTCCTCGAAGGTGGAGCGGAACGCCTCCATCAGCTGGGGGGGCAGATCGCGGATGAACCCCACCGTGTCGGTGACCAGCAGCGGCTGGCTGTCCGAGTCGCCGCCCGCGGTCCGCTCGATGCGGCGGGTGGTGGGATCGAGGGTGGCGAAGAGCTTGTTCTCCGCCAGCACGGCCTGGCTGCCGCAGGCCCCGGTGAGGGCGTTGAGCAGGGAGCTCTTGCCCGCATTGGTGTAACCCACCAGGGCCAGTCGTGGCAGGTCGCGGCGCCCCTCGCGCAGGCGGGCCCGGTGGGCACCCAGCCGCTGCACCTCCCGCTGCAGCCGCTCAATGCGGCGGGCGATGGCGCGCCGGTCCTTCTCCAGCTGGGTTTCACCGGGACCCCGGGTGCCGATGCCGCCCCCCTGCCGCGACAGGCTCAGTCCCCGGCCGGTGAGCCGTGGCAACCGGTAGCGCAGCTGGGCCAGCTCCACCTGCAGCCGACCGGCGCCGCTCGCCGCCCGCTGGGCAAAGATGTCAAGGATCAGTTCGCTGCGGTCGCTCACCGGCAGGTCGAGCAGCCCCTCCAGGTCGCGGGCCTGGGCCGGGGTGAGCTCCCGGTCGGCCACCACCAGGCTGGCGCCGACGCGGCGTGCCTCCAGGGCCGCCTCCCGCAGTTTGCCCTCCCCCCAGGGGTTGCGGGAGACGGGGCCATGGCGACGCTGCTCCATGCGGCCCACCGGCACGGCCCCGGCACTGCGCACCAGGCCTTCCAGTTCGGCGATGCGCCGGTCGCTCAGGGCCCGGTCGCCGCTGGTCTGCACCAGCAGCAGCACCCGTTCGGGGCCGTCCAGGGCGGGGGGGGAGACGGCCTCCGGCGGCTCCGCCGCGGCGATGGCGATTGGGTCAAGGCCGCAGAGCTCGGCCAGATCCCCCTCCAGGGCGCAGTTCCAGGCGCGATCGCCGTCGCTGGCCGGGGTGTGGATCGCCGCGGGCCAGCGTCCACCGGCGTCCGGTTGCTGGCCGAAGCGCAGCCAGAGGTCCGGCGCCACGTCCATGCCCACGACGGCTTCCTGGGCCGAGGGCTGCAGTTGTGCCTGGCGCCCAGCGCCCGCACAGGTGAGCAGACGCAGGTTGTGACCCTGGCGCCTGGACGGTCCGGGAAGTTTCTCCAGCAGGCGTGCCGAATGGTCCAACTCCCCCACCCACAGCAGCCGGCAGAGTCCGCGCCCGTCCACCACCAGGGTGAGGGGCAACTCCAGGTCGCGGCCTTCGGCCGCCAGGCGCTGCAGGGTGAGCAGATCCGCTACGGCATCGCCGCGGTGACGGCGGTGGCAGATCTGCTCCAGCCGGCGCCGCTCCGCGGGCCGCAGACCCACCGTTTTGCCGGCCAGCACCCCCTGCCTCAAGGACGCTGCACCAGCAGGCAGCGCACGCCGGCGGCCCGGGCGCCGGCCCGGTCCTCCGGGCTGTCGCCGACGTGCCAGACCTGGGACGGCGGCAGATCCATCGCCTCCAGGGCGACCTGGAAGGGCCGCGGCGATGGCTTGGCGGCCCCGGCACTGCTGGATACCACCACCGCCCCGAAAAGATCCGCCAGGCCCAGGCCCTCGAGCAGCGGCTGCAGCCGCCGGTCGAAGTTGCTGACCACGGCCAGACGCAAACCCGCCCCGTGCCAGCGGCGCAGGACGGAGGGCACATCGGCATAGACGTGCCACAGCGAGGGATCGGCGAAGCGATCGAACAGGGCGTCATGGAGGGCCGCCGGGGCCACGGCCGCACCGGCGACCCCCAGAACGGCGTCGATGCGCTCCGCCCACCAGCGGCGCTCCGCCTGGAGCAGGCTGTCGCCCTCGAGGCCAGGGAAGGCCAGGGCTGGCGCCTGCCGCAGCACGCCCGGAAAGGCCCGATCGATGGCCTCAGCGGCGACCTCAATACCGTGCTCGGCCGCCACGGCGGCATAGGTGTGGCCCACCGAGGTGCGCAGCCCGATCAAGGTGCCCATGGCATCGAGCAGCAGGCCCCTCGGCCGGGGCCAGGTCTGCGTCGTCGTCATGGCTTCCAGTCGGCCAGCCAGCCGGCGGCGACCCGCAGCTGGTGGGGCCGGCCCGGCAGACGGGCCAGGTAGGCCAGCCGGCGCAGTTGGTAGGCGGCTGGCCCGGCCAGGGTGACACCGGCGGCAGTGAGGCTGGCTTCACCCACACCAAGGCTCATCATTTCGCCCAGATCCTTCCACTGGAAGGGCTCCAGGGGTTCACCCCGCAACGACCGGATCAGGTTGGTGGCCAGCACCGAAGCCTGCTGAAAAGCCACCTGGGCCGTGGCCGGCGTGGCCGTGGATGGGGCTTCACCAGCCGTTCCTTCCCCATCCACCGGGGCGGCCAGATCACCGGCCACAAACAGATCGGCATGGTCCTGCAGGCGCAGATCGGCACCGCAGAGCAGGCGGCCGCGGCTGTCGCAGGCGGGGGCGGGGTCGATGCGGGGCGCCTGGAAGCTCAGCCCGGCGGTCCAGACCACCGCCCGAACGGCGAGGGTTTCGCGATGAGCGGTGCTGTCCCCATCGGCATGGCAGCGGAGGCTGATCGCTTCGGCCTCGACCGCCTCCACCTGGGTTCGGAGGCGCAGACGCACGTCACGGCGCCGCAGGGCCAGGCCGGCCTGTTCCCGGTTGAAGGCCCTGGCCTGGGGCAGCAGCTGCGGCCCCTGTTCGATCAGCTCGATCACCGCACTGCCCTCGGCCATGTCGGCGAGCTTGCAGGCCAGCTCCACCCCGGTGGGACCCGCCCCCACCACGGCGATGCGCTGCAGGGGGCGTCGTTGGTGTTTCAGGTCGGCCACCAGGCGCTGGAGGCGCTCCACATCGGCCAGGCTGCGGAAGCCCAGGCTGTAGCGGTCGGCCCCTGGCACCGCAAACGTATTGCTGTCGGCGCCCGTGGCGATCACCAGGCGGCCATAGGGGATGGTCCGGCCCGCCGCCGTGTGCAGCTGATGGTGTTCGGCATCGATCCGCTCCACCCGGTCCTGCAGCCAGGCCAGGCCCCGGCCCGCCAGCAGACCGTCGTAGCGGGGGGCGATTTCCCAGCCGCGCAACTCACCGCTGAGCAGTTCGTAGAGGAGGGGTAGAAACAGGAACCGGTCGTTTGGCTCAACAAGCAGCACAGGCGGGTGGTTCTTCCGCTGGGCCAGGGCCAGGGCCGTGTATAAGCCTCCAAAGCCACCGCCGACGATGACGACGTTCTGGGCCTTTTCCCGTTGCCCTTGCATATCGCCACCCTAACCACAATCACTGGATGCCTGAAGGGCGATGATGGGGCGATGGTGTCCTTCCCCCTCACGGCTTCCATCAGCTCCGAGGGCAGCGCGGCGGGTCTGGAAACGGCCCACCAGGCCCTGCCCCGTGATCGCCATGGAGCGGCCATCGACCTCGATGCCGCCCGTTCCGAGCTCGAGCCCCTCGATGCCATCGGCCGGATGCGCTGGGCCCAGGAGGCCTTCGCCGGTCACTTCGCCATCACCACCAGCTTCGGCATCCAGTCGGCGGTGATGCTGCACATGGTGAGCGCCCTCGACGGCTCCGGCGCCTGGCCGGCGATCCCCGTGCTCTGGGTCGACACCGGCTATCTGCCCCCCGAGACCTACCGCTACGCGGACGAGCTCTGCGATCGCCTCAAGCTCGATCTGCATGTCCTGCAGGCCGACCTCAGCCCAGCCCGGATGGAGGCCCTGCATGGTCGCCTCTGGGAAACGGGGAACCGCGACGACATGCGCACCTACAACCGGCTGCGCAAGGTGGAACCCCTCGACCGGGGGCTGGAGCGCCTTGAGGTGCATTGCTGGGCCAGCGGCGTGCGTGCCGGCCAGACCGACCACCGCGGTGCGATGCATTGCCTCGATCCGGTGCGGGAGCGCTGGTCGCTGCGGCCGCTGCTCGCCTGGAGCCGCCGCGACGTTTACTACTACATGCAGGAGCACGACCTGCCCCAGCACCCGCTGTTTGATCAGGGCTATTCCACCGTGGGCGACTGGCACACCAGCGCCCCTGATGACGGCACCACCAATGGCCGAGCCACACGGTTTGGCGGGCTGCAGCAGGAGTGCGGCATCCACATGCCCGGCCTGATGGGCGAGGGCATCTGAGGTGCCGGCTCGCCAGCTCCGCTGGCTGCTGATCGGCAACAGCCGCTGGCACTGGGCCCTGGAGGGGGCCGAAGGGCTCGGCGGTGAACGGCCGCCATATTTCCTGCACCTGCCTCCGCCGATGGCTGCGGAGGAACCTCCCGTGGCCTGGGCCGCCGTGGGCCCTGTGCCTCCCCAGGCCGCCCTGCCGGCGGAAACGCGCCTGGCTCTGGAGGATGTGCCTTTGGCTGACGCCCCCCCCTGGCTGGGCATCGATCGGGCCCTGGCGGGCTGGTGGGCGGCCCGGCTCACAGCCAGCCCTGTGCTGGTGGCCGATGCCGGCACCGTGCTGAGTCTCACCAGGGTGGACGGCTGCGGTCGCTTCGCCGGCGGCCGGTTGGTGGCGGGCGCCGCCCTGCAGCTGGGAGCCATGGCCTCCGGTACTCAGGACTTACCGGCCCTCGAGGGTGGCCTGGCGAGTGCCGCCAGCGGAGAGCTCTGGCCGCGCGATACCGCTGCGGCGATGACCCAGGGGGTGGTTGAGGGCCTGGCCGCCGCAGTGCTGGAGGCTGGACGCCAGGTCCGGTCGGTTGAGGCCAGCTGCCGGATCGTGCTCACCGGAGGGGATGGGCCCGCCCTGCTGCCGCTGCTGCGGCGATCGCCGCAGCTGGGTGAGGACGTCCTGCTGCACCGCCCCGATCTCTGCCTGGAGGCCCTTATGGCCCTGCGGCCCTGTCCGCCGCCGGTCGGCGCCGCTCAGGCCAGCCCGAGGTCCTCAAGGATCTGATCGGCCATGGCTTCGGCCTTCACCTTGAGATAAATCCGCTCCAGCTTGCCCTCGGCATCAACCACGAAGGTGTGCCGCATCATCCCCATGTACTCCTTGCCCATGAACTTCTTGAGGCCGTAGCTGGCGTACGACTCGGCCACCGGGCAGGGCTCGGCGTCGGTCAGCAGGGTGAAGGGCAGGTCGTACTTGGCGACGAACTTGCCGTGGCTGGCCGCCCCGTCCTTGCTGATGCCCAGCACCCGGATGCCATGGGTTTCGAAGGCGCTCCACCGGTCCCTGAAGTTGCAGGCTTCCTTCGTGCAGCCCGGAGTGTCGTCCTTCGGGTAGAAGTAAATCACCACACGCTGCCCCTTCAACGCGGCCAGGGACACGACCTCGCCCTTCTGATCGGGGAGGCTGAAATCGGGGGCTGGATCTCCCACCTGCAGGGCCATGGATCGAACCTTGAAAACAAAGG
Source organism: Synechococcus sp. CCY 0621 (assembly GCF_019038465.1). Classification (GTDB taxonomy): domain Bacteria; phylum Cyanobacteriota; class Cyanobacteriia; order PCC-6307; family Cyanobiaceae; genus Cyanobium. The sequence goes on along the minus strand of NZ_JAFKRH010000034.1, from coordinate 26,597 downwards.
AGTCCCCTGTACCCTAGGGGATATGGCTTGTGGGTTCCATGCGACGCCCTAGTCCTTAGGAGCCGGCCGAGTCGCGGCGAGACAGCCCCACATCTTCCCTGAAACCCCTGACTTGTGTGTGGAGAGGCAAAGAAACCGCACACGCGTTGTAGGCAGAAGCACCTTGGATGGCTAGGTTGATTTTGAAGTCAACATCGTCTCCCGTGTTCAAGCAACTTCTCACCGGTCTCTTCGTGGGAACGGCCCTCACGGCTTCCGTGCTGCCCGCTTCCGCGGCTGTGGACAACGACCTGCCCGTCCGTTGGAACACCGGCGCTGCCGTGTGGTCGACGAACCAGGCGGCCTTCGACACCTTCCTCGATTCCGGTGATATCACCGACCGTGGCCTCGAGGGCGGCCTCGCCCGCTCCGGCTGGACCTCCGACGAAGTCAAGTCCGGCATGACCAAGACCTATGCCGTCAACCTCGTCGGGGTGTCGCGCTTCCTTTATTCCGACGCCGGGGTCAAATTCCTCAAGAACGCGACCAACAGCTACTTCCCTTACTACAGCATGAATACCTATGCTGTTCAGGCCCTGCGCTCGGCGATCATCTCCGACGCCAAGGACGGTTCCATCACGTCGGCAGGCATCATGAAGGCCCTGCCCACCGACTTCCGTCTGGCTGATTTCTGCAACACCTACACCGGTGCGCAGAACATCTGTGCCGAAGGTCGTTGCCAGCCCGGCACCGCCCAGTGCACCTCGCTGCTCTCCTGGTACGTCTTCCTGCCCGCCTGCATCCAGGCCAACCAGATGGCCGATCCCGTGGCCATGGTCAGGGACACCCCCGCCCCTGCGCCCATGATGCAGGAGCCCGTCCGCGGCCTCTGGTGAACCTTTGGGGAGGCTCTCTCCCCCATGCCTTCCAGCCCCGGCAGTGCCGGGGCTTTTTTCATGGCGCTGGGTTCCTGTGGGCCAGCAGCAGGGTGTGCCCCAGGGGCTGGGGCAGGGAGATGCCGCGCCGCTCCCGGAAGAGGGTCTCGAGGCGCTGGCGGCCGCTGGCCGGCAGCGCCGCTGCCAGATGCTTCCGGTAGCTGGCCTCTCTGCCGAACCACCGCTCCAGCAGGGCGTCACTGAGGGGCAGGTCGAGGGCCTCTTCCCAGACGTGTCGTTGCAGGCTCCAACCGAGGGCTTCCAGGTCCTCCTGCACCCGATCAGCCAACGCGGCGTCGGCCGCCAGCCATTCCTGTTCCCGGTCGGCTGCGGCCTCCAGCATGGCCGGAGCGGTACCCGTGGGGTTGCTGCCCAGGTGGGCGCGCAGGCTGCCCGCGGGTCCCAGCAGGGGATGGGTGAACAACAGGCGGGCCCGGGCTCCTGGGGCCGCCAGGGCCGTGAGCTGCTCCAGCCAGGCCAGCCGCTGCGCTGCCGAACAGCCCCGCCAGGGCTGGCGCGCCGCGATCCACTCGAAGCGTCCCTCCCCCTGGGGCGGGTCGGCCAGCTGCGCCTGAAGCTGGTCGGGGGCGTCGGGTGCCACCACCAGCAGGCGCGGGCGCCGCAGCTGATCCAGCAGCTGCAGCTGGGCCTGCAGGCGATCGACCACCGCCGCGCTCGGCGTGGTGAGCACCACCTCCCCCTCGCTGGTGGCCTCAAGTGGATCGAGGGCCCAGAGCAGGGAGTGGGCTTCGACCACCAAGACCCGGTCGAGGCGACCGATGGCGGCGTCCTGCCAGAAGCGCTGGCGCAGCCGATCGAGCCGTTCCCCCTCCGCCCCGGCCTGCCGCTGCAGCCAGCGGTTCAGCAGGGGGTCGTCCGGACTGCTGCTGAGCAGGTCGCCGCGGTCGTCGGCGGCCGTTTCGGCCGCGGCGGCCAGCTGGGCGGCCCGGCGCTGCTGCAGCCGTTTCCGCAAGCCCCCTTCCCAGCCCAGGGATCCCGGCTGCCAGAACACCTCTCCCTGCAGGGCCTGGGGCAGGTACTGCTGGGCCACCCAGTGGTCGGCATAGGCATGGGGGTAGCGGTAGCCCACCCCATCGCCGAAGGCCTGCCCGTCCCGGTTGGCATCGCGCAGATGGGCCGGCACCTGCTGGCGGCGGCTCTCGCGCACCGCCTTCACCGCATCGAAGAAGCCCAGGCTGCTGTTGCTCTTCTCGGTGCCGGCCAGGTAGAGGGTGGCGTGGGCCAGGGGGTAGAGCCCCTCTGGCAGCCCCACCCGGTCGAAGGCGGCGGCGCAGGCCTCCACCACCACCATCGCCTGGGGATCGGCCAGGCCGATGTCCTCGCCGGCGGAGATCAGCAGGCGGCGCAGGATGAAGCGGGGGTTCTCACCCGCTTCCACCATCCGTGCCAACCAGAACAGGGCCGCATCGGGATCGGAGCCCCGGATCGACTTGATGAAGGCGCTGATCGTGTCGAAGTGGGCATCGCCCTGCTTGTCGTAGAGCACCGCCCGCTGCTGGATCGATTCCTCGGCGATGGCCAGATCGATGCGGATCACGCCGCCTGCATCGGCTTCGGTGGTTTCCACCGCCAGTTCCAGGGCATTGAGCAGGCTGCGGGCATCGCCCCCCGCCACGTCCAGCAGGTGGGCCGCCGCTGGCTCGGACAACTCGACGGGCCGCTCACCGAAGCCTTGTTCGGGATCGGCCAGGGCCCGCTCCAGCAGGAGGCGCAGGTCTTCCGGTTCCAGGGGCTGGAGGCGGAACAGGCGGGAGCGGCTGACCAGGGCCTTGTTGACTTCGAAGTAGGGGTTTTCGGTGGTGGCCCCGATCAGGGTCACGGTGCCGTTCTCCACCCAGGGCAGCAGGGCGTCCTGCTGGGCGCTGTTGAAGCGGTGCACCTCGTCGATGAACAGGATCGTGCGCAGGCCGTGGTGCTCCAGGCGCAACTTGGCGGCGTCCACCTCGGCCCGCAGGTCCTTCACCCCGGCCAGGACGGCGTTGAGGCTGCTGAAGTGGGCCCGGGTGCTGCCGGCGATGATCCTGGCAAGGGTGGTCTTGCCGGTGCCGGGGGGCCCGTGCAGGATCAGGTTGCCGACCCGGTCGGCGGCGATGGCGCGACGCAGCAGCCGCCCCGGGCCCAGGATCGCCGCCTGCCCCACGAAGTCGTCCAGGGTGCGCGGTCGCAGCCGATCCGCCAGCGGGGCGATCCTGCGCCTGGCCTGCTCGCCCTGATGCCAGAACAGATCACTCACCGCCCCATCATCTCGCCGGGAGAGCCTTCGGAGCGGTACGGTCTACCTCACGCCTTGCGATTCGCTGAACCCATGATCGGCCATCCGAGCAGGCCGCCTCGTGACGGGGCCGCCCCGAGGCGAAGTCGATGGACCGGCCGTGCTTTCCCCGGTGTGGCCCTCGTGCTGTTCGGGGCCACCATGTTGGGGGCCTGCCAGTCCGAGCCTCCCGCTGCCCGGCCACCGCTTTCGGTTCTGACCGAAGCGGCCACCCTGGCTCCCTTCACCGACAACGTCGACACCGTCAGCACCCTGGAGGCCATTGAGGAGGTGCGGCTGGCGGCCCAGGCGGGCGGACGCATCGAGCGCCTGCTCGTGCGCCAGGGCGACAAAGTGACCCAAGGTCAGAGCCTGCTGGTGCTCGACCAGGCCCAGGCCCGTGCCGATGTGGCCCGCCTGGAGGCGGAGGTGCAGACCAACAAGATCAACTACGAACGCTACGAATACCTGGTGCGCCAGGGGGCGGCCAGTGCCTTCCAGCGCGATGAGTTCCGCCAGCGCTACATCTCCTCCAGGCAGGATCTGGTGGCTCGCCGGGCGGATCTGGCCTTCCGCGATCTGAAGGCGCCCATCACCGGCATTATCGGGGACGTGCAGGTGAAGCTGGGGGATGTGATTGCCGCCGGCGATCCCTTCACCACGATCATCCGCAACGACCGGCTGATGGCCCGGGTGGACGTGCCGGCCGTGTTCTCCAACCGGCTGCGGGTGGGCCAGGCCGTGATCCTGATGGATCCCGCCAGCAACAAGCCCATGGCCCAGAGCGTGGTCGGCTCCCTCGACCCCGGTGTGGTGGCCGGCACCCAGTCCCTGCTGGCCAAGGCGGAATTCGCCAATCCTGGCGGGCTGCTGCGCACCGGCCTGCGCACCCGCACCCGGCTGGTGCTCGACAGTCGCCAGGAGCTGTCAGTGCCCTTCGCGGCTGTGACCCAGATCTCCGGCCAGAGCTTCGTCTACGAGGTGGGTGGCCTGGCCGATCTGGAGCGGCGCCCGGGCCGGACCGATCTGGCCGTGGCACGCAAGCTGCCCGCCGGCACCAGCTTCGCGCTGCAGACCCCCGTGCAGCTGGGGCCGTTGCAGAACAACCGCTATCCAGTACTCAAGGGACTCCAGGCCGGGGCCCGCGTCATCACCACCAACCTGATCAATCTCCGCAACGGCGCGCCCGTCAAGGTCAACTGAGCCCTGCCTGATGTCTCCTTCGAACACGTTCATCCTCAGGCCGGTGCTCACCACGGTGTGCAGCCTGTTGATCGTGATCGCCGGCCTGATCGCCATCCCGCTGCTGCCGATTGAGAGCCTGCCGGACATCGCCCCTCCCACGGTGAGGGTCACCTCCCGCTACGTGGGGGCCGACGCGGTCAGTGTTGAGCAGGGCGTCACCAGCGTGCTCGAGCAGCAGATCAACGGGGTGCAGAACATGGAGTTCATCACCTCCACCAGTGCGGCCGATGGCTCCAGCTCCATCTCCGTCACCTTCGCCAGCGGCAGCGACGGCGACATCAACCAGGTGAACGTTCAGAACCGGGTGTCGCTGGCCCAGCCCAGCCTGCCGGAGGAGGTGCGGCAATCAGGCATCACGGTGAACAAGGCCTCGAACTCCATTCTCCTTGTTTATAACTTCACCAGCGAAGATCCGAACAATCAATACAGTCTCGAAACCATCAGTGGCCTTCTGGATCAGAACCTCACCGATGCGGTCAGACGCGTGCCCGGTGTGGGTGAACTCACCTACTTCGGTAACCGTCAGCTGGCTTTCCGCCTCTGGCTCGACCCGGATCGCCTGGCGGCCAACAAGCTCTCCGCCTCTGATGTGGTGCAGGCCCTGCGCAGTCAGAACCGGCTTGTTCCCGTAGGTCGCATCGGTGGTGCTCCCTCCCCCCAGGGCCAGCAATTCACCCTGACGGTGCAGCTGCAGGGACGGCTGCGGACCACCGAGGAATTCGGCTCGATGATCCTGCGCTCCACCGCCGATGGTGGCCTGGTGCGCCTGCGGGATGTGGGCCGGGTGACGCTGGGGGGTGAATCCTTCGACATCGAGGCCACCGACCTGCGCGGTGTTCCCTCCGTCGGCATGGCCATCTACCAGCTCACCGGCAGCAATGCCCTTGACGTCTCCAGTGGTGTGGAGGAGGTGATCAAGGAGTTCGCAGGCACGATGCCGGTCGGCATGACGATCCAGAAGATCTACGACAACACCGAATTCGTCGAGGCCTCGATCGACGGCGTCACCACCGCCCTGCGGGAGGCCGTGGTGTTGGTCGTGCTGATCCTGTTCCTTTTCCTGCAGAACTGGAAAGCCACCGTGGTTCCGGCCATCGCCATCCCGGTCGCCCTGGTGGGCACCTTCCTGTTCGTGCAGGCGTTCGGCTTCACCCTCAACCAGCTGACCCTGTTCGGACTGGTGCTGGCGACCGGCCTGGTGGTGGATGACGCCATCACCGTGATCGAAGACACCTCGACAAAGAAGGCTTCCGGACTGAGTGCCTTGGAGAGTGCCAAGGCGACGATGGACGAGTTGTTCGGCGCCGTGATCGCCACCTCCCTGGTGCTGTTTGCGGTGTTCGTGCCGGTGCTGTTCTTCCCCGGCGCCACCGGAACGATCTACAAACAGTTCGCCGCCACGATCATCTTCTCGATCCTGATCTCCACGTTCAACGCCCTCACCTTCTCGCCGATGCTCTCGGCCCTGTTGCTGGCCCGCGAGAGCGAGCCCCCCAGCCGCCGCACCTACGCCATCTCCGGGGTGTTCATCGGCTTCGTCTACGGCCTGCTCGCCAGCGGGGGCGGCACCTTGGTGGCTCTTGGGATTCTGGCCCTGGCGGCGGGAATCGGCTTCGGCCTGCACCTGCTGACGGGCCTGCCGCTGCGCATGCCCTTCGCGATCGGTGGTGCCGTCTCGGCGCTGTTGCTGGCGGGGGTCAACAGTCCCCTGGAGGTGCTGATCTACACCGTGATCGGTGGGGTGCTGGGTTGGGGGGCCCTGTACATCTTCCGCCGCTTCAACGTCATCTACGCCGGGGTGGAGCGGCGTTACCGCACGGGCCTGGGCTGGGTGCTGGGCAGGCGCCGGCTGATCATGGCCTTCCTGGCCGGGGGCATCGTCCTCACCGCTTTCGCCTTCACCTCGATCCCGACAGGATTCGTGCCTGTGGAGGACCAGGGCTATGCCATCGGCATCGTGCAAGGGCCTGACGGGGCTTCCCTCGAGACCACACGCCGCATCAACCAGCGGGTGGCAGAAATCCTGCGCAGCGAGAAGGACATCAACACGGCGGCGGTGTTCAGCGGCGCCAGCCTCGACGGCAACGCCCCCAACCGCGGCCTGTTCTTCTTCGGCACCCGCAACTGGGATCAGCGCACCTCCGATGACCAGTCGGTGGCGGCGATCACCCAGCGTCTGAACCGCAAGCTCTCGGTCATCCAGGAAGCCCGGATCATCGTGATCGAACCTCCTGCCATCCCCGGCTACGGCACGGGCGCGGGCTTCGAGATGCAGATGCTCAACCGCAGTGGGGGTGCCCTCACCCCCGCCGATTTCTTCGCCGCGGCCACCCAGCTGGTGGGCAAGGCCAACCAGAGCGGCCTGTTCGACCGGGTGTTCACCCAGTTTTCTCCTGAGGCACCGCAACTGCAGATTCTGGTCGACCGTGATCGGATGGCGGCCCTGGGTGTCGACTACGGCACGGCGATGCAGACGTTCAGCTTCAACATCGGCTCCTTCTATGTCAACGACACCTTCGATGCCGGCAGGGTTCGCCGCATCTTCGTGCAGGCCGATGAGCGCTACCGCGCCAATCCGGAGCAGCTGAAATCCCTGTATGTGCCCAACGCCAGTGGTGAGCAGATCCCCCTGTCGGAGTTCATCAAGGTGGAGTCGGTCACCGGCCCGTCGGTGATCCCCCGTTTCAACCTGTTCCGCTCGATCAAGGTGGAGGGGTCGGCCCTGCCAGGGCGCAGCTCCGGCCAGGCGATCAAGGATATCCAGGACCTCTTCAACAACCTCTCCACCACCGGCGTCGGCTACGACTGGACCGGCATCTCCCGGGAAGAGGTGAGCGCGGGGGCCCTGGCGATCGTGATCTTCGCTCTCGGGATTCTCGCGGTGTATCTGGTGCTTTCCGCCCAGTACGAGAGCTACAGCGATCCCTTGATCATCCTGATGACCGTGCCAACGGCCATGCTGGGGGCCCTGGCCTTCCTGGCCCTGCGCGGTGAAGTACTCAACATCTATGCCCAGGTGGGCCTGGTGATGCTGATCGGCTTGGCGGCCAAGAACGGCATCCTGATCGTCGATCTCGCCAACCAGCGCATGGAGGAGGGGGAGAGCGCCCTGGAGGCGGCGCGGGCCTCCGCCCAGTCCCGTTTCCGGCCGATTCTGATGACGGCCATCTCCTCCCTGTTTGGCTTCCTGCCCCTTGTGTTTGCCAGCGGTGCCGGCGCCAGAAGCCAGGCGTCCCTGGGTACTGTGGTGTTCGGGGGTCTGGCCGTGGCCACCGTGCTGTCCCTGTTCGTGGTCCCGGTGTTCTACGTCGTGGTGAAACAGCTCACAGGTGCATCGCCTACCGCGACGGCTGGGGCCCCGGCGGGCGGGGCGTCCTGATGCCGGCCCCCTGCCCACCACTGAGTGGCCGGCGGGTGCTCTGTGCAGGACTGATCACGGGGCTGGTGGGGTTGGCGATCGCCCAGTTCCTGCGGGCCATCGTCGGGAACACCCCCCTGAGGATCACCCCCGAGGCCCTGTTCTGGAGCACGGTGGTGCTCGGAGGGTTCGGGGTGGTGGCCGGCATGGCGGTGGAGGCGGTGCGCCAGTTGCAGGAGTCCAACCCGGAGCCCGAGTACCACCGGCGCCACAGTCGCCGGGGCGGGCCTGGCCCCCACGCCTGAGGGGCCGCAAGCCGCTCCGGACCAGTGGGGCGAAAGGGGCTTTTCCGGTACCTTGCAGAGGTATGAACCGGTTCGGTGCGCTGGCAGGCCTTTCCCCCCCTCCTTCCTCTGGCGCTGCTGTTGGCAGCCTGCGGCGCCCCTAAGCCCGAGGCCCGACAGCCCCTGGTGGTGCAGACGGTGACGGTGGGGGAGTTCCGCTTCGCCCCGAGCATCGAGACGATCAGCGTCATTGAGTCCACTTCCAACGTGGTGATGCGGCCCCAGTCCGATGGTCGGGTGGTGCGCATCCTGGCCAGGGAGGGCCAGCGGGTGAAGGCGGGCCAGCCCATCCTCGTGCTCGACAACGTGCAGGAATCGGCCACCCTCGATTCCGACCGGGCCGAGGCGATCAAGGATCGCGTCAATGCCGAGCGCTACGTCTTCCTCAACGAGCAGGGCGCGGTGTCGACCAAAGATCGGGATGCCTACATCACCCAGGCGATCCAGAGCCGCGACCAGGCCCGCTCCAGCGCCGCCACCCTGGGCTACAAGTTCGTCACCGCCCCCATCGACGGCGAAATCGGCAACCTCGACTCGGTCAAGCTTGGCGATTACGTGCGCCAGGGCCAGGCGATCACCGGAATCGTCAATAACAGCTCCCTCTGGACCCTGATGGATGTGCCCGCCACCCAGTCCAGCCAGGTGAAGATCGGCCAGCCGGTTCAGGTGGAGAGCCAGAGCAATCCTCCGGTGAAGGGCGTGGGCCAGGTGGTGTTCGTCTCCCCCTACTTCGCCACCGCCAGCCAGCAGGGTTCCTCCACCCAGCCGAATACGGTGCTGGTGAAAGCGGTGTTTCCGAATCTCACCGGGATCCTGAAAACCGGCCAGTACGTGCGCAACCGCATCATCACCGGCACCAGTGACCAGCTGGCGGTGCCGGTGGAGGCGGTGATGATGCAGGCCCAGCAACCGTTCGTTTACAAGGTGCTGCCCCTCGCCACAATCCTGCCCCAGATCAAGGCCTCCGATCAGCTGTTGCCCGCCCAGAAAAAGCAGCTGGAGAAACTTCCCGGCACGACGCCGGTGGTGGTGCAGACGGCGGTGACGCTCGGCAAGTTACAGAACAATGCCTATCCGGTGCTGTCCGGCCTGGCCAAGGGGGATGAGGTGGTGGTGAGTAACACGGCCCTGCTGCGCTCCGGCATGCCGGTGCGGCGGGCGACGGCTCCGGCGGCGAGCTGAGCCCAGATGTCGTTCTCCGATAACTTCATCAAGCGGCCGGTTCTGACCACCGTCTGCAGCATCCTGATCGTGCTGGTGGGCCTGATTGCCATCCCCACGCTGTCGATCGAGAACCTCCCGAACATTGCCCCACCCCTGATCCAGGTGACCTCCAACTACGGAGGTGCCAATTCCCTGGTCACCGAGCAGGCGGTGACCAATCCCATCGAGCAGCAGATCAACGGGGTTCCCGGGGCCAATTACATCTCCTCGACCAGCAACATGTCTGGGACGAGCACGATTCAGGTGTTCTTCAACGAAGGGACTGATATCAACATCGACCAGGTGAACGTTCAGAACCGCGTCTCCCTGGCGATGCCCCAGTTGCCCCAGCAGGTGCAGGCCACCGGCGTTTCGGTGATGCAGAGCACCCCGTCGATCCTGCTGGCCTATCAGGTCACGTCGACGGAAGGTCAGTTCGATGCCTCCTATCTCAATGGTCTGATCTATCAGAACCTTTATTTTCAGCTGGAGAGGGTGCCCGGCGTGGCCACCGTCAACCTGCTCGGTGGCAGCAATCCGGCCTTCTGGTTGTTCGTCGATGCCAACAAGCTGACCGCCAACAACCTCACCGCCGACCAGGTGGTGAATGCGGTGAGCAGCCAGAACACGGTGGCGATCGGCGGCCTTGTGGGGGGAGCGCCGGCGGGGGGAAACCAGAAGTTTGCTTACCCGATCCTGGTGGAGAACAACGGCAACCTGGTGTCGGTTGAGGAACTCAACAATCTGATCGTCGGCCGCACGCCCGCCGGCAACCTGCTGCGGCTCAAGGATGTGGGCGAAGCCACCTACGGCACCAACACCTACGCCCAGCAGGCCGTCAGCATCGAAGGCCACCCCTCGATCACGGTGGCCGTCTTCCAGACCCCCGAGAGCAATGCCCTCGATGTCTCAAACCAGGTGGTGGCGGTGATGAACCAGTTCACCCAGACCGTCCCTCCGGGGGTCAAGGTGTTCGAGATCTACAACATCGGCCAGTTCATCGAATCGGCCGTGGAGGGGGTGGTGGATGCCCTCGGCCTGGCCATCGTGCTGGTGCTGCTGATCCTGTTCCTGTTTCTGCAGGATTGGCGGGCCACGGTGGTGCCCAGCCTGGCGATTCCGATCTCCCTGATCGGCACCTTCGCCTTCGTGAAGATCTTCGGCTTCTCGATCAACCAGCTCACCCTGCTGGGCCTGGTGCTGGCCACGGGCCTGGTGGTGGATGACGCCATCGTGGTGATCGAGGCGGTGGAGAAGAACCTGGAAAAGGGGATGCGTCCCCGCCAGGCCGCGATGGAGTGCATGGGGGAATTGTTTGGCGCCCTGGTGGCCACCGCCCTGGTGTTGATGGCGGTGTTCGTGCCCGTGGCCTTTTACCCCGGCGGCATTGGCATCATCTACAAACAGTTCGCCCTCACGATTGCCTTTTCGATTGCGATCTCCGCCTTCAATGCGCTCACCTTCTCCCCCATGCTCTCGGCCCTGCTGCTCAGGAGCCAGAAGTCGGCGCCCCCGGGACGGCTGGTGGGCATCATCGGTGGTGTGGTGGTGGGACTGGCCTTCGGCCGTTTCAGCGCCGCCTCCTTCGGCAACCTCACCTACGTGCTCGGTGTGGTCGTCGGGGTGCTCGCCGGCGCCAATCTGGTCTGGATCTTCAACCGCTTCAACGCCTTCTTCTCCCGTCTGGAGCGGGGCTACGCCACGATGGTGGGGGCCCTGATCGCCCGGCGCCGCTGGATCCTGGTGGGCCTGGGTGGCGGCATCGCCCTCACCTTGTTCGCCTTCAGCGCCCTCCCCTCCGCCTTCATTCCGGAGGAAGACCAGGGCTATGGCATGGGCATCTTTCAGCTCCAGAACGGTGCCTCCCTCAGCCAGACCCAGGGCACCGGCCTGGAGGTAGCCAAGGTGCTCAATGCCGAGCCGGAGATCATCGCCGGGTCGGTGGTGAGTGGTTACGGCTTCAACGGCGCCAGTCCTGATCAGGGGGTGTTCTTCTTCGGCTTCAAGCCGCTGGAGGAGCGCAGCAGCGTCGCCCAGAAGGCGCCGGCGATCATCAACCGGCTCAACGCCAAGCTCAGCCAGATCAGCTCCGGCATGGCGGTCGCCGCCCAGCCGCCGGCGATCCCGGGCTTCTCCGCCCAGGGCGGCTTCTATTTCCAGTTCAACGACCTCAGCAATGGGGCCTACACCTTCAACCAGCTCAATGATCAGGCCAAGCAACTGATCCAGGCGGGAACGGCCAGCGGCGGCTTCTCCACCCTCTACACCCAGTTCATTCCCAGCGCCCCGGCCTTCGGGCTGAAGATCGACCGCTCGATCCTCGGGGCCCTCAACGTCGACTTCCAGCAGGCGATGCAGACCATCGCCGTGCTGGCGGGCAGCAACTACTCCGGCCTCACCTATGAGAGTGGCCAGGTCAGGAACATCTACGTGCAGGCCGCGGCGGGCAACCGCAGTTCCCTGGACGATGTGCTCAGTTACTACGTGCGCAGCAAGGACGACAAGCTGGTCCAGGTGTCGGAGTTTGCCACGGCGGAACTCACCAGCGCGCCGCCGGTGGTCAGCCACTTCAACCTCTACCGCACGATCCTGATCCAGGGGGCGGAGGCGGTTGGCAAGAGTTCCGGCCAGGCCCTGACGCTGATCCAGGACCTGTTCCGTGCCCAAGACTTCAACAACATCGGCTATGCCTTCACAGGCCTCGCCGCCCTGCAACTTTCGGCGGGCAATGCCAGCGTGCTGGTGTTCGGCCTTGGGATCCTGGTGGTCTATCTGGTGCTCTCGGCCCAGTACGAGAGCTATGTGACGCCGGTGATCATCCTGATGACCGTGCCCCTGGCCATGCTCGGCGCCCTGGCGTTCCTGGCCCTGCGCTCGATCGATCTCAACATCTACGCCCAGGTGGGCCTGGTGACCTTGATCGGCCTGGCGGCCAAGAACGGCATCCTGATCGTGGAAGTGGCCGAGCAGCACATGAAGGAGGGCATGACGGCCGCCGAGGCCGCCATCGCCTCGGCCGAATCGCGGCTGCGGCCGATCCTGATGACGGCCATCGCCGCCCTGGCCGGCTTCCTGCCCCTGGTGGTGGCCACCACGGCGGGGGCCAACAGCCAGCAGTCCCTGGGGACCGTGATCTTCGGCGGCCTGCTGGTGGCCACGGTGCTGTCGCTTGGGGTGGTGCCCCCCTTCTATGTGGTGGTGAAGGCCCTGGAGGACCGCTGGTTCGGCGAGTCCGAAACCGAGTCGACCGATCTGGCCGTCGCCCGGGACAACCCCCCCGGCTAGGAGCCACCCTGACTGCGCCCGTGTAACGAATCATGGGCCGGCCTGGCTGCGGCATTGCGGTCGCTGGGCCAGGCCGTGAGGATCGTCCAAAGGGGTTGTGGAGAGATCGCCATGTTGCCGACGCTTGCCGAACGGTTGCGGGAGCAGCAGGCCAGGAGCAGGAGCCGGCCCCCATCGCGCCAGCCCTGGCCTCTGCCCACCGAGCCGCCCACCGCCCTGCTGTTCCAGCCGCTGCAGCAGGCGGCAGAGCCGGTCGCCGCTGCCGCCGCGGAGCCCGTCGCCCCCTCGGCGCCCCCGATCCGGACGGCCCAGGCCGAGGCGCTGCTGCTGTGCGTCTGGGCCGTGCTGGTGGTGATCGATGGGGCACTGGCGCTGGCCGCCCTGATTGATCGCCTGGCCTCCCATGAGCGCGGAAGCTCCGGACAGCGCCCCCGGAAGAGGGCCACCCTGGCGGTGTCATCGGCAGGACGTCCTGATCTTCCTAGGGAGACGGAAGCCACAGGGTTGCTGCAGAGATGCCGCTCGTTGGCGCCTTCGTTATGACACAACGTTGTAACGTCTTGATGTAACACATCGATGATCAATTCTGGCCGCTTGTTGGCTGATTGTCTTTTCTGTAAGGCAAGTCCCTCTGGTAGTTTCGTTGTGCAGAATGCGATGGGGAGCGTGAGTCGAACAGGAGCGGTAACGAAGGGGTTTCTGGCAGCCCTTGTTCTCTCTTTTGCCGGGATCGGCCCCAGCTCCGACGCCTTCGCCCAGGCGGCGCCTCCTGTGCGCAGCGTGAAGGTTGTTCAGGGGGACACGCTCGAGGCCCTGGCTGCCCGCTATGGCGTGAGTGTGCAGGACTTGATGCGGCTGAACACGATCACCCGGCCAGAGGAGCTGCAGATCGGCCAGTCACTGAAACTGCCGCCATCGAAGGGCCTTGTGCAGGTGCGTACGGGTGACACGTTGGCTGTCCTGGCGTCCCGCCACCGCACCACCGTGGCGGAGCTACAGAAGGTCAATCCCGGGGTGAAGCCCGACCAGTTGAAGGTCGGCGCCTGGCTGAAGCTGCCTGCGGCGCCCCCTGTGGCCAAGGCCAAGCCGACGGCAACCGCCACCGCCAAGCCTGCAGCCAAACCCACGGCCACGGCCACGGTTGCCGCCAAGCCCCCGGCCACGACCAAGCCCCCGGCGCCGGCCAGTCCGCCTGTCGTGAAGGCCCCGACGCCCACTGCCCCCCCCTCGCCCCTGCCGCCACAACCGGGGGAGGCGGTGCGCTGGAGGTTCTATGGCAACACCCTCGTCGACTGGGGCGGCTGGAAGCTCCACCCCGGTGGTGTGCGGGTCAGCCTGGTGCAGCCCAACCAGGCGGAGGTCGGGCCGATCCGGGCGCAGGCGACGGCCGTGGCGGTGCATTGCGGCAGCCTGCGCCAGGCCTGGCTGATCAATGGGGCATGGGATCCCTGGACCGTTCCCGAGAGCCGTTCGGTGGCCCAACAGATCGTCCTGGATCTCTGCGCCAACGTGAGCGATCCCACCGCCCCGGCCGTTCCGCCCCCTTCCGCCCCTTGAGGGCCTGAGCAGCGGTGGCGCCTGTGGGGGTGATCTTGATCACTTTCGGGGTCTTTGATTGTGGCAATGAGCTAGCCTTCATGCGCCAAATTTGCTGCCTTTCACGGTGACATATTGCATCGGCTACTGGCTGGAGAAGGGTCTGGTGATGGTCTCTGATTCCCGCACGAATGCTGGAGTTGACTACATCTCCAGCTACAGCAAGATGCATGTGTTTCAGCCGTCGTCGGATCGGCTGTTCGTGCTCCTGGCGGCGGGAAATCTGGCCACCACCCAGGCCGTGATCAGCTGGATCCGCCGGGATCTTGACCGGCCGGCCGAGGCCTTCGTCGCCGGGGCCAGGGATCTGCGCTCCTGTGATTATCTGTTTGAGGCGGCCGCCTACATCGGCCGGGTGAGCGTGGCGGTGCAGCAGGAGAATGCCGCTGCCTTGCAGCAGGCGGGAGCCAGTGGGGGGGCCTCCTTCATCCTGGGCGGCCAGATCGCCGGGGAGGCCCACGGTCTGTATCTGGTTTATCCCCAGGGCAACGCCATCATGGCCACCCGCGAAACGCCCTACCTGCAGATCGGCGAAACGAAATATGGCAAACCTCCCCTCGATAACGTCGGCCACACCAACCTCTCCTTGGAGGATGCCGCCCGCCTCTGCCTGATCTCGGAGGTGCTCACCCAGCGCTCCAATCTCACGGTGGGACCTCCGTTCGAGCTGGCCATCCTTCCCGCCGATGCGCTGGCGCTGGCCCATCGGCTGACCTTGGGGGCGGAGGCGCCGGAACTGGCCGCCATGGTCGAGACCTGGAGCGATGCCCAGCGGGAGGCGTTGCACCGCCTGCCCAGCTTCCCCTGGGAGCAGTCGTCTCCGCAGCTGTCGTCGCCAACCTGATCCCGCTTTCCCTCCATGTGGTCCGTTTCCGAATGGGTGTCCAACGGCCACCTGCCCACGGCCGAGGTGGTGCAGGCGCTGGTGGCGGAGGCCCATGGCCGCTTCGCGCCGGTTCTGGATGGCCAGGTGGCCGACTACATCCCCGCCCTGGCGGCAGCCGCCCCCGAGCATTTCGGGCTTTGTGTGTCGAGTTGCGGGGGGGCGTTGTTCGAGGCGGGTGAGGCCCGGGTGGCCTTCAGCATCCAGAGCATCTCCAAGCCGTTCCTGTTCGCGTTGATCTGCCAGGCCATCGGTGAGGAGGAGGCCCGCGAGAAGCTCGGCGTCAACAGCACCGGCCTGCCGTTCAATTCCGTCCTGGCGGTGGAGCGCAGCGGTGAGGGTCTTTCCAATCCGATGGTGAACGCCGGGGCGATCGCCGCCACCAGCCTGGCGCCAGGGGCCAGCAGCGAAGACAAATGGGCCTTCATCCAAGAGGGCTTCTCCCGTTTCGCCGGCCGAACGCTGGAGGTCGACGAGCGGGTCTTCGATTCGGAGCTGGCCAGCAATCGCCGCAACGCCGGTCTGGCCACGCTGCTGAGCGACCATGACCGCATCTGGTGGGATCCCGACGAGGCCACCGAGCTCTACACCCGCCAGTGTTCCCTGAGTGTCACGGCGGCCGACCTGGCCGTGATGGCCGCCACCCTGGCCAATGGCGGATGCCAGCCGGTCACGGGCGAGCAGGTGATCGAGGCGATTCATTGCCAGCACGTGCTGGCGGTGATGGTGACGGCGGGGCTCTACGAAACCTCTGGCGACTGGCTGTATGCCACCGGCCTGCCGGGGAAGAGCGGCGTGGCCGGAGGCATGATCACCGTGGCCCCGGGCAAGGGGGGCCTGGCGACGTATTCGCCTCCCCTCGATGAGGCGGGCAACAGTGTGCGCGGCCAGCTCACCGCGCGCTTTCTCTCCGAACGCCTGGGCCTGAATCTGTTCGCCTCCCGGCCCGAGGGGAGCCGCTGAAGCATGGTCGCCGCAAGGGAGATGACGGCCTCGCCTGTCTACGATCCAGCTTCAGCAGGGGGCCTTTTGTCGCCATGATCAGCACCACCAATCTCGTGCGCTATCTCCTGCTGGTGGCCTGTATCGGCGTCACGGTGGTGATCTTCAACTACTTTTCGGGCACGATTGCGGTGTTCACGGCAGCCGCCATCGTGGCGGCCCTGCTCAACATCCCGGTGAAGTGGCTGTGCCGCTATCTGCCGCGGGGATGGTCGATCGCCGCCGTTTCCTGCGGCGCCCTGATCCTGCTGGTGGGCTTCGTCACTGGCATTGGCCTGCAGGTGCTCAACCAGGGCCAGGGTCTGCTGCTGGATCTGCAAGGCACCTTGAAGCAGCAGGACCTCACGCCCTTGCATCAATACCTCAAAACCTATGGATTCGACAGAATCACAACGCTGCTGCAGGAGGGCCTGCTGACGGGACTGGGGTTGTTGCAAACCGTGTTTTCCGGGATCTTCACGCTGATTTTCGGTGCGGTGATCAGTCTCTACATGCTGATCGACGGGGAGAAGCTCTGGAAAGGATTCCTGGGGCTGATTCCTGAGCGGCACCGTGATCGTTTCGCCGAGACCTTTCTGCAGAGCGTCCTGGGATTCATTCGCGGTCAGCTGCTGCTGATGGTATTTCTGACCGTCTCAACGGCCGTGATCTTCCCGCTGCTCGGTGTGAAATACAGCTTGATTCTGGCCGTCATTGTGGGGGTTCTTGATGTGATCCCCGGGATCGGCGCCACCCTTGGCATCGTGTTGATCTCGTTGATGGTCTTCGCCTCCCAGGGGGGAGACATCGGCTTGCGGGCCTTGATCGCGTCCGTGCTGCTCGGTCAGATTCAGGACAACATCGTCCGGCCCAAGGTGATGGGTGAGGCGATGGAGCTCAATCCGGTGATTCTCTTTTTGGCCCTGTTCATCGGACAGCGGGTCGCTGGCCTGTTGGGGGTGTTCCTTTCGATCCCCATTGCCGGCATGATCGCAATCTGGATTCATTCCGAACGCCAGCAGCAGGAAGCCATCATTCTCACCCCGGCGGTTGAGGATTAGACCGCCGACCACGGCCAGGCCCCCGTCTTGCAGGCGTCTGTCATGCTGCTCTTAACCGATCTCCTCGCTATGCCCTTGCCTGTGAATCGCGCGATCCTTGCCACCCTCACGGCCCTTGCCGCTACGGCGGCCACCGGAGTTCCGGCGGCGCAGGCCAGCTGCCGCTTTCTGATGCCACTTGGGGGCGGCGGCAACCCGGTGGTGTCCAAGCGGATCGGGCCGGACCGGCTCGTGGGCCGGACGAACTGGAACACCGACTTCATCGTGGATCGCAACTTCCGCAGTTATCGCTTCTTCTTCACATCGGCCTCCACCGAGCGGGCCAGCTTCCCGGTGTCCGGCTTCATGGTGTTCACCGACGGCAGCAACCTGCAGGTGATCAACGAAACACCGACCTTTGAGCCAGGCACGGGCCGGATGTTCGGACCTTTCCAGGCGGTTCCTGGCAAGCGCACCAGGCTGATGAATTTCCGGGTGGGCTCGTCCACCACACCGGCCGCCCTTGGATTCAGCTATCGCATCTCTGTCCAGGGCTGTGATTAAAACCCATGCAGTTTGAAAGCTTCGCGACCTTCAACATCGCCATCGTGGTGCTGGCGATCGGTCGTTGGCTGAACCGGAAGGTGGGCTTCCTGCGGGAGTTCAACATTCCAGAGCCGGTCACCAGCGGGCTGCTCGTTTGTCTTCTTCTGGCCCTGGTCCATGCGATCAACGGGACGGAGATCAGCTTCAATCTGCAGACGCGGGATTTTCTGCTGCTCTATTTCTTTGCGGCCATCGGCCTCAATGCCGACATCAAGACCCTGCTGTCGGGGGGGTGGCCCCTGCTGATCCTGGTGGGCACCACCGTGGGTTACATGATCCTGCAGAACCTCACCGGGATCGGCATGGCCGCGCTGCTGGGGCTGAATCCCCTGGTGGGTCTGCTGGGGGGGTCGGTGTCTCTGCTGGGGGGGCACGGCACGGCGATCGCCTGGGCACCCCGCTTCGCCGAGAGCCACGGCATCAGCAATGCCCTTGAGATCGGCATCGCCTGCGCCACCTTCGGTCTGGTGCTGGCCTCGCTGATGGGCGGACCGATCGCCCGGATCCTGATCCGCCGCCACCGGCTCAAGACGCCGCAGGCCGCGGCCATGGCCGAGCCCGAGGGCGGCACCCCGGACAGGGAGCAGGAGGCGGTCACCTACTTCAGCCTGCTGGGCACTCTCTTCTGGCTCAACGTCAGCCTGGGCCTGGGGGAGGTGCTGCATGAGGTGCTGAAGGCCGCCGGCAGCAACCTGCCCCTGTTCGTCTGCTGCCTGTTCGCGGCGATCTTCCTCACCAACACCGTGCCGCGGCTGCTGCCGATCCGTTGCCTGGCCGCCCCTCGCTCCCTGGCCATCGTCTCGGACATCGCCCTGGGCATCTTCCTGACGATGTCCCTGATGAGCCTGCAGCTCTGGACCATCGCCTCCCTCGCGGGCCCCATCCTGGCCATCCTCGCCGCCCAGTTCGTGGTGTCCTTCCTGTTCGCCCTGTTCGTGGTGTTCAAGGTGATGGGCCGCGACTACGAGGCCGCCGTGATCTGCGCCGGCTTCGGTGGCATCTCCCTGGGGGCCACCCCCACGGCGATGGCCAACATGTCGGCGGTGGCGCAGACCTACGGCCCCGCCCACCGGGCCTTCATCATCGTGCCGCTGGTGTCGGGCTTCTTCGTGGACATCAGCAACGCCGTGGTGATCCAGCGTTTCCTCAACTGGTTCGGCTGATCCGGTGGTGGTTTCGGGGCGGAGGACTCAGAAGCGCAGGGTCGTCCGGACCAGTCCGGCCCACACACCGAGGCTGGCTTCCCCTGACGCTGCGGGGAACAGCAGGGCCTGGGAGATCTCCGAGCTTCCGGTGAGGGCGCCCCTGGGCCGACTCAGCCAGAAGAGTGCCGGCGTCACCGAGAGCTCATCGCTGAGCTGGATCCGGTAGAAGAGCTCGAAGGCCAGCCCCCGTTCGTCGATCGCGCTCTGGCTGGGCGTCTGGATCGCGACCACTTGGGCTGGGGAGCCGACGGCCAGCCCCAGGCTGTTGCCTACCCCCAGGACGTCGCTCCAGACCAGGCCGGTGTACCAGGAGCGGCTGCGCACCCCCGAGAGGCCGGCCACCGCCGGGGTGCCGAAGCGGAAGGAGTCCTGGCCCCAGCCGGCGCTGATCGAGGGGAGCCAGCCGGAGCGGCGGGGCTGCCAGTAGCCCGCCAGCGACCAGGATCCCAGGTTGCCGTCGCGGCCAGCGGACGCCAGCTGACTGGCCAGGGGGGTGCCCCGGAGCCGCACCGGGGGGCCGCTCAGGCTGTAGGCGCCGGTGATGTTCCACTGGGGCCGGCTCAGGGCCAGCTGCAGGGTGCTGGTCTGGGAGGAGGAGCCGGAGAACAGGCCAGCCCCCTGCGCGCTGCCCCCGGCCTGGCCGGCCACGTAGGCGTAGCCCAGGCTCAGCCCCTGCAAATCGCCGCGGGGCTGCCACCAGAGTCCGAAGCCTCCCCCCAGCCGTTTGCTGTAGGTGCCGGGCGAGCCGGCGAACTGGAACAGATCCAGGATCGGCGAGGCGTTGTAGACACTCGGCCAGACGGGGAGCATGTCGAGCTGCATGATCCGTGGCCCGACGCTGAGCCGGATCTCGGGGCTGAGCGGCAGCTGCAGGTAGGCCCTGTTGATGCTCACCAGCCGGCCGGAGCACCCCTGCTCCCCCGCGGCGCAGGCCGGTTCCTGGAAGGCCACATCCAGGCGCGTCAGGGGGGTGGGCGGGTTGGAGAAGAAGCCGGAGGGGGCGAAGTCGCCGCTGCGCAGGCGGATTCGGAACAGGTCCTGGCCCGTGAAGCTGGTGTCGATCGTCAGGCGCAGCTCGTGGTTGAGGCTGACGCCGTTCAGCAGCGGCGCCCCCACCGCGGTGTTGCGGGCACGGTCCACCGCACTGCCGTCGTACTGGAGGGCCCCCAGGACGCCGTTGATCTGCAGGTTGACGGTGGTGGTGGGCGCGAAACGGGTGGCCTCGAGCGCCTCGACGGCCGCCTGGGGCGCCGGCGCCGGCAGCAGGTCCTGGGCGAGCAGGGGCCCGTTGGCACTGCAGACCCAGGCCGCCATCAGCCAGGGAAGGGTGGCGCCGGGGGGCCTCATGGAGCCTGGCCGCTCAGGTGATCACGGTGGGCCGCTCCATGCCGGTGCGCACCCGGATCTCGGCAAGGGCGTCGATGGCGACGATCAGGTCCCCCAGGGCCAGCTGGGGGTCCAGGTCGAGGTCGCCGCTGGGGGGCACGTAGCTCTCCAGATACACCCGCAGCGTGGCCCCCTTGGTGCCAGTGCCCGAAAGCCTCAGCACCACGCGGCTGCCGTCGTCGAGAAGCACCCGCAGGCCCTGGCCCTTGCTGATCGAGCCATCCACCGGGTCGGTGTAGCCGAAATCGTCGGCGGCGCGGATCGTGCGGCCGGCGAAGGCCTGGCCGGGCAGGGCGGTGAGCATGCCGGAGATGCGGTCGTAGAGGCCATGGGCGGCCTCACTGGCCACCGCTTCGTAGTCGTGGCGTGAGTAGTAGTGGCGGCCGAAGCGGCTCCAGTGACCCGCCATCACCTCCGCCACCGAACAGCCGCGCACCGCCAGGATCTGCAGCCAGAACAGCACGGCCCAGAGGCCATCCTTCTCGCGGATGTGGTTGCTGCCGGTGCCGAAGCTCTCCTCGCCGCAGAGGGTGATCCGACCGGCATCGAGCAGGTTGCCGAAGAACTTCCAGCCCGTGGGGGTCTCGAAGCAGGGGATGCCCAGCTCGGCGGCCACCACGTCGGCGGCGGCGCTGGTGGGCATCGAGCGGGCCACGCCGGCCAGGCCATCGGCATAGCCGGGGGCCAGGGTGGCGTTGGCGGTGAGCACGGCCAGGCTGTCGCTGGGGTTCACGAAGCAGTTCCGGCCCAGGATCATGTTGCGGTCGCCGTCGCCGTCGCAGGCGGCGCCGAAGTCGTAGGCGCCGCCGCTCAGCAGCAGGTCGGCCAGCTCGTGGGCGTAGGTGAGGTTGGGGTCGGGGTGACCGCCGCCGAAGTCGGCCAGGGGCTGGCCGTTGCGCACCGTGCCGGCCGGGGCCCCCAGCAGCCCCTCGAACAGGCGGGAGGCGTAGGGGCCGGTGACGGCATGCATGGCATCGAAGGCCACGCGGAAGTCGCCCCGCAGCAGGGCGGCGATGCGGTCGAAGTCGAACAGCTTCTGCATCAACGCCACGTAGTCGTCGACCCCGTCGATCACCTCCACGGCCATGGCGCCGATGGTCGTCGTCCCGGGGGCGTCCAGGTTCAGGGGTTCGGCGTCAAGGATGCGGTAGCCCTCCAGGCTGAGGGTGGCCCCATGGATGGCATCGGTGACCGACTCCGGTGCCGGTCCGCCGTTGGCGCCGTTGATCTTGACGCCGAAGTCGCCGTCCAGACCGCCGGGGTTGTGGCTGGCCGAAAGGATGATCCCCGCCACGGCGCCGCGACGGCGGATCAGATGGGAGGCGGCCGGGGTGGAGAGGATGCCGCCGGTGGTGGTGATCAGACGGCTGACCCCATGGGCCGCCGCCATGCGGGCGATGACGCTGATGGCCGGGATGTTGCCGAAGCGGCCGTCGCCGCCGACCACCAGGGTGCCCCCCTCAATCCCGGGCACCACCCGCAGGGAGGCCTCGATGAAGCTCTCCAGGTAGTGGGGGGTCTGGAACTGGCGGGTGCTCTTGCGCAGGCCGGAGGTGCCGGGCTTCTGGTCGTCGAAGGGTCGCTCCAGCGCCACCTGACGCAGCTCGGTCGTCTTCGCCATGGCTGGCGTCCTGGGGGGTCGGGGACGACCCAAGTTACCTCCGGCGATTGTTCCGCTCCTGCTGCTGGTGGCGTCGACAGGGCTGGCTAGCGTGGGTTGAACTGCTTTGACCCCATGGCGCCACGGTTGCTCCCCTCCGCCCTGCGCACGGCCGCTGCCCTCGGTGCCACCGCCGCCGTCGCTGCGGCCGGAACTGTGGTGCTGAGCCTGTCCTCGGCGCGGGCGGCGGTGATGGGCGCCGCGAAGGCCCTTCCCTATGCCGAAGCCGTGGACCGCACCCACACCGCCGCCGAGGCCGTGCTGGCGGGGGCTGGGGCCGAAACCTGCCTGCGGGGCAAGCTGACCAATGCCCTGCTGGGGCTCTCGAGCAGCTGTGAGGCGAAGGGCGAGCGCAATGCGCTCTGTCAGCTGGCCGACAAGGCCGCCGTCGTGACGCCGATGAGCCTGGCCTTCATGCGCGACACCGCGACCCAGCTGCTGGCGTTGATCGAGGCCCCTGCGACCGGTAGCCCCAAGCCCACCCAGTCCCAGCCCTGACCTGCCGCCCTCCATGGACATCCAGCACCCTTCGGAAGACGGACCCCTCTCCCCCGACCAGATCCTGTTGCTTGAGCAGTTCCGCGATCGTGTCGAGGCGAAGATCAGCAACCACGGTCTCACCAGCGCCGATGTTTCGGATCTGGTGAAGGACCTGCGCGGCCATCCCCAGATGAGCCGCCTGATGATGGCGGAGCTGACCCAGGAGCTGCAGCGGCTGCTGCCGGGCCAACGCTTCAGTTTTGATTGGGATTGATCAGGTTCAGGCCCCCCTGGGGCCTTGGGGCGGCATTGGCCGCCGGCTTGGCGGTCGGCAACTGCAGGCGGCAGACGGCCGTGAGGCTGCGGGCGGCCCTGTCAATCTGTTCACGCCGCTCGAAGCTGTTGCTGGCGGCCACCACCGACCGTTGACGGATCGTCCAGAGCGTGTCCTTGCAGCTGGCCGGCAGGCGCGGGTGGTCGAGCAGGGGGTCGGCCAGGCTGCGGGCTTTGTCGCAGGGTTCGGCCGTGTTCTCGCGGCTGCAGGCCAGGGCGATCAGTTGCAGGGAGCGGAATTCGGCGGAGGGCGGAAACGGGGGCGGCTCCGGGGCGGCCCACAGGGGTGAGGCCCCCAGCAACGGCAGGCTCGCCAGCAGGGCCAGCAGGGCCAGGTGCGGCAGGGACGGCCGCAGGCGGCGTGGGCCGGGGTGGGTGACGGAAACGGTCCGGTCCATGGCTGGCGGGGAGGTCCCCCAATCATGGCCGCCGCTCAGAGGTCCGTGGCGATCGCCTCAACGCCGTTGCGCAGTTCCCACTGCGTGGCCCGCCAGCGCCGCTCCAGCAGGGGGCCGCTCCAGCGGGCGGTGCGGGCCAGCAGACTCCGCAGCCGGTGCCGCCGCCGCAGCAGATCGGCCCGGCGGGCTTCCTCCTGCTGCAGCTGCTGGATGCGCCGGATCTCCGGCAGCCGGCGGGCGGCGATCGCCGCTGTGGCTGCGTCGATGGCGGCCGGTTCAGCCTCCAGCAGGGCGGGTTCCAGGTGCCTGGCGGCCACCAGGGCATCGCGCAGGGCCATGTTGATCCCCTGGGCCCGCAGCGGGCTCATCGGGTGGGCGGCATCGCCGAGCAGCAGCAGGCCCGGCCGCTGCCAGCACGGGCACAGCCCCACCCGCACCGGCAGCCGCACCGGCCCCTGCACGGCCGCCGCCACCAAGCTCCGCAGCAACCGGGCCAGGGGCTCGGGGGCGTCCCGGGCCCAGAGCGCCAGCCACTCCCCGGGGCTGGCCGGGGTCGGAGCCGGGGCGGCGCCACCCGGCTCGATCGCCCAGCCGAGCTGCACGCCGCCACGGGCGGAGGGGAACAGGGCATAGCTGCCGGCGGCGCCCACCACGGTCACGAAGCGGCCGGCCAGCCAATGCACCAGCGCCTCGGATCCGGGGGCCTCCAGCCGGAACCAAAGCACGTCGAGGGGGCTGGGGGCGCTCTCCAGCTCCAGCCCCGCCTTGCGGCGCAGCATCGACTCCCGGCCATCGCAGGCCACCACCAGGTCGGCCTCCAGGGCGCTGCCGTCCGCCAGGCGCACCCCGGCGATGCGGCCGTCCTGCTCCAGCAGGTCGGTGGCGGCCTGGCCGGCGTGGAACCGGAAGCCTTCCAGCCGGCTCGCCTGGGCCAGCAACTCCTGCAGCAGCGTGTCCTGGTCGATCAGGGTGCAGGGGAGGGGGCTGCCCATGGGCTCGGGCGCCTCGAACAGGAGCTCGCCATCGAGGAAGAAGCTCCAGGCCGCCAGGGGCCGCTGGGCCACCGCCGGCGGCAGGGGCTGCAGGCCCATGGCGGCCAGGGCCGCCAGGCCGCTGGGCATCAGCCCCTCGCCGCGGAAGGGCCGGCCGCCACGGCCGGTGGCGTCGATCAGGTCGACCGGGAGGCCGCGGCGGGCCAGGAGCAGGGCCAGGCTGGCGCCGGCCGGACCGGCCCCCACCACCACCACCCGGCTGGCGGCGGGCCCGGACGGGCTGTTCAGGTGAAGGAGTTGTAGTTGAGGCCTTCCTCGGGGTTGGCGGTGTCCGCCCCCTGGAGCGAGTTCTTCATCCTGAGCAGGTAGTCGACCAGTTCCTGCTGAACGGTCAGCAGCTCGCTGGTGCAGCCCCGGAAGGCGGCACGGTGGCGGATTTCGTCGTGGCGGGTGTGCAGGTCCCGCAGCATCAGGTTGATGGCATCCAGGCGTGGGGTGACCTGGCGGGAGCTGGTGGGGGCGGCGGGAGTGGACACCGGGTCCATGGATCGTGTAATGAGCGTTACCGAATCGTAGTCGCCGCCGTGGGCGCGGCCGCGGCAGCCCGCTGTGTTCCGCTGCCACAGGTGCGCCGCCGCTGCTCCATGCGGCGCGCCAGCCGGCCGCTGACGCCCAGTTCGGCCCCACGCCAGAGGCGGTCGACTTCCGCTTCGAAGTGGCGCGCCAGCACGGGGGAGCGGATCAGCAGCAGGGTTTCATCGTTCTGGAACGCGGCTGAGGGGCTCCAGTTGAAGCTGCCGGTGATCACCTCCCGGCCATCGAGCACGGCGAACTTGTGGTGCAGTTTGTCGCCGCGGGCCAGCTGGGGCGTGCCCACCCCTTCCAGCGGCGCGCTCCAGGCCCGGTTGTCCGCCTCGATCTTGCAGTCCTGGTCGGGCAGGGCCACGCCGAGCAGGTCGAGGGTTTCGCTGAAGGCCCGGTTGGCGAAGCCCGGATCCGCCAGCAGACGCAGCTTCACGCCCCGGCCATGCAGCTCCTGCAACCGGTCGGCCAGGTTCTGGCCCGAGAAGACGAACAGGGCCAGATCGAGGCGCCGGCGGGTGGTGGCCAGCTTGGTTTCCAGCCAGGCCAGGCCGTGGTTGGGATCACGGCGGCGGTGGGGGGAGAAGAGCACCTCCACCGGTGTGCCGGCCACGTCGACCACCTGGGGGCCGCCGCCCTCCTTGGCGATGCCGAAGCGGCTGTCGGGTTGGCCGCCGGGGCCATCGCCCCAGAGCCGGGCGAATTCGGCGGCGAACACCCCGGCCAGGGCGGGACTGTCGAAGCGCAGCAGGTGGTTGGCGTTGCCGCGGGTGCTGGGCGCGCCCGCATCGCCATGGACGCAGGAGGGGCTGAAGTTGGCTGAGCCGGTCACGACCACCCGGCCGTCGACCACCAGGAACTTGTGGTGCATGAGGCCGCTGCCGCGGCTGCCGTCGGCCGTGTCATCAAGCAGCGGCACGCCGGCACGCTGCAGCACGGCGACGGCGTCCCCCTGGCCGAGGGCCGCCAGCTGCTGCTGGCGCTGGCGCTGGTGGGGCGGCAGATCCACCGGATGCTGCTGGCTCCAGGGGGTGCTGTAGAGGTTCTCGAGCACCACCCGCACCCGCACGCCGCGGCGGTGCCGTTCCGCCAGGGCCTCCGCCAGCGTGGGCAGCGAGAGTTCCTGCACCGCCACCAGGATCTCCTGGCGGGCCTCGCGGATGCTTTCGAGCAGCAGGGCCTCAAGGTCATCCCCCTGGCGCCACTGGCCGCTGATCGGGCTGCGGTAGCGGCTGTCGCCGCGGTGGTTGAAGGCTACCCGGATGCCCGCTGGCAGGGGCAGGGCCTGGGCCGATCCCCCGCTCAGGGCCGCCGGCGCGGGGCCGCAGCCCGCCAGCAGCAGGGGTGCGGCCAAGCCGGCGAGGGCCCCGGTGGCGCGCCGGAGCGGACAGAGGAAGACAGCAGGGACCATGGGCTGGCAGGCGCGGCAGGGTGCGCTGCTTCAGCCTTCCCGGCGGCGGACGTTTCCGGGGAGCCCCCGTGGCGACTCAGTGGTGACCGGGCATCTCCGAGGTGCTGAGCATGGCGACGAACCAGAGGGTGCCGATCACCACGGCGGCGATCACCCCCGAAGCGATGCTGACCCGCAGCATCAGGATCGGCACCACCAGCGGGAAGAGGATGGTGCCGGCCATGGGGGTGAGGGCCACGACCAGCTTGAGCAGGTTGCGGTTGGAGCTGGCGGGGGTGTCCATCAGAACCACTCGGCCACGGCCTGGCTGGCGGGGTTGCTGTTGTCTTCCGGCGTGGAGCGGCGGAATTCCATGGTGATGCTGCGCTTCTGCTCCCCGTCGGCGGCCACGGCCTCGATCGGATAGAGCTGCTGGCCATCACG
>NZ_JAFKRH010000033.1 GCF_019038465.1 Synechococcus sp. CCY 0621 | reverse complement strand
GCGGCGCGGATCTCCTGGCTCACGAAGTCATAGGCCCGCAGGTTGAGGGCCAGGCCGATGATGCCGATGCTGCTGGTCCACAGACCCATCACCGGCACGAACAGCATGAAGAAGTGCAGCCAGCGCTTGTTGGAGAAGGCGATCCCGAAGATCTGGCTCCAGAAGCGGTTGGCGGTGACCATCGAATAGGTCTCCTCTTCCTGGGTGGGCTCGAACGCCTTGAAGGTGTTGGCCTGGTCGCTGTCCTCGAACAGGGTGTTCTCCACCGTCGCGCCATGGATGGCGCAGAGCAGGGCACCGCCGAGGATGCCGGCCACGCCCATCATGTGGAACGGGTTCAGGGTCCAGTTGTGGAAGCCCTGCAGGAACAGCAGGAAGCGGAAGATCGCTGCCACACCGAAGGAGGGCGCGAAGAACCAGCTGCTCTGACCCAGCGG
>NZ_JAFKRH010000032.1 GCF_019038465.1 Synechococcus sp. CCY 0621 | reverse complement strand
TACATCAGGAAGACACTGACGAACACCGCGATCGGGCCGGAGAAGGCGATGGCGTTGTAGGGGCGGATGCCGACCAGACGGGCGATCTCGAACTGGCGCAGCATGAAGCCGATCAGGGCGAAGGCGCCGTGCAGGGCCACGAAGGGCCAGAGGCCGCCGAGCTGGATCCAGCGGACGAAGTCACCCTGGGCTTCCGGGCCCCAGAGCAGCAGCAGGCTGTGGCCCATGGCATCAGCGGGGGTGCTGACGGCAGCGGTGAGGAAGTTGCAACCCTCGAGGTAGCTGCTGGCAATGCCGTGGGTGTACCAGGAGGTGGCGAAGGTGGTGCCGGTGAGCCAGCCGCCCAGGGCCAGATAGGCCGTGGGGAA